>NZ_SNUV01000019.1:0-255 GCF_012027685.1 Thermococcus sp. 9N3
GGTTATCAAAGGCTACGCCCCCGTTCTCGACTACGAGAAGCTCGGCTTTGGCCTAACCGCGCTGATTGGAATCAAGGCGCAGGGAAGGAAGATAGCGGAGATAGAAAGGAAGATAGCCGAGAAAACCAGGGCGATGATGGTCTACGACATAACGGGCGAGTTTGACATCTTCGTCATAGCGAAGTTTAGGGACAGGGCGGACATGAACCGCTTCGTGAAGTGGCTTCTATCCCTGGACGGGGTTGAGAAAACGAA
>NZ_SNUV01000002.1:0-487359 GCF_012027685.1 Thermococcus sp. 9N3
GGGAACGCAGGCGGGCTTAACTTCCGGGGTCGAAACGAGACCGGGTGTAACCCCGCCGCTATGGCCGCCGTGCCGATTCATACCTGTCGTGGCGGGTTTATAAATTTTGCGGTGAATTTTTCGGCATATCCTGTTTTGAGGAGTCATATACATGGGACTCAATGCATAACAACATACGCCAAAGCATGCAGCATTCGTGTTCATAACATCAATGGACAATAATGTGTAACAATGAGGAAAAAGGTTATAATCCCAACTGGGCTAGGGAGTGTAAGTGGTTAGAATGGAGAGCTTGCTACTCCTCGGCCAGATGCTCAGCTTAACGGCCAAAATTGTTGTTGCAGTTTTCCTGCTGAGGGCGTATCGAATTTCGGAGAGGTTCTCATCCCTTCACCTAGGCATCGCTTGGCTGGTGTCCGCTGTAGTCGTTCTCATGGATGCGCTTGGACAGGAAACGTTTGTGGTTATTTTCTACGCTCTTTTTTCTGCGGTGCTCTTTTACGGTTCCCTTCTCTTTCTCATTGAAGAAGGCCAGGTTTCACTTAAACGCCCCTGGATGTGGGCCCTTCCTCCAATCGTTGGGACTGTTTACGGCCTTCTCCTTGGCAACGGCTGGGACTCCCGCGTGGGGATATCCTACGGAGTTTCGGCCTTTTACGTCTTCCTCGCCGGAGTTACCATAGCCTCAGCCGAGGCCGACTTCCCCACGGCAAGAAGGGCTGGAATCGCCTTGGCGCTCTTTGGCCTTCATGAAATGGACTACCCAATCCTTAGAGACGTCTCTTGGTTTGCGCCAATCGGTTTTACCGTAGGTGCGTTCCTAACACTGCTCTCCGCTTATCTAATGGCAAGAATGGTGCTCTCGGAGAGGTTCATCGGGAGGAAACCGACCGTTGAAGTTAAGCCCGGCGTCCAGCTGCTAACACGTGAGAATTATGGTAGCGTCGTGGACGGACTGAAGGACTACCCTGTCCTTGCGTTTCTGAGGGAACCGGCACCGTATCCAGCTTGGACCGGCTACATGCTGACTGCAGTAAGCGGTGAGATGAAGATTCACCCCACAAACCTTGCCAGGATTAGCGAGATAGTGAGCAGATACCTGCGCGAGGCCTCTGCTCAGGGCGTTACGGGCGTTGTTGTCATTGACGGCGTGGAGTTCCTAGTGACCTACAACGGCCTCCAACCGGTTCTCAAGTTCCTCGCGACGCTCCGGGACATGGCGCTTGTGAACAGAGCTCTCCTCCTCGTTTTCATAGAGGAAGGAGCCTGGAACCCCAAGGAACTGTCCATGCTGAGGAGGATTTTCGCGATCGAATGACGGAAGTTTAATAACCAACATCAACGAGACCCCCCAACAGGTGTGAACCATGGGACTGCTGGAGGACAAGGCCCTCGTTGAGGCGGCCCTCTTCGTTTCGGGAAGACCGCTCAGCGTCAAAGAACTGTCGAAGGCCCTCGGGATAAAATCCCTAGACTACCTCGAAAAGCTCATCGAGCTCATAGCGGCTGAGTACGCGGAGAGAAAGAGCGCCATAGAGGTCGTCAAGGTTCTGGGCGACAAATACGTCATGCAGGTCAAGCAGGAGTACAGCCAGAGGGTTATCCACCTCATGCCGAGACCCGACCTGAGGACCGGCGAGCTGAAGACCCTCGCGCTTATAGCTTACCTCCAGCCGATAGAGCAGAGCAAAATCATAAAGCTCCGCGGAAGCCAGGCCTACGAACACATAAAGAAGCTCATCGAGATGGGTCTAATCTACGCCGAGCCCTACGAGAGGACGAAGCTCCTCGGAACGACCCAGAAGTTCGCGGAGCTCTACGGCTTCCCGGAGAACGACCCGGCGATAATCAAGGAGGCCTTCAAGAAGGTTGTCCACGCGGAGTACAGCGACCTCATAGCGAAGCTCGAGGGTAAGGCAGGGGACGAGGGTGCCGAAACTGAGGGAGACAGTTCAGAAAGCGATGGAACTTCTTGAGCTCCCAGTTATCTCTTTTCTTCGATAGCGCAGAAATAATGCCCCTTCTCGCCAAAAGGAGTTCGGAGAACAAAAAGTTTAAATACCCCGAGTCCCAATTACCATCAAGGTGAGTGCTATGGTAGGCCTTACAAAGGAGCAGATAATCAATCGAATCATCCGGCATCGGGGCCTCTCAAAAGAGGAAATCGAGGAGAGGATTGCCGAGCTGGCTAAAACCCACGGAATTTCCGAGCACGCCGCGGCCGTAATGCTGGCCGAAGAGCTCGGCGTCAAGCTCGAGGAGGGAGAGGAGCTCCTTCACATAGCCGACCTCGTTCCGGGAATGAGCAACGTGAACATCGTCGCGAGGGTTCTCAGGAAGTTCCCGCCGAGGGAGTACAAGAAGAGGGACGGCTCGACCGGAAGGGTCGCCAACCTCATCATCTACGACTCCACCGGTCAGGCGAGGCTCGTCCTCTGGGACAACTTCGTTAGCAAGTACTACGACGAGCTCAGCCCCGGCGACGTCATCAAGGTCATAGACCCCCTCGTCAAGGAGGGAATGCGCGGGATAGAGCTCCACGCCAACTACAGGACGAGAATCATCAAGGACCCCGAAGACCCGCGCGTCGAGGAGATACCGCCCATCGAGGAGGTCAGAACTTACAACTACAGGAGGATGAAGATTAAAGACTTGGAGGGCAACGAGCGCTTCGTCGAGCTCAGGGGAACCATAGCGAGGCTTTACAGGGTTATAACCTACGACTCCTGCCCCGAGTGCAGGAGGAAGGTTGACTACGACCCGGCGAGCGAGAGCTGGGTCTGCCCGGAGCACGGTCCGGTCAAGCCCGTGAAGATGGTAGTCCTCGACTTTGGCCTGGACGACTCAACCGGCTACATCAGGGTCACGCTCTTCGGAGACGATGCCAGCGAGTTGCTCGGCGAAAGTCCAGAAGAGATAGACGAGAGGCTCAAGAAGCTCATCGAAGAGGGCCTGACGATGAGGGAAGCCGGCAGAAAGCTCGCGGAGGAAACCTACTACCCGCTCCTCGGCAGGGAGATAATCGTCAGGGGCAACGTCACGGAGGACAAGTTCCTCGGAACGCTCCTCAAGGCCAGGACCTGGGAAGACGTTGATGAGAGGCGCGAGATAGAGCTCGCGAGGAGAGAGCTGAGGGAAGTTTTGAGGGCCTTCGGTGGTGAGTGAAATGGAGGAGATGAGATTTAGGCGCAGAAAGCCCGCCGTCGAGAGGAAGATTGCCGAGATTAGGGAAGACGACACCAGAGTTTCCCTAATCGGCAAGGCCTTCAAGGTTGACAAGCTCGACTACACCTTCTGGCTCGACGACGGGACGGGAGTTATACTCGTCGAGAGCGAGGAGAACGTTTTACCCGAGAACGGCCAGGTCGTCAGGGTCATCGGCAGGGTCATAAGGAGCGAGGAGAGCGTTCACATCTTCGGCGAGGTCATACAGGACTTCAGCGACGCCGATTTGGAGGCCCTGGAGGAGATAAGGGAGCTCGAGAGGAAAGTGCTCCCGAAGGTTGAGAACGTCATCAGCTTCTTCGGAGGTGAGGAGCTATGAAGAAGCGCCTTCCAGCGAGCAGGGTCTACATCAAGGACATCCTCGACGGCTACTACGTCAGGAGCGAAGGTGATTTCGAGCCGAACTACCTCATAACGCGCGACGCCAGAAAGGTCTACCGCGTCAAGGTCGTCGCTACGGTCGTCAGGGAGCCGGTGATAAGCGACGACGAGACCTACGGCAAGTTCCAGATTGACGACGGAACCGGAACTATCTGGGTTCTCGGCTTTAGAGACGACACGCGCTTCATAAGGCTCGTGAAGAAAGGAGACATAGTCCAGATAATCGGAAAAGTGGCTGAATGGCGCGACGACAAGCAGATACTCGTCGAGGGAGTTGCGAAGGTGAGCCCGAACTTCTGGATACTCCACCGCTTTGAAACGCTCCGCGACAAGGTCGAGCACGCCGAGAAGGCGAAGATAGCCTTCGAAATCTACGACCGCTACGGCATAACGGCAAAGGCCAAGGTCATAGCCAGGAACAAGGGCGTTGACGAGGAGCTACTCCAGACGATAGACGAGCTGTACACGATGATGCTTGAGCAGAGGGCCCTTGAGGAAGAGCTAATCGAGGAGGAAACGACCGAGGAGACTGAAGAGACACCGGTCAGCCCGGAGCTTGAGAAGGCGAAGGAAGCCGTCATGAACCTCCTCCGCGAGAAGGGCAAAGCCCTGTCGCACAAGTTCATAGTCAAGAAGCTCTCCAAGGAGTTCGACGAGGAAATCATTGAAGAAGCCATAAGCCAGCTCTTAGCCGATGGAGAAATCTACGAGCCGGAGATAGGCTTCTACGAGCCCCTGTGAAGGAGCTCCCTTCTCATTTCCCTTTCAAAGTGCCTGAAGTCGAGGTACTCTCTAACCGTCAGGTCGTAGAACTCAAGCCATTTCTCCTCGTCCCTGGTGAAGAGTAGCTTTCCGTGGAGAACCCTGTACCTAAAAGCCGGCGGTGCGTCGTTCAAAACCCTGACATCAACCGGGTATTTGAGGAGCAACTCAAGCTCCACCGCGAGCTTGAGCTCGTAGCTGAGAAAGTCCTTGACCTTCTCCGGGTCAACGTACACGGCAACGTCGATGTCCCGATAGAACTCACCCTCAAGGAAACTACCGTGAAGGTAGGCGAATATTATCTCCTCCTTCTCCATAAGGAATTCGATGAGGGCTTTGATGACCTCATCCTTGTTTAGATGTACTCGGAGAACTAAATCCGGGTCAATTCCCACAGGACCACCCAAAGGGGATAAAGGGTCGCAAAGATAAAAACCCATCGTCAGTACTGCTCGCGCATCGTCCTTATCACGGGGTCATGTATCAGCGTCGACGTTATGCTGTCCACCATGCGGAAGAACTCGTCCTTTCCGCGCTCGAGGTCGAGGCTCTCAACCCTAATCAGCTCGCAGTCCTTCCCGAGTATCCACCTGCCGAGGAGAATCTTCTCCCTCCCGTCCTTCTGGAGGTCGAGCCTTATGAGGCCGTAGGGTATATCAGCTGTCCACCAGTTGGCCTTGAAGGTCACCTTCCAGCCCGCTTCTTCAACGACCTTAGCGAGCTCGTTTAGCGTTTTAGACGGGCCGTGCGGGGTCTTGAACGTCAAAACGGTCCAGAGCTCATCGTTTTCAAGCTCTTTAACTATCTCGTCCTTAAACTCCATACTCATCACCTCACGAGCGAAGCTATCATGAAGGCCATAACGGCAAGGAATATGCTTATTTTGAGCAGTTTTTGCGAGCGGTGGGCGGTTTCCCTGTCCTGCGAGCGGAGGATTAGGAGGGCCGAGTATAGGATTATGGCATCGACGGGAACCATTGCAAGGTAGCTGAGACCGACGCCGGCCTTAATCGGCAGGAAGGACGCGATAACCGTCAGGACAGCGAAGAACGCCCCCACGTAGGCGGATTTCTTCTTCCCGATGACTATCGGAAGGGTCCTCGCGCCCTTGGCGAGGTCGCCTTCCACATCCTCTATGTCCTTTATTACCTCCCTCGCGACGTTAACGAGGAACGCACACAGGGCCAGATAACCGGCGAGGCCTATCTTCCCCACCGCTATCGCGCCGTAGAGCGGTGTGGCCCCTGTAAGGCCAGCGACGACGAGGTTGCCGACGAAGGGGAGTGGCTTGAGCTTCCAGGCGTAGAGGAACATCGCGGTGTAGGCGACAACGGCAAGCAGGAAGGCGTAGACGTTTATCAGGGAGGCAAGGACTAGGCCGATGGCGAAGAGAACCATCGCGTACCAGAAAGCAACCCTCCGGCTCATCGCGCCCCTCGGCAGGGGCCTCTCGGGCCGGTTTATCCTGTCTATCTCGTAGTCAAAGTAGTCGTTTATCGTGTTGCCGGCGGAGCAACCGAGAGTGACCACTAAGAAGACGAGCAACGCCTTTACCGGCTCCGGGAAGTGGCCCACCGCCACTATCGAACCCAGCAGGCCGACTACCCCAGCCAGGACGCAGTTGTGCGGCCTCGTTATTTCGATGAAAGCCCTCGCCTCCAAACTACCACCGTCCAACCGTTATGGTTAGTCTTTAAAACCTTATGGGTTCAAAGTTCGTCTCTCCTCAGGAGACCGAGTTCCTCGCCGGTCTCAAGGACCCTCATCCTGCCGAAGCGGAGTTCCCTAACCTCTCCAAGTGCCACCTCGTCGAGCGGGGTGAGCAGTTGAAGCGTTTCGGCGCTGAAGTTCACCCACTTGAGGATTCCAAGGCCGAGACACAGCCCGTCCCCGTCGAGGAGACCCACGAGCAGGTTGCTTAGCCTTTCGAAGTCAACGGCGTGAATCGAGCGGTAGCCCCTTGGGAAGCTCTCCTCGTCGGCCTTGACGACCGTGTAGCGCCCCTCGTTTTCCCAGCCCGCTAAAACGAGCCACCTGAAGGCCCGCGAGAGGAGGGTCTTTTCCCTCTCATCGAGGGGACGGCCGGTGAAGAGCGAAGTTCCAGTTAAAGTGACCTCAGAAAGGCTGAACTCGGCGAGCCTGGCATTGGAGAAGTAGGTTCTCCACTTCTCGAACCTTATCTCCCGCCTCTCCTCCCGCGCAACGGCTTTCGCGTTCTCGCTAACGGTCAGCCTGACGACCTCGCCGTAGGGGCTCAAAGCCCTCGCAAGGGATTCCAGCTCGCCGTTCCGCTCGAGGAGAACTATCAGGTCTGGCCTCACGAGCTCCGCCTTGAGGCGCTTCATCTCGAAACCCGGCCCTGTTACAAAGCCGGTCGTGTCTATCAGAACGATTTCAGCACTCCTCTCAGCGAGCTCAACGAGCCTCTTCACACCAACGGCCATCTCGCCCGTGAACTGGGAAGGGGATACGGTGCCTATAAAGTAGTGCGCGACTCCCTCAAGCTCAGAAAGGCTGGAGAAGTTCTCATCCGGACGGGCGAGGCTTATCGTGGCAGGTGGCAGGATGCCCTTCTGACCCACATCGGAATCAACCACCGCGACGCTCCTCCCAAGGCTGAGGAGCTCGTTGGCCAGAAACGTTACAAGGGTGCTCTTTCCGGCGTCAAGGCCACCGATGACCATGACCTTAACCGCGTCGCGGGACGAGAGTTCGGCGAGGAGTTCAAGCCTGTCGGGCGGGACGTCACGGGTGTAGCTGGCCTTGTTCATGGTTTAAGGTTTCCGCCGGGAGTTAAAAACCTTGAGTCCGGGAAACTTAGAAAAACTTATAAGATGCATCACTCCCAGTGAGAAAATGAAAAGTTAGGTTTGACGTTTATCGCGCTCAAATTGGAAAAACGGTAAGGTGAAGGCTCATGGTTGAGAGGAACACCCTCACCCCGAGGCAGGTTAAGCTTCTAAGGAAGCTCTACGAGGACGGAAAGACCATAGAAGTTCACACCGTCGAGAAGACCCAGGACGAGCTTGCGAGGGAGCTCGGAATAACGAGACAGGCTCTGAGCAACCATCTAAAGGTTCTCAAGGAGCTCGGCTACATAAGGACCGGTAGGGGCTTTATCGATTTGACGGACAAGGCCCTTGAACTGCTCGGCGAGAAGAAGGGCGACGTCTTCGTCTTCGTCAAGATAGAGCCGACCAAGAGGAGGCAAGTCTACGATGCGATAAGGAGGCTCAAGATAAAGAAAATCTACCGCGTCACCGGCGACGTTGATTTAATAATCGAGGCCGACAAGACCAAGCTCGACGAAATCCTTGAGGAGATAGCTTCCCTCGACGGGGTGAAAGAAACCAACACCCACCTCGTTCTGGAGATTCTATGAGCGGATTTTCTTTTCCATCAACCTTCTGAGCTCGTCGAGGTTCTTCCCGAACTTGGCAGAGATTGGAACGAAGGTCTCGGGAATCTCGGAGTAGGGGACGCCGAACTTCTCGGCGAGGAAGTGGACGACCCGCTCGACGTTCTTGACCTTGTCAACCTTGTTGACTGCCACTACAACAGGTATCTCCAGCTCCCTGAGGAACCCGTAGAACTCCACATCTATCGGGATTTCGCCCCTCTTCTCCCAGCGCTCTATAATCTCGGGAGCGGCCTTGCCGTCAACGACGAGAACGGCGAGCTCTATTTTATCGGCGTTGTCCTCGATGAAGTGCACTATCTCGTCCTTTATCCGCTCCTGGACGTGCTTCGGAAGCCCGCTCATGAAACCGAAACCCGGTAAATCGACGATTTTCTTTCCGCGCCACTCGATTTCGACGGGCTTCCTCGTCACGCCGGGCCTCTTACCTCGCCTAACTTTCTTCCCGGTCAGCCTGAATATGAGGGTGCTCTTCCCCACGTTGGAGCGCCCGGCGAATATTATCATCTCTCCTCACCGGGCTGAAGTTCTTTCGGGCCTTTAAAAGGTTTGGCGGAAAGGTTAAGTATGCCGGGAGACAAAATCCAGCGGTGGTGAATATGTCTGAGGAAGCGCGGGCCAACCAGCTGATAAACAAGTTCGTGATTTCCCTTACAGATGGCAAGATACTCGGCTACGTCACCGATATAAACGTCGAGGTTGAGGGCGACCAGTTCTACTTCATCCTGAAGATGAAGGAAGTCGAGAACCTTGGAAAGGGTCAGAGCATATTCACGAGCGAGAAAAAGCTCAAGATAACCCCCAACGACATCGTGAACGTTGGGCCGGACGTCATAATTCTCGGCGACGGAAAGGTGCCTCCGCTGAGGGAAATCGAGAGGCTCCACCAGATAGCGGAGGAGTACAACAACCTGATGGCCGAGCTTGAGGCCAAGGAGAAGCTCATAGAACAGCTCAAGGAAGAAAACTACCGCCTCAAAAGGGAGCTCGACGAGCTACAGCGCGAGCTGAGGAAGTTCCAGGTCATGAAAGACGACTTCGAGCACCTCAAGGAACAGCTGGTGAGGCAGGAAGGCCAGCTCGAGATGGCGAGGGAGTACATAAGGCTCCTCGAGGGTCTCAGGGGCGACATAGACAAGATTAAGGCCGACGTTGAGGCGCTGATTCAGAGACAGCTTGAGGAGGTCGTCAGGGGGATAATAGACGAGGAATTAAACGCGAGGGGATTGAAGAAAACGAGCTTCCTTTAGCCAAAGATGCTCGGACCGAAAGCGTGCAGCAGGAACTCTATCGCAACCAGTATGAGGGTCATCGCTATGACGCCCTTCGGGCTGACCTTTATGGCCCTCGTGTCCTCGTCGAAGAACCTCATCAGCCCCGCTCCGGTCGGCGGAAGTGTGGTCTTTTCCTTCGCCATACTATCACCTGCCCTTGAGTTTTCTCCATGATATTTAAGCTTCACGGTAAGGTTTTTAAACGCTCCGTTCAAGACCGCTCGGGAAAGGGCTCTGCCCAATGAATCCCGCTGATGAATGGAGGTGGGAGGAATGGCCACTTTCAAGCTCGTTATATCGAACCCGAAGACCGGTATAGCGAAGCAGGTTGAGATAACCGGTGGAGAGGCAGAGAAGCTCGTAGGAAAGCGCATAGGCGAGGAAATCTCAGCGAAGGAGCTCGGACTCAACCTCAGGGAGATATTCGGCGACGAGAGCATTCCGGAGGATGCCAAGCTCAAGATAACCGGCGGAACCGACAAGGACGGCTTCCCCATGAGGCCCGACGTCCACGGCCCTAGGAGGGTCAAGATACTCCTCTCCAAGGGACCCGGATTCAGGCCCAGGGAGAAGGGTGAGAGGAGGAAGAAGACCGTCCACGGCAACACCATAAGCCCGAACATCGTCCAGGTCAACCTGAAGATAGTTGCTTAGCCTTTTACTCCAAAACATTTATATTTATATTAATAGTTTTTATTTTGGTGATAATAATGAAACGAGTGCATTTGAAAATACTTACTCTTTTATTCGCAGTGGGAATGATTTTAGTGTGGCTTATTAGCATTGGAAGTATGATTGAAAAATTTCCAATAACAAATGTTCCTAAAATAGAGGGATCAAATTCAACATATGTCTATTATAGACATATTCCCATAGTAGGGATTTTAATAACGACAAAAAACAATTCCCTTGTGACCTTTTTAGAGAATACTCTTGTAGTTACTACTGAACTCGACATAACTCCATCTAAAAAGCAATTCATACTTAAGTATTCTGTTCGTTTTTTGGGAGATAATTATACATTGCGTAAGTTAATACATGAAAAAATTATACAATTAACTCCTATATTTCCCAAAATTCCGAGAGAGTTAGCACAGGATACAAAGCAATCTAAGTGCATGCCACTATATATAGGAAGTACTCCCTACCAAAATTCAAGGGGCGATATAAAAATAACAATGAGAAATATAAGGATAACTACTCAATATTATCCAAATCCAATACCCCAAACATTTGGTGGAGAAATTCCTTGCATCCCCGTTGATACACATGTTGTCACAACCAATACACAAACTAAAATAAAAAATAAACCCTTTGAATCATTATGGATAGATAATAATACTCTTATTATAACAACAAAACCTATAGACTTATCTAGGATAACATATCAAGAGAATCCAATATATAAAACGGTAATTTTATACAACAAAGGAGCATTGTTTGAAATAAATTCAACTGCTAAAAACAGTGATTACTTTTGGGGTACATTACATATAAAACCTGTGACTATTGTTTATCTAAACTCAACAAAATATCAAATCTCAATTTTAAAACTAGTATCGATATCCCCAAACAACATTTATCAAATTAGACAGTCCAACATTAGTCTTATGTACAATAACAATGATGCTATTTACTTTCGCATAGTTAATAATGAAAAATATAGATTCTTAGGATTTAGTCTTCTAATTGGAATATTGTTAATACCCATTTTATTAGGCGGATTATTCGAGAATAACATAGAAAAAAGATTAACCATTGCAATATTTTATATTGTCTTTTTCTTATGTGTTACTAAAAGTTTGGGCAAAACTGAGCCTGCCCTTATTGGACTTTTCAGTTCAGTTCTGTTTATTATTTTTTCATGGTTGGAACAGCGCAGTTAGAATTTTATATTTTTTAATATTCCAACGCTCTTAATCCTAAGAGAATCTTAAGAGATATATTAATAAACGTCCCCGCTTTCTAAGCTTAGGGGTGAGAGAGATGGCCAAGAAGTTTAGGCAGGCCGAGGTTAACATTGGTATGGTAGGTCACGTTGACCACGGAAAGACGACGCTCACCAAGGCTCTAACCGGAATATGGACAGATACCCACAGCGAGGAGCTGAGAAGGGGTATCACGATAAAGATAGGCTTCGCGGACGCGGAGATAAGAAAGTGCCCGAAGTGTGGCAGGTATTCAACCTCTCCGGTCTGCCCGTACTGTGGCGCCGAGACCGAGTTTGAGAGGCGCGTTTCCTTCATAGACGCTCCCGGTCACGAGGCGCTGATGACGACGATGCTCGCTGGCGCCTCGCTCATGGACGGTGCCGTTCTCGTCGTTGCGGCGAACGAGGGAGTCATGCCCCAGACCAGGGAGCACCTGATGGCTTTGCAGATAGTCGGCAACAGGAACATCGTTATAGCGCTCAACAAGATTGAGCTCGTGGATAGGGAGACCGTTATGAAGCGCTACCAGGAGATTAAGGAGTTCGTAGCTGGAACCGTCGCCGAGAACGCCCCGATAATCCCGATTTCGGCACTTCACGGCGCGAACGTTGACGTTCTGCTCGCTGCAATAGAGAAGTTCATACCCACTCCCGAGCGCGACCCGAACAAGCCGCCCAAGATGCTCGTCCTTAGGAGCTTCGACGTCAACAAGCCCGGAACCCCGCCGGAGAAGCTCATCGGCGGTGTCATCGGCGGTTCGATAGTCCAGGGCAAGCTTAGAGTTGGCGACGAGATAGAGATTCGCCCCGGTGTTCCCTACGAGGAACACGGCAGAATCAAGTACGAGCCGATAACGACCGAGATTGTCTCGCTCCAGGCTGGAGGAAGGTTCGTCGAGGAGGCCTATCCCGGTGGACTCGTCGGCGTCGGAACCAAGCTCGACCCCTACCTCACCAAGGGCGACCTCATGGCCGGAAACGTCGTCGGAAAGCCCGGAAAGCTGCCTCCGGTGTGGGACGAGCTCCGCCTCGAAGTCCACCTGCTCGAGCGCGTCGTTGGAACCGAGGACGAGCTCAAGGTCGAGCCCATCAAGAGGAAGGAAGTGCTCCTCCTCAACGTTGGCACCGCCAGAACGATGGGCCTCGTCACCGGGCTCGGTAAGGATGAGGTCGAGCTCAAGCTCCAGATTCCGGTCTGCGCTGAAGTCGGAGACAGGGTTGCCATCAGCAGGCAGGTTGGCTCAAGGTGGCGCCTCATCGGCTACGGTTTCATAAAGGAGTGACCCTTCTTCCCTTTTCTTCCCGGTGGTCGCGATGGCCCATAGGAGAGAATGGCTCGTCCTTCCAGACACCAACTTTCTGCTCGTTCCCGGCCAGTTCGGGGTCGACATAGTTTCCGAGCTTAACAGAATCCTCGACGTAAAGTTCAAAATCGTCGTTCCAAACGTCGTTCTTGAAGAGCTTAACGTCATCGAGAAGAAAACGCGCGGAAGGGATTTGCTCGCTGTTAGAATGGCGAAGAAATTGGCTGAGCGCTTCGAGACCGTTGAAATCGGGGAGTTCGGGAAGAGGCCGATAGACGACCAGATTTACGACTTCGCCGTCAAGAACGAGAGGGTAATAGTCTGCACCAACGATAAGGGCCTGAAGAAGCGCCTCCGCGAGAGGGGTATCCCAGTGGTTTACCTCCGCTCGAAAAAGATACTCGAGCTTGAGGGCATGCTGGAGTAGGGGATTGGGAGAGATACGTCAAAACCGCCCCGCAAACGCCAGCTTTTTTCACCGAATCCCGTTCAAAACCCTTAAATTCTCCCCGCCGTTTGGCCCTTGGGTGGGAGAATGTACACCGAGGAGGAACTTCTGAAGGAGATTAGGGAACTCCTTGACGACGACAGGCTCTTCGAGGCCTACGAGAGAACCTTCAGGGAGTACCACTACTACTTCGACACCACCAACTACATAGTGCTCAACGTCTACCAGTTCAACGACCACGGGCCGGTCCACGTCCTCCTGACGACGAGGAGAGCCTTGGAACTGCTGAGAATCCTCAGGAAGTTCGGAATCCAGACGACGGCCGAGAAGCTCGGTAAACCTTTCTGGTGGAGCAAGTTCATCGTCGCCTTTGGAGCGCTCCTGCACGACATCGGCAACATGATACACAGGATAAACCACTACGAGTTCAGCGTTTTCTTAGCCGAGCCGATAGTTGAGAAGCTCGTGAGGGAGTTTGAAAGGCGCGACCCGCTACTCCTCAAGGCCCTGACGCTCAACGCGATATACACCCACGACGAGCACGTGCCGTGCACGACGATAGAGGGCTCGCTCGTCACGATAGCGGACGGCTGTGACATGGAGGCAGGAAGGAGCAGGCTCGTCCACAAGAAGGACCGCGTTGACATACACGCCGTCTCGGCCCTGGCAATAGAGCGCGTGGAGATAAGGGAGGGGAACGAGAGACAGCCAATACTCATCGAGATATGGATGAAGCACCCGGCAGGAATCTTCCAAGTGGACGAGATTCTGACGAAGAAGGTCAAGAGCTCCCTGCTGGCCGGCAAGGTCAGGCTAAGGATTCACACCGGCAAGGACGGCGAGACCCTCGAAAAGGTTATCTGAGCTCTTCCCAATTTTTCACCATGCTGATTGAGGCCTATCGAGACCTTAAGTACCTCCTCAACAGGGGCTACCGGAAGAGCGTTGCGTTGAACTTCGTGGCCGACCACTACAGGCTGAGGAAGGAGGAGAGGCACCTTCTAGCGAGATGCGTCTTCCCGGATTCCTGGATTGAGGAAGTTAAGCGAAAACTCCTTCGGCCGGATGAGATTAGGGGCCGGGTTCTCGGGGTTGATGGCTTCAACGTTCTCATAACCCTTGAATCGCTCCTCGCGGGGAGGGCTATCCTGTGCGAGGACGGCCTCATTAGGGACTTGGCCTACAGGGGAAAGTACAGACCGCACGGGGAGACCGGGAACAACTTGAGGCTCATTGTCTCGGCCCTGGCGGAGCTTTCACCCGGGAGGGCGGTCTTCTTCTACGGGAAGAACAACCCGGGGAGCGGGGTCGTTAGGAAGCTCACTGAGGAACTCCTTGACGAGTTTGGGGTTCCCGGTGAGGTGAGACTCGTCAAAAGTCCGGACCACGAGCTCAAGGCGTTCGAAACGGTGGCGACTGCCGACGTTGGGGTTATTGAGAAAGCTGGGCATGTCTTCGACCTCGCGGGGTTTGCGGGAAGATTGGCAGGTGCCGGACCTGTCCCGCTTCACGATATTTTAAAAACTTCAAGTTTGCTTGAATCCCTAAAAAAGTTTTAATAGAATGAGCGCGGAGTATATAAAGATGCCCTTTGCTTTTCTGGGCCTAAATCAAAGAGTCAGGAGATGTTTAGTATGAAAAAGTTTGCACTCGCCCTGTTGCTCGTGGCGGTTGTCCTGCTCGCGAGCGGATGCACGGGCTCGGGCGGAACCTCCTCTTCGGAAACGCCCGAAACGACTTCACACTCACAGGGATGGGAGAGTTCAACATCTCAAACGCCCACCTCATCGCAGGGAACGACGGAAACGCCCTCTGAGACACACTCAACCTCTTCCCCCACTCCAAGCCAGACGGAAACCCCCACATCTACCACCCCAACCCCCAGTGAGGAACTGTACTGGACGAACCCCTGGGAGTATTCACCGATAGACGTGAACGGGGAAAAATACGTCATAACACACTACGTCGTCCTCTACAAGGTCAGGCCCAACGAGACGAGCCCGCTCTACGAGTACAGGATTGAGAAGACGGAAAGGAAGACGAACATCACAGTTTACGGAATGGACTTCTCGGGCTCAAAGGTCGAGGTGGGAACCTTTGAGGTGTACGAGTACGAGACCGTCATAACGCCGGTAAAGGCGGCGGCGATGGAGGGGCCACTCACGATAAAGGTGTGGTACACAACGAGGGCAAGCGACGCGTTCATATACCCCTGGGATATGGGCTGGGCTTCGGCCAACTACGGAGAGAACCAGGTTGTTGGCTTTGAAATGGACTACCAGGGAAGACAGCTCCTCTACACCAACCCTATGGCCGTTGGAAAGTCCGCGATTCCCTATATGGGCGGCGACCAGAACATAATGGACGAGCTGAATACCGACCTGATGAACCTCTACTACGGCTGGTTCGCGGTTCTCCACGTGGGAATATGGGCCGACTGGAGCGGCAGAAATCTTCTCGTGCCCCAGAGTGGAACTTGGAGCGATTTCTTCGGCCACGCTTGGAGCTGGGAAACCAAACCGGACGGAACCGTTGAGTTCTCCGGCATTAAGTTCAGGGTCGTCGAGGGCACCTGGAGCTATACCGGGGTTGAAGGGGTTTCAATGACGGGCAAAGCCAGGGTCGCACCGAAGATATTCATTCCTCTGGAAGTTGACGGCCACTTCACCTCCATAGACGAAAACGGGAACCCCCTAACAATCTACGGCTACTTCAAGGTTGAGGAGCTCGACCTCGCGAAGGCCTCTTAGGAAACTTTAAATTTTTGGGCCCCCTATTTTTCAGCATGAAAACCTTCGGCGAGCACGAGCTCAGAACGCAGTTCATCCACGTCGGCGAGCGGAAGATTCACGTCGTTGAGAACCCGGACGGGACGTTCACGTACCGGCGGGACGACCTCAGGGTTAAAATCCTCGGTGGAAAGTACCTCTCGGTTCTCCCCGCCCCAGCCGAGGGTTACGGTGTCAAGTTCCTCATGGTGAAGTTGAGGGAGAGACTAGCGGTGCCCCCTGGGGAAACCGTTCACGGCTACCTGAGCGCTCCCGTGGACGTTGTTGTAAAAGCCGGAAACGCACCCATAGACCGCTTCATCGTCGGAAGGGAGAAGTACGCGCTCTACGGCGAGCATTCCATTGGAATAATCGCGAGGTACCACGTCAGCTGTTTCCACGAGAAGGAACCTGATTCCCTCGGTGTAATCAAGCTCGCCGTTAGAAACCCCACGAAGGAGTGGAAGCTTGTCGAGAGGGTTGTAATCCCGATAAGGAACAGCGTCATGTTCTACTCGGACGAGAAAGCATACTACCCCCTCATCATACTCACGACGAAGGAACCCTACGAGGTCAACAACACTGGGAATCCGCCGGACGGAAGGCTAAAGGCCACCCACCGGGCCGAGCCCCTACCTAACTTCAGGATGAGGTGGTGGCCATGAACACAACGGCGACTCTGCCGATTCCGTTCGTTCCGGGAATCACACTCGAGAGCCTGCTCAAGGCAGTTGTAACTCTCGTGGTTCTTACGTTCCTGGGGGAAGTGACGAAGAAGGCCATAATCCGCGCCTCCAAGGAGACCGACTTGACTTGGATACTCAACGAGGACACGGCCGAGCTCATCTTCAGGCTCTTCGTTCTTGGGGGAATAATCGGAGCCCTCTACGCCCTTGGAGTTATGAAATACACCCTCGGCCCCACAACGATAGGAAACCTGACCTTTGCCGTTGGTTTCTTCTACATCTCCTACCTGATAGCCAAGAAGTCCAAGGACTACCTGCTCCAGACGAAGAGGGGCCCAGAGGATATAATAAAGGCCAAGCTCTTCTACTACCTCTTCATTACTGTTGCGTTCTTCCTCTCCCTTAGCTTCGCAGGCGTCATGGGAGAGCTCGGGGCGCTGCTCGCGGCGGCTGGAATAACGGGCATAGTCCTCGGTTTTTCATCGAGAACCGTGGTCGCGAACTTCGTCTCGGGAATATTCATGTACTTTGACAAACCCCTCCAGATAGGGGACGCGGTTCAGGTCGGCGACGTCCAGGGCGTTGTCGAGGACATAAGAATTCTCTCGACGAGAATAAGAACGTGGGACGGAACACTCGTCAGGATTCCGAATGAAGCCCTCTTCAACAGCAATATAGTCAACCTCCAGAGGTATCCCGTGAGGAGAGTAGATGTAAGCGTCGGCATAGCGTACGCCGAGGACGCGGGAAGGGCCATAGAGGTCATACTTAAGACCCTCGATGAAATGCCCCTCGTCCTTGCTGAGCCGGAGCCAAAGGTTTACGTCGAGAGCCTCGGCGACAGCTCGGTGGTTTTGAGGGTCTGGGCGTGGGCGCCGAGCGAGAGGTGGTTCGACGTCAGGACAGAGGTCGTGAGGAGAATCAAGGAGGCCCTTGACAGGGAGGGAATAGAGATACCGTTCCCGCAGAGGGTCAACTGGTTTGCCAACGAACTCAGGGTGAAGTTAGAGGACGAGTGAGCGCTCCTTTTCCGCTATGTTTTCCAGAACCCGGAGCGCAATCGGCGCGAGTTCTGTTCTCTTTATCTCCTTCAGGAGGGGAACGAACTGCGCGAAGAGAACCGCGTCTTCCCTCGGAACCGTTCTCGTCATGGCCTCGAGAGTTAGAAGAACCTCGAATGGATACTCCTTGAGCAGGGCCCTCAGGAGCGGGAGCACTCTTCCGGCGAGTTCCCCATCCCAGCGCCTGGAGAAGTAGTAACTGAGGAATGTCAGCGCTCCCGGAACCGCTTTCTGCCTCTCGAGCAGCCCTATGACGGAACTCACTATTTTGGCACGGTAAGGGGCCCTCAGCGCCAGCCTCGCAAGGATTCTCGCAGACCTGTCCCTTGCCCACCTGTTTTCGGAGGCGAGAACACCGAGCAGGGGTTCTACCGCGGGCTCTAATGCCACGAGCCCCTTCTCAGGGAGCTCCTTCGCGAGCCTGTGGAGCTCCCACAGGGCGTCCATCTTCTCCTCGATGCTCCCGGAGAGGGAATCCACGAGCTCGGCCACGCGCTCAAAGGGAACGCGGGTTTCTGGCTTCTCCGGCGGTTCCGGCTTCTTTTTCCGCACGGCCCCCCACGAGGACGAACCACCGCCCGGCCCTGAACCCCTCAGGTGCTCTACATACTTAGGCCCCAGAACAACGGAGCCCCCGCGGGAAGGTAGTTTTGAAAATCCCCTTGGAACGTCCTCCCCAACCTCAAGGGCGAGCTCCATCGCCTCGTCAACCTTACCCTCAGCCAGGAGCTCAGCTATGGTTCTCATGGCCTCGCCGGGTCTTGAAGAGTAATACAGGGTGAGGAGCTTCTTAACCCGAAACGCCAGGTCCCTCACCTTGCTCCTGACCCCGGGAACAGGTGAGCGGTGGGAAACAACCTCAAGGGCCCGGAGGAGCTCCCAGTACTTGCCAACGTTTTCCTCACTCGGGGGGACAAGAACCTCCGAGAGGAGGTTGAGGGTGAAATCCTGGAGGGGGACGTCCTCCCCGAGCAGGGCCTCGTCAATCTCATCCAGCAGGAGCGAGAGAACCCGCGAGTCCCCAACGCTCATGTTGGCGAGCAGTCTGAGACCCATTGCCCGGAGCCTCGGGTTGCCGGAGGAGAGCAGGGCCATTGCCCTTGAGCGGGCCAGGGGAGATGCCTTCGCGGGCCTCAGCCGTTCAAGAACTGGGGGAATTTCCAGTAAAACCACCTCGTTTCTTTTGGAGCGTACTAGGGAAACAAGGGCATCAACGACTTCAACGTAGTCCCTTTCCTCTGGATGAACCAGCGAGAACAGAACCGCGAGAAGCCGAAGCGCCTCGATGGCAACTTCATCGGTGTCCTTCAAAAGACTAAGAACGGTTCTGAGGTTCCTGAGGACGGAAAGGGTGTACCTCGGTTCCGGCTTGCGCCGGAGGATTTCCCTTAGCGCTATGAGCGCACGCCTCCTGACGCGGTCGTCACCATCGCGCAGGAGAACCATGAGCGAAGAAAATGCCCCCTCGTTCGAGACCGCCAGCTCCACCACGTTTGAGGTTCTCCACGCGAGGAGCATCTCACGCAAAACGTCGCGGTAGTCCATCATGGTAGTCCTTACGACGAACCCCTATATTAGGCTTTCTCAATCAGCGCGTAGAAGAAGCCTATCGTCCCGTGCCTGTGGGGCCAGGCCCTTATAGTGCCGGGCAGGAAGCCCTCATCGTAGGGCCCGCCGAGCGGAACGAGTCTCGCGTCGTCGTGCCTCGAAAGGAACCACCTCACGACCTCCTCGTTCTCCTCCGGGAGCATAGAGCAGGTTGAGTAGAGCAACCTCCCGCCGGGCTTCAAAAGCCTCCACGCGCTTTCAAGCAACTCCTTCTGAAGCGCAACGACCTTCGGTATGTTCTTCTCGCGAAGGCGCCACCTCAGCTCGGGGTTCTTAGCGATGGTTCCGTCGCTCGTGCACGGTGCGTCTAATAGAACCCTGTCGGCAACTTCCTCGCCCAAAACTTCCGGGGCCTTCCTGCCGTCGAGCTTCCTGACCTCGGCAATCTCAACGCCGGCCCACTTCAGAATTTGCCCCATGCGCTTAATCCTCTCGGAATCGACGTCGAAGGCGTAGATTTTTCCCTCGTTCCCCATGAGCTCGGCCATGTGGGCGGTCTTTCCGCCGGGGGCCGCGGCCAAATCAACAACCGTCTCCCCTGGTTCGGGGGAGAGTATCAGGGAAGCGACGGCAGATGCCTCTTCCTGGGGTAACGCGAGACCCTTCTCCATCAGCTTTCCGGGGTTGAAGGGGTCCAGAACGCGGATTACCGTTTCAACGCGCTCGCTCCTCTCGAAGCGGAGGTTTTTCCTCCTCAGGTAATCCTCAACGTCTTCAACGCTCGCCTTAAGGCGATTGACGCGAAGACTAACCGGAAGGGTCTCGTTGAGGGCTTTCAGGAGTTCCTCTGCTTCATCCCCCAGAAGCCCGCGCATCTTCGCTATGAACCACTCGGGAAAGAGGTACTCCCACTTAAGCCTCTTCTCCTCGGAGTCGAGCTTTGGGACGTAGTTTATGATTCTCGGCAGTAGCTCGTAGTAGTAATAGCCCACATACGGGTGCGTTTTGCCCGAGAGGAACTTGGCGAGGCCCTTGAGGTGCTGAAGGGTTTTCTCGTTAGGGTTCCTGAAGACCGCGACCTCAACCGCAACCCTGAGCGCCGCCCTCAGCCAGGGGTCGAGAATTAGGGGAGAAACTCCTACGAGCTCCTCGATTACCTCGTCTATCAACCCGAGCCTCCGTTGAATCGAGTAGAAGATTCCGGTCAGCTTGGAGTTCTCCCAGCCCTCGATTTTGTAGCGCGAGAAGGCCTTCCTCTTGGCGCTTTGACTCGGCTTGATTACCTCGCCGAGCTTCACCGCTTCAATGAGTGCGTAGAGCTGTCTATCTGAGAGCTTGAGCTTTGGCATCAGAGCCTACCTCTGTTTCCGTAGGCCTCCCAGGGTGCAGTTGGGATTGTCCCTATAGCGGAGGAAATCATGTAGGCCTCATCCACGAGCCCAAGGCGCATGAGCTCCTCGACGACCCTCTGGGCCTCCCTCGGCCTGACGCGGTAGTAGCGAACCAGGGTTTCCCTGAGCCTGTCGAAGACCTCAACGGCCCTGGCCTTCCTAATCTGGTCGTCGCAGTCAACTATAGTCTTCCTGAGCGCAGGGAGGAGCTCCTTTATGAGGACGTCCATCGAGTACACCGGCGGGAGCTTCGAAATCTTCATTGATGCCACCAGGCCGGCGTCGACGAGCCTCGGCTCCCCGCTCAGCAGTGCCCCAGCAACCCTTTCAACGAGGGTGACCCAGCAGTCCTTGTCTATGGCGCCGGTCTCAAGGAGGACCATTGCCACTATTATCGCTTCTCCCGCCGTCCCAGACTTGAGGAGGGCCCTTAACTCGCCGGCAATCCCGTCGTCTATGTACGGCGCCATGACGTTGTCAACAACGTTGAGGAGTTCGTCCCACACAACGGCGTTCTTCGTCTCGGCCAGACCCGTTATTGCCCTCACGAGCTTGAGCAACCTGGCACCGTTGAGCGGATTGTTCTTGAGGAGCGCTGAGAGTATGGCGAGCGTCCTCCAGAGAACGCGCGGGTCATCGGTTGAGAGAGCATCAACGAGGGCATCAAAACCAAACTCAAGAATCCTCTTCCTCTCGCGCCAGTTGGAGGTCTGAACGAGTTCCAGAAGGGCTGAAAGTGATGCGAGCTTAACGTCAGGGTCATCTGACTCAACGGCCCGCAGAATCTCAATCAGAGCCTCGTCGCTCTCCCTCGCGAGCCTGATTAAATCCCTCATCTCCCATTTTTTGAGCAGGGAATCCAGCTTACCCCGGGGCATTCACGTCACCGACCTTGATTATATCACTTAGATTATGGTCTGAACCAAATATATTTTTTTCGGCGAAAGTCTTGGGTTTAAGGGGAATACCTTTCGAAGAGGTACAAGTCAACGAGAATCCTCTCCAGTCTCTTCCGGTGGAAAAAGAACTGAGCCGGAATCTCGAAGGGAACGGTCGCCAGCCGAATCAAGGTAAACCCGCCCTCGGCAGAGAACTTTTCGATGAAGTTCCTTACCTCGGGCTTCGCGAGATGGATTGAGTAAACCCTATCGGCGACCTCAAAGGCCTTGAGCAGGAACGGCCGGTCCGCGCCCTTCCTCTGGCTCCCGAAGGGAGGGTTCATCACAACGGTGTCAACCTTCTCCCCGAACTCAGAGACGTCGGCGTTTATGAACTCGACCTCGACACCGGCCCGTTCGGCGTTTCTCCTCGCGACTTCGAGGGCTTTCTCATCAACCTCGACGGCGTAGACCTTCTCCGCGCCCAGAAGCTTTGCCCCTATCGCGAGAACGCCGGTTCCGGTGCCGAGGTCGGCAACGACCTTTCCAGCGATGTCTCCAGCTGAGTAGGCCAGCCACAGCAGTTCAGCCGCGACGTTTCCGGGAGTTCTGTACTGCTCCAGCTCTGGTTTCGGCTCGGGGAAGCCCTCAAGCTTTGAGAGAAGCATTGCGAGGTGCTTCTTCTTCATCCCCTCACCCCGTGAACCGCTATGCCGAGGGGCTCGTCCTCCCCCCGCTCAACTCCAGGTATCTCATCGAACTCGTAGTCCTCGCGAAGACCGAGGAGGAGCTCCACTTCCCTCGGCGTCAGAACAGGCTTGCGCCAGTTCTCGTAGTCGTCTATCGGAACCCTCGGACAGGCAACGACGACGTACGCATCAAAGGGAAAGCCCTCAAGCTTCGAATAGCTTATGTGGTCCATCGCTATGAGCCTCGCTTCTCTACCGTGCTCGCGGAGGAGCTCAACTACCCGCCTGGCCTCCGCTAAGCGGAGCTGCCCCTTCTTAGTGCTCACCACGACTCCAAAGCTCTTCGCATCCATAGCCTTGGCTATCTGGGCCCACCGCTTTCTTACCAGGCGCTCCGCCTCTTCGTCCATCCAGAGCGCGTCGCCGGAGTAGGGGTTTATCGCCAGGGTCGGCTTCTTGACCGCCAGCGCAACGCCAAGCGGGTGGAAGTAGCCGGCCCCGATGAAGAGAACGCCGTCTGCCTCGACCTTCGCGCTGGAGAAGTTGCACCCGAGCACCTGCCCAGGCCAGCTCACCCTCGAGTCGCCTTTCCCAATGAGCACTTCGAATCCGTTTCTCTCCAAAAATTCCCGCGCCTCATCGAGCCTGTGAACGTGCTGGGCGGTGGTTACGAGCGCTATTCTCTTTCCAAGCTTCCGAATCTCCTCAATGTTCTTTTCAAGGGCGGGAACGAGTTCGACCTTCGCGAAGGCCGGGACAAAGATTGTCGGCACCTCAAGGTTCAGGCGCATGTAGCTGTGCCCGAGGTGGATTAAGGCGTCGCAGCCGAGCCTTTTGGCATCGGAATCGGCGGGGTCGCAGGCCCCGTAGTTTATCTCGCCGTGCAGGATGACGGCTAAACCGTTCTCCTCAAGGAAGCGAGCGAGCTCTTCGGCTTCCCGTCTCAGCCCTTCGGGGGACTGTATGAGAACGCATCTCGCACCGAGTTTTCTCAGCTCCTTCAGTATCTCGCCGTGCGGAACCTCGTGCATTCGACCACCTTGGGGTAATACTCGAAGGGGGTTTAAATGGGCATCGCAATGATTCGCTCCCCATGAATGGACATCCACCCCGTGGACGTAAGAGTGCAACCTCTTGGTGAACAAGTTCATGCATTGTATAACAACAGTGGGCAACCAAAATCTTTATTAGTCATTAATGTCCAAGTTTTTCTCACAATCTCGAGGTGGTGGTCAAATGAGGAAGATAGGTGCAATACTGGGGCTCCTGTTTTTGACTGCGATGTTGAACCCGGTAGCGGCTTCGGGAAGCAAGGGCGACGCCGACTACTGGCATCCATACCCGGGGAACGTTATCCCCGGCGACATAGTTATCGGCCACAACCCCAACAGCGACCCGTTCATCCCCGGGTACTGGACCCACACGGGAATGATAGCATACTTCGACTACAGCGCCAATGACTGGGTCGTTGTTGAGGCCTGGGACGACCCGAGCGCCGTTAGGCTTGTTTACCTCTCGGACTTCCTCAGAAGGTACGATACCGTTGCCGTCCTCCGCGTGGCAACCTCGGACTACGTGAGGCAGAACGCGGTGTACTTCGCGCTTCAGCAGCTTGGAAAGCCCTACGACTGGGGCTGGTGGACGAAGGAGGTTTACGGGGACAGCTACTACTGCTCCGAACTGGTCTGGGCAGCTTACATAGCTGCAGGAGGGCCCGACATTGACGCCAATCCGGGCTGGACATGGACGTACCTCAACGGTGTGGCTCCCCAGGAGGTCTACGATGATTCGGACACCTATGTCGTTTACTATCACTCAGACTGACGAAACATCTTCTTTCAACTTTTCAGGTTCTTCCCAACGTTTTTGAGCCCCGGAACTGGAAAACCGTACGAAACGACGACATAATTTTATTAAAACCTCGGTACCCAGTACAGACGCAACAATCAGGAGGTGGTCGAATGAAGAGGGCTGGAATAATGGCCCTGGCGGTTCTGGTTCTCTTCGCCAGCCTGCCAGCGGCCAGTGCCGGAGACCTTGTGAACTACATATGGAACACCAAGACCTACGAGCACCCGTACCCAACGGACGTGAAGCCCGGAGACCTCGTGTACGGCCACAACCCGGACCTTTTCAACGCCCTGATTCCCGGCTACTGGGTTCATGTTGCTATAGTGGCATGGTACAACGAGAGCATAAACGACTGGATGGTTATCGAGGCTAAAATCGGAAAGGGAGTCATAATAACTCCCCTCAGGGTTTTCCTCAGCAGGTACCAAACCGTTGCCCTCCAGAGGGTCAGAGTTGACGACTCTATAAGGGAGAAGGCGGTCGCCTTTGCCTACCAGCAGCTTGGAAAGCCCTACAACTACGACTACTTCAGCAAGCCGAAGGTCTACGACGACAAATACTACTGCTCCCAGCTCGTCTGGGCGGCTTATCTCGTCGCCAGCAACTTCCAGGTCAACCTCGACGAGAACGACGGGGCCTGGAGCTGGAAGTACTTCTACGCTGTCGCCCCCCAGGAGGTTTACGACGACCCCATGACCTACACCATCTACTACGACGAGGCCTGAATGGCCATTCCCTTCTTTTTCTTCCGGCGCAAGGTTTTTATGTTCTTGAGCTCAACTATACCTCGAAGTTCGATGCATCGAGGTGATTGGTATGATTGTTGTAACTACCGAAACCGTTCCAGGATATCGGATTGTGGAGGTCAAGGGAATAGCGAGGGGCGGCGTAGTTATGGCCACCCACCTGGGCAGGGACATCTTGGCGGGGCTGAGAAACCTCGTTGGAGGCGAAGTCAAGGAATACACCGAGATGATGGCCCAGGCAAGAGAGATAGCCCTGCAGAGACTCATTCAGAGCGCGGAGGAAATGGGCGCAAACGCGATAGTTGGGATGCGCTTCATGACCTCTAACGTCGGTCAAAGGATGGCCGAGGTCTACGCCTTTGGAACGGCCGTTGTGATAGAGCCGGAGTGATGCTTATGAAGCGCCTTCTGGCGGTTCTCGTTTTTCTGCTTTTCCTTGGCTACGTCTCGGCGCTGACGCCGCAGGAGGCCATGATGGAAGCCTGGAAGACTGGGAACTACTCCCTGGTTGAGCCGTACCTCAGCGGGGACATGAGGAAGGCCTTCACCGAAAAGACGTTCAGTACAATCCGGGAAGGAATGGTGAAGGAATACGGACCGGTTAAAGGCTACGAGCTTGAGAAAACTGAGGAAAAGGGCGGTTATCAAATCTACTACTACCGCGTCATAGCCGAGAAAGGCAACTACACGGTGAGCGTGACGGTAAAGGATGGAAAAGTTGAAGGCTTCCACTTTGCCCCCAAATTCAACCCCGAGAAGGCCCTCTACCCGCTTCTCGGCGGACTGCTCGGTTTACTGCTCCTCTGGGCCTACCTAAGGAAATTCCATGCTGGGGAGCTCATCCTTGGAGCCGTCCTTATACTCCCGGTGCTGGTCGTCCAGCCCCCTCTGCAAATGCTTCCCGGATACGCGGGGATAAGCAACGCGGTGCTTGCCGTCCTCTGGAGCGGCCTGATTGCGGGTCTGGTTCAGGAACCGCTCAAGTACTACTTCTCCCGCGACAAGACCCTCGGAAGGGCAGTTTACATCGGGGCCGGCTTTGGTCTCGGTGAAGCCATCTACGTGGCAACAATCTCAGCCCTCTTCGGCGGCTCTCTCCTGGGCCTCTTCGAAAGGACCCTCGCGCTCCTCTTCCATGCCTCAACGACGGCCCTCTTCGCATACTCCTACAGAAACGGCTGGGGTGGAAAGGCCCTGCTCGCGATGGTGCTCGTCCACTGGCTAACGGACAGCATAGCGGCCTACTGGCACGTTAATCCCTCGACCGCTGTCCTTGTTGCAGGATACGCGGTGATGCTCCTCACGGCCCTGGCGATACTCCCGAAACTCCTCCCGCTGGCAAGGACTGAAAGCGAGGAGCCAGAAGTAAGGTGGTGAACCTTTTTATTTTTCCTCCAATCTCCCGAGGGGGCAGTAAGTTGCTCGGCGGCGGTAAGGAAAAGGCCCTGCGGAAGCTCAAAAAGGACCTGCGCTCCGGACTTTACTCCTACTTAGTCCTCTCGCTCCTTGAGAAGGAGGGCGAGCTTCACGGCTACGCTATAAGGAAAAAGCTCGGCGAGCTGAGCGACGGCAAACTCGTCCCGAGCGAAGGTGCCCTCTACGACATTTTGAAGAGCCTGAAGAAGTACAAGCTCGTTGAGGACTTCTGGGTGGAGGTGGGCGGAAGGCCGAGAAAGTACTACCGCCTCACAGACCTCGGGGGAGAAGTTCTGCTGGAGCTGAGGGAGGAGGTAACGAGGATTAAACGAACCCTTGAGAGGCTGGAGGGGTTGGAATGAACGAGAAGGCCTTTGAGGTGTTTGTTTCTCTGAGTTTGCTCCTCGGTGGACTGCTGACCCTTGTCTTTCGAAGAAGGCGCAACGTTCTGATAGGATTTAGGATAGGCTACACCTGGCACTCGGAGAGGGTCTGGGAGAAGGTGAACACCTTCGCGGGAGTTTTTTCAATAGCGTATTCGCTAATCCTGTTCGTTTTGGCGCTCTACGGCATTTCGATGAACGTGTTTATCCTCATAATGGTAGCTTTCGTTGTGTCTGAAGTTCTCCTCGGCTTTTGGATGGCGAGGCGCGAGTACGAGCTCGAAGAGCTCTCCAAGGAGGCCCCCGAAAAGCCCCCTACGGCAGGTGAAAGTGAAGTGAAGAACGAGTTGGGAGAAACGAGTGTAAAGTCTTACCTCCTCCTTCAGCTCGGCTTTTTGACCTTCTACCTTCTGCTGGTTGCCCTCCTGTGGGACAGACTTCCGGAGAGGGTTGCCAGCCACTTCAACACGAGAGGAGAACCGGACAGCTATTCGAGCAGGTTCTGGGGGATGGTTGGCGTTCCGATACTGGCATGGCTTCTTCCGTTAGTTCTCACGATTCCGGCCAAGGAACCGGGATTTTTCGCGAGGGTCACCTTCTACCCGAAGAGCCTGAGGGCGTGGTGCGGATTCACGACGCTCCTGAGCGGCGGAATGGTCTTCGTTTTCACACTCGCCCTTCTCTACAACGCGGGACTCCTCCCGAGCAACGCAATAACCTACGGGGCAATCCTCTTCCTCGGTGTCCTTCTCTTCGCGGTTTACAGACTCCTTACGGTGAGGCCGGATGAACGGATATGAGCTCCTAAGAATCCTCTATGGGCTGTTCCTTGGCATTTTCCTTATAATCGCGGGAGTCCTGACTTTCACGTCCAAGGGCGAGCCAGGGATAGGCTTCAGGATAGGCTACACCTACCTCTCGGAGCGGGCGCGGAGAAAAGCCAACCGCGTTTCCGGAATTGGAACAATTCTGACGGGATTGGCGCTCGTCATTCTCTCGCCTTTCTTCCCGATGCCCTGGCTCATGGCCGTTGTAGCCCTCGGCCTCGGCGTAACCGTCCTGCTCGCTTACCTCGTGGCAAAGCGCGAGTACGAACTTGAGGAGCTCTCCAAAGAGGCATCGGAGAAACCCGGGAGGAGGATAGAACCCCCGAGGGTCGGAAAGTACCTCATCCTTCAGCTCATGTTCGCCGGCGTTTCCTTCACGCTCATTCTCACAGGGGAAGTCCCGAGGGACCCGGGGATTCTCCTGGTCGCCAGCATCCAGCTCTTCCTCCTTGCGCTTACTGTTCTCGTTTCCCGGCCCCTCGTCTTCCAGCTCGCTCCCAAGTTCAAGGGGAAGATGGCGCTCGGCTTCGCGAGGGCGATGACGGTGGTATCGGCGATGGTAGCGCTTCAGCTGGCAGTTGCTGCATTAAAGCCCGGGACGAGCCCGCTCCTCGTAGTCCTCATGCTCCTCGTCTCTCTGGGCGCGGTATTCTACGCGGCCTTCGTCTCCCTAACGAGCGCCTACGAGGAGGGTTACTATTAGCTCTCAAGGGCATTGATTAGCTTCTTCGGCTCGGGTTCGTCAACGATTCCCAGCTCGACCGCGTGCTTCAGGATGTAGTCCGGGAAATCCTCCCCAAAGACAGCCCTGACCCCCTTTCCCGGAAGGTAGAAGGCGTAAACGCGTACGTTCTTCCCGGCGCACCGGCCCCTCGCGACCATGAAGCCCTTCTCCGCGTTGACCCTGGCGATTTCCCACGAGAAGACCTCGGCCAGGCCAAAGAAGGCCTCGAAGAGCTTCACCCGGGCGTCCTTCAGGGCCTTGTTGACGGCCTGCCTTGAAACCCCGAGTTCCCCCGCTATATCCACCTCGCGCATACCCCTGGCCTTCATGAGCCAGACTCGCTCCATCGCCTCAGGGAGCCGGAACATTCGAACCACCGCTTACTAGCATTTTGAGGCTTTCCATGAACTCCCTTATTTCGCTTTCGTTGAGAGAGGAGACGAAGTAAGTGCCAGTTTCCGTTACAATGACGACAGTCCTTTCCCTGAAGTCCGTGAGGTAGAAGAACCCTATCACGATGGTCACGAGAACGTAGAGGGGGTAATCCTCAACCCCAACCCACCGAGCCAAGCCAGACATTATGATACCAAGGGCGAAGATTGTAAGCACGCACCACCTCTTGGCTTTCTTGGGGAACAGAAACGGTAGGAGTGTCATGAGCCCCCAGTACACCCACCCGAACCACACGAAAGACCAGCGGGGGTCGATAATAAATCCGAGTGTTCCCACACCAATCCAGAGGAGCGTTAGGGGAATAGCGGGCTTGGAGTATCTCAGTGGAAGAACGCCCTCAGCCCTTTCAAGGTCAACGACCTCTATAATCTCCTCCGGGGCTATTTCAACCCGGAACAAAGTAACGGGCCACCCGATTTCAAGAACCAGCCTCTTTCCATCGACCTTCACCCGTCTACCGAAAAGCAGGGTCGGCAGGCTGAGCCAGAAGAGAGCTCCCGCTAGGGTTGCGAGAGTTTCAATCCCGGTCAGCAGTGAGCAGAGATACAGTCCCCCTATGGCCCCCGCGAGTAGCCACTCACTCCAATGTCCGCCAAAGTGGACCATACAATCACCTCGTCAACCTCATCGAGAGGGACTTCCTTCCTCGAAAGCGGAACAGGCCGGCCAATCCTCACAACTATCCGGCCATGCTCGATTCTGGCATCGCTGGTCATGGACAGGTAAACCACGAGCCAGAAGGCGAGCGCCATGAGCGCCCAGCCGACGTTATCACCCAAGAGGAAGGAGACCGCAAGCAGGATGAATGGAAGGAGCATCACGGGGTGGTCAATCATCCTGAGGGGCATTGGCCAGCACCCCCACCAACCTTCTGGAGTCACCGCAGAGGAGCAGATAGCTCCTTCTTCCCGCCCGTATCACAACGCCGTCCCTCAGGAGCAGGTTCATGAGCGAGAGTGTTCCAGTACCCCAGACGAAGAGCATCGCGGGAAGGGCTTCTCTGTTAACGAGAACAAAGGGAAGCGACACCAGGAGGGGAACGAGAAGCGAGAGACCAAGCCTTTCCTTCAGCACTTTCAGCGGGAAGATTAACATCTCGGAGTACATGGCTATCCAGTAGAGGAGAGCGGGAAGAAGCATGGAAACCTCTGCCCCTCTCTTCAAAAGAATCAGCAGACTCAGGACGAGGAAGAAGGGCTCCAGAATCAGGGGAGTCATCCACTTAACCAGCCTCCCCCGCTCAAGCTCGCTCAGGCAGAGGATTTCGTCAACGTCAGAGACACGGATTTTGAAGAGGGCGTACCTCAAAACCAGACTCCCGTCGATTACGACGTCCCTCCCGGTGGAGGCGATTACGAGAACAACCCCGGCGAGGAACGCAGTTCCAGATTCTGTCAGAAGGGAGACAGCTATCAAGAGCCACCCGACCACCCTCAGGGCCAGCGGTTTTCCGGCCGATGGAAACGGAAAGCAGTCGAGCTTCATACCACCACCCTGTCAACTTATGTAAGTTGACAAAGCTCTTAAGCCTTTCGATGGGTTTAAAACCATCCGCGAGAACGTTCAACGGTGGGACGATGGAGGAGCTCTACCGCTATTTGAGAACCTTCATGGACCCCAAGAGCGAGGCCGCTCAAAACCGCTTCATCGGACTGCGCTCCTTCTTCAACTGGGCCGTCAAGGAGGGCCTGTTCCCCGAGAGGAGGAAGCTTAGAATCCTTGACCTCTGCGCCGGAACGGGTATAGCCGGTGGAGCACTCTATGAGACGCTCCGAGAGTGGGGCTACGAGGCTTCCCTGACGGTCGTTGACAAGAGGAAAGAGGATTTGCTCCTCGTCGAGGAGTGGGTGAGCGGGGAGGTTTACGGAGCCGTTATGGACTGCCTCGACGATTTGAGAAGGCTCGGGAAGTTCGATATAGCCCTAATCTTTGGATACACGATGCCCCACTTCGACCCGTTTCAAACGGCCGAACTCTTCAGGAACGTCGCGAGGGTTCTCGAAGGCGACGGGGTCTTCCTGCTTGAAGAGATGGACCGCTTTGGGACGTTCTTCTACAGGAGAGCCTACCGCGAGATTGTGCCGGAAGTTCGGGGCGAGGACTACACGGTAATTTCGCTTGATGAAGGCTACAACCCGATGAGGGGCGTTATCAGGAGGGGCTACTACAAGTTGCCGGGCTGGGAGAGGATTGGAGAAATCGAGACGCGCTACTGGGATTTAGCTGGCTTAGCCGGCATCGGTAAGGCCCTCTTCGAGGAGGCCAGGATAATAAGGAAAGGCGAGCACGGCGTTGTGAACGTCGGCGATATAATTTACCTTGGAAAGCCTTACAGGACGTAATACTGTGGCCGTCTGTCCTTGAAGACCTCGTTGAGCTCGTTCAGCCTCTTGTCCCTCGCCAGCTCAAGCTCTATCTCAACGACGGCAACCTCCTCCCTATCCTCGCTTCCCATCGCCAGAACCTCGGCCTTTGGTGAGGCTATCGTGCTCTTGCCGATGAACTTCAAGCCCCGCTCCTCGCCGATTCTATTGGCCGTTATCGTGTAAACGCGGTTCTCCAGGGCCCTAATAGGCATTGCCCTCGGGGCGTAGGGCATGACGAGGTTGCTCGGGTGCGCTATTACCTCAGCTCCCTTCAGGGCGAGCGTTCTGGCGGATTCGGGGAAGAACCAGTCGAAGCATATCATCACCCCGACCTTCGCGACCCCGATGTTGAAGACGTGGAAGCCGAGGTTCCCGGGCCTGAAGAAGAGCTTCTCGCGGTTGAAGAGGTGAACCTTCCGGTATTTCCCGATGTAGCCCCAGCCGACGGGCCCAACCACAACCGCCGAGTTGTAGAGGTTCCCGCGCTCGTCCTTTTCGGCCGTTCCCGCAACTATGAAGACTTCATTCTCCCTTGCGAGCTCGACGAGGAACTCGGTCGTCGGCCCGTCGGGAATCTCGCCGGCGACTTCAGCAACCTCGCTTTTACTCTCGAAGTTGTAGCCGGTGTCGAAGAGCTCGGGCAGAACGACGAGCTTTGCTCCCTCCTTAACAGCCTCGCCGATGAGCTTCTCGGCCTTAGAGTAGTTCTTTTCGGGGTCGAGGAAAGCCGGCTCCATCTGGACGTAGGCGACCTTCATGATACCACCCCATAAAGTTCGCCCCGGAATAGATAAGCTTAGCGGAGGCGGAAACGAAGCGTGTCCGCGACGGTTATGGGCCGAACTTTTTATAACCCATGCAAAAACAACTCGTTTGCCAAATGCGATAGTCTCAACAACGCAAAGCTAAAATATCCGGTGAAGCAACTTTAAAAACCTGAACAAAGGAAATAAAATCGAGAAAAATACCGCGAACCGAAAGGAGTTTCTGAACCGCTCACGCCCCGATTGGAGGGCCGAGAGGGCTTCTCGACCCGATGGGAAAAGCTTAAAAAGGGACTCCCGGAGCTAACCCCGGAGAGAAACTCAGGGGTGATGCTCATGAAGAGACGCCCAAGGAAGTGGAAGAAGAAGGGAAGGATGAGGTGGAAGTGGATTAAGAAGAGGATTAGGCGCCTCAAGAGGCAGCGCAGGAAGGAGCGCGGGCTCATCTGAAGCCCGGTGATTTTATGTCTCCTTTTTCCGACTTTGAGAGTTTATCCCTTTTGCTCGACACCTCCCTCGGAAGAACCCTTCTGATAGCTGACCCGCATATAGGCTTCGAGCTTTCCCGGGGATTGAGGATTAGAACGGGCTTTGAGGAAAGTCTGGCTCGGTTCATCGTGGAAAGCGGTGCCGACGCTTTGATAATCCTCGGCGACGTGAAAGAACCACTCGGCCTGAGCTTCCGCCTGAAGGAAATGCTCCTGCGCTTCTTCTCGGCGCTGAAGGACGTCAGAATAATCGTGACCAAGGGCAATCACGACGGAAGAATCGAAGAGGTAACCGGGAAGTTCCCCAACGTCGAGGTTCGAGAGCACTTACTGCTCGACGGGAAGCTCTTCCTCCACGGCCACACGAGACTGCCAAAGATAGAGTTCGAGGAGGCCTTCCTCGGCCACGCGCATCCCGCTTACACCCTGAAGTCCGGCGGTGTTGCGAGGAAGGTGAAGGTCTTCGCGAGGGTTAATGAATTCCTCGTCCTCCCGACGGTCAATCCATACATTGAGGGCTTCGACGTGAGGGAAGGAATTAAACTCGTCCCGTTCCTCAGGAAAGTGAGGGAGATTGAGCTCTTCCTCCCTGAGGGCCTCTACCTCGGGAGGCTAGAACTTTAGGAAAACCCTTATTAAGACCTATGCACAAAGAACTTCATAGGTGAGAACATTAGTGGTGAGAGAGATGAGCGACGTCTACGAGAGGCTCGAAACCCTGCTCCGCTCCCTGGGAGTCAAGAAAACCGAGCTCAGAATCTACCGCCTGCTCCTGGAGAAGAAGAGACCGATGCGCGTTACTGAGATAGTCAAGGAGCTCGGCATAAGCGAGCGCTCCGTTCGGGAGCACGTCCTCAGCCTTTACCGCAGGGGAATGCTCAGGAGGGAGCTAATACAGCAGGGATGGCTCGGCTACACCTACACCGCCGTTTCCCCGAGCGAGCTCCTTGAGAACCTCAAGAGGCACATCCTTGAGAGGATAAACGAAATAGAGAAGGAGCTCAGGAAAGAGTGACGATTTTCGCTCCCTCGAGAACGCCGACGAGTCTTTCAAGCTTTTCTTTATCCGCTCTGCCGTACTCCTCCTCAAGGGCTTTGAAGGCCCTCTCCTTCGGCAGCAGCTCCGAGAGCATGAGCAGTTCGTGAAGCTGGGCGTAGACCTTCCTGTCCTCTGTGAGCTTCTTGAACTCCTCGGCGTTGCCACCGTTCCGCCTAATCAGCCTCTCGTTGAGGATTCCCCTGAGCTTCCACTCGAGCCAAGGTTCGCTCTCAAACTCATAACCGAGCTCAAAGCCGAGGAACTTTGAATCCCTCGCGAGGCCCCTCATTACGAGTCTCTCGCTCTCCTCCGTCTCAGTGTTCATTGAAACCTCTCCGAGGACCTTCATGGCGTAGCCCCTCGCGAAGCGCCTCAGCTTCTCCCTGTCCTCCGTTGCCAGCGTAAGGGCAGTAACGAGAACCGCGTTTCCGATTATCGCGATTGTCTCAAGGCCCACCTTCTCAACGGTGTCCCCGCTCGAGTGATAAACCCTGTCGGGCCAAGTTATCGGCATCGTCCCAGGAACGCCGAAGAAGTTGAAGATGTCGTGGTCGCTCCCCATCTCGTAGGGGTAAGCTTTAAAGGCCATCGCCGGGAGCTCGCTTCCCGAGAAGCTCTTTCCTTTTCTGTTGGTCAGCCCGATGAAGTGTTCGAGCAGGCCGGAAACAATGGAGAAGCGTGAGAATGGCGTTCTGACGAGCATCAGCGTTGAGCCGCTCCTGTCGGAACTTCCCGCAACCATGTCGAGGTTTACGTTGGCGTAGAATTCCTCAGGGTTCACCCTTTCAAAGAAGGCCTGCGTGCCGTGGTACTCGGGAATCCAGAGGAAGGCGAAGCCGAAGCGGAAGGAGTCATTGTAGGCCTCGCTGAGCTTCCTCGCGAGTTCTATGAGCATCGCGCTCCCGCTCGCGTTGTCGTTGGCCCCGGGCTTGGGGTGGCAGATGTGGGCCGAGAAGACGATGTATGGGGCTTCTCCGATTGTAGCGTAGAGCATCGGGAGGTCTTCCCTCTCTGGGGTTTCCACCTGGACGGAAACGCTTACCTCAAGGCCACCCTTGAGAGATTTTGAAATCATATCCTTTGCCACGCTCTCAGGAACTGCCAGCGCGGGAATCTTCGCCCACTCAAGGTCGTCCTCCGTCAGAAACAGGCCGATGTAGGGATAGAACTCACCCGTGCCCTCGCGGTAGGCTATGAAGGCCTTGGCGCCGGCCTCGTTGGCCCTTTTATAGGCGTCTCTCCAGTTCCTGCCGACCAGGACGATTTTCCCCTCGGCCTTCTCCCAGTCCTCGTCGCGGAAAACCGGCAGGAGCTCGGCCTTGGCCTCTCCATCGGGTGAGTGGGCCATTATAAGGAGAGGGCTTTCCTCCGTCGTCAGCTTCCTCTCGCCGTAGGACAGCTCCCCGCGAACGGGGTTCCAAGCTATCGGCGAGGCCAGCGTCCCGTGCCAGGTTTTTCCGTCGTAGGTGGAACGTAAAAGCCTGTTCTCAACGCCGAGCCCATCGAGCCTCTCTTTAATCATCTCGACGCTCTCAACGAGCTCCCGCGAGCCCTGAATCCTGTGAAACTCCGCTATCTCAGAAATCTCCTTCAGAACGCGCTCCGGGCTGAGCCGGACGTCGGACAACTTCATGAAGACCACCGTATTAACGTGGAGAAGAAACTATAAAAGGCTAATCCCCGAGCCGGAGCATCTTCGGTGGCTCGAGGTGCTTAAGGGTATCCAAAAGCTCCGGAGGCATCGTGAGCTTCGTGCTCTGAAGGAACTCAACGTACTCGCGCTCGAGTTCGGAGGATTCCTCCGGCCGGGCGCTGGCCGCTACAGAAACGGCGCGCTTTGGCCGGGGTTTTGCCTCCTCCCGTTCGACCTTTGCCACGAGGCTTTCGTAAAGCTTCTCCTCCCTGTCCCGCTTCCCGAGCTCCTTTCCTCTCCTGTAGGCGTCTTTGACGAGCTCGTAGATGCCGAGTTCTTCAGCCTTCTGATAGAGCTCCTCCCTCTTCTGCCTCACCCACTCCGCCCACTCGCTGTGGCCCCTGAAGCCAACGAAGTAGCCGAACTGATATGCCTCCTTCAGGAGGTTCTTTTTCTCCTCGGTCATAGCGGGGCCTCCGGATAGACCCTTATTCCGTCTGTCGTGAAGCGAAGCCTCTTCAGGTTGCTGTCGTGCGGAACGCCGCGCATCTTGAGTATCTGGAGCGCCCTGACCATCTGGTAGTTACGCATGAAGTGGTGGAGCACTATCACCCCATCGGCAAGGTAGTACTCGTCGGTGTACTTTTCAGAGCTGAGCATCTCGGCGAGGAGAAGGGTCGTGACCTCAAGGGAGCGGAGGAGCCTGACGAACCTTCCAAGGGCCTTTTTCTTTCCCGCAGGGTCGCTGACGAATGACTCGAAGAGGCTGAAGGAGTCGATGACAACGCGCTTGGCCTTTTCGCGCTTGATAATCTCGATGAGGAGCTTGAAAAGCTCGTCCCAGGTGAGCTCGCGATTCGTGCTCAGCAGAATCTCGCCGAGGTCGTAGAAGGCTATCCGCTTGGACTGGAAGTGCTCAAGGATTCCGAAGTTATAGCGAAGCATGTCACGCAGGATAACGTCCTGGGTCTCGAAGAGCGATATGAAGAGACCCTTCTCGTCGTTGTTGGCACCCTCGACGAGGAACTGTATTCCAAGGGTAGTCTTACCACTACCCGGTGGCCCTGTAATCAGGTAAACCCTGCCCGGCAGGAAGCCGCCGCCGATTAGGTTGTCGAGCCCCGGGACGCCCGTTGGCAGTCTGTCGAGTCCCTTGAGTAGCTCGCCTACGTACATTTTCCGCGCACCCCCGTAAAATTAGAGAAAAGCCAGTATTAAAGGTTAACCATCGTGGAACGTTCAGCCCCACGTGACGTGCCTGTTGACGGCGAAGCGGACGACGAAAGAGGCACCGATGCCTATGAGGTTGGCTATGAGGTAGTGCAGGCCGAGCCACACGAGGGGCACGTATATCGCCCACTGGACAACGGCGCCGGTCAAGGCCGCGACGTGGAAGCTGACAAGTCTCTTCCAGAGGGGCTTTCTTTTGAGGTCTTTGAATGTCCACAGGTCGTTCCACAGGAAGTTGTTGAGTATCGCGAGCTCCGTTGCAGGGATGTTGGCGACGTAGCGGTTGAGGCCGAGGTGAACGAAGAGCCAGAGAAAGCCCTCGTTGACGAGGACTCCGGAGAGACCCACGAGCGAGAACTTTATCAGCCTGTCGAGCTCGCCCTCCCAGCGCATGAGCCGGTAGAGGTGTCTGAGGTAGTTGAGCATCGTCTTCCCGCTCAGCTTGCTCTCGCCGGCCTTCCTCAGGCCGAAGACGAAGGGAACCTCCACGACCTTCCGGTAGTTGCCCTTGATTAGAATCTCCATGAGGATTTTGAAGCCAACCGGGTTCAGCTCAACGCCCTCTACAACCTCCCGCCTGAGGGCAAAGAAACCGCTCACGGGGTCTTTAACGTCCCGGATTTTGGGGAGGGCGAGGCGGCCGAGCATTATGGCGCCCTTCGAGATGAGCTTTCTGTACCAGTACCAGTTCTTAACACCGCCCCCTGGAACGTATCTGCTGGCTATCGCGATGTCAGCACCTTCCTCTATCGCCTTCAGAAGCTCGGGAATGACTTCAGGAGGGTGCTGTAAATCCGCATCCATCACGACGAAAACGTCGCCTGTTGCTTCCTTAAACCCCCTGATTACAGCCGACGATAGGCCCTTCTCGTCGGTTCTCCTGATTACCTTAACGGGATAATCCTTCGAGAGCTCCTCGGCGAGCTTCCAGGTTTCGTCGGGAGAGTCGTCGTCAACTACGATTATCTCGTAATCGTAGCCCTTTAGCGCCTTTGAAATCCTCTCGAAGAGCTCGGGAAGGTTATCGCGCTCGTTGTACGTTGGGACGATGACGCTGACCTTCACTCCACACACCCCGCCGTAGTAGTCCGTAAACTTTATAAGCCCTGCGAAGTCCTTAAGAGCGGGCATGGGGCCGTGGGGTAGCTTGGTCTATCCTTCCGGCTTCGGGAGCCGGAGACCCGAGTTCAAATCTCGGCGGCCCCACCATTGCAGCCCTTTCTGACGAAAGCGCTGGCGGAAGTTGATGTGCCTTTTTGAAATTCAACAATTGTGGGGGAGTTTCTTTTGATTTGCTCTTTGGTGAGTGTTTCACTCTGAGAAGGCGTCCGAAGGACGCCAAAAATGAGTTGAAACTAGTTCAAGGGGCTCCTTTAATGCTAAACTCGTGTTGAATTTCCCAATTCGAGAATGCACGAGTGACTTTTTGTCCCGTTGATGAGAAGGGCGTTCTTTTGGTCAAGCTTTCTTAAAGCTTGTTCGCCTACGCGAAGTTTGACCAAGGTTCGTGATTCCTCTTTAAGGTTTCTTTGCAAGGGATTTTAAAATCGACGGGTATTTGAGATATTGAATCCACTGGACTAAGGCATTTTCACCCGGGTTCTGCTTGAACCGCGCTCCAAAGGAGCGCAAAAAAGGCTTGAACCCCTTTAAAAGACGCTTTTAAATGAATTCACTCTCCAACGAAGCAAACTCAAAAAGAAATCCACTTAAAAACTGTCCCTCAAAAGGGAATCACGAACTTTGATGAAACTTTTGCTTGGCAAAAGTTTCGATGGCGGGCCGGGCGGGATTCGAACCCGCGGCCACGGGGTTAAAAGCCCCGCGCTCTAACCAGGCTGAGCTACCGGCCCATCCCGACGGAATAACCGGGGGAGCCCTTATAAGCTTTGCTCCTTACCCACTTCTGCCCACCAACCGTTATAAGCGGTTCCGCTTAACCCCTCCCTTAGGTGTTGAATATGGAGGACCACCACCTTTTCGATTTGTCGGACTACAAGGTTCTAATCCCCAAGAAGCCGGACATCCACTACCTTTACATAGAGATAACCAACCGCTGTAACCTTCGCTGTGAGATGTGCTTCAAGCAGTACTGGGACGACCCCGAGGGCGACATGGACTGGGAGCTGTTCCTCAAGATTCTCGATGACGCCGAAGAGCTTCCCGAGCTCGAAATGATTTACTTCGGCGGAATCGGAGAGCCGACCGTTCATCCGCGCTTCATGGACATGGCGCGAGAGGTCAAAAAGCGCGGTTTTGCCCTTGGAATAAGCACCAACGGCTTTCTGCTCACCGACAAGCGCATCGAAGAGCTGGTGAAGCTCGGCCTCGACCTCATATACTTCTCCATTGACTCCGTGCCGACCCAGCCCGTTGACATCGGCCACATAAAGCCAGACTACACCAGCTCGCGCATAAGGAAGATTCAGGAGGTAAAGAAGAAGCTCGGAAGCAACGTCCCCCACATCGGCGTCGAGGTGGTCGCGACCAAGGAGAACTACAAGGAACTGCCCGAGATAGCTCACTACGTCGGCTCCCTCGGCGTTGACACTTTGCTCATCTCGAACCTGATTCCAATCACCAGGGAGCACGCGGAGCTGATAGTCTACGACGGTTCCGTTGACATGAAGCCCATCGTTGACAAGCTGGAAGCGATATATCACGGCTACCTCCACAAGATAGCCGAGTTCTCCCTGAGGACAGAGAGAAAGTGCGAGTTCGTTGACAAAAAGGTGGCCGTCGTCCGCTGGGATGGCGAAGTTGCTCCCTGCTACCGCTTCCTCCACACCTATCCCGAGATAGTCTTCGGCAGGGAGAAGAAGGTCTACGCTCACTCCTTCGGCAACGTCCGCGAGAAGAGCCTGGCGGAGATATGGACGAGCAGGGAATACAGCTGGTTCCGCTACGTTGTCAAAAACGCTCTCTATCCGAGCTGCACCGACTGCCCGCTGAACGAGTCCTGCTCCTTCGTGCAGGACACCAACTACGACTGCTGGGGCAACACGCCGAGCTGTGCGGACTGTCTTTGGGCAAGGAGAATAGTGCTCTGCCCGATTCCGGAGAAGGGTATGAAGGGCTTCTGGTAGTTAAACAGATGTGCTTTCGATGTCCATTCTTGTTCCCTTTTTTTGCTTTCGTCAAGTTTATTAGCATCAATGTACAAAAATGATTCACAAAGCGTTTGGAGGCATCGAAGTATGTACGCCTACTGGGGTAAGATTCTGAGGGTGAACCTGACCGATGGAACCATAAAGGAAGAGCACTTCGATGAGAAGTTCGCCAAGAAGTGGCTCGGCACGAGGGGATTCGGCATATACTACCTCCTCAAGGAGATGGACCCGACCGTTGACCCGTTCAGTCCAGATAACAAGATGATTTTTGCCACCGGTCCGTTGACCGGAACCACCGCTCCAACGGGCGGAAGGTACATGGTGATAACCAAGAGCCCGCTGACGGGATACATTGCAATGGCCAACTCCGGCGGCTTCTTCGGAGCGGAGCTCAAGTTCGCGGGCTGGGACGCGATAATAGTTGAAGGCGCTTCCGACCACCCGGTTTACATCTACATCAACGACGAGAGCGTAGAGATTCGCGACGCTAGCCACCTCTGGGGCAAGACCTCAAGCGAGACAGAGGCGGCACTCAAGGAGGAGATAGGCGACAAGCGCATACGTGCGGCCCTCATAGGACCTGCCGGCGAAAATCTCGTCCGCTTTGCCGCTGTGATGAACGACGAGCACCGTGCCGCCGGTAGGGGTGGCGTTGGAGCGGTCATGGGAAGCAAGAAGCTTAAAGCGATAGTCGTCCGCGGCCACAAGCGCGTTGAAGTTGCCGACAGGGCGAAGTTCACGAGCGTCGTCAAGGAGAAGACCGACAAGCTCAGGAACGACCCAACTGCCGGTGGTGGACTGCCCAAGTACGGAACGGCAGTTCTCGTCAACATAATCAACCAGAACGGCCTTTACCCGACGAGGAACTTCCAGTACAGCCAGTTCGAGTACGCGGAGGAGCAGAGCGGTGAAGCTATGGCCGCCAAGTACCTCGTCAGAAACAAGCCCTGTTACGCCTGTCCAATCGGCTGTGGAAGGGTTAACAGGCTTCCAACGCTCGGCATCACCGAGGGACCGGAGTACGAGAGCATCTGGGCTTTGGGAGCTCACAACGGCATAAACGACCTCGCGAGCATCATCGAGGCCAACCACCTTGCCGATGAGTACGGTATGGACACCATAAGCCTCGGTGGAACTTTGGCAACTGCCATGGAGCTCTACGAGAAGGGCCTGCTCAAGCAGGAGGACCTCGGCGAGGACGCTCCGCCCTTCAGGTGGGGCAACACGGAGGTGCTCCACTACTACATCGAGAAGATTGCTAAGAGAGAGGGCTTCGGTGACAAGCTGGCCGAGGGCGGTTACCGCCTGGCCGAGATGTACAACGGCGTCGAGTACTTCATGGGTGTCAAGAAGCAAGAGCTTCCGGCTTACGACCCGCGTGGAGCCGAGGGCCACGGTCTCGGTTACGCCACCAACAACCGCGGTGGCTGTCACATCAAGCAGTACATGATTAGCCCCGAGATTCTCGGCTACCCGTACAAGATGGACCCGCACGACATAAGCGACGAGAAGGTCAAGATGGTCATACTCTTCCAGGACCTTACAGCGCTCATCGACGCCGCCGGTCTGTGTGTCTTCACCACCTTCGGTCTCGGTGCCGACGACTACCGCGACATGCTCAACGCGGCCCTCGGCTGGGACCTCTCGACCGAGGAGTACCTCAAGATAGGCGAGCGCATCTGGAACGCCGAGAGGCTGTTCAACCTGAAAGCGGGCCTTGACCCGCTCAAGGAGGACACCCTGCCGAAGAGGCTCCTCGAGGAGCCCGTCAAGAACGGACCGAACAAGGGCCACGTCGTCAGGCTCCACCTGATGCTTCCGAAGTACTACAAGTTCCGCGGCTGGACCGAGGACGGCAAGATACCTGAGGAGAAGCTCAAGGAGCTCGGCCTGGACGAGTTGTAATTTTTCCAATTTGTTACATATTCTTTTTTGCTTTGATTACTCCGCACGAGGGCATGTTGTTTCTTTTGGCTTGAATCTGAGTCGATTTTGTAGAATATTCATCGGTTATACCGTGCATTTAGTTATGGATTTTTGCAATAGTGTGACCAATACATGTACATTGAGCCAATGTACTGATACGAAAAGTATATTGTTGCGCAAAGTTTTTAACTAAAGACCATTCAACGTCTAGGATGCCCATTATATGGGCATACTGTACAAGGAGGTGCCACCATGAAGAAGTGGGGTATGGTAGTGGTTGCACTGCTACTTGTTGGTTTAATGGCAGGTAGCGTCTTTGCCGCGCCTTCCAAGCCGGTGCCAGTTAGGAACACCTATCAGGAGAAGAACTACGGTCTCCTCACACCTGGCCTCTTTAAGAAGGTTCAGAACATGGACTGGAACAAGGAGGTCAACGTAGTCATAATGTTCGACAACAGCTACGACCAGAGGAAGGCGGTTCAGGTTCTCAAGCTTATGGGCGCTAAAATAAAGTACAAGTACAACGTCATACCCGCAGTAGCGGTCAAGCTCAAGGTTCACGACCTTCTTCTCATCGCGGGCATGATTGATACGGGCTTCTTCGGCAACAGCCAGATGTCTGGAATCAAGTTCATCCAGGAGGACTACAAGGTTCAGGTAGCCGTCGATACAGAGGGTCTTGACGAATCCGCCGCCCAGGTTATGGCCACCAACATGTGGAACCTCGGCTACGATGGCTCGGGAATAACCATAGCCATCATAGACACCGGTATCGACGCCTCCCACCCCGACCTTCAGGGCAAGGTCATCGGCTGGAAGGACTTCGTCAACGGCAAAACTACCCCCTATGACGACCAGGGCCACGGAACCCACGTCGCCAGCATAGCGGCCGGAACCGGTGCCGCAAGCAACGGAAAGTACAAGGGAATGGCCCCTGGAGCGAAGCTCGTCGGCATTAAGGTTCTCGGTGCCGACGGCTCGGGAAGCATATCCGACATAATAGCAGGTGTTGACTGGGCCGTCGAGAACAAGGACAAGTACGGAATCAAGGTCATCAACCTCTCACTCGGCTCAAGCCAGAGTTCCGACGGTACCGACTCCCTCAGCCAGGCCGTCAACAACGCCTGGGATGCGGGAATAGTCGTCTGTGTTGCCGCTGGAAACAGCGGGCCTGACAAGTACACCGTTGGTTCCCCTGCCGCGGCCAGCAAGGTTATCACAGTCGGTGCCGTTGACAAGAACGACGTTATAACCGACTTCTCCAGCAGGGGTCCGACCGCCGATGGAAGGCTCAAGCCCGAGGTCGTCGCTCCGGGCAACTGGATTATCGCCGCGCGCGCCAGCGGAACCCAGCTCACTGACGTCACCATAGGCGACTACTACGTTGCCGCTCCGGGAACTTCGATGGCCACCCCGCACGTCGCTGGAATCTCCGCCCTTATCCTCCAGGCCCACCCGAGCTGGACTCCTGACCAGGTCAAGAAGGCCCTCATTGAGACCGCTGACATAGTCAAGCCCGACGAGATTGCCGACATCGCATACGGTGCCGGTAGGGTCAACGCCTACAAGGCTGCCCACTACGACAGCTACGCCAAGCTCACCTTCACCGGCTACGTTGCAGACAAGGGAAGCGCAACCCACCAGTTCACCATAAGCGGAGCCTCCTTCGTCACCGCGACCCTCTACTGGGACAACTCCAAGAGCGACCTTGACCTCTATCTCTACGACCCGAACGGCAACCAGGTGGACTACTCCTACACCGCCTACTACGGCTTCGAAAAGGTCGGCTACTACAACCCGAGCGCTGGAACCTGGACGCTCAAGGTCGTCAGCTACTCCGGAAGCGCCAACTACCAGGTTGACGTCGTCAGCGACGGCAGCCTTGGCCAGCCGAGCAGCGGCGACAACGGAGGAACCGAGCCCGCGCCACAGCCCGAGCCGCAGCCGACCGTCGATGAGAAGACCTTCACCGGAAGCGTCAGCTACCACGACTACAACGTCCACCAGATGACCGTTAACAGCGGTGCCACCAAGATAACCGGCGACCTCAGCGGAAGCAGCTACGACGACCTCGACCTCTATCTCTACGACCCGAACAAGAACCTCGTTGACCGCTCCGAGAACTACGGCTCAAGCGAGCACGTTGAGTACAGCAACCCTGCTCCGGGAACCTGGTACTTCCTCGTCTATGCCTACAACACCTACTACTGGACCGCCAGCTACCAGCTCGACGTTAAGGTCTACTACGGTTGATTTTTAACTCCGTTCTCCCTCTTTTTCTGGGGTGGTTCCATGAGGAAGGTTCTGGCAGTGGTTTTCATCCTCGCGCTCATGGCGTCATCCGTTCCCGCGAGCGCTAAAATCCAGCCCTACGTTTACACCCCAACGGTTCCCGAGACCGCCTTTGCCGTTCTGGCCCTCTATGAAACCGCCGATTATGCGCGCGTTCTTGAGGGATGCGAGTGGCTCATGGCGCTGAGAACTCCCTTTGACTCCTGGGGATACAAGTACGGGGAAGAGCACGAGGCCAAGTACACGGCCATGGCCATGATGGCGCTGATGAGGGGGGAGAGGATAGCGAGGGGCAGGTACAACTCAACGATAAACAGCGCCGCCTACTGGCTTATCTACAAGCAGAACCCCGATGGCTCATGGGAGGACTACCTAGGAACGTCACTGGCGGTTCTGGCCCTCAAAGAGTTCCTGAAGGGAAACTACATCAACGACAAACTCATCGGTTTCAAGAAGCAGGTACAGGAAGCGATAAGCAGGGGCGAGGGCTACCTCCTCTCGGCAAAGCCAGAGAACGACGTTGAAAGGATTTTTGGTTACCTCGCCCTAGGGGACTGGGAAGACCTGGAAAAGATGAAGGTCGAGGGAAGGCTGAAAGCCTATCGGGCCTTTGCGCTGGCTTACTTGGGTAAAAGGGTGGAACTGGATGACGACTTCAACGACACGCTCTCAATTGCAATGGCCCTCTACGCAACCGGAAACGAGAAATACCGGAAGGAGCTCATCGAAAGGGAGCACTTTGGCTTCTGGGGAACCCTTCACTACCGCGTTCTCGACCTCCTGAGCGTTTCAAAGGTCAACGGTTTTTCGGAGATGAGAACAATCGCGTGCCCCTACCTTCAGAAAATCACGCCCGGAAGCAACTGGGAGGAGGTTGTACTCGCGGACTACTACTTAACCTGCAACAGAACTCCTTCACTGCCCTCAAACCTCTCCGGTCTGCTTCCCTGGCAGGTGGCCGAGCTCGCAAGGGTCAAATCCCTTCTCGACGAGGATTACAGTGAAGAGGTCAGCTACCTCCTCTCAACCGAGAGAGACGGGGTGTGGAGGGACTTCTACAACACCGAGTACGTCGTCTGGGTTTTCAAAGGGTTAAACGTGAGCTACAACTACAGCTCCTCGCTCCGCTACCTCAGCGAGAACCTTACATGGATGCTCGAAACCACCGAGGCGAAGACCGGGAACCCGGTTTACTACAACGTGCCCACCTACTACTTCGCCTACGCGGTGATTGTCTTCAAAGAGTTCGGAATGGAAAGAGAGCTGAACGAGACCCTCAAAATCCTGAAGGATAGACAGTATCCCAACGGGGCCTTTCCATACACCCAGGGCTCGATAGCAGGTATAACCTCCACGGCCAAGGTTCTCTGGGCCCTCCAGGAGGCAGACCTAACCGAAACTGAGATATACGAGAGGGGCACCGCGTTCCTAAGGTCGCTTCTCTACGCCGATATTCCAGAGCCCGAAACCAACGGAACGGCGGTCGTTCTTGCGAACGCAACGTTCCTGCTCATTAAGAACTCGACCTACCTCGGCAACACCACGGGAAGGATATGCACAAACGGTCTGGACGGCTACGTCGTGATTTATCCCTCAAAAAGCCCCCTCGCAGTAATGGCTAGGGAGGTAAACGGCTTCAAAGCAGTTGCCAGGGAAAACGAGAGAAGCATTAACTACGTTTACATTGCCCTCGCAGGCGCACTCCTCCTGGTCGCGATAGCGGTCTGGAAGAAGCGCTGAGTTTTTGCCTTTCGTTTCCAATTTGTTTATTTTGTGTAAAAGCAACTTCCAGAAAAGAGAATTAAAGGAAAATCAGGTGGTAGAAGCCTCTTCGTCGTTGTAGAGCTCGTCGCCGACGGTAATCCTCTCCTCGAAGCCCTTTGAGCCCTCAAGCGTCTGAATCCTGAACATGTAGCTCTTGTACCAGTTGTAGGACGGCTTAACCTTGACCGGAAGGAGCTTCCAGGCGCGCGTTTCCTCCTCGTAGCCCCAGTTGACGTACTCGTTGAAGTTCCTGATGATGTCGGTTATGACGACGCCGAACTCGTTGAGGAGGAGCCTCTGGATTTCGCGCCACTTGTCGAGGGAGCTCTCGCGCCTCGTTATGCCAAAGTAGCCGGCGCAACCGGGGCCCTTGAGGGTCGCGATTCCCCTGCCGACGAAGGCCCTTATTGCCGGAACGGTCTCGGGCGGGTCGGTGATGAAGGTGTCGAACTTGTGGAGCGCGTAGTCGGGGAGTGGCTCGCGGAGGTCGAAGGTGAATATCTCGATGTCGGAGTAGCCGAGCTCGTCAGCGGTCTTCTCGATGAACTTCATGAGCCTCTCGTCGATGTCGAGGACCGCTATCCTCTTGGGCAGACCGCTGAGCATCAGGGCGATGCTGGTTAAGTCGTCGTCGCCGAGGACGAAAACCTCTTTGTTCTCAAGGTCGCCCCTGCTGTGCATGAGGGCGACCCTTGCAACGGTGGTCTCGGGCGTAACGTAAGCCTGGTCGAAGTCGTGCTTCGGCTGGGGCCTGTCCTTGACTATCTCCTTGAACTGCTCGAGCAGGTCGCTGAACGCTGAAAGCTCGACGGTCTTGCCCTCGCAGTGGGAGCAGGTGTAGTCCCTCCTCGGTCCGATTCCGTACTTCTCGACGAGCTGTTTACCGCTCTCGGTGAGGATAACGTTCGGGCCCTCAAAGGCTATGTGGCCGAGCTCGTGGAGCGCCTCAAGAACCGCCACGACGAGCGGGAGCGGTTCCTCGCTGAGGTCAACGATGCGCCAGACGTCACTGCTGGCCTGAATCGCCGAAAGAACGTTCTCTATCGTCCTCTCGTAAACGGGGATGCTCGTTCTGGCCTTAACCCTCTCAACTATCTCCCTCATTTTGAATCCCTCCAGAAGGATTTTTGGTTCGTGAACGGGGTTAGTAAGGGCCTCTTTTAAGGTTTTCCCGTGAACGTGAAAGTTTTAACCAATACCCTCGCCTTTATGTTTGGTGAGAAGATGTCATACTTCCTCATCTCGGTCGCGACGATGGAGAACCTTGAAAAATGCACTCAGATGAACGTTGCAGGGTTCACAAGTAGCGTAAACGGGTACTGGGCCTTTGTCGATATTGATGTCGGAGACTACGTCTCGTTCCTGCACGGGGCGAAGGTTTACAACCTCTATCGCGTGAAAAAGAAAGTCGCAATTGAGAACCCCGACGAAGTCGGCCCCTGGGAGCCGATAAAACTGCCCTCTGGGAGGGTGTATTCTTTCCCCTTCAGGCTCCTGCTGACGCCCCTTCGTGAGCTTTCCGAGTCAATGATAAGACCGGAGTTTTCTTACGTAGCTGAAAACCTTCTGTTGAGAGGGGGGTATAGAAAGACTCATTTCCAGGCCGATGAGGTAACACTCTACAACGTTTCGGGAATGGGAATCCCAGTGAGCGAAGAATTTCAACATGAAACCTCAAAATGGAAAGCGTTCATGCCAAAAATCACCTTTTCACGGGAACTCATAGACCTACCGAGGGTTTTCCCGATGAGGGAAGTCCTCCTCCAGTCCCTCCTTCGAAAGGCCATTGAGCGGAATTTTCTGGATGGGCTTTTGGAGACGTTTAAAATAGACAGGAACCCGGAGGATTTTGAGGTTCTCGGCGAAAAGGCTCTCCCCTCCGGACATGTGGACCTCCTGATAAAGCCCAAACACCCCCTCGGCAGGGCTCCGAGGATTCTTGTGGAAGTAAAGCTCGGAAGCGCCGGAAAAGAAGACTTGAAACAGCTGAAGGCGTACATAAAGGAAAGCGGCCCCGAGACTGTGGGAGGAGTGCTGATTGCCAAATCCTTCAAGAAGAACATCGAGGAAGAGCCCGATATCAAATTCTGGAGTTACGGGTTTGGGAATATCACGAGAGAAGCAACTTACACCTACGAAGAACTGTTCGGGAAAATACGGCTGGAGGAGGTTTAAATGCTCACCCCCACCCAAGACCCTGTCAAGCGCTACCGCCTCCGCTACAACCTCGATGCACTGGAGAGTGTGAGGGAAGCGATAGGCGAGAGCGCGTATTCCAGGCTGAGGGAGCTTGTCATCTTCCGCCTCGAAGGAAGAGACTTCGAAAGGACTCCCACTGATGCCAAGGTCGCTGTGGCCTTCTCCGCTGGCTCCGACAGCACGGCAACGCTGAAAATCCTCCGCTGGGCAGGCTTTGACGCCGTTCCAATAACGGCGAGACTGCCCCAGATGGGCGAAAAAACCCTCCAAAAGGTTCGCTCCGAGAACGCAGTACTCGTCGAGGTGCCGGGTTACGAGGAGACGATGCGGGAGCTGATTGAGAAAGGGGCACCAATCTGCGGCCGCTGTCACTCAATGGTCATGGAAGCGGTTGAGCGGAAGGCGAGGGAGCTTGGCGTGAGAATCCTTGCGACGGGCGACATGCTCAGCTCAGGCCTGATTTCGATTTACGAGAAGAACGACATCGTTATCCTTAACTTTCCGGCGTTTCTTGCCCTCGACAAGGGCGAGATTATCGAGATAATCGGTGGAGAATACAAGTTAAGCTTCGGCTGTCCCCTCCTGTGGGAGCTCTTTAAGCGGGCCCCGTCGACGAAGCGTTTAGCCCTCCAGAGGATTCTTAGGGAGACGCGGGCGAGGGCTTTGAGCCCCGAAATGGCCGTCGAGCTGATGAGGGACGTCCTCCTCCGTTAGTTCCCAACTTTGACCCAAAAGGTTTAAATGTGTAGTTCTTAAGTTGGAGCGGTGGTGAGCATGGTCACGAAGGAAGAGGTTGAGAATGTCGTGAAATCCGTCGTTGACGGGAAGTTCATCCGCTCAATCGAGGTTGACGAGAAGGGCAACGTCACGGTTACCCTTGCAAAGGACACACCCGATATAGACAACGTTCTCATAAAGCTCCACTCCGAGCTCGGAAAGCTCGAGGGGGTCGGCTTGATAACCATCAACCGCGAGAGGGAAGTGAAGGAAGCTGGAGACGTCAAGATAACCGAGGAGATGATACTTGAGAAGCTCAAGGAGGTCATAGACCCCGAGATTGGAATAGACGTCGTCAACCTCGGCCTCATCTACGAGGTGAAGGTTAACCCCGACAACACCGTTTACGTCAAGATGACGATGACGACCCCCGGCTGTCCGCTGACAATGTGGATTCTCAGGGCCGTTGAGGACAAAATCCTCGAGATTCCCGGCGTTAAAGATGCGGAAATTGAGCTTACCTTCGACCCACCATGGACGCCGGACAGAATCAGCCCGGAGTACAAGAAGAAGCTGGGCCTTTACTGACCCATCTTGTCTTTTTCTGTTCATCTTAGCTTTCTTCCGCTTCCCTTTCCACAGACTATCGTTTCAAACCCTCGGTTTTAGGAACGAAAAGTTTATATTCGTCAAACCCCACCTAAGCCCGGTGATGTGCCATGGCGTGGAAGGTTACCGTCGACCAGGACACCTGCATTGGTGACGCCATCTGTGCCAGCCTCTGCCCGGACGTTTTCGAGATGAACGACGAGGGCAAGGCTCAGCCGGTCGTCGAGGTTATTGAGGACGAGAACCTCTACAACTGCGCTCAGGAGGCCATGGAGGCCTGCCCTGTTAGCGCTATCAGCATTGAGGAGGCCTGAAGGCCTCTCTTTCCTATTCCTTGTCGGGCTTTTCTGAAGACAATTAAAAAATTAAGAAGAGCTCATTCGAGGCTCAGCTTGAACTTCTCGGCCTGCTCAAGGACGTACTCCCTTATCTCCCTTGCCTTCGGGAGCTCGGCCACTATCTCACCGTTCTCGATGAGCGGCTGGAGGAGCGGTTCGACCTTCGCCCCACAGACGGGACAGCGTTCGAGCTTTTTCTCTGCCGGAACGCGGTGGTAGTGTCCGTTCTCACAGCGGTATATCTGCTTCCTTCCGCTCAGCTTCCCGCGCTTCGTTATCGGCTTCCCCTCAACCTCAACGATGTCAAGGGAAAAGTCTACCGGCTTTGCGCTCGCAATGGCAGAACCAACGCCGAAGGCGTCTGCCACGTCAACGATTTCCCTTATGCTCTCCTCGTTCAGCCCACCGCTCACGAAAATCTTCACCCAGTCGTAGCCCCTTAAGTCCAGCTCCCAGCGGACCTCCTCAATTATCTTCCTGAAGTTGCCCCTCCTCGAGCCCGGAGTGTCAAGCCTCACAGCTGTTAGCCTCTCGCCGAGCGCTTCAGCCGCCATCAATGCCTCGAACTTCTCGTCGCAGAGCGTATCAACGAGGGCTGTCCTCGGGACTTCTGGCTCAACAACTTCATCGAAGTACTTCCAGGCCTTCACCTGGTCACCGACTGTGAGTATTAACGCGTGGGGCATGGTTCCAACGGGCTTCTCCCCTATCATCTCCGCTCCTAGGACGCCGCTAACGCCGTCGCAACCGCCTATAAAGGCCGCTCTGTCAATCATCGGCGCTATGGCCGGGTGCATGTGCCTTATTCCGAATGAGTAAACCGGCTTGAAGTTGGCCGCTATCTTGACCCTCAATGCTGCCGTCGCTATCCCGCTCGCCTGGCTGAGCATTCCGAGTAGAGCCGTCTCGTAAATTCCAAACTCCTCGTAGTAGCCTTCAATTTGGAGAACCGGCTCGTAGGGGTGGAATATAGTGCCCTCTCTCATCGCGTAGACGTTCACCGGCAGACCTTCGAGGAGCTTCGCGACCTCCTCAATTCCCGCGAGAACGCCCCACTTCCATCCCTTGGGGAGGGAAGTCGTGGTGACGTCGGCGAAAACCTTCCTGTGGATTCCCTTCTCGGTCAGTATCTTCTTCGTTCGAATGAAGTAAACGTCCGTCGTCTTTCCAGCCTTTATATCCTCCTCGTGGGCGATGTAGAAGTTCCTCATCGGTCTCACCTGGAATGGACTTCTCTCGAACCGATTTAAGGGTTTCCAGAGAAAAGCTTATAAGGTTGCAAACCGACCGGTCGGTAGGTGATATGGTGCGGGTTTGCATTCTGTACGGCTCAAGGAGAGGGGCCACTAGGACCGTGGCGCAAGCGATTGAGAGGGCCCTTAGGAAGAAGGGCTACAACCCCCGCGCAGTGGAAGTTAAACAGAAACCCGACGTTGCCGACTGTGACCTCGTGATAGTTGGAGCACCGGTTTACTACGAGAGACCTCTCCCCGAGGTGCTGAGGTTCATCGAAGAGCAGGGAGGCCTCGCGGGGAAGAAGGTTACCGTTTTTATCCTGGCCATGGCTCAGAAGTTCGGAAAACATGGAAGGGAATACGCCGAGAGGAGGTACCTGAGGCTAATTATGGAGCCCATTAAGGGAGATGTCATTTCTTCGAGGGTATTTGAGGGGTGGCTCTTCAGAAAAAACGAGACAACGATAAAGGAAGCCCAAACCTGGGCGGAGGAGGTGGTAAAACTGGCCGGAGGTGAACCGGATGAGCTTTGCAGACCTCGTGGTTGAGAAGCCGAAGAGAACGATTGCAGTAATTCTGCTCGTCACGCTGGTCTTCATGGCCTTTGCCTCGCAGCTCAAGGAGGAAACGAGCCTGAACGCTCTGTTCCCCAACTACCCGGAGGTGAAGGCCCTTGAGAAAATTCAAAGGGACTTCGGCAATGTGGAGCCAGTTGTGGTCGTTTTCAGGGGGAGCAACGTGCTGACACCCGAGTACTTCTCCAAAACGGCCGAACTGACGGAGAAAATAATGGACGGCAGTGCGGGGAAATTCCTCATTGAGCCGAAGGAAAACGCCGTGACGTCCCTTCCCGCGGTTCTCGCATCTTACAGGCTCGCGAAGGAGGGAGTAAGCCCCACCCCGGACCGGGTTCTCGAGGAGATGCGCTCCTTCAAAACGGCCGCCGAAATCCGCGAAACGCTGAGGGAGTTCCTGAGCGACCCCTCCGTCCCGGAGCAGATGAAGGATTACGCCCTCTCGCTCCTCCCCAGGGACTTCAACCGGGAAAGGATGGAGAGCCCCTCGATGGCAATCTACGTCCTCCTCAACGCGAGCTACCCGGAGGACGAGCTTGAAAAGGCCGAGCTCGAGATAGAGGGCGACGCCCTCTCGGTTGACAACGACTCCCTCACCTACGGGTTCCACCTGATGAACTACTACTACGTCAAGACCGAGGAGCGCCTCGCGCCCGCCTTCCTGCTCGCCCTTGTCCTAATCCTCGCCCTCATGTACCTGAACTTCAGGAGCCTCGGGGACGTTGCCATATCGCTCATCACGCTGTTCCTCGCGGTGGTGTGGACGTTCGGCCTCGCGGGCGCGCTCGGCTGGAAGCTGGACCTCATGGCAGGCATGGTGCCGATTCTCGTCCTCGGCCTCGGCATAGACTTCTCCTTCCACGTCCTCATGGGCTACCGCGAGAAGCTGAACCTCGGACCGAAGGATGCCATGAAGGCCGTGCTCTCGACCGTCGGCGTGGCTCTCCTCCTCGCTATGGTCACGACCGTCGTCGGCTTCTCCTCAAACGCCATCTCAAGCCTCCCGAGCATGAGGCGCTTCGGGTTCCTCTCGGCCTTTGCAATCCTCTCGGTCTTCGTCCTCAACGTGACGTTCGTTCCGGCCCTTAAGGTTCTCCGCCCCTCCGCTCCCCCCGCGCGAAGGAAGGGACGGGCCCGCCTTGCCATCGGGGCGCTCTCGGACAAACGGTTCGCGGGCCTGCTCGTCATCTCTGCTTTCCTTGTGGCGGCGGTTGGCTGGTCCCTCGGCCTCGGAATGAAGGCCTCGTACAACCCCACAGGTGAGCTCGCGAAGGACCTGCGCGTTACAAAGGCCTACGAGCTCCTGAACAGCAAATTCGACATCGGGACCGAGAGGGTCTACGTCCGCGTTGATGGGAACCTGACGGACCCAGCTCTCTGGAGGAGGCTCCAGATTGCCGTGCAGAGAATGGCCGACGACAGGTACGTGGTCAAATCCGGCGGAAAACCGGCCGTTGAGTGGCTCCTGAGTGCGCTGCCCATGATTGCCGCCGAGAACCCGGGGGTCAGTAAAGCCTACGCCCTCGTTGATAGGAACGGGGACGGCTGGATTGACTCAAACGTGACACCCCGCGAGCTCGAGGAGTTTCTGAAGGAGGCATACGAGACAAGAACAGGGCGCTTTTACCTTCACGAGAGCAACGGGCACTTTGACGGCCTTCTTCTCGTTGTCCCCTCAAGGACGGACTTCGGCTACCACGGGAAGGAGCTCCTGAGGGAGCTGAGGGAGGACTTCAGGGGGCTGAACGCCACGATAACCGGCGACCCGATAATATGGGCCAAGGGGCTCGACGACATGAGGAACGCCATGATTCTCTCAATCCTCCTGTGTCTGGCCTTTGCCCTAACCGTACTGCCCGTTTCGTTCGCCGTTGCGCACCGCGCCCCCCTGGAAGGGCTCCTCGCGGCGCTCGTCCCCCTCGCGGTCCTCGGCTGGCTCTTCGCCACGATGAAGCTCCTCAACATCCCGCTCAACGCGATGACGGCCATGGTCGGCGCGATAATAGTCGGAATAGGCATAGACTACCCAATCCACGTCGCCAACCGCTGGGTCATCGAGAGAAGGTCAGGAAAAGGGTTCTGGGAGGCCTACTCGACTGCTGTCTCAACCGCGGGCAGGGAGGTGCTCTACTCGGCGCTGACGACGCTGATAGCCTTTGGAGTCCTCGTCACAATCCCCATACCTGTCGTGACCCAGTTCGCGGCGACCGTGCTGTTCGGCCTTGTCTACAGCTTCCTCGGGGCAGTGGTTCTCCTGCCGGCCATGGTGAGGCTCCTCCGGTGATTTCATTTTTTCACAAAGTATTTTTAGGTGGCCCACCAAGGAAGGCCGGGGGATGGCATGGCGAGGGACACGCGGACGAGGATAATCGAGGCTGCCCTTGAGCTCTTCAGCGAACGCTCATACCATGAGGTATCGGTCGAGGAGATAGCCAGAAAAGCCGGCGTCTCAAAGGGAGGGCTCTTCCACCACTTCCCGAGCAAGTACGAGCTCGCTAAGGCCGTTTTCTTCCACTACCTCACCCAGTGGGAGCGGGAGCTCGGGGAGGTCATGGAAAAAGCCGATGGCCCCGAGGAGAGGCTCCGGGTGCTGGTCGGAGCGATGTTCGACTTCGTGAGCCAGAACCAGAAGCTCTACCGGTTCTTCCTTGAGTTCTACGAGGAGAGCCTGAAGCGGGGCGAGTGGGAGGAGGAGTGGCGCGAGATGGCCGAGAGGTACCTTGAGATGATTGAAGGCCTCCTCCGCGATGCCGGCGTAGAAAACCCGCGGGTAAGGGCCTTCCTTCTCGTCTCGCTCATAGACGGCTTCGCCTTCGACTACCTTTTCCTCGACGGAGACGTCTCCGTGGAGGAGGCGAAGAGGGAGACCCTCAGGATGGTGCTGTGCCGATAGTGTTTAGAGCCCCTGTGCCGTATTACATTTTTCTTTTGGAAGCCTCGTCCTTTAGGGTAGGGTACAGTTTTTGACCCAGCGAGCTTTGAACAATCGAAACCCTTAAGTATCCTTGTCGTTTAAGTAGGCTTCGGGGAGGCCACTGTAAGACAACCCCTTTAAGGGGGTTTCAAGTTACCCTTCAGCCATTGAAGGGTTGACGCCGATAGGCGTTCTTTCAAAAACCGCCTTTAGGCGGTTAGAAACTCTAAGGGTGGTCTCTGAAACGATAACCCCAATCGGGTTTTTGCCCGTAGGGGTAACGGGCCGGAGACCCGGCCTTCGGGCGAACCCGAAAGTGGTAACACGAGTAGGGGATGATTGCCCGTAAACCGAACCGCCCGTTGGCGAGGGGTTAATTCCTTGGAACCCCCGCCTTTCAAGACGGGGAGGAGGTCAGATTAGGGGATTCCAATGGCCACCCCTCTATCTGAGCTGATTTCCCTCTCGGGAAGGAGGGCCCTGATTACGGGCGCCGCTTCGGGAATAGGCCGCGCAACGGCGCTTCGCTTCGCCGAGGCCGGGGCGGACCTCGAGCTTGTGGACGTTGACGAGTTCGGACTGAAGGAGACGAGGGAACTCGCCGGGGAGTTCGGCGTCGAGGTGAACGTCCACCGTGTGGACCTTTCGCGGAAGGTGGAGATAGACGCGCTGTGGGAGGCCCTGAAGGGCAGGGAGCCGGATATACTGGTGAACAACGCGGGAGTTTACTGGTTCAGGGACTTCGAGGAGGTGGACGAGGGGTTCTACGAGAGGGTCATGGCGATAAACCTCCACTCGGTGTTCTGGATGTGCCAGCACTTCGTCAGGACGAGGAAAGAACGGGGCGGCGTGATAATCAACGTGAGCTCCATAGAGGCGTTCCTCCCCTTTGCGAGGGGCCTGGCCCACTACGACACCGCGAAGCTCGGCGTGGTAGCCCTCACGAGGGCCATCGCGAGGGAGTACGGGAAGAGAATACGGGCGAACGTCATAGTTCCCGGCGGGATAGAGACCGAGGGCGTGAGGAGGCTCAAGAAGGAGGCGATAATGAAGTTCGACATGGAAAAGATAGGAATATCCTTTCACTTCAACGCCCGGCTTCCCATGGGGCGCTTCGGCGAGCCTGACGAGGTGGCGAGGGTTATTCTCTTCCTGGCTAGTGATTTGGCAAGCTACGTGAACGGGGCGGTGATTCCCGTCGACGGCGGCTTCCTCTCAACCTAACCTGAACGGGACCTTCGCTTTCTCGCCCCTCTCGATTTTGTGGAGCTCCCTCCTGTAGGCCTCCAGCGGTCTGTCCTCGACCTTCAGAAATCCAGCGAAGGTCTTCGGTCTCTTCTCGAGCTCGTCGAAGAAGCGCGGGTAGTTCCTGTCCCTGACGATGTGGTGGTCGAGGATTATTTGGGCGTTCGTTTCGCGGATTATCTCGTTGAGGTTTTTAATTCCCGTTTCCCAGCTTCCCTCGGCGCGCTTTCCAAGGTAAGTTGGCGGTCCGCCTGTTATGAGGACGTCGGGGTTCTTCTCGATTATCCACTCGACGGCCTTCCTGTTGAGGAGCTGGATGTCGCTGGCGTGGATTAGCCGGGTTCCGTCGTCGATGAGGACCATCACCACGAAGCCCAGCCTTGAGCCCTCGCTACCGTGCGGAACCGCCGGCGAGAACTCCAGTGTAACGCCACCGAGGTCGAAGCTCCTCCCGTCCGAGAACTCCACCCTCTTAGCTATTGGCTCCGCCTTCTTGAGGAAGGCCCAGGCCCGTTTCCTCTGGCTGAAGTTGATGTTCTCGGTGGGGTGTTTGGTGAATATCAGCTTTCCTTCGTAGATTTCCCTCGCAAAGGCTTCGCTGGAGCTCTCGTAGAGACCCTCGAAGAAAGGAGTGTGGTGGTCGTAGTGGTAGTGGGAAATCGTCACGAGGTCCGCTTTCCTCGCGTAGCCCTGTACCTTCCCCCTCATCTTTTGAAGGGTCTCGAGCTCGATTTTTGCCGGCGGGAGACCGTAGCGCTTCGGCCCGAGGGCGACGCCGGGGTCGATGAGGATTTTTAAGCCAGCAGCTTCCACGAACGTCGCCAGGCTCCTAACGCCGAGGCTTTCAGAGGCGAGCGGAATGAGTCGCATGGATATCACCTACCACTCAAAAATCTGCCGAAAGTTTAATAAAATCTGCCATCAAAGTGTCTCTCAGAGGTATGAGGGTGGGGGTCGCCCGGAAGGGGACTAGCCACCCGACTCCTCATAACCTTCTGAGTTCTCTCTCGTTGATGAATCGCCCGAAGATGATTTTATCACGTATTTTATCGATTAACTCACTGTTTCTGTACTGATAGTTGAGGTAGATGACATTAGCCATTGCATCGGCGAGCTGGAGACCAGCCCTTTTCTGAGAATCGTCCGGGACAACAGCTATGGAGTACCTTCTTGAGAGAAATCCCGAGATGTCCTTTGAGTATTGACTCCTATCCACAACGATAATTTGCGGAGCACCATATGATTGCAGACCTTGAACCAACGCCCCGTGTAGCTTCATGGCCGCTAAGCTCTTGTTGCGTTTGCTCTTGTCCAGCCAATCCCTCAGTTTCCTATCGTTCTTTGAAAGGACCACGTATGCAACTTTGAATTCCAAAGGGGAGAGCATTTTCACGGCTTCAACCTTCTCGTCATAAGATAGCTCGCTGAACTTAAGTTCCGGTAGTCCAAATTTCTTAGATATGTCTTGTATCGTGGTTTTTATTGCAGCCTCCTCGCAGAGCACAGCTGCAATTACAAAGTATCGCTTGTTACTCCTACTGCCACCGAGGTCCCCGCTCTCGTCCACGAACACTTGAGTCACGTTTTCTCCCCCACGGGATGTTGAATAAGAGTTTAAAGCACCATCGGATTACGAGATTTTCACGAGGATTCCCCCATCCAGTTGTCATGAGGTGGGAACCTTACCCATTCAAAAACAAAAGCTTAATTAACACTTTTTCCTTCACAACTCTCACGGGGTGGGATGACAGACCCACTTTAACCGATGACACCTACTCCCTGGAAAATGCCCCTTTGGCCGAAAGGAGGCTTGAGAGGGGAGATTTGGGTTGCGAACCGATGAGGAGTGTCATCCCTCCTGATGCCAAGATGATGACATTATCCCCACCTGAGGTGGTCCAATGCTGGGCTTTTTAAGGAGGAAGAAAACATACGGGCCCTTCGTTTACCTGACGGAGCCCACCTTCCTCTACCACACCCGAACCGAGAGGGCAATCGTTGAGATTATCGAAGAAAAACTGAACTCTAACAACATCCTCGTGCCCTCGAAGTACGGCATGAGGGACACGAGTGACAGGATTAAGGAAGCCGAGTACCTCGTCGCGGTTGCTCCCCTCGGGAAGTTCACGTCCCTCGTCGGGAGGGAAGTTAAGCTCGCGCAGGAGCTCGGCGTTAAAATCTTCACCCTCCTCATAGCGAGGAAGGAGAACGAGCTCGTTTACCTCTGGGTCGAGGGAGTTCCCGAGGAGGTCGAGTGGCTCTCGCCTGAAGAGACGATGGAGTTCACCAAGACGTTTCTCAACAGCGAGTTCATGGACTACCTGAGAAAGGGCCTGTTCTTCGGCTCAAGAAAAAGGGAATGGTAAAGCGGAGTCATGCGCTGGCCTTCTTCGCCCTGATGTACTTGTCTATCGCCTTTGCCGCCTTCTTTCCGTCGCCCATTGCGAGGATAACCGTTGCCTCGCCCCTTATCGCGTCTCCGCCCGCGAAGACTCCGGGAACGCTCGTCATAAGGTTCTCATCAACGACGAGCGTCCCGTTGGGGTTGGTCTTCAGGCCGGCTTCCTCGCTGATAATCTTGTTGGGCTCAAGGCCGATTGCTATTATCACCGTGTCTGCCTCAACGGTGACGTACTCGCCGGTTGGCTTTATCTTCCTCTTGCCCCTGCTGTCCCTCTCTTCCAACGGCTCCATCTTCTCGAATTTCACCGCCTTGACCTTGCCCTTCTCGTCGCCGATGAACTCAACCGGCTGGACGAAGTAGAGGAACTTCACGCCCTCCTCCTTCGCGTGCTCGACTTCCTCAATCCTCGCCGTCACGTCCTCCTCGCCACGCCTGTAGGCTATCGTCACATCACAACCAAGCCTCAGCGCGGAGCGCGCCGCGTCCATGGCGGTGTTTCCGGCTCCGATGACGATTACCTTCTTCCCAACCGCTATCGGCGTGTCGTACTCGGGGAACTCGTAGGCCTTCATAAGGTTAATCCTCGTGAGGAACTCGTTGGCCGAGTAAATCCTGTCGAGCAGGATTCCCGGGATGTTGAGGAGCTTCGGCGTTCCTGCCCCGGTTCCTATGAAGACGGCGTCGTACTCCTGGAGAAGCTCTTCAAGGGTGACCGTCTTTCCAACTACGTGGTCTGTCTTTATCTCGACTCCAAGGCGCTTGAGCTTGGCCAGCTCGTGGTCGAGTATCTCCTTGGGAAGCCTGAACTCGGGGATTCCATAGATGAGAACTCCACCGGGCTTGTGAAGGGCCTCGAAGACGGTCACCTTGTAGCCCATCTTCGCAAGCTCACCGGCGCAGGTCAGGCCCGCTGGACCAGCTCCCACGACGGCCACCTTTCCAAGCTCTCCGGTGCACTTCTCCTCGAACTCGCAGAGGAGCTCCTCCTCTATGCCGTGCTTCCTCGCGTAGTCGGCAACGAAGCGCTCAAGCTTGCCGATGTTTACAGCCTGGCCGACTTTTCCGACGACACATACACCCTCACACTGGTCCTCCTGCGGGCAGACACGGCCTGTTATGGCAGGGAGCGTGTTGTCGTTCCAGATTATCCTCAGGGCGCCCTTGATGTCGCCCTCCTTAATCTTGGCTATGAAGGCAGGAATGTTGATGTGAACCGGACAGCCCTTTATACAGGGCGCGTAGTTCTCGGGACACTGGAGGCAACGCTCAGCTTCCTTAACGGCAAGCTCAAAAGTGTAGCCGAGGTTGACCTCACCGAAGTCCTTAACCCTCTCCTCAACGGGTCTCTCAGGGGTTGGAACCCTCTCCTTGATGAGCTTCGGCATTCAAATCACCCCCTTGGCGCGGAGATATTCAAGATAGCGCTCCTTGGCAAGCCTCTCCTGTTCCGAGAAGCGCTCATAGTTTCTCCTTATCGCGTCCTCCCAGTCAATCTTGTGGGCGTCAAAGACCGGCCCGTCCCTGCAGGCGAACTTTACTTCCCCGTCGTATAGAACCCTGCACGAACCGCACATGCCGGTTCCGTCCACCATAATCTGCCTCACCGTTGCGTAGGTTGGGATTCCGTAGGGCCTCGTGAGCTCGGCGAGTTTTGCGAGGTTTCTCAGACTTCCTCCCGCAAATATGACATCAACCCGGTCTTTCTCGATGAGCTCTCGCACAACGTCGAGGTAGTGGCCCTTTATGCCGACCGACCCGTCAAGGGTCGTTAGGTAGTACTCGTCAGCGACTTCCCTAGCCAAAAAGCGGGTTGGGTAAACCTTCTCCCTGTCCTCGAAGGTCTGAACGGAAATCGTGTAATTGCCGGCCTCACGCATGACTTTAAGTGTTGCCCGGTTCTCGGCGTGGCCGCAGACGGCATCGGAGACGAAGGCGACTCTACCGTAGTTCTTGACCTTAATCGGCTTTCCAAGGGGCCCGACGAAGCTCCAGAGCTCGTCCCCGGGCTTGTACTCGTGGTAGAGCTGAAGGCTTGTCTTTCCGAGCTTCCTGATAAACATCCCAACCTTTCCATCTTCGGCTTTGTAGACAGACATGGGTATTCTCTCTCCCCTCTCGTGGAGGATGAAGACGACGAACTGTCCGGGTTTCCAGGCCTTTGCAACGTGCGGTGCCTCCACTTCTACAAAATAGTCAATTGGACTCAAATCCTCCTTTGCGGTAATCTTGTATCCCACGATGAACACCCCCGCTCACGGGAACATTTTTGTTCACCAAAAGTTCTGAACCTTGAGTTTATACGATTTTCTTGAACCAAAGGTTTAGAACCCTTTTTCAGCCAAAAGAAGGAACGAGCTTGCTTTTTCGAAGGGGACCACTAAGACAGGTTTATTAGGGATGGGGAGAAAAGTCTCCGGTGGTTGGAATGGTGAAGATTCCAAAGAGCCATCCGCGCTACTGGAGCCTCTACTACCGCGAGAAAATCATAGAGGGGATGGAGAAGGGAATGACGGCCAAAGCCGGTCTAATCGCCCACGGGCGCGGGGAGGCTTTTGACTACCTCATCGGTGAGAAAACGATAGAACCCGCCGAAAGAGCCATGAGGGCAGCGGTTGCCAAGTTTCTGCTCGCGGAGTGGCCCGTAATCTCGGTGAACGGCAACGTCGCGGCGCTCGTTCCGAAGGAGACGATTGAGCTGGCGAAGGCCCTCGGCGCGAAGCTCGAGATAAACCTCTTCTACCGGACGGAAGAGCGCGTTAGAGCCATAGAGCGGGAGCTCCGGAAGTACGACCCCGGGATGGAGATACTCGGCATAAACCCGACGAAAAGGATTCCGGGCCTTGAGCACGAGCGCGGAAAGGTTGACGAAAATGGCATCTGGAGGACAGACGTCGTTCTCGTCCCGCTTGAGGACGGCGACAGGACGGAGGCGCTCGTGAAGATGGGCAAGTTCGTGGTTACCGTTGACCTGAACCCCCTCTCAAGGAGCGCGAGGATGGCTGATATAACGATAGTTGACAACATAGTCCGTGCATACCCGAGAATGGTTGAGCTGGCAAAGGAAATGCAGAACCTTCCAAGGGAAGAGCTCAAGAAGATAGTTGAGTCCTACGACAACGGGAAAACGCTGAGCGACGTTCTGGTGCACATAAGGAACAGACTAACTGAGCTCGCCGAAGAAGGAATCTGGAGAAGGAAGGAGCTTTAAAGTTCCTTCTCCGTTTTTTCAACGAGTTTTCTAAGGTTGGTTATGAGCTCCGACTCGCTTGAGGCCTTCGAAACTACCAGGGGAACCCTTTCGCGCTCGGCCAGTTTAACAGCGAGCTCATCGAGCCTCTTGACCCCGTGAAGGACTATGACGGCCGGCTTCAATCCCTGGACGCGGACGGCTATCATGGGGCTCCTCCCTGTGGTCACCTTCGTGAAAACTAGGGCCCTCTCGGTAGTCCAGCCGTAGAGCTTGAGGAACTCCTCACTGCTCATCTCAAGTATCGCCCTTATGCTGTCAACGACGGTGTAGCCGTAGATTCTCCGCTCGATGAGGTGTGGATTCGCCACAACCTCGCCGCGGACGGCCTCAACGACGTCAGAAATCTTCACCGGAACCGCGAACTCCCTTATGTCGAGTATCGCACTCGTGGGGAGCTCCCCTTCGATGGTCTTGCTGAAGGCCCTTATGACGTTGCCACCGCGCCTCTCGTCGATTTCAAGAAGGGCTTCCACAAACTTCCTTATAGTTGAGGCGCCGGGGCTCTTTCTCCTTCCGCCCTCGTAATCGCTGATGACCGAGGAAGAGACGCCGAGGTACTCGGCAAGCTCGGTCTGGCTGATTCCAAAGATTTCGCGCCATTTTCGCATCGTTTTTCCGGGGTCAGAGGAGAGCGTTATCTCACCTGCAATCCTCTTAGCGAGCGCTTCCTTCTCTTTCTCCAGCATGCCCGTTACTACTCGTAATAGATTATAAGCCTTTCGGCAATTGCTGAAACCCCGTTCTGGTTTTAGGCAAGCTTCGCCAAAGAAACTTTGCCCACAGCCTTTGAGAAAGGCTGGCGAAATGAGTGCCCTTCTCGCCAAAGAGCAGAAAAACAGTCGGGCACTAACGAAAAAGCAAGTTCATACAGGTTTAACACTACAACAAAACTCCTTGGGGATAGTTTCAACTTCATATCGGCGCCCTTTGGGCGCCTTCAAAGGGAGAAACACTCACAAAAGGAGCAACTCTAGTAGAAACCCATTCTAAAACCTGCACTCTTAAAAAGGCACCTCATCTTCCGCCAGCGCTTGCGCAGGAAGCTTTTGAAAAAAGCTTCACCAAAAGTTAGTAGCTCCTGATCGAGGGCTCAAGTAGAGCAGATTTTGCTCATAAATCGCACTTTCAAAAGGAGAACTCTCTCAGAAAGCCTCTCAAAGGGGTTTACTCTCCCTTGACGCCCTTCGGGCGTTGATTTAAAGGTAAACCCACGGTAAAAGAGCAATTCGATAGGTTCTCCAACTCAAAAAGGGCCAGTTGATAAGAAATGACCCGAAATTTAGCCCTCCAAAAGGAGCTACGAGCCTTGGTCAAACTTCGCACAGGCGAAGTTTGTGTGGTGCGGTGGCCGGGATTTGAACCCGGGTCACCGGCTTGGAAGGCCGGTGTCCTAGACCAGGCTAGACTACCACCGCACAGAAAGTGGTGGGGCGAGGGGGATTTGAACCCCCGACACCCGGATCTTCAGTCCGGCGCTCTCCCAGGCTGAGCTACCGCCCCACGCCCAAAGATAAGGGCAAGGAAGAGATTTATAAATCTTGCGGTGGCAAATGAACAGGTATGCACATCAAATCTTCGGCTCGACGGCGTAAACGGTCTCGTCCTCACCGATGGTATCAATCAGACCGCGGTGCCGCCTCACACAGCTTTCACACTCGCCGCAGTGTATTGGCTTTCCGTCCTCTGTGAAGCCCTTCGGCATGTAGCAGGAGTTGGAGTACTCGTACTTCGCGTTCAGCTCCTTAAGGAGCTTAGCGATGCCCCTCTTGTCAAGGTCTATGAGCGGAGCAACGACCTTAACCTCTGCCATCGTTCCATACTTTAGCATCTCGTTCATCTTCTCGACGAACTCGGGCGTGTTGTCCGGGAAAGTGGCACCTTCCTCCGCGTTGAAGCCGACTATTATGTCCCCCCCGCCGAGGGCATCGAGGAGAGAAGCGGCAACGCTTATGAGGACGACGTTACGAGCTGGAACCCAGACGCTTTTGGCCGTCTCCTTCGCCCTCTCGAAGTCCTCAAGCTCCTCCGCGGTTACCTTCGGCGTCTCTCCACCGACGAGCGTCGTTCCGCGAAGCTTTGAGAACTCCTCAAGGAAGTCGAGGCGAACTATCTTCAGCGGGACGTCGAGCTCCTTTGAAAAGAACTCCGCAACTTTGTTCGTAACGCGCTCCTCGTTGCTCCCGTAGTTGATGACGAGCATTATGACCTCGTCGTAGTTCTTCTTTGCCCAGTAGAGGCAGGCCGTTGAGTCGAGTCCACCGGAAAACAGCACCACCGCGCGCTTCATTCCAACACCTCCGGGATGGGTTTAATTCCAACTTTCATTGCACGGTTTCTAAGCTTTTTGTCGTAGCTCGCGAGGGTTCCGACTTCCTTGGCTATCGCAAGGATTACGGAGTCGTTGTAGTGCTTGAGACCGAGGTTTCCGAAGAGCTCGAAGGCCGAGAGTAAATACCGCCTATCATCGACGATTTCTGTCCTGGGTTCTTCAATTATCTGCTTAATCATATCTTCAGCGTTATTCGGGGAAACACCCATTTTTGCCAGTTGCCAAATGAGCTCATAGAGGGTTATTGTAGGCACGACCCACTTATCAAGGTTCATTAAGATGTCGAGGGCCTCTTCGTGTCTCTCGTAATCCTCAAACAGAGCATAAACGAAAAAGTTCGTGTCGATAACTGCTACTCCTCCCATGTCAATGCCTCCTCTATGGACTCCTCAATCATTCTTTCCATCTCTTCGAGGCTGTACTTTCTGCCCAGGCGGTAGGTCTTCCACTTTCTCTTTGCCCTTTTGATAACTATCTCTTCCCCCCTCAGCTCAACGGTGAGGTATTCGCCCTGCTTTATGCCCAAAGCTTTTCTAATCTCGGCCGGAATCGTTATCTGGTAGTTCCGGGTTACCTTCGTGACCGGCATAGTAGTTCACCATAGTATAGTAGACTTTCCTCCTATAAAGTCCTTTTGGCCAAAAAGGAGTGCGGGACAAAACAGAATGCAGAAATAAAACTTCACTCAAGGGCGAGGCCAACTATCTCCTCCACGCTCGAAAAGCCCTCACTCTCGAGGTAGGCTTCGATGCCCTCATTGATTTCCCTGAAGACCTTCCAGCCCCGAAGCGAGACTGCAGTTCCAATCTGAAGCGCCGAGGCCCCAGCCAAAAGGAACTCAACGGCGTCCTGCCACGTTGTTATTCCGCCGATGCCTATCACCGGAACCTCGAGGGCCTTCGCGAGGTCGTAAACAGCTCTGAGCGCGACGGGCTTAACGCCAGGTCCGGAGTAGCCTCCAACGCGGTTGCTGAGGATTGGTTTCCTCGCGTAGATGTCAATGGCAACGGCCTTGAGAGTGTTTATCGCCGAGACGGCATCTGCACCGGCCTTCTCAGCCGCCAAGCCGAGCTTCGTGATGTCGTCTATGTTCGGCGTCAGCTTCGCGATAACCGGCTTATCGGTGGCGTCCTTGACGGCTTTCACCACCTCGTAGACGTTCTCCGGGCTCTGGCCGATTTCCATGCCATAACCTTTGGCGTGGGGACAGCTGAGGTTCAGCTCGAAGGCATCTGCCACGTCGCTCAGCTTTTGGGCTAAGAAGGCGAACTCCTCAGGCGTTCCGCCGAAAATCGAGACTATCAGCGGGAAGTCGAAGGTGTAACCGTTTACCATCTCGAGGAAGCCCTTCCAGCCCGGGTTTGGCAGGCCCATCGCGTTTATCAGACCGTAGGGAAGCTCGACGATGGTGGGGTTGTCGTAACCTTTCCTCGGCTCGATTCCGATTGATTTCGTAACGACTCCTCCAGCACCTTCCTCGTGCGCTCGAATCCACTGCTCCGGAACCTTGTCGTTGATTCCCGATGCGAGAATGAGCGGGTTCTCGAACCTTATCCCAAAAAGCTCGACCTCAAGGCTCGCCATCTCTACACCTCAAAGGCAAAAAGAGGGAGGAACTTTAAGCCTTTTGGATTAGTTTGAGCATCTCCTCGCCGTAGTGGAAGACCCCCGGGAAGCCGCCGGTGTGGATGAAAAGCACGGTTTCGCCGAGTTCTCCCCTCTCAGCCAGCTCCATGAGGCCGTAGAAGGCCTTTCCGGTGTAGACCGGGTCGAGGATTATTCCCTCGCTCGTGCCGACGAACCTTATGAGCTCGGCGACCTCCCTCACTATCTTTCCGTATGCTCCAAAGCCGTAGTCGTGGATTTCCGGCTCAGGAACTTCAACGCTGACGCCCATCAGTTCCGACGCCTCAAGGGCGAGTTTCTTCACGCGCTCTCCCAGGCCTTCAACGAAGCCGCCGACGTCCATGCCGACGACCTTCCAAGGAGCCTTCACGAGGACCGAGCCGAGGAGCAGGCCTGCAAGAGTTCCCCCACTGCCGACGGCGTCAACGACCGAGTTGAACTCAACGCCGAGCCTTGTCATCTGGGCGTGGATTTCCCCAACGGCCCTCACGTAGCCGAGCGTTCCAACCGGGGAGGCTCCACCTGCGGGAATGAGGTAGGGTTTTCTGCCCTCTTTTTCCAGCTCTTCGGCGACCTTTTGAGCAATCGGCCAGAGCTCGCTCGTCTTCTCAACGCTGTAAACCCTCGTCTCGATTCCCATGAGCTTGTCGAGGAGGTAGTTGCCCTTGAGTTCTTCCTTACCCCTTAGAACGAGAACGGCGCCTAATCCGAGGCTTTTTGCAGCGAGAGCGGTAACGAACGCGTGGTTGGAGTGAACGGCACCGGTTGTTATGACCGTGTCGCAACCTTTGGCTATCGCGTCGCCGAGAAGGAACTCAAGCTTCCTGACCTTGTTCCCGCCGATTCCGAAGCCGGTCAAGTCGTCGCGCTTGACGTAGACGTCAACCCCGAGCCTTTCGCTGACCTTCGGAAGGTACTGAATCGGGGTCTCCCACTTTATCAGCTCGACCCTCGGGAACCTCGCGAGAAGCGAACCTATCTTTGGGTGCATCGGAACCACTGTTAAGATTTAGGTAGAAACGTTCAAAAGTTTAGCGGCGGCGGGCGCGCCCGGGGGTGGGAACCCTCCGCCGCGCCCCTCCACCGGGGCTCCCTCACCCCCGCTACCCCGGGAGCGCCGAACGTCCCGCCTACCGCTGCTCCCTTCCGGGCCTGGCGGGGTTCGGCGGGCAAAGGGCGTTAGCCCGGCCCTCCAGCCGGACCTCGCCCACCGCCGGCCCCCCGGGACGAGGGCTCATCGTTACACCCCGGCTTCGGGGCGCGGTTTTGGGAACCGCCCCCCGGGCTTCGGCCCCGGCATATCGGCGGTTTCCGGTTACAGGGGACGCCGAACCCCCCGGCCTAGCCCGCCGCCAACGTTAGTTTTAGGGCCGGATATATAAAGGTTTGGTAGGCTTGGATACCGAAAACCTCTTATTTTCTGAGATGTTGTAGTAACAAGGGGGTATTATGAAAAGGATGTTGCCCTTTATAATCGCACTTATTCTCTCATCGCTGGCTGTTCCGGTGGTTAATGCCGAGAGCGGCCCCCTGTGGGCGAAGAGTTACGGCGGCAAATATGGAGATATTGCTAATGCGGTTGCCGTTGCTCCAAACGGAGACATTATCATTGCTGGGGGCACTGACAGCTTCGGTGCTGGCTCTGCGGATGTTTGGGTTCTTAGACTTGATAGTGAGGGCGATGCGAGATGGAGTAAGACCTACGGTGGATTGAGTAATGATTATGCCAACGCCCTCACCGTTGCCCCCAACGGGGACATCGTTATCGCTGGGAGTACTAAAAGCTTCGGTGCTGGAAGTTATGACGTTTGGGTTCTTCGGCTTGATGCCGAGGGTAATGTAAAATGGCAGAAGACTTACGGTGGCTCCGGGTGGGATGAGGCCAAAGCCGTTGTCATTGCGCCAAACGGAGACATAATCGTGGCGGGATACATGGACGGCGACGTATGGGTTCTTCGTTTGGATGAGAATGGAAACGTAAAATGGCAAAAAACCTATGGGGGGAGTGATGAGGAAGATGCCTACGCGATTGCTCTGACTCAAGACGGAGGCATCATCGTAGTTGGCCATACCTACAGCTTTGGCACAGGTGCTCCCGTTTATTCCAACGTCTGGGTCCTCAGCTTGGATGAGAACGGTAGTGTAAAGTGGCAGAAAACTTATGGTGGGTTCAAAAATGATGAGGCTTATACAGTTGCGGTTACCAAGAACGGAGACATCGTTGTAGCTGGGTACACCGAAAGTTTTGGTTCTAGAAGGGAAGATGTTTGGGTTCTTCGGCTCGATAGTGATGGAAACGTTAAGTGGCAGAAAACTTACGGTGGAGATGGCAATGAGAGGGCTTACGGGGCTGTGATTGAAAAGAATGGGGATATCACCATTGTAGGCGGCACTAAAAGCTTTGGTTCTGGCCGTTATGACGTTTGGATTCTTCGACTTGACGCTAATGGTAAGGTAAAATGGCAAAAGACTTACGGAGGGTCCAGCAGTGATTGGGCCTATGCGGTTTCCATCGAACCCGGGGGAGACGTTACTGTCGCGGGCTGGACTGTGAGCTTCGGCGCCGGTCGTGGGGACGCTTGGGTCCTCAGGCTTACTCCTGGCGACTTTTCGTGGTTTAAGTCGAGTTTCGGGTTCTCTAGTGAAGGTTCAAACGCTCGAGTAATGGATACCAATGCTCAAGTCGCAACTTCTAGTGCTCTGGAAAGTATCCCAAACATTGAAGTCAAACACTCCAAAGCTGAAGTTTTAAGCGAAGGGATAGTGGTGGAGACACAGTATCCCTCCAATGAAAGAGTTCTGACGGTTTTAGTACTCAGCATTGGTTTTATGATGGGAATAACTCTTTACGGGGCTCGCAAGAGAAAGGGGCCCCAACCAGAGGGCTAAACGCCTTGCAAGCTTACATCTTTCTTTTGAAAGCCTCGCCATTCAGGCAGGGAGCGGTCAGAAACTCTACTCAAACTACGGCCAACCAGAACGGTCGTTAGACTCACATGCAGTCTCAAACAAGACCTGAAACAGATGGATTTGGGTTCTTTTCCTTTTCTCACGTACATCTCGGCTCGAAAACCAAAGGTGAAGAACCTTCGGGTTGAAAAATTTTCATAAACAAAACGAAGCATCCATTCATAGGTGACCGTTAATGCGCCTCAATGAACATCCTGTTCTCAGGTTTGAACGCGGCAGAGAGGTTACAATATACTTTGAAGGGAAACCCCTCAAGGCCTACGAGGGCGAGACAATAGCGACTGCCCTTCACGCCGCGGGAATCAGGGTCCTCAACTACTCCCCGAACGAGAAGCGCCCGAGGGGGCTCTTCTGCGCCATAGGCAAGTGCTCCTCCTGCCTGATGGTCGTCAACGGGATTCCAAACGTCAGGACGTGCATAACACTCGTCGAGGACGGCATGAGGATAGAGCGCCAGCACGGAAGGTCCAGGCTCCCGACTAAGGCCAAGCCGCCGGAATTCAAAGATGCGAAGGTCGTTAGGGCGGACATCATAGTCATAGGCGGCGGCCCCGCTGGGCTGATGGCGGCAATTCACGCATCGAGGGCCGGGGCCAAGGTCGTTCTCATAGACGAGAACCACATGCTCGGCGGCCAGCTCGTCAAGCAGACCCACAAGTTCTTCGGCAAGCGCGAGCAGTTCGCGGGAGTCAGGGGAGTGGAAATCGCGAGAATCCTCGAGGAGGAGCTGAGGAAGAGCGAGAACGTCGAGGTATTTCTCGAAACCTCAGCGGTTGGCATCTTCCAGGAGGGCGAAGAGAAGCTCGTCCTGGCCGTCAGAAAGGAGCGCGAGCTGATAGAGTTCAGGGGAAGGGCAGTTATCGTCGCCACCGGCGCGATGGAGAGGATGATTCCCTTCGAGAACAACGATTTGCCCGGGGTTTACGGCGCCGGAGCAATCCAGACGCTCATGAACACATACGGCGTCAAGCCCGGAGACAGGGTTCTCATCGTTGGAGCGGGAAACGTGGGGCTTATCCTCGCCTACCAGCTCATACAGGCCGGCGTCGAGGTGAAGGCGATAGTAGAGGCCATGCCCAAAGTTGGCGGCTACTTCGTCCACGCGGCGAAGGTCAGGCGTCTTGGAGTTCCAATACTCACGAGGCACACCATCCTCCGGGCCGAAGGAAAAGAAAAGGTCGAGAGGGCCGTTGTGGCCCAGCTCGATGAAAACTGGAGGCCGATTCCGGGAACAGAGAAGACCTTCGAGGTTGACGTCATAGCGCTCGCCGTTGGCCTGAGGCCCAGCATTGAACTGCTCCACCAAGCCGGCTGTCAGATAAAGTACGTCCGCGAGCTGGGAGGCCACGTGGCGGTTCGCGACGATTGGATGGAGACGACCGTTCGGGGAATCTTCGTTGCAGGAGATTCGGCCGGAATTGAGGAGGCAACCACCGCGATGCTCGAGGGCAAGATAGCTGGAATAGCAGCAGCGCTGAGGCTCGGAATAGCGGACGAGAGCTGGGTTAGAGAGATAGAGAAGGCCCAGCGCGACCTTGACGAGTTCCGCTCCGGGCCCTTCGGCAGGCACGTAGCGGAGGGAATTAGGAAAATACTCGCGGAGGCGAGAGCATGAGCGAGATTCCTGCTTACCTTCAGAGGGGATACATAACCCCGGGGGAGCTGTTCTCAATAATTCCGAAGCCGAGCGAGGATAGGCTCAGGAAGAGACCCGTCGCAGTTCCTGAGTGCCCGCAGGAGATACCGTGCGCCCCGTGCAGGGAGATATGCCCGACGGGCGCAATAAACATGCCCACCCCGAACGACCTGCCGATTGTTGACTACGACAAGTGCATCGGTTGCTCCCTCTGTGTCCAAATCTGCCCAGGTCTGGCGTTCTTCATGGTGCACTACGTCGGCGACAAAGCGCGCATAACGATGCCCCACGAGCTCCTTCCGGTTCCCGAGAAGGGCGAGGAGGTCGTTCTTCTCAACAGGGTCGGCGAGCCGGTCGGAAAGGGGAAGGTAATTACCGTCGTCCCGAGGGAGAAGAGCAAGGGTGACACGCCGATAATCGTTGTTGAGGTGCCAATTGAGCTGGCCTGGGACGTTCGGGCGGTTAGGGTTGAACGGAGGGGATGACATGACCGGAAAGAAAATCGTCTGCCGCTGTAACGACGTAACAGTTGAAGACGTCGAGAGGCTCATAGATTCAGGCGTCACGGACATTGAGGAAATTAAAAGGCTCCTCCGCGTCGGCATGGGGCCGTGCCAGGGGAGGACGTGCATTCCAATCGTAATCTCAATCCTCGCGAGGAAGACCGGGAAGAGGCCCGAGGAGATACCGCTCCCGAAGGCGAGGGTTCCGATTCGGCCGGTCCGCGTAGAGGTCATCGTGGGTGGTGCCGATGAGTAGAATCGCGGTAATCGGAGGCGGAATAATAGGGGTCGCCACGGCCTACGAGCTGGCCAAGCTCGGCGAGGAGGTGGTCCTCTTCGAGAAGAACTACTTCGGTTCGGGCTCCACCTTCCGCTGTGCCACGGGAATACGCGCCCAGTTCACGGACGAGGCCAACATCAAGCTCATGAAGCACTCGGTCGAGCGCTGGGAGAAACTCGAGGAGGAGCTTGGGGCGGATATAGGCTTCAACCAGACCGGCTACCTGTTCTTAGCGACGAGCGAGGAGGAGGTTGAGGCGTTCAAGGCCAACATAAAGTTGCAGAACCGCTTCGGCGTCCCGACGAGGCTCATCGGCATGGACGAGGCGAAGGAGATAGTGCCAATCCTCAACACCGAGCCGTTTTTGGCGGGAGCATGGAACCCGAAGGACGCTAAGGCGAACCCATTCAAGACGCTCTTCGCCTATCTGCGGAGGGCGAGGGAGCTTGGCGTTGACGCGCGCGAGCACACAGAGGTCGTTGGACTTGAGCGCGAAGGAGAGACCATAACCGCTGTAAAGTTCAGGAGCAACGGGAAGGTTGAGAGCGTTAAGGTTGACGCTGTCCTAAATGCTTCCAACGCATGGGCGCCTCTAATCAACGAGATGGCGGGCTTAAGGCGTGACCTCGTTCCGATTAAGGCCTACAAGCACCAGCTCGTCAAAACGGAACCGCTTGAGAGGGGACAGGCCGAGCCTTTGGTGTGCCCGCCAGCGTGGGAAGACGCCTACATAATTCAGGACGGCGAGGACGGCGGAATCATCTGCGGTGCGGGGATAGAGCACGAGGCGAAGAGCTTAGAAGATGTGGAGCCGACCTACGACTTCCTGCGCGGGGTTCTCAGGTGGGCAGTGAGAATCGCCCCTCCGCTCCGCTACGCCCACGTTGTAAGGCAGTGGGCCGGCTTCTACGCGAAGACACCCGACAGCAACCCGGCAATCGGGAAGCTTTTGGACAACTTCTACATCGCGGCGGGCTTTTCTGGCCACGGCTTCATGATGGCGCCGGCCGTTGCCCAGGCCATGGCCGAGCTAATCTCGAAGGGTCGTTCTAAGGCTCCCCTGGACTGGGAGTGGTACGACCCGTACCGCTTCGAGCGCGGAGAGCTGAGAAGCTCGGCGTTCCAGATTGGGTGAGCTTTTTCTCCGGCTTTTCCTTTTAACATCCCTCCGTCAAGAAAAAGGTTATAAATCGAGCCGATTAGCACCGTGAGGGTCGTCATGAGAATCGTCTTCGACATAGGTGGCTCTGTTCTCGTTCCCGAAGACCCGGACGTCGAGTTCATCAAGGCGATAGCGTACGAGCTCATCAAGATAAGCGAGGACCACGAGGTAGCGGTGGTTGTCGGCGGTGGAAAGGTGGCGCGCAAGTACATAGAAGCCGCGAAGACCTTCACGCCCAACGAGACCTTCAAGGACTACATAGGAATCCACATCACGAGGGCGAACGCGATGCTCCTCATAGCGGCGCTCGGCGAAAAGGCCTATCCCTTCGTCATTCAGGACTTCCGTAAGGCGTGGGAGGTCATACAGCTCAAGAAGATACCGATAATGGGCGGAACTCATCCCGGCCACACGACCGATGCCGTCTCGGCTCTCCTCGCCGAGTACCTTCAGGCCGACCTCCTTGTCGTCGTAACCAACGTTGATGGAGTCTACGACTCCGACCCGAGGAAGAACCCGAACGCGAAGAAGCTCGACAGAATAACCCCTGAACAGCTCGTCGAGATTGCGATGGAGGCCGAGAGTAAAGCCGGCGGAAGCGGTGTCGTTGATGCCTTAGCGGCGAAGTTCATCCAGCGCGGGCGGATAAGGACCTACATCGTCGGCAAGAAGGACGCCTATCACCTCTTCGACGTTGTCAGAGGGAAGCACGGCGGGACTGTTGTGGAGCCTTGAAGTCTTTCTTTTGATTTTGGTTGCTGACTAATTTTGCTGAGCCAAAATGTTTTTATCATCAAGTTCGGTAATATACAGCCATGTGCAAGATGGCACACTTCGGGAACTGCGACCCTGAGACGGCAGACCAAGAGTACTGCATTTTTCATAAGCCAAATAAGAGTGGGGAGGAAGCTGTAGAGTTCTATAAAAAGTTCTTAGATAGATTTAAGCCACATGTTGAAGAGATTGAAGTTGATGGAAGGAAAATAAAGAGATTTGTTTTTGAAAAGCCTGTGGATGCGAGAGGTTTTGTTTTCCCAGAAATTCCAGACGTGACGATTGAATATAAGGACAAGAAAGGCAACGAGTGGAATCAGAGATTGATTTACGTTTGAAAATGCAGTATTTAAACATGAAATAAATTTAAGTAACTCAATATTTAAGAGCAATATGTATTTTAATTTTCATGATGTAACCTTTAGTGGAGTGCTAAAATTGCACAAAACAAGACTGTATCCGGGGTTAGATTTTTCCGGAAGCACATTTGAAGAAAATGTTGAAATTGTAACTGATTCCCCCTCAGGAATTTTGATATTTAATAACTGTATTTTTGGAGGAGAACTAGTCCTCATAGAATCTACTCTGGAGGGGATTTTAGGAGAAAACATTGAGTTTACTAAGATTGGGTTAACGTTTTGGGATTCTAAGTTACAGAATATTGTACTCAAGAATATCAACGCCTTCTCATTAAGTATAAATGATTGCATCATCGGCAAAGAATTCGTTATAACCAACTCAAAAATTGTGGCAGGTGACTTTTCAGGTTCTCAGTTTACGGGATTTCTTGAACTTCATAACTGTAAAATCGACGAAGCAAACTTCTCTGAATTATATGTGGGTCTTCGTTGCAATTTTGAAAACATAATATTCTTGAATAACTCCGACTTCTCAGCTACAACTTTCAACGGGTATGTCTATTTTACGGACTCTGTTTTTAAGGGAGACGTCTCCTTTGAGGGAGCTTCATTTAATGAGCCTGTATCTTTCCAGGGGAAACCTAAAAATGAAAAATTCAAATTCTACGGAAAGCTCGATTTTTCTCATGTGGACATCCGAAAAGGCATTGATATTGACATCCCAACTGAATGGTTCAAACTCCCCGAAGCGGAAATCGAAGCTCGTCGTGTCCAACGTCTCAGTTACGAAAAAGAGGGCAAACGCGACGAAGCCGATAGAATGTTCGTCCTAGAAATGAGAGCTAAGAGACGTGCACGCTTACAAAACGCAAGGAGCAAGTTCGAGCAGATTAAAGCAAGACTCCATAACTTTGTTGAATGGCTTTTAGCAGATTTGCCCCCAGAATACGGCACGAACTGGGTTCGCCTGTTTTTATTTTCGCTTTTGGTAATCATTGGAAACACCATTCCCTACACAATATGGAGCAACTTCATTAAGGGATTCCCAAAAACCTCAAACATTGTCATCCGTTTCGCCAACGCCCTCTACTACTCCCTCGTCACCTTCACGACCCTTGGCTACGGGGACATGCATCCTACCGGCTGGCTCAAGGCTCTGAGCGCCCTTGAAGCCTTAACCGGAGCCGTCTTTATGGCCCTCATCGTCGCGGTGATAGCGAGGAAGTGGATGCGCTGACTCAACCCTTTTATATTCTCTCGTTTATTCAGAAGTGGTGGGGGCATGGAAGCTGACCCGATAAACGTTCTCCTCTACGATATCCGTGAGATGAAGAAACGACTTGATGAGATGGAGAAGGCCCTTCTAATGCTCAAAGCAAGGTTAATTGAAGAGGAAGAAGGGGAAAGCCCGGAGGAGATAGAAGCCCTCGAAAGGGAAGCACTTGAGAGCGGGAAGGACTGGGAAGAGCTGAAAAGTTAACTCAACTAATGAACCCTAGTTAAAGCCAACTTTTTATACCTCCGCGCCCTTCTCAAGCTGGTGGTGCTCATGAAAATCGTCGTTATCGGTTCTGGAACAGCTGGAAGCAACTTCGCCCTCTTCATGAGAAAGCTCGACAGGAAGGCGGAAATAGTTGTCATCGGGAAGGAAGGCACGATGCAGTACTCGCCCTGTGCTTTACCCCACGTCATAAGCGGGACGATAGAGAAGCCCGAAGACGTCATCGTCTTCCCGAACGAGTTCTACGAAAAGCAGAAGATAAAGCTCATGCTCAACACCGAGGCAAAGGCAATTGACCGCGATAGGAAGGTCGTAATTACCGACAAGGGCGAGGTCCCCTACGACAAACTCGTCCTTGCCCTCGGCTCCAAAGCGTTTATCCCGCCGATTAAAGGGGTTCAAAACGAGGGCGTCTTCACCCTCAAGAGCCTCGACGACGTGAGGAGGATTAAAGCTTACATCGCCGAGAGGAAGCCGAAGAGGGCAGTTGTCATCGGCGCGGGTCTAATTGGCCTAGAGGGGGCTGAAGCTTTTGCCAAGCTCGGAATGGAGGTTCTGGTCGTTGAGCTCATGGACAGGCTCATGCCAACGATGCTCGACAAAGATACAGCAAAGCTCGTCCAGAAGGAGATGGAAGCCAACGGCGTCTCCTTCCGCTTCGGCGTTGGAGTCAGCGAGATAATCGGCAGTCCCGTCGAGGCGGTTAGAATAGGCGAGGAGAAGGTTCCGGCCGAGCTGGTTCTCGTTGCTACGGGCGTCAGGGCCAACACAGACCTCGCAAAGGAGGCGGGGCTTGAGGTGAACAGGGGGATAGTGGTCAACGAGCACCTACAGACGAGCGACCCTGACATCTACGCGATAGGCGACTGCGCCGAGGTGATAGATGCGGTAACTGGGGAAAGAACGCTCAGCCAGCTCGGAACGAGCGCTGTTAGAATGGCGAAAGTGGCAGCGGAGCACATAGCGGGAAAGGACGTCTCCTTTAGACCCGTCTTTAATACAGCGATAACAGAGCTCTTCGGCCTCGAGATAGGCACCTTTGGCATCACTGAGGAGAGGGCGAAGAAAGAAGGTATTGAAGTTGCCGTCGGCAAGTTCAAGGGCTCAACAAAGCCCGAGTACTACCCCGGCGGAAAGCCGATAACGGTAAAGGTTCTCTTCAGGAAGTCGGACAGAAAGCTCGTCGGAGCGCAGATAGTCGGCGGCGAGCGCGTCTGGGGCAGGATAATGACGCTCTCGGCCTTAGCTCAGAAGGGAGCGACAGTAGAAGATATCGTTTACCTTGAGACCGCCTACGCCCCGCCGATAAGCCCGACGATAGACCCGATAAGCGTCGCGGCGGAGATGGCGCTGAGAAAGTTCCGCTGAGTCCATTTCAACAACTTTTTAAAGTCAGTTTTTCTAACCTTTTTGGGTGATTGAATGAAACGTCACCTCATCGTTCTCCTTTTAATCGTTGTCATTGCCTCGGGGTGCATCTCGGGGGAAAGCGGAAGGCCGACAAAAACGTCCCCAACTCCAACCACCACACTCCTGCCCGCGGGAGAGTCAAGGAACTACACCCAAGAAGAGCTCCTTCAGAATCTCGACAGGATAACGTTTCTTAGGTTCCGGGAAGAAACAACGGGCGTTACAGTAGTCATAATTGGAAACGCAAACCAGACGATGGAGATAAAGGGCAGTAAAGTAGGCTACGTTGACATCGCCCGCAGGAAGGCAGAGGTAAACTCCACCGCCACGGTGGGCCCGTCGACTATCAAATCGAGAATCATCGTGACCAACGAAAGCGCTTACTTCGAGTTCGCGGGCAGGGGCGAGAACCTGACCGAGCCAGAGGCCGTTGAGAAGCTCTGGGAATCCACCAACGTCCTTGAAGTCGTGAGAAGGTATCTAACGGAGCTTGAACCCTTCAAGGTGGACTTCATGAACGGCACTCAGGAGTTCTACTACAATGTCACCAATACAATGATGCTCGGCGAAGTTCCAGGAATCGAGGGAAACGGAAACGTCACCATTAACGGAACTGCGATTCTGAGGTTCAGGGGAGGATACCCCGTTGAGGTCGTCTTCAGGTACACCCTCAAAACAGTTTCAGAGCAGGGAGGCGTGAGAATTACTAACATTGTAACCGCGGTCGAACGGATAGAGTTCCAAGAAATCAAAACCGGAAAAGGGACTTAAGGCACCGTCCCTTTTCTTTCTCGGGGGTGAGTATGAACCGCGTGAAGGTTAGCAAGCTCATGGCCTACATTCTCAGGCACTCGCCAGAGGAGTTCGGGCTGAAGCCAGACGAAGAAGGCTTCGTCCCGCTGAACGAGCTCGTCAAAGCCCTCCAAACTGTTTATCCTGACGTTACAGAGGAGTTCGTGAGGGAAATAGTTGATGGGGACTCCAAGGGACGCTACGAGATTAGAGACGGCAAAATCCGCGCCCGCTACGGCCACAGCTTCAAAGTTAAGCTCGACCACGAGGAGGACATGGAGTCAAGAGTTCTCTACCACGGCACGCCAAGAAGGAACCTCGGGAGGATTATGCGCGAGGGTCTCAAACCGATGAGGAGGCAGTTCGTTCACCTCAGCACGAGCAGGGAGGAGGCGATAGAAACGGGCAGAAGGCACGGGAGGGACGTGGTCCTGCTCATCATAGATGCGGAATGCCTGAGGAGAAAAGGCCTGAGGGTTTACAAGGCCGGAAAGAACGTGAGAATCGTCGAGCGCGTTCCGCCCGAGTGTATCACCCTGGCAGTCTGAGGGCGAGCAGAAAGGCCAGCCCGAGGGGAATCAGCGTGCTCATGAAGTTCAGCTGGAAGCTTATCCCCGAGAGGTAGCCCCCAATCAAAGGCCCGACGACCCAGCCGAGGCTCATCATGGCGTTGAGCAGACCCATTCCCTGTGCCCTCTCGCTCACCCTGACGTTCTGCGCCACGTAGGCGGAGGTCGAGTTTATTGTCAGAACCCACTTGACGCCCGAGAGGAAGGCTATTCCAAAGACGAGCCAGACGTTTCTAACGACGGCATAGAGCAGGAAAGCCAAACCGTAGCCCGCTATCGCTATTAAATAGAACCTCTTCGCGCCGTGCCTGTCTATCAGCTTCCCGAGGAAGTAGCCCGTTAGCGCCGCGGCGAGGCTCTCTATGCCGAAGATTACGCCAACGCTCCACTCGCCGAAGGTCTCCTTGAAGTAAACGGAGGAAACGCTGTAGAACTGCCCGCTCGCTATCATGACGAGGAAAACCGTGACGTAGAATAGCCCGAGGTGCCCGCGCATGAGCCTCTTGAAGGCCGAGCCCTTGACCGTCGCCCTCCAGCTTTCCCTGCCTTCCTGCACGAGAATCATGCCGAGGAGGGAGCGCCTTCCCGTCGGACGCTCGCGGATTAGAAGGACTATTCCGGCAGATACGAACAGGAGGAGGCCGGAGATTAGGAAGAGCTTCCTGACGCCAAGGTAGCCGACTATCGCGGAGCCGAGGAAGTTGCCCACCATGTAACCGGCGTTCTCGATGGAGTTGAAGAGGCCGAATATCGAGCCCGCCCTCGTGGAGAGTTCTGAAATCAGCGCCGAATGCGCCGGGGTCATGGCGGAACCGAAAACACCTTGGAGGGTCCTCAGGATTAGAACGCTGGTGGCGGAGCCGACGAAGGCCATGACGATGTAGAAGAATCCTATCGATGCCACGCCGAAGGCTATGAAGCCCTTCCTGTTGCCGGTTGAGTCGGAGAGCCAGCCGAAGGGGTACTGGAAGACCGTCGAGGTCAGGTTGAAGGCGACGCTCAGAAGGCCGACCATGAACATGCTCGCGCCGAGGAGGCGCATGTAGACGCTGAGGTAGGGGAAGGCCATTCCAAAGGCGACGTTAGCGATAAACATGGCCATGGCCAAGATTACGACGTTCCTCCGCTTAACCCGGAGCTTCTTGAGCTTGAGCGTTTTCTCGCGCTTTCCCTGGGTGACAACGAGTTCTCGCTTGCTCATCGCTGGAAGAACCGGCGAGGGACTTATAAAATTTCCGTCGAAATGATAAGAAAAGGGTGGAAATCGTGGGCAATCAGCCCATCTGAAGCGCCTGCCCGCGCAGTTCACCGCGCTCGAAGCGGTACGGGTCGTACCACTCGACCGGCAGGTCTGTTCTGCCCTTCGTGATTAGGTCGGCGACCATCTCTGCCACCGCAGGAGCCATCATGAAGCCGTGCCCGCTGAAACCAGCGGCAATGTAGTAATCGCTCAGCTCCTCGATTTTCCCTATCGCAGGATTGCTGTCGGGTGTCTTTGCGTAGTAGCCGGCCCACGTCCTGAGGATTAGGAGCTCTCTGAGGGCCGGAATAATCTTGGTGAAGTAGTAGCTCACCTCGCGCAGGAACTCGTAGGTTGGGCTGAGGTCGTAGGTTGGCCCGAGCTCGTAGCCGACTCCGCCGACGACACCGCCGTGGGCGGTCTGGGTGAGGTAGGCGTGGCCGTACTTGAAGGAGATGACCATAGGCTTAATCGCTCCCTTCCTTATGGGCTGTGTGATGACCGCCTGGTGCTTGTAGGGCTCTATCGGAATTGGAGTGCTTATCCCGGCCATCGCGTTGATGAGCTTGGCCCAGGCGTTGGTGGCGTTGACGACTATGCTCGTCTTTATGACTCCCCTGCTCGTCTTCAGCCCCTTAATCTCGCCGTTCTCGATGATGAAGTCCTTGACCTCGGTATACTCGACGAGCTTGGCCCCGAACTCCTCGGCCTTTATCGCGAACTTCGCGGTGGAGTGGAAGGGGTCCGCCTTTCCGTCTGTGGGGTTCCAGGAAGCGGCGATAACCTCGCTGATGTCGAGGAGCGGCACTATCTCCTTGGCCTCTTCCGGCGTTATGAGCCTCGTCGGAACGCCGAAGCGGTTCTGTATCGCGATGTTGCGCCTGAACTCCTCGACCTCCTCGTCGTCATAAAGCAGGAAGAGGTAGCCGGTCTGCTCGAAGGAGAAGCCGTACTCCTCGCTGTACTTCTTCCACAGCTCGACGGAGCGCTTCATAACCTGGACGTTGGCCTCGTCGTTGAACTGCTGTCTTATGCCCGTCCCACAGCGGAAGGTGGAGCCCGAGCCGATGAAGCGCTTCTCTATGACTGTAACTTCCTCACCGCGCTTAGCTAACTCGTGCGCTATCGTGACGCCGACTATTCCGCCACCGATAATCGTTATCTCGCTCCTTTCGGGAAGTTCCCTCGTCGGCATCTTCAATCCCTCCTCGCGGGGACCTTCATGCGGATGTTCTTGAGCGGGGGCCTCGCGACGGGAATGTCAAGTTTATCCATCGGCGTTCCGGTTCTCTGGGATACAACGACGGCACCGTTGAAGAGGCAGAAGCGTCCCTGACAGAAGCCCATGGCGAGGTGGGTCAGCCTTTTGATTATCTGGAGGTCGGTGATGCCGGACTTCACAACGTCGTCAACCTTTCTCAGCGTCACGTCACAGCCGCAAATCTGAACGTCCTCGCCGTTGAACTCGTCGAGCGGAAGCCTGTGGACTGGAACCGCTATCGGCTCGTAGTTCTTGAGCCTCTCCTCGTAGACGCACGGCTCGGCCTCGAAGCCGAACTCCCTGAGAATGTACGCGCCGACGAGCCTTCCCTCAAGGTAGTTCGCGTAGTGGGGCTTTATCGAAACCGCACTGCCTGCCACGTAGATTCCCTCGCGGATTCTGTGGTTCGAGTCGAGAACCGGACGGTAGTAACCGCGCTTGAAGTACAGCTTTCCACCGGCCTGGGTCACGGGGTTTATGTCCGGTCTTCTGCCGTCGGAGACTATGACGGCGTCGACCTCGTAAACGTTGCCGTTTGCATCTATGAGCCTCTCGACCTTCTCGTTGCCCTCAACGCGCTTCGGGTTGGGGACCACAACGTACTCAATTCCCCAGCGGTCGAGCTCGGCAGTCAGCTCCTCAGGAAAGGCCCCAACGACAGCGACCTTCCTTCCAGGGGCCACTCCCCAGACGTTCATGACCTCAAGCGCGTCGCTCCTCCTGAAGACGCCGGGGTAATCGTTGTTCTCAAAGAGCATGATGTTGTCAACGGCTCCGGTAGCTAAAACCACGCGCTTGGCGAGAATTTCAATCAGCTGGTCGCCCCTCACTATCGGCACGAGGAAGTACTCGCCCTTGTCGAAAACTCCAATGGCGACGCTCTTCAGGAAGACGCGGGTGTTCTCGGGCAAATCGGAGAGCTCCTTCAGGGCCTCTTTAGGGTCTCCAAAGCCCTCCTGCTCGACGCCCTTGAGCTTTAAGTCTCCGCCGAGCCAGCCCCTCTCCTCGATTATCGCCGTCGTGAGCCTTCCGCCGATTTCCTTGACGACGCCGAGGCCGGCCGGACCGGCGCCAATGATAGCTACATCAACCACGTACTGGAGAACGGGCTTGCTCTCGTCGATTTCTACCGTCTCCTGGAAGTCGCCGTAGCCCTGTCTCTCGAGCCTCATGCCGTCCTTTACGGCGGTTTTCCTCGCGTTTACGTTCTTGACGCCGTTGACGACCATCGGGACGGGCCCAAAAGTAAAGGCGCCCCTCTTTCTTCCCCCGGTGCTCGTCGTTAGCCAGTAGACGCCGTTCGCGAGCAGGGCAACGGTAACCTTTTCCCCCTCGTATGCCTCAAGGGGTCGGCCCTCGAAGTAGATTGTAACTCTCTTAGAAGGGTCTTTTTCGGTAAGGTCGAGGGGTCTCATGCCCATACCTCCGAAATTTTAGTCATCTTTACGTATGTCATCCAAACCTTATAAACGTTAGGTTGACCAAAAATGGTTTAAAACCAAAAGGTTGAAAACGCCTTGTCCCTCGAAAAAATTGTAAAGGTATCAGGCAAGACCGCGCTCGATGAGGAAGTCGGCGACGTTCTCAACCTGGCTCTTGGCCCTGGTTTCGGTGAGGCTCTTCTTTCCGGTCTCGATGGGAACCTTCTTGAAGAGCTCCTCGTGGAGCTTCACAACGTCCTCTGGCGGCTTTGTGAATAGGCTGACGACGATTATGACGAACAGGGTAACGAAGAAGTTGATGAAGAACACAGGGACGCCGTTGAACCAGGAGCCGATTGTTCCGAAGATTCCGGGGGCGTCCGGGTTGAAGGCCCATCCGTAGACCTTGGCCTCAAGAATGACTTCGCTGACAAGGCCGTAGGCCATGCCGACGATTGCGCCTTCCTTGGTGACCCGCTTCCACCAGAGGCTCAGCACGAGAATCGGGCCGAAACCGACCGCGAGACCGCCCCATGCAGTCGCCACCATCTCATAGACGACCTTGTTGCCGGTCAGCGCGAACCAGAGACCGACGAGGGCGACGCCGGCAACGACGAGCCTCGATATGTTAACCATCTGCCTCTTGCCGACCTCCTTGCCGAGGACCTTGTGGTAGAAGTCCCTCGCTATGGCGGAGGAAGCGACGAGCAACTGTGAGTCGGCGGTGCTCATGACGGCCGAGATTATACCCGCTATGACGAAGCCGGCCAGCCAGCCGGGCATGAGCTCGACGGCCATCGCAGGGATTACCTTCTCCGGGTCGCTGACCTGGAGCATTCCGGCCTGGTACATCGCAAAGCCGAGGAATCCAGCGAAGAAAGCACCCCAGAGGACGAGTATCGTCCAGGTTCCGCTGATGAAGATTCCGGGCCTTCTGAGCTTCCTCGGGTCCTCAACGCTCATGTAGCGCGTAACTATGTGGGGCTGGCCGAGGTAGCCGACTATCCAGGAGGCGTAGCCGATGGCGAAGATTATCGCCGCCCAGCCGGTTGCCCCTCCGAACGGGTCGAGCTTGGTCGGGTCAGCCTGGGCTATTATCTGGGTGGCCTTGTCGAAGCCTCCAATCTCAGCGAGCGCCAGGAACGGGACGATTATCAGCGTCAGGAGCATGAACATTGCCTGAACGACGTCGGTCCAGACGACCGCAAAGAAGCCGCCGGTTATGACGTAGGCGGTCAGGATTATCACCGTCAGAATTATTCCCGCGTTGTCGCTGATTCCGAAGCCCTCTGCAAACGTCTTTCCACCGGCCGTGAACTGGGCGGCGACGTAAGCGGTCATGAATATGAGGATTATCAGCGCGCTGAGGATTCTTATCATCTTTGTGTCGTCCTTGAGCCTGGCCTCAAGGTAGTCCGGAACGGTTATCGCCCTGAATTTACCGGCGTAGATTCTCAGCCTTGGCCCAATGAGCACGTAGTCCGCGAGCGTTCCGAAGAGACAGCCCACCGCAGCCCAGAATGCACCGAGACCGGCTTTGAAGGCGCTTCCCGGATAGCCGAGCATCAGCCAGCCACTGAAGTCGCTCGCCTTATCGGAAAGTGTAGCGGCCAGGACATGAACCTTTCTTCCGCCCACGAAGTACTGGTCCTCGGTCTTGGTGTACTTGTTGGCCCACCAGCCGATGTAGGCCAGCAACGCGAGGTAGAAGAGGAAGCCAATCAGTATCTCGGTGTTCATGCCCCTCCCTCCTGCTGTCTAATCAGGTCTTCGTCGTAGGCGAGAATGTCGTCGTCAACGTAGTACTCCTCGCCGGTTATTCTGTCCCAAAAACCATAGAGGAGCATCGTTGCTATTCCCAAAAGGGTTGGAACCAGTAGCAATGCCCATCCACCGGCACTGAGCCCCATATTGAACCCTCCTGCATATATATGCTGGCCAATGGCCAGCGCTGTATATTATTGCCAAAAAGTTATAAACCTATCGTTCAAAACTATATGTTGAATAGTTTGTGGGAATTCGGGAAGCCGAATTAGTACAAACCGTTACGGTGTTGGGCATGAACCGGGTAAAAGTCATGAAGCCTATATTCCGTCCTGAAATAGAATCGAGCTTCGTTTTGTATCCATACAGGATATACCACCTCAGGCTCTACTACAAGAGGCTGGGAATGAGGGATAAGGTCTTCGACTACTTCGCCTACGTCGACCTCTACCGGCTCGGTGCCGAGAGGGGGGACAGGTTCATAGAACTCCAGGAGTGGGAGGTTGAGGAAAAGGCCGTTATGAACCCGCTAGTCAATGAAGAGGAGGCGAGGATGAAGGCCTTTGAGAGCGCCATAACCTGGGGAAACTCGCGCGTGATTTCGTGGTGGCTCCCGAGGATTGAGGTCGTTCGAGAAGAACTCGCCTACAAGGTCTTCTGGCTCTACGAGAAGGATGGCGAGAGGTTAATCCTCGACAGCCTCGACGGAAAGGAATACAGCCTTGACGTACTGACCGGGAAGGGGAGAAGAACCTGCAAAGGGCCGTTCTGCCGTTAGCGGGCGTGAATCTCCACTATGTCCCCATCCTCGAGCACGTGGTCGGCACCAACCCTCTGTCCCGGGAACTTGACGCTCTTGCCCCAGACCCTCGCATAGCGGAAGTTCTTGGCGAAGTCCTTGTGAATCCTCTCGGCCAAATCCATGACGGTAGAGCCCTTCTTAAGCGCGACCGGAGGATAAGCCGGCTCCTCGCCGGGGCTCTTGGTGAAAACGCGGATGATTCCGGCCAAATCGTAGAGCTCGTCCTTGAGTTTGTCGAGGTTTATGCCCTTCTTTGCCGATATCGGGATTATCTTGAAGCGGTCACCGTAGGCCTTGACGAGTTTCTCGTAGTTCTCCTTACTGCCGGGAGCGTCGCCCTTGTTGGCTATGATTATGGCCCTCCTCCAGACGAGGCTCTCATCTATGGCATCGGCGAACTCTTCAAGCGTTACGGGCTCCTTGACCGTTATCTCAGCCGAGTGTATGCGCTCCTCGCGGAGCATCTTCATGACTTCCTGAATGTCGCCCTTTATGTTCTCCTGGCCGTTGATGACGATTCCACCCATCGCCGTTCTCTTGATTTCAACCCTCGGCTTCCTCTTGTTGACCTTTATTCCGGCTCTCTCGAACTCCCTCAAAAGAATCTCCATCTGCTTGACCGGGTTCTGGGAGAGGTCAACGACTATCGCTATCGCATCGGCGTTCCTTATAACGCTCAGGAGCTGTGGGCCCATCCCTTTACCCAGAGCGGCGCCCTCAACGAGGCCGGGAACCTCAACGAGCTGGATTTGAACGTCCTTGTGGTGCATCATTCCCGGAATCGGCTGAACGGTTGTGAAGGCGTAATCTGCAACGTCCGCATCGACGTTTGTTAGAGCTTTGAGGAGTGAGCTCTTGCCAACGTTGGGAAGACCAGCTAAAACTATCTGCGCCGCGCCCTCTTTCCTGACGGCCATCGAGGGCCCGCCACCGCCTTTCCTCATCTGCCTCTGCTTCTCAAGCTCCTTCCTGAGCTCCGCTAACTTGCGCTTTATCTGGAGCCTGAGCTTCTCGGTTCCCTTGTGCTTCGGAACCGTCGCGTACATCTTTTCAAGGGCTCGAATCTTCTCGGGAATTGTCTTTGCGTTCCTGTATTCCTCCTCCGCGGCAAGGTACTCCGCTGTTACGTTCGTTGGCATTCCTGCTCACCCCCGGCCCGGAACTAAAAGACGAACGGCGTTTTATAAACGTATGGTTATCGAGAATCGGCAAATTTATAAGGATTGCCGAAAATTTTCCATGACGGTGGTGAGAATGACGAGGAGCGGTCTGGATGAGGTTGATAGAAAAATACTCACGATACTCCAGCGGAACAGCAGAACGCCCCTTCGTGAGATTTCTAAGGAAGTCGGTCTCGCCGAATCAACCATATACGAGCGCATAAAGAAGCTGAAGGATAGGGGAATAATAAAGAAGTTCACGGTCATTCTCGACCCGGACTCACTGGGCTTCAAGATTCTCGCCTTCATTCTCATAAAGGCCCGCGCCGGGATGTACGGCCACGTCGCGGACGAGCTCAAGAAGTACCCCCAGATATGCGAGGTCTACGAGACGACCGGGGACTACGACATGCTCGTCAAGATTAGGACGAGGAGCAGTGAAGAGCTCAACGAGTTCCTCGACAAGATTGGAGAGGTCGACGGGGTCGAATCAACCCACACGATGGTCGTCCTCAAGACCCACAAGGAAACCACCGAGCTCCCGCTCTAACCATTTTTGTCCAGTTAGGGTTATAAGCGGTCACCCATATATTCTTCTGAACGTTAAGGGGGTGATTGAAGTGAAGGTTCTGTTCCTCAGCGCCAACGATTTTGAGGACGTTGAGCTGATTTATCCACTTCACAGACTCAAGGAGGAGGGGCACGAGGTCTACATAGCGAGCTTCGAGCGCGGGAAGATTACCGGAAAGCACGGCTACACCGTCGAAGTCCAGCTGGCCTTTGACGAGGTTGACCCCGATGAATTCGACGCCCTCGTTCTGCCCGGCGGAAGGGCACCGGAAAGGGTGAGGCTCAACGAGAAGGCCGTGGCGATAGCGAGGAAGATGTTCGAGGACGGAAAGCCGGTCGCGAGCATCTGCCACGGGCCGCAGATACTCATCTCAGCCGGGGTGCTCAGGGGTAGGAAGGGGACGAGCTACGCCGGAATAAGGGACGACATGAGGAACGCTGGGGTAGAATGGGTTGATGAGCCGGTTGTCGTTGACGGCAACTGGGTCAGCTCAAGGCACCCCGGGGATTTGTACGCCTGGATGAGGGAGTTCGTCAAACTGCTCCGCTGAGAAAGCATTTTAAGGTTTCTCCCCTCTTTTCTACCGGTGGAAGAATGAACCGGTGGGAGCTCATCAGGGCTTTTCTCACGGGGCCGTTAATAGAGGTAGCCGTTCCAAAGCCAGGGAACGTGAGCAGGAGAAGGGACTTCGAGGATTTGAGCATCTACAACTTTCTCGTTGCGTATCCTGCCCTGGCCGGCATCTACCACGAGGCGATAAAGCGGGCTGAGTCAATCCGCTCCGGTCTTCTCAGGCCGAACGAGGCCGGAATAGGTGAGCTCATAAGGCGTGGCGTTGAGGCGAGCAAGAGGGTACAAGATGCCAACCCGAACTTCGGGGTAATCGTCCTCTCGATTCCGCTCCTGATGGGGCTCTCGATGACGAGGAAGATACTGGAGGGTGGCGAGAAGGCGAAGCTACTCATCGAGGAGTCAACGGTGGGGGACACGATGGAGCTCTACCGGGCGATAAGAATCGCGAACCCCAAGGGGCTCCCGAGCGGGGTGAAGTACGATGTCTACTCGGAGAAGGCCTTCGAGGAACTCTTCCGAGACAGGATAAACCTTTCCAGGATTGCCGAGATTAGCAGAGAGCGGGAGCTCATCTTCCGCGAGTGGATTGAGGGTTACAGGCTCACCTACGGGACCTTCGAGAGGCTCGCAGAAAGAATCCCCTGCCCGCTGGAGGAGACCATTGTTGGGGTCTTCATTGAACTCCTCGCTGAAAACCTCGACACGCTAATCCTGCGCAAGGCCGGTAGGGATGAAGCTGAGCTCGTTAGGGAAAAGGCGAAAGACGTCGTGGAGGGAAGGATGAGCCTTGAGGAGTTCGACGCGTTCATGCGCGAGAAGGGTGACTTAAGGAACCCGGGCAGTCTGGCGGACGTTATGGCAGTCTCGCTGAGCCTGCTGTTTCTGGCCGGAGTAAGGGTCGAAATGAGAAACGGAAGGGCCTGGCTGGTCACCTCACAACGGTGAAGCGCTTGGCGGCGGGTGCGTAGCCGAGGGCCTTGCTGTCTATCACAACCGCGTCCTTGCCGAGTTCATCAACTATCCTCACGGGAAGCCCAGAGAGCTCAAGAACCTCCTCGTCGCCACCGAACTCCTCGTTCACCTGAACCTTTATGAACTCGTAGGCCTCCCCTCCGACGAGAACCACGTCGGGCTCGAAATCCTCAAGCTTCAGCTCGTTCGCCTTCTCCTCAACGGCGCTCAGAATCCTTATCAGGTCTCCACGCATTTTCAACACCGATGAAAGTTCAACCCGGACGATTTAAGGGTTTTGGAAAAATCAGAGGCCAAAGGCCCCCTTGATGCCGTTTATAATCATCTGGACGGCCATCGACGTCAGGATTAGACCCATCATCCTCGTCATTACCTTTATGCCGACCCTTCCAAGGCGGGCCTTAATCACGTTCGCCGAGCAGAGAACGAGCCAGACCGTAACGCCGATGAGAACTATCGTGAGCAGGACAACCGCCCTCTCGGCGACGCTCCCGGCCTTCGCCATGTAGAGCATCACCGTCGTTATGGCACCTGGGCCGGAAATCAGGGGGATTGCGAGGGGTATTATGGCGACCTCCTCAAGCGTGACGACTTCTTCATCGAACTCCTCTGTCTCTTCCCTGCTTATCTTGACGGAGGAGAGTCTGCCCGAGAGCATGTCCATTGCCATCCTGAAGAGGAGGATTCCACCGGCTATCGCGAAAGCGTCAACGCTTGAGCCGAAGAACTTGAAAATCCACTGACCGATGAGGGCAAAAACGATTAGGGTCACGATAACGGTCAGGGCCGTTTTCGTCGCTATCTCCCGCCTCTCCCTCAGGCTGAGGTCATGGGTAACACTCAAGAACACAGGAACGGCTCCAACTGGGTTCGTTATCGCAAACAGACCACCGTAGAGAATCAGGAGGTACTTAAAAAGGGTCACAACGTCTATCATGACACCACCAACCGAGCACGATGGGCTGTCCTTAAAAACTTAATGGGGTTGTTACGTCACAAAGTTGCATTAAGAAAAACTTTTTAAGGTTCTAACATTACCTTCGTTGGTGATAGTGTGGGGCACACGGTTTACTACAGAACCCGGGTCTACAGGTGGGAGATGTTCAGGGGGTTCGTGGAGAGGGTTGCGCGAGGAATAGGGTACCAGGTGAAGAGCCAAGGAGACTCCCTGACACTCGACCCCGGACACCCGCTGGTCGAACCCCTAGTGATAGAGAAGAGGGGAGAGGGGTTCGCCAAAACCAACCTGGTAGAACCTCACCACTCCATTTACCTGCTCGTCCTTCATTCCATAGCGTTCTTCGGCTCGGTGGAGCTCTGGGAGGACTGAGAGAGATAGACCTCGATTATCCTCACGGGCTTGGCGCTCCTGAAGGCCCTGTCCTCCACGAGAACCTTGACGACCCTGCCGGGTTCCACATCCGGAACGGCCGGGAGCCAGTAAAGGCCGGGCTTGACGTTGGCGGAGAGGTCATCGTGCACGAATACCCTGACGAGGTCGCCTTTGAGCTCCTCGACGACGCCGTACGTGTAGTCCCTGCCAAAGGTTCTCTTGAAGTACCAGCGGAAGAGCAGGACGAGGACGGCTATCCCCATCACGTAGGCGTAGACGTAGAGGACTCCACCGGCGTAGAGCCTGACGATTGAGTAGCCAAAGAACGCGAGGAAAGAGAGCGCCGAAATTACTGTGTAAAACACCCGGTATGGCTTTTCCTCAAGGAGAAAGTGGCCGTAGCGGTTGAAAATGTAGCGGAGGTACAGGAAGTAGGGAACCGCCAGGATGAGCACCCACAGGGGGCTACTCACCAGGAACACCACCACAAAGTTCAGGACCAGGTAGAGCAGGAAGCAGAGTTGGAGGTGAAGGCTGAAGAGCTCGTGGAGTGTGACCCTGGATTTAACGAGCCTCCGCGTGAAACCGAAACGCGGTGGGTTCTCGGCGGGTTCCGGGAAAAGGAAAGACCTGAAGGCGGAGGCGATGCGCTCTACCCCCTCACCGATTGAGTAGAGGAACTCGTCCACTGCCATTTACATCACCCTGAGCCTATTGGAACGAGCAGGTCGTTGGCGTACGGGCCGAATATGAGGCTTGCGGTGGCCGGAGTAAGGTAAAAGTTCTGGTCCAGGACGGGAGTTGACGTTATTCCTCCCGTGGCTGAGATTCCAAGGACCTGCATTGCGTCTGGGTCGTCACCTGGATAGTCAGCGTAGTCAAGGTATATGTAGTCAACCGCAGGTTGCTCGCGAACCAGGAAGTTAAGGTTTGCAGGAAGGTTCTTGGGAAGTATGAAGCTCACCAGGCCAATCGGATATCTGACACCACCGTAAACCGCCCTCTGCATAGCCTCAGCCAGGGAGATGTAGTGGGCGCGGTGTGCCGAGCTTCCACCCTCAAGGCGCTCGAAGAAGGATGGAGCACCCGCGACACCGAAGTACCTTTCGTCGATAACGCATTGGCGGAAGGGCTGAATGTCAAAGACCCTCGCGGTCACATAGTTGCCCTCTGGTGGCTTCTGCTCGGGAACCCCAACGAGGGGCGAAAGAACGGCGTAGGGGTACGGACCCCAGAAGACCCAGGAAAAGTGGGCGGAGTTTTCAGCGCTGTTTCTTACAGTAAGGTAGACACCAACGTCACCGGCGATGGAAACATCCACCACCGTCCTTGAGTTTTCTGGAATCACGGAGTTGGGGTTGTGAGTGTAGTTGAGGAAGAGCCCAGTGCTGGAAGGCACCACATCAACCTCATAGCGGTTGGGGACGTTAATCGGCCAGGTGCCAGTTGAGTAGCTCGCGAGGGTTGTCCCCCAGTCCTGGAGTATGAACAGTCTTCCAGCCGTCGTCCAGTTGTCAACGAGCTGGAATGAAATTGGCTCAGGGGTATAAACCCGGGAGATACTTTCGTCTAGGTCTGCGAGATTCAGGTATTTTCTGATGAAAATCCACTGGAAAATGACATTGTTATCATTGTTGTCCTTTTTATTTATTAGAGATACCCTCTCAAGGGGTTCGTGGTATACCCTAAAGTAATTGTCGTCATAGTTTGCCCTCACAGGCTCCTTAAAGTAGCTCCACTTTGTCTGGCCATAATCAAGAAACGAGACATTTGTTACTGGATAGGCACCAATCCATCCAGAAGGCAATATTATCACTTCATATGTCCTATAGGCACAACATCCTCTCGTCTCGCCAGCACTGGTAGCGCCTTGGTAATACCATTTCCCATAATAATCATCATACCAGTAACCCCATATCCTAAGACCATTGTTTTTATTAACAAGGTCATCTGTAAAGTCTATGTAATATCTATCAGTATACTCGCCCCAATATGTGTAACTTGTATAAATCCGTACACCTGCATTCCATGCCTTGTTTTTGGTTGGTCTCATACTAAAGCGTATTGCTATGTTGCCATAAAGATTATACTTTGAGACGTCAAAAGAGACGCTCTTCCCATCATTAACGGTAGTTTTCTTGTCATAGAACCACAGGAACACCTCATCCCCATCCCCTCTGGTGAGCGGTAGGTCGTCTCCGAACTTAATGTAGACGTCGCCTGGAACGCTAGTCCTGACCCATATCAGGGCCCCGTTGTCGTTCCAGTACTCAATCCAGAAGGGCAACCGCTGGGTCAGGCCGGAATCAGAGTAGACCTCGATTTGGGCTTCGTTCCCAGAGTGCGGAATCCGCGATGCCCAGGTTGAGTTCAGATAAATTGGAACCTGCACATCTGAAACGGTATAGGGATAGTCAATGGAAACTTTAAGAACATTTGACGGCACCAGTGCCGGAACGTTAAGCTCAACCCCCCCACCAAAGTCAGAATTAGCAGATGCGGAGGCGTTGTAGCGGACAAAGACGGGAGAATCGGTGTTGAAGAGGAACATAGACTGACCCGGAGAGAGGTCAACGTTCTCTGTGTAGTTATCCCCGAAAACATAGTACAACTGCCCCCTGCTCAGAGGCTGGGTTCCATCGGAGGAATAGTAGATTGAATAGGAGGTACCCGTAACCTTCAGCCATATAAGAATCTCGTTTGAGTCCCACTTCTCAATCCAGTAATTGGCAAGGGTACAGCTGGATGTGTATATTGCCATGTCCGCATACGCTCCATTGTGACGTATCTGAGAGAACGGGACAGAGGAGGGGTTGAACTTCAGGAGAACAATCTGTCCATCAGAGACTCCCGAGAGCGTAAAGCCAGCCTTCATTTGATAGTTGTCGTTGCACCAGGAAGTCCCAGCACCAACCCTACCGGAGAACACCATGACGCCCATGTCCCCATCGTTGAAAACACTAGCCGGAGAAATCAGGGACCCATTTACGCGGGTGTCAAAAACAAAGGCGGAGCTCGGGGTTGTTGTCGGCTGCTCTTTGAGAACGTAAGCTAGAGCACCGCCGCCCGGGTATGTGTCCCCATAGTAGATTGCGTCGGAGGAGATGGCCGAAGCAAATGGGGCAGCAAACTTAAGGGGCTTTGTCTGGGGGTCGCCATAGCCGTTTACGAGATAATACGGAGGGGTTATGTTTGGGTATGCGAACTTACAGGGGACGATAACCCGAGATAGCCTACCCTTGGTTAGGTAGGAAATCAGAGGGTCTTCGAGGTTTGTCACAGGCACGACGACGTAAAGGGAGCCCGTAGGAGGTATGCTGGAGTTGTAAACTATCTTGCCGGAGGAATCCTCTATGACAATCTGGGGAATCGTGATGTTTGCAACGATATGGAACGAATCAAGGGGGGCTATAGTAAGGCGGATGTCATTGAGTATCTGGGATGGTGGAGTGACCATTCTATAACCCATGGTTGCCAGGTAGTCCCTCATGTTGTTCAGCCAATCGAGCAGGGTTGCGTTGCCCATGAACTGCCTTTCCCGGGAAATCCAATCGGCACCAGCAGAATTTATCTGCGAGTAGCTTCCATACTTAACCAGACTTTCCAGGGCAAGCTGAGCGTTGTCAAGGGGTTCAACAGTTGTAACGAAGGCAATGCTGAGAACGAGAGCCCTCTTTAGGGACAGACGCATAACGTTCTGAAGGTCAAATTGGAGATACGAGACCACGTCCTGCGTTGTTTTTAGACGAGCTGCCTGCGACTGTGCTTGAAGAACGTAGGAAGTAACGTTGCTGTACGTTGCAAGGAGCAGGAGTAAGGGTATGAGCAGAACGAGGACTGTTGAGTTTATTATAAAGCCGCGCCTTTTCATCCTCCCACCCTCCATATCCTAAGGGTCACCGTTATCGGAGATATAGACCTGGGAACGCCCGGAAGGGAGACGTAGCTTATCATCGTGTCCCCCAGGTCAACGAGCACGGGCTTTGTACAGCCATCTCCCCCAAGGTTCTTGAAAAGCCTCAAAACGGCATCGTCAACGGCGTATTTATCGGGGTCGAGCTGACAGGCGGTTATGTTGGCGTATTCTCCACTGGCTATCGCCTTCGTATCGCCAACTATTATAGAGCCGTACTCAACGGAACCGACATGAACACCAACACCGTCAGGGGAATCCTCCACGTTACCGCCGACGACCTCGGAGACCCCGGATGGGACATCTACTACGGCTACGGAATAGTCAGGGCCGACCTGGCAGTCCAGGCGGCTCTTGGCTGATTTCCTCTCTTTTATCTTCTGAGAAGTCCTCAGAAAAGTCCAGTTCAAAGGAAAGAAAGGGAAATCACTTCTTCCACTCGGTGTAGCCGCACCTTCCGCAGGACCAGCGGTCCTTGTGGTTGGCCATGAAAACGCCCGGCCCGCAGCGCGGGCAGAACTTGTTCTTCCTGACGACCTTTCCACCCTTAACCTCGTAGAGCTTCCACTTCTGGCTGGTCTTCTTCTTGCCCTTGGCCATTTACACCACCTCACTCTTCCTCCTTCTGAATGAGGCCGTCCCTAACGAGGATGTACTCAGGCTCTATGTAGAGCATCCTCTCCCTCGTCTCGTAGGCCTTGGCGTAGCCCTTGCTGACGTGGCTTCCGAAGTAGCTCCTGATGTACTGGAGAACGGTGGTGTTCGGGTCGAGGTCGAGCATGGCGACGAGCTTACCCTTCACCGCTTCCCTGCTCGGGGTAGGCTCGCCCTCGTGGATGATGTCGAAGTATATCTCCTTTCTCCCGAGGAGCTTGTTCTCCCTTATCTCGGTCACCTTAATCTCCATCACGAACCACCTCCATCTTGGCAAGTATTTGCGCACACCTGCGCTTGCATTCGGGTGTTACCTTTATAAGCACTACCCCCTCGTCGGGCTGGCCGTAGAGGACGACCGAGTTGAGAGGGGCGTAGAGCACCGCCGGAATCGCCCCCAAATCCTCCTCACCGCTGACGAGTATGTGAACTGGCCTGCCCCGCTCGACGAGGCGGAAGGCCTTTCTGATGGCGTCTAATAAAGCTTTCGTTATGGTCCCGGGGGGATTAGAAACGGTCATGAAGACGGCCTTCGCGTTTATGTCGGGAGAATAGTCGGCCCTCTTCGTCCTGAGGTCGTAGAGGGCAAGGGAAGGGGAAATGCCGAGCTTGAGGACGTTCTCCGTAACGACGTCCCCGACGGTGATTACGGTCTTACCCCTAAGCTCGTCCTTAATCCGAAGGTAGGGCTCCGGAATCGGGCCCCTTATCAGCTCTCCCAGCGGTTCCTTGAGCTCTCGCCGGAGCTCTTCAGTTAGGCGGAACAGCATTTCACCTGACCCTTATGGCGTATTTGCCAGGAACTTTGGCGGCCTCTGGTATGCTCTCGCGGAGTTTCTTGGCAATTTTGCTCTCGGTGTCGAGGATTATGACGAGGTCAAACCAGTCGTCGCTCAAATCCCTGCTCCCGCAGACGGGACAGCGGTCCTCGGTCGTTATGTAGTGGCAGTGCCTGCAGGCCCTCTCCTTCGCCATGCTCACTCCTCCTTGGCCTTTCTCTTCTCCTTCTCAATCCACTCGAACTTTCCGAGACCGGGCTGGCGCATGGTCATGTTAATCTTGTTCTCCCTGATGATTCTGCTCTTGACGCTTATGCCGATTATCCTCGCCCTCACGAAGTCGCCGAGCTTGAGGACGCGGTTGGTTTCCTTGCCTATGAACTGCCTGTTCTTCTCGTCGAAGACGACGTAGTCGTCCATGAGCTGGCTTATGTGGACAAGACCGTCCATCGGGCCGATTCTGATGAAGGCGCCGTAGGGCATCATCTCAACGACCTCGCCCTCAACGACCTCCTGGTTCTCGGGCTTCCAGACGAGGACGTCAAAGGTTACCTCGTGGTAAGTGGCCCCGTCGCCTGGGACGATTATTCCCTGCCCAACGTCGTGGACGTCAAGGATTGCCAGGATAACTCCCTCATCTCTATCATAGATGCCCTCGTAGGTCTCGCGGAGAACCTTCTTGGCGGCCTCCTTCGGGTCCATCGTGAACATCCTGGGCGGAATCCTGACGACGTCCTTAACCGTCAAAAGCTTGTACATGGCCTGACCTCCAAAAAGAGTTGAAAGGAATCACTTCTTTCCAAACTTCTCCTTGTAGAGCTCTATGGCACGGAGGATTTCCTTCTTGGCCTCCTCGGCGTTGCCCCAGCCCTCAATCTTGGTGACCTTGCCCTGGAGCTCCTTGTAGCGCTGGAAGAAGTGGGCAATCTCGTCGAGGAAGGCCTTGGGAACGTCGTCGATGTCCTTCCAGTCCTTGAAGTACGGGTCCTCAACCGGGACGGCGAGAACCTTCCAGTCCTTGTCTCCACTGTCCTCCATCTTCATTATGCCTATCGGCCTGGCCTCGATGATGGTGAGCGGGTAAACGGGCTCGCGCATGATGACCATTATGTCGAAGGGGTCGCCGTCGTCGTACCAGGTCTGGGGTATTATTCCGTAGTCCACCGGGTAGAAGAACGGGCTGTAAAGGACGCGGTCAAGCTTGAGGAGTCCGGTCTTCTTGTCGAGCTCGTACTTGTTCCTGCTCCCCTTCGGAATCTCTATGAGCGCGTACACAACGTCCGGAACGTTCGGTCCGGGCTCAAGCTCGTGGAACGGGTTCATCTCTAACCACCTCTAACCCTTTTAGAATTCCTAAGGTGGCTTTCCGCTTGGGCTTTTAAAGTTGTTGGTGTCCGGGCTAATTCGCCCGGTACTCGTAAACGATTTCACCGTCGGTTATCGCATAGACGTCAGTCTCGCCGTCGCGGTAGTGCACTATCGGCCTGTCAACGAGCTCGAAGACCCTCTCAAGGTCCTTCGGGGAGGAGAGCTCAACGCGCTTCCCGTCGGGGGACGTTCCCTCAACCGTGTACTTCTTCAGGCCCTTCAGCTCCTTGGGCTCGCGTTCCTTCTTTTCGCGCTTGGCGTAGATGAACCCCGCGGGAGGAATCGCGAAGAGCAGTGCCATGGCCGGGAAAACGGTTCTGGCCGTCGAAACCCCGACGTTCGAGCCGGCAAAGGAGAGCGAGTTCGTAGTTGTGCTGACCGTTCTCACGACCTTCTGGTACTCCTTGTCCGTTCCGCTGAAGTACAGCATCCCTGATGCGTCGCGCTTCAGCCGGATTTCCTGGGTGAAGGACTCCCTCCCGTTGGCCAGAACTTTCACGGTGACGTAAACTTCCCTCTCGGCACGGTAGAGGCCCGTTCCTTCGCGAACCATCTGGAGTCTCTCATTCAGCTCAGTAAAGTTCAGCTCAACTGGAACCTCGAAGGAATTCACGAAGGTGCCCTTGGCGAGGAGCTTCGTGTCGTTGACGATGTAGACCCTCTTCTTGCCCGAGGTGACGTAGTAGTTGACGTGGAGAACGGCTTCGTAGCTTCCCCTAGCACCGTCCGATGAGAACTCGTATGTCCCAACTATCACGTCGGTTATCTTTGAGGGATAGTACTCAAGGGAAGTCCCGTTACCGTAAACGGTTTCGTTCGAGAACAGCCCATAGGCCGTAAAGTGTCCCTCCTGCGCGTAGGCTTTTGAGTAGGTTGCCTTCGTTGTTACCGGCTCCCTCGAGTAGGCAACGCCCGAGTAGATGGCAAAGATGAAGGCGAGGGAAACCGAGAGGGCGAGACCTCCGAGGAGCGCCCGCTTTTTATCAATCTTCATAATCAACGACCTCCAGTTACGTGAACCGTGATTTTATTCGAGACGACGTCGGTGCCGCACAGGTGAGCCCCGCAGTTGAGGACGTAATCACGCGGGCAGTAGAAGATAACGCTCATTGGAATGTTCAGGGTTACCGTCTCCCCATGGGCTACGTGGACGTGCCACACTATGAGCCAGCCCCAGCAGCCGCAGTGACCAACCCGGAAATGCATGTCGGCATCGCCAGAACTTGCATCGGGGTGGAACGGCACGTACAACGCGCCCCTTTGCGAGGGAATGAAGTCCTTTATGACGAAGTCGCCCTCAGGACCGTTGTTGGTGAAGTTGAGTTGCAGGGTTATCGAATACCAGTTCCAAACAGTGTAGTTGTAAACGTCCCCAACTATGGCCTTCCTGAGCACGTAGGTTGGCTTCTCAACCTTAGCGTACATCGAGCAGTCCTTGAGCTCGGCGCTTCCCCCATCCCACTCCGCGTAAACGGTCAGGGGAACTCCGTAGGTGCCGTCATCAACGTCATCATCCGCCGAGAAGCTCCCGCCGATTGCAGCCGATTCGCCCGGCTCAAGGGTGTAAGTTGAACCGTTAACGCTCCCGCTGAGGCCATCCGGAAGGGCTGAGTAGTCCCCCTCCACGTGGAACGTTATCGGCCGGTCCATCAGGTTTTCAACTGTTATGGCCGTGAACTCCACGCCCGAGCTTGCGTTAACCGGAACCGGCTCCGACAGACAGCGGTATGCTATGTAGGAATCGCTTCCGCTCACAACATCAAACTCGGCACTCCTACTTGCAGTGTAAGCCCGAAAATTCCCGCTCGAACCCACTATCAGGAGCAGCCCGAGGAGGAAAGTCGTAATAAGTATGAATTTTCTCATGCTAACCATCTCCGAGTACCTTGGAGAGGATACTTCCCCTCCGTTTCCTGATTCTAAGAACGTCCCCCTCCGAAATCCCCGCGAGATGGTAGAAGGCCAGGAGCACTGCCGAGATTAGCAGGGCGTAGGCTACGAGCGGGAGATACGGGCTGAAGGAGTACAGGAAAATCACGAGTGAAGCGGGAAGGATTGCCGGATAAGACCTAACCTGGAACTCCTCCCTGTAAATCTTTGTGTCCTCTGGAACGGTGACGTGGACGGGAACTTCAACGCTTGAACCTCCACCAATGCGGAAAAACGTCGGCCCCAGCAGCTGGGCCCGTTCGCCGTCGCCGCTGATGAAGTAGTAGAACGGGTACAGGGCCTTGTTCTCGACGCTCAGGTTCTTATCGAAGGTTGAACCCGGAAGGTACCATCCCTCCCTCTGGCCGCCGGCGAGCGTTGAGGAGTAAGTGAATGCCAGCGTTCCCCACGAGGCAACCGTCACGAAGAGAAAGCCTGCCACTATCAGGGCCGATGCAACCGCGTATAGGGTTCTAATGCTCACGCGGTAGTACTTAACTCGCTTCTTCCTTTTGGAGTCCCCCGAAAACGTAAGGAACGCCCCGACGATAAGGAGGACCGCTATCGCGTAGACGTTGCTGAGCCTTGCCCTCAGGGACTGGATTAAGTTCCCCCCTCCCCTCAGGACAAGAGGTTTGCCGAAGAGAACGACCACCTTTCCTGCCACGTCAGAGTTGTTTACGGGCGGATAAAGGCCGTCCTGCTGGTCGGTGGCAACGTTGTTGTCGCCCTTTGTTATAATGCCCTCCTCGGTAACCGCGAAGACTCTGTGAACCGTCCAGCCGTCGCGCCTGTGGAAAACTATGATATCGCCAACCTCAAAGTTCTTCGCAAAGGGATTCATCAAGAAGAGGTCGCCCCTGTTTATGGTGGGCGTCATGCTATCGGAGTAAACGTACGAGAGAAACACGGGGCGGTCCAAGAAAAAGCCCGCTAACGAGCCAAGGAGAAAGGCAATCACAATGAAAGCAAAGGTGAACTCAAGTATTTTTTTCATAGCAACTCCCCCTCAAAGGGGTTGGGGCAAAGGCCCCGAAAAGAAATCACTGGGGCCCACCGGTGCATTCGCCGGCAACGGCCTCAATGCTCATCTGGAACTGGTAGTCACCGAGAGTTGAGTTTGTGTTGTCGAATATCATTCCAACGGGGATGGGGTTTCCGTGGGTCACGGTGAAGTTTATGTTGTGGGCAGGTCCCGCTATGGGGCTGTCGTAGGTTCCCGCGAAGATTAACACATCCGCATGTGCGGTCTTAATGGTGACACATATCGGGTAGCTTCCGTTGTCGTTCTCCCAGAGCTCGTTGCTTACCTGGAACATCTCCTCAAAGACGTAGGTCGTGTTCGGGCTCATTCCTTCGCCTCCACCTTCGGGCCTGTTTGTGTTGTACTTGTTCAGCTGAACATAGAGCTTACCCGTATCATAGGTCACGTAGGGCTGAAGGGCCGTCAAATCAATCAGCTCGTTGTCGTCGGAGACGACATCAAAGCTCGCCTGCCTGTCGGCAGAGTAATACCTGAAGTTTGCCCCGGCTCCAACCGCCAGGAGCATTCCAACCATCAGTAAAGCCAATCCAAATAGTTTATTCATCTTTCATACCCCCTTCATGACCCCTGACCGCACTTGCCGACTAGCTCGCTGGGCTCGGTGCCGAGCCTGTAGGCCTGGATGTGTATAGTGCTGCTCTCCTTAACCGGGAAGGTGGTGTTGCTAACAATGTTGCCAACGGTGAAGTCCATACCAACCTTAACGGCCTCTCCGGGACCAACAACGAAGCAGACGTCGTTCTTAGCGTTGTCGCTGGCGTCGACTATCTCGCCGGTCGAAACGTAGTGTATATCCCTGTCAGCGCCGTAGAACTGTATCGCGGCGTTGGCATTGGTAATCCTGACGACGATGGTCATGTTGTCCTCCCAAAGGTCGTTGCTTACCTCAAAGACCTCGTCGAAGTTGTACTCCGAGTTCGGGCTGAGGCCCTGGCCGTAGCCTGGGTAGTTCGGGTTGTCCGGGCTTATATCAACGACGAGAACGCCACCGTCGTTTATGTACGCGTAGGGCTGAATGGGCGTTAAATCAATGAGCTCGTTATCATCGCTGACGATGTCCCAGTGGACACTCCTGTCAGCGTTGTAGTCCCTGAAGTTGGCTCCAGCCCCTAACACGAGACCAAAGGCCACCAACAGGCCAAAAATTCCAAGGGCAATATTCTTTCTCATTTTTTTCGCCTCCAGATTGGAGGCACTGTGGCAGAGAAGCCAGCGGTGAGAGTGAAGGTTCATCCCTAAACCAAGACACACTCACGACCACTGCAACGGTGAAATCAACGCAGTGCCTCTGCAACCCCATCGGGTTGCTCACTAATTCCTTGACCCGTTGGGGTATATATGAAATGTCGGATTAACGGCCGGTAATGGGAGATTACCCAAGAAAAGAAGGCCTAAATGCGCTTCATTTTCCTGTGGTGGATAACCCCAACACCGGCGTAAACCAGCGATGCGAGGGCGAGGTGAAGGTTGTTCAGGTAGAGGGCCGTTATGAAGAACATCAGCGAGAGCCCAATATAGAAGGAGCTCCAGCTTATGTCGTTCTTCTTGACGGTCTCCATGTAAACTGTGACATCGTCGGGCACCTTCACGAGGGTTATGACGCCGTGCTTGAAGGTTATAACCCCCTCGCGCTCGAGCTTCGGAATATGCGTCTGAACCAGGCTCACGTAAACGCTCTTTCTGTGCTTCCGGTCAGTGTTCCCCTCGTTCTCGGCTATGTACTCAACCATATCCCTCAGCTCGGCCCTCCCGTCGGACTTCTGGAGGTACTCAATCATGAGCATCCTCCTGCTGTTTCCGAGTATGACCGAGGAGGTCCCCATGGCAATCACCGTGCTAACCTGTAGTGTTTTCTACCGTTGTTGCCGACCCTCGTCTCGACGAGACCGGCCTTGGCCAACCGTCTGAGGGCCCGCTCGACCCCCTGTCTCGTGACGTCAAAGCCCCTTTCCATAAGAAAACGGGTGATGAATGCAACGGTCAGCTCCCTCTCGCGGAGCATCTCAACCATTTCACTCTCAAAATCCCTCTTCATGACTACGACCTCCCGGCCGGAGTAAGACCCGGCCTTGGGAAGAATAGGGAAAGGTAGTATTTAAACCTGCCTCAAAAGTTCGAGAAGGGAAGTTAGAGAAGAAGAGAAAGTGAATCAGGCTGAATTCGGGTAAAAACGCTCAACAAAAGGCCTATGTTCAAAAACAAAGGCAGAAATAGTCGGAACATCAAACGGAATTTCACGGATTTTCCAAAATAAACGGGCAGAACCGTGCATCCAGCTCATCTTTGAAGGCAAATTCATGGGAAAGACCAGGAAAATCGCGACATGTTAGGATAAACATCAACGGCAAAAATACGTTTTGAGGTATAACACGAGGTTCGAGAAGGGAATTTAAGAGAGGGGGTTCGGGGTTCTGGAGCCCTTAGACGATGGTAGCCCCGCGGGGATTCGAACCCCGGTCGCGGGATCCAGAGTCCCGCATGCTTGGCCGCTACACCACGGGGCTGTGCCCGTTGAATAGCTAAAGGGGAGGATTTATAAATTTTACTCCCTAGAAACTTTTGCCAAGCAAAAGTTTCATCAAAGTTTGTGATTCATTTAACAAGGGCTTCTTCAAGAGCGTTTGCACTTTCAACATCTAGGAGATGTTTTGGAATTCTCACTTCTGGAAGCTTTTTAGTTGGGGTTTACTTTTTATCGCGCCCCGAAGGAGCGCTTCTCAGAGGAACCCCATCTTAAGGGTTCCTTAAAGAGAATCCTCCCACAAAAAGGGTCATTTGAAAGCGCAAACTTCCTAGAATTGCATTTTTGGAAAAAGAATCACGAACCTTAGTCAGAGCTCCATGGGACCGTCGTTCACTACATTGGACAAAACCCACCGCGCAGAGAAGCAAACAAGCTCTAAGAAAGCTCCATGAGCTTCCTGAGAACTTCCACCTTGTTCATTTTTTATTGCCTTATACCAAACATTTTTTAGCAGTATTTGAGAAACTTTGAATTTGAAGCTCTAGGCGGGACCCTGCGCGACCAGAGGAGACAAATGTTTTTAGTTAAGTTGTTGTTTCTAGTTAGAGCCATGCTCAATAGGTGTCTGTCCGTCGTTAGGGCGAGATTTCATTTTATTGTCTCAAAAATCCAAACGTTTTTATTAAGTTGTTTGTAATTTTGAGACATGACACTCAGGAAGGCGGAGCTCAAAGTGCTCTTGGCGCTAGCGTCAGGACCAATCACACTCAAAGAGTTAGCCCGTAAAATGAACGTCTCCAAGAGCACTCTCTCTATTACCCTGCATTCCCTCGAACGAAAGGGCCTCGTTAATATCGAAGGAAAAAGACCGCTCAAAGCCAAACTCGCCGATAACAAAGCAACCCAGCTCCTAAGAAAAATTCTCTTGATGCTCCCGAAAAACAGGACTCTCAAAGTCCTCAGTGGAAGTAGACTCAAGGTACTCTCAGCCCTTAAAGTTGAGGAACTCCAGCCGCCCTGGCTCGTTCAGCTTAAGGCTAACGTGAGCAGAGCGACACTTCATAGAGTTCTCAACGAGCTCATGGAAATGCTCATCGTCGGGAAAAGGAAAGAGGGGTACTTCATCAGCGAACGTTTTGGCGTCCTTAAAGACTTCGCCGACGAGTACTTCTACCTCCAGAACTTCATTAGGGCTAAAGAGTTCGATGAAAAGGCCGTCCTCGTGTGGAGCGGGGTTGAAGAACTCATTCTTGCAACGGAAACGTTCAAAGGGAAACACCTTGGAAACTTTCAGCTCACAGGGCTGGCCCGTTTCTCTGACTATGGATTACCTCTAGTTTCCTCGGGCGTTTATCACTACTACTGGCCGGCTAGGGAGCTTGACCTTGAAGAAATCGTTATCCACGCCCTAAAGGCGGGTTACGATGCAAGGGAGCTCCTTTACGTCATTGTCCTCCTAAAGGCTCATCCGTTCAACGAGGAGCGACTTAAGCGCTTAGCCGCTAAGTTTGAAGTATCCAGTATTGTGGAGGATATCCTTGAGTTTCTACGTGGGAAGGTCAAATCCTACCCGTTCCCCTCGCGGGAGGAAGTTGAGGAGCTTTGCAAGAGGTACTTTGGAGGTTGTGAAGGTGATAACGAGGGAAAGACTGATTAGGGAGTTCGAGCTAATTGATGAAAAGGCAGGGTTGATGGGCTCCGATGAAATTGACCTCTACCTTATCGGCGGTGGAAACTTGGCCTTGAGGGGAATAAAGCCTGCAACGGCCGACGTTGATGTTGTCGTTAAAGATTATCGGACTTTAACGGCCCTTGAGAACGTTCTCATAAATCCCTCTCCCAAGTTCCGAACGAGCAGCGGAATCGTAGTCTATTTGAAGGTCTTTGGGCATGAGTATGAGAAAAAACTGGGTGCAGATGCAGTTTATCAAAAGGTTGACCCAGAAACGGGAGATTTCAACCTCGACGTCTTTGTAAAGCGGGTTATGAGAGGAATTCACCTGAGTGGGGGAATGATTGACCGAGCAGTAGTACCTAAAGAGTTTCAGGAACTCAAAAAGCTCAGAGTTCATCTCGTCTCGGTTGAGGATGTGTTTCTGTTCAAGGGAGTCACGTCATTGGGCCGCTCGAAGGACGTGGACGACATTTTAAGACTTCTCGAGCTGGGAGTTGATTTTAATGTGGTCCTGAAGGAAATAGAAGTCCAAAGGAAGCTTCTTGAGGTGGAGACTTTTGAGAGATTGGCGCACATTCTTTTTGAGAAAATCAAGCTTGTCCAGAAGATTCTTGAGGAGAGAGGCCTGAGAAGCCGTGGTTTGGACCACTTCATAAACCAACTGGAAGGCTACTTGGGATGAAGTTCAAAAACACCTACTCTTCCGCCAGCGCTTGCGAAGGAAGCTTTTGGGAAAAGCTTCACCAAAGAAACTTTGCCCGGCAAAGTTTCATCAAAGTTCGTGATTCCTTCATCAGGGGCTTCTTTTTGGAGTGTTTGCGCTTTTAGTGGATTCTTGTAGAATGCAAATTCCCTGATTTTGGAAGCTTTCTCACACGGGTTTACCTTTTCTCGCGCTCCGGAGGAGCGCCTCTTAGAGGAACCCCTCCTAAATGACCCCTTTGAAAAGAATTCTCCTGATAACACTGTCTTTTAAGAGTGCAAACTTCTTAGAAATCGCATTTTTGGAGAAGAATCACAAACCTTGGTCAAACTTCGCGCTAGTAAAGTTTTCTGGGGGTGTGGGGGCGTTAGCCCCCCAGAGGTTTGGAAGAAAACGGGGTTGTGGGGCGAAGCCCCACTCCGGGGGTTTGAGAGTACAGAGCAAGCTTTGAGAAAGCTTGACCAAAAGCTCGTGATTCCTCTTTAGGGCTCCTCTTCAAAGGATTTCAAAATCAAGTCAGCCGTTGAGAGGTTGAATTCACACTCCAAGGACTCCTTCACGCGGGTTCCATCTACTCGCGCTCCGAAGGAGCGCAAAAAATACTTGAACCCCATTAAAAGGCACTTTTAAAGGAATTCATCCTCTCAAAGGAGCAACTCAAAAAGAAATCCACTCAAAGAATAGGCTTTTTTTCAGAAGGGAATCACGAACTTTGATGAAACTTTGCCCAGCAAAGTTTCGATGGTGGGCCCGCGGGGCTTCGAACCCCGGACCTCCCGCTTATCAGGCGGGCGCTCTGACCAGGCTGAGCCACGGGCCCATAAGAATTCTGGTGCCCCGGCCGGGATTTGAACCCGGGTCGCGGGATCGAGAGTCCCGCATGATTGACCGGGCTACACCACCGGGGCGTGTCCGAGATTAAGGGCGAGGGAGGGTTTAAAAAGTTTTCGGTCAGAGGAGTTCCCTAACTGTTCTCCTCACTGCCTCGTAGCTGTTGAGCCTCGGCCTCCATCCGGTGGCTTTTGCCTTCTCTATGCTGAGGCGCATGAACTTGACGTCGCCCTTCCAGCCCCTGCCGCCGTCAACTCCACCAGTGAAGACGAACCTCGGCTTAAGCCCCATCTCCTCGCTCACTATCTCCGCTATTTCCCGAACGGTTATCCAGTCATCGTTGCCGAGGTTGTAGAAGTCAACGGTTTTGGCATCTCCTTTAAAGTGCTCGAATATTTTGAGCATTCCCTCAACCGTATCGCTCACGTGGAGGTAGCTCTTCCTCTGCGTTCCGTCACCGAGTATTTCAAGCTCTTCCGGATTCTTCCTGAGCTTGTTGATGAAGTCGTAGATTACACCGTGGTTGGAGCGCTCGCCTATGATGTTCGCCAGGCGGAATATCAGGGCTTTGAACCCGAAGGTGTGGGCGTAACCGCTTATCAAAGCCTCAGCCGCGAGCTTCGCCCCGCCGTAGACGCTTATAGGTTCGAGCGGGGCGTAGTCCTCGGGAGTAGGTATGACCTCGGCGTCACCGTAAACCGTTGAAGAGCTCGTGAAGACGAGGTACTTGGCGCTCGAATCCCTCATCGCGTTGAGAAGGTTGTAGGTTATCAGCACGTTGGTCTCGTAGAGAAGTTCGGGGCTCTGAGAGCCGATTCTAACCTCAGGGTTGGCCGCGAGGTGGAAGACGGCCTCAACGTCTTTAACAGCCTCCCTCACGATTTCCGGGTTCCTCATATCACCCTTGATGAACTCAAAGTTCTCGCTGTCCAGCCAGCGTTTTATGTTGTCCAGACTGCCCGCGCTTAAGTCGTCGAGAACCCTGACCTCATGTCCGAGCTCCATGAGATTATCAACGAGGTGCGAGCCTATGAAGCCAGCCCCACCGGTAACGAGAACCTTCATGGTATCACCATACGGAGTTTGAGCAACTATTATTAAGCTTTGGGAAAGTTTTTTGTATCCAACACCATACCCACTACCATGCGGGTTTACACGCTGGGGAAGGAAGAAAAAGAAAGGATTATCAAGTCACTCAGGGATTTCCTCTCAAAGCGGGATGAGATTGCCTTCGCCTATCTGCACGGCTCCTTCCTTGAGGACGGTCCCTTCAGAGACGTGGACGTCGCCGTTTACGTGGGTACTGAGGTTCACCCGTTCTATGAGGAGGAGCTGGAAGAGGAGCTCTCAAGAATAATCGGGCTTCCAGTTGACGTTAGAGTCCTCAACGACGCTCCTGTAACGTTCAGGTTCCGCGCCATTGGGGGCCTGTTGCTCTTCAGCAGGGACGAGAAAGCCCGGTGCAACTTCGAGGAGGGGACGATGCGGGAGTATCACGATTACTCATACTACCTGAACATGTACAGGAGGGAGGCCCTTGGAATACGATGAGGAGAAGGTAACTCGCCTGATGTCGGAGGCGAGGACTGCTCTGGAAGCACTTTATGAGCTCTCGGAACTTCCTAAGGAGGAATTTCTTCAGAACAGACACTACGTTTCAAGCGCAAAGTACAACCTTCTTGTTGCAATCGAAGCGTGCATTGACATTGCCTACCACCTGATATCAAGGAACAAAATGAGACTTCCAAAGGACTACGCAGATTCATTCAGGGTTTTAAACGAGAGGGAAATCATTAACGATGATTTAACCAAGAGACTTGTTCTCATGACGAGATTCCGGAACAGACTCGTTCACATTTACTGGGAGGTTGATGATGAGTTTATTTATGAGATACTCCAGGATAACTTGTCGGATATTGAGGAATTTATGGACTCGATTTCAAAAGCACTCAGGAGGGAAAAACCATGAAGGTCCTAATCATGGCCGGCGGCTACGCAACTCGGCTATGGCCGATAACGAAGGACAACCCAAAGGCACTGCTTCCGGTCGGGGAGAAGAGGATAATAGACCACATCCTTGAGAAAGTCCTAAGGCTCGACCTGCCGGTTTACATCTCCACCAACCGCTTCTTTGAGTCCCACTTCAGGCCAATAGCGGAAGAGTACGGCGTCGAGCTAATCGTTGAGGACACTCTCCACGAGGAAGAGAAGCTTGGAACCATCGGCGCCATGAAGAAAGCCGTTGAAGAGCTCGGTTTAGATGATTACCTTGTCATAGCGGGAGACAACCTGTTCTCGTTCTCGCTGGAGGATTTTCTGGCGAGGTACTCCGGAGACACGCTTATAGCGGTTTACGACGTCGGCGACCTTGAACTGGCCAAGCGCTACGGCGTTGTTGTACTTGAAGGCGACAGGGTTGTCGCCTTTGAGGAGAAGCCGGCACAGCCGCGTTCGACGCTAATCAGCACCGGTGTCTACGTTTTTCCCGAGAGGGTCATGGGACTTCTTGACGAGTACCTGAGCAACGGGAACCGAGATTCACCGGGCTACTTCGTCCAGTGGCTTCTCGCGAGGGGGGAGCCGATAAAGGCCTACCGCTTCTCCGAGTACTGGTACGACATAGGGAGCGCGGACAGCTACTTGGAGGCCCTGAGAACGCTTTTGAAGGAAAGCCACATTGAGGAAATCCAGATAAGTCCCTACGCAAAGATAATCCCGCCGGTGGTCGTAAAGAGGGGCGCCAAAATACTCGGCCGCTCGATTATAGGGCCCTTCGCCTACATCGGGGAGGACTGCGTTATAGAGAACTCCGACGTCAGCGACTCGATAATCTTCAGAAAAACCATAATCAGGAACTCCACAATATGGCGCTCCATCATAGACGAGAAGTGCGAGATAAGGAACCTCGAGCTGAGGAAGAGCCTCGTTGGCGGTCACGCAAAGATACAGAGGGGTGAGTAGAGGGTACCCGTTTCGGGTAGGGTCTACTTCTTTGGCCTTGAGGTAAATCAAATCGCAACCCTTATTAACAACTGGACCCCACCTGAAACAGGTGGGGTCTAATGCTTTTTGACACCCGTCCAAAGGCTTCAATGGATGAGGTTTTTGGGAGGAAGGCCGAGTATTGGGAGCTGGTTGAGAAAATCGAAAACGGGAGGAACTTCTTTGTTATAACTGGCCCAAGGAGGATTGGAAAGACTACCTTCCTCACGGCGGCGCTGAACGACCTTCACGAGAAGTACAAAATACCGTTCTGGTTAGCCGTGACTTGTGTAAAGTTGGTAAGCGTCGTTACGGCTAACCTTCCCCACTCCCGTTTTCATCGTGGGGCTTTCGGGGGGAACGGTTACTCCCCACATCTTCAAGGCCCTCAAATGAATATTCCAACTTCCAACCACATCCCTATCGGCCTCAAACCCACAATTCAAACACTTCAAAACCCTGTGCCCATTCGGGCTTAATTTCTCCCCACATACCGGGCACAGGGAGGAAGTATGAGCTGGATTTACAAAAACAACCCTAACGCCCTTCAACTTCGCCTTGTATTCGATAATGCTTTGAAGCTTCCGAAAACTCCAGCGGTGAAGCCTGCCGTTCATCTCGGCGGAATACCCAATCGAATCTCTGATTTCCGTCAAATCCTCAAGAGCAATACCACCGTATTTTTCTGCTAACTCAACGATTTTATTAGCAAGTTTATGATACAAATCGTTTAACCTGTTTCTTTCCCTCCGCCCGTATTTTTCGAGGAGTTCTTTTCGTCTCTTTCCAGCCCTAATCTTCCGCTGAATTCTTCTCCTCTTCACGAAGTAACCTGTCCTAACCTCCCGCTCGTGAGTGATGATTTGAACGAATTTCCCGTTGGGAAGGGAGAGGGTAACGTTGTTCTCGTTCAAATCTACTCCAACAAAGGCTTTCAGTTCTCTAACTTCAACTTCTTTCGAGAAGACGACGTTTAGGAAGACGCCCTTCGGCGTTCTAACCAACCAAGCCTGCCCAACCTTCCAGTCCTTGAACTTCTCGTGGTATTTTGCAGGATAAAACTCCAATTGGACTCGTCCGTTCGGAGTGGAGAGGTTTACCCTTCTGCTCTCTAAATTGAGTTTGAACAGGTGGTCGTCGAGCATTATGACTTCTTTCTTGAAAACCGGTCTTCCTCTCGCTTTACCCTTCTTTTTCCTCTTTCTGAAGCTTTTGAAGATTGCCGTCGCCATCTGGCAGGCCGTGTAAAGGTAGTGACTTGGGAGTTCTGGATACTCTTGGCGGAGGCTTTTGTAAGTTTCTTTTTTCAGCCGGTAAAAGCTGGTGATGTTGTTCTCAAAAGCGTGAGTGATGAGAAAGTTCACAATCTCTCGGTAAGTTTGGAAAAGCTCATCTAACCTTTCGGGCGTTTCCTTTAGCTTGAATTTGGCAGTGAGTTTGATGGTTTCACTCGGCATTTTCCAGCTCCTTTTTTGTTTTCTTAATCCACTCCTTGATTGCCTCTTCAATTGCAACGCTTAGGACTCCTCTCTTGTCCCCGTAGCGTTTTTTGGCGAGTTTTTTGAACTCTTGGAGGGTTTCTTCACTGATGACGAAAGTAGCCTTAGGCATTATTAACCACCATCAAAGAAATACTAAGTTGAAGTATTTAAACCTTGTGCTAACAAAAACCAGCAAAAATTACGAAAGTTACCAACTAAGAAACAGCCCACATAATCATCGACGCCAGGGCCATTTCAACTGCCAACTCAAAGAACCCCCAGGGTCAAATTGTGAGAGAGCTCCTCAGCATTAGAAAACATTCCAAAAAAAGGCGGCTCTCGAAAATAACGGACTCCATTGAAGGTATCACCATTAAGGGGGTCAAACTAAAGCTCAAGAAAGACGAGGAGTACACTTTGCCGGATATCCTGAGGGAGCTCAACGACTCCAACGAGCTGCTCGTCATAGCGTACGACGAAGCGCAGTACTTCAGGTATGCAAACGAGGACTTTACAAAAATCCTCGCTTGGGTTTACGATAAGCTTCCCAATATAATCACGATTGTGACAGGTTCTCAGGTGGGGGTTCTTGAAAACTTCCTGCGCTTTGACGACTACAAAGCTCCCCTTTACGGCAGATACCACGTGAAAATACCGCTAACAAGGTTCACCCCCTCTCAGAGTTTTGAGTTCCTTGAGAGGGGTTTTGAAGAGTATGGGTTGTCTGCAAATCCAAAGGAGATACTCTCTGCTATCAAGGCTCTTGATGGTGTACCAGGCTGGCTGACACATTATGGGGCAAGCAGAGTTGATGGGAAGACCCACTGGGATGCCATTCAGGACGTTCTCATCGAGGCTGAGGGATACATTCATTCGGAGTTCGAGGAACTGGACAGGGCTTCCCCGAGGTACAGGGCTATTATGGAAATCGTGGCGGGCATCACTTCCAGGAAGAACTCTGCTTCCTGGACGGAAATAAAGAACGCCCTAGAACTCAGAGAAGGTAAGGAGATTGATGACAAAAATCTTAACCTGCTCCTCAAGAAGCTCGTTAACTACGGCTTTCTGGAGCATGTGGGGAGGGAATACCGCATTCCCGACCCGGTAATTAAGAGAATCTTCCAAACCTGACTTTTTTCAGTTTAGCCCCAATAAGTTTTGAATCGATGATATGAGAAGAAGTGAGGAGCACCCGCAGACGAGACCAGAGTGAAGTTCCATTACGCAACGCTTTTATTACGTTACGATGGTAGTGAACTGGAGGATAGATTACAATTACGTGAGAGGGGAGCTTTAATGAAATGGCGATTGAAGTCCGAAACGGCGTCCCACCTTTACCGGAAACTCATCGAACCGAAGTTCGCCGTCCCGATAATAGCCGTTGTGGCCCTCATCCTCAGGCTCCTCCCCATGCACTTTAAGTACTTACTAGGTTACGACCCGTTCTTCCATCTTGCTTACATTAGGTACGCGCTTGAGAAAGGGGAATGGGTTAATTTTTTCCCTTACGCGTTTGGTCCTTGGGGAATGCAGATTAAACTCACCCAACCACTAGGCCTGTGGATGACCCCAGCTTTCATTTACAAGCTCCTTCATCCATTCGGTGTTTCCCTCTACAATGCGTTCAGGATAACCCCTGTAATCTTCGGAGTGCTCACAATCATTTTCATATACCTCGCCGTTCTCAAACTGTACGGGAAGAGGGAAGCCTTCCTCTCGGCCTTCCTTCTCGCGGTGAGCTTCGGCCACGTCTTCCGCTCGATGGCAGGTTATTACAGGGGAGACAACTACATGCTCTTCTGGTACAGCTTGGCACTCCTCGGAATCGCTCTCGGGCTGACGTGGAAGCCCAAGAGGTGGAAGTACGAGAGGTTCGTGTTCTACTTAATTCCGGGAATCGCAACCGGGCTGTCAGCGATATTCTGGCAGGCGTACTATCCCATCTTCGCCTTCGTGCTGGCAAACGCGGTTCTTCTATCAATAGGGGCGTTCCTTCTCAGGGAAGACGAAAGAATTCTGGACGGACTAGCCATCGCGCTTTCAACGGCCCTTGGGGCCCTGATAGCCAACGCTCTCGGCGGAATTTTTGGCTACGGTATGGTTGGCTACAACAGGTGGCTCGGTAAGAAGTTCGCCGAGGAGCTTGGAGTTCAGTTCGGGTTCATGAAAGACCTGTTCCTGCTCCTCTACGTTAAGTACGCCCTGCCCCTCGCGGTCACTGCAATCATCGCTCTCATTGTGCTGGCCAGAGTTGTAAGAGGTTGGAAAGCCCGGGTCTCAATCGTGGGAGCACTGGTTCTTGTGAGTGTAGTTCTGACGGGCCACTATTATGGAATCATCCAAAACCTGCTTGAAAAGATTTTTACTGAGGCCCCAATAGCTGAGACCCAGAGAACATCCTTAAGCGACTTGTGGACGGCCTACGGTCCGACTTTCGTTGCAGTACCCCTTTTTGCATTGTCCTTTAGAAGGAAGAATCTGGGGGACTACGTTGCTCTCGGCCTCGGACTCGTGGCAATCCCCATGCTCCTTATATGGACTCGCTTCCTCTTCATCGGCTCCCTCGCTGTCGCGGTTATGGCCGGCGTTGGGTTGGCTTCGGTCTCAGACCTCATAGCGGATTCCAGTAAGAAATACCTGTCCCTCGCGCTGAGCGGACTCGTTATAGCCGTACCCCTGACAACGGCCGTGGTGGGGGTTCAAAACACGCTTTCCGTGAAACCCATCGTGAACAACAACTGGGCAAGGGCTCTAGAGTACCTAAGCAACCACTCGAACATCAACGATGTCGTTCTGACTTGGTGGGACGAGGGGCACTGGGTGACGTACTTTGCGGAAAGAGCCCCAGTAGCACAAGCGAGTGCCATGACAAATCCTAGTAAGATTGTCGCCAAATACTATATAGGAAAGATATATAACAAGAGCCTCATGAACCTCGGAGTAGATTACGTCATCGTGTCTCTCGATGCCGTTGAGAAGTTCGGGGCCATACTTGAGACAGCAGGGGAGAGCGGGTACGCCATGATTCTGTTGAAGCCTGTTTCGACCCCCGGTGTGCTGACATTCGCGGCACCGGGGTACACGGTCATGGCAACGCCCGGAGAGAGCTGGGACGCAAAGGTTAGAATCGGAAACGTCTGGGGTGTTCCGGCTGAGCTCTTCATAGAGAAGGGGACGAAGGTTGAAAAGGTCCCGCTGAAGGGGAAGCCCACAATGGGGGCTTACGTTTACATAAACCTCAACTACGGCTACGCGGTGCTCATGAACGCTAAGGCCTTCAACACGAGCCTCGCGAGGCTGATGTTTACGGACGAGTATCCGAAGGATTACAAGCTCATTTACTCGGACGGGGGAATCGTTAAGATATTCAAGTTCGTCCATCCAAACGTCATCGTAACATCTGAGAACGGCTCGGTCGTGTTGAGGTTTGAGAACGCGAGTGGAACCGGACTCGGAGTATATGGATACCTTGACAATGGAACGTTGGTGTTCAAGAAGTGGTATAATGTGGAGGACAGAAGGGAGTTTATCCTTCCCAAGAACCTGAACGGGAGTGTCGTGGTAAGGTACACCTACACAAAGAGTAAGACCGTGCTTGACAGGGGAGTGCTTAGGGTTGATGACACATTAAGGAAAAATAAGGGGATAGAACACCAAGATTCAAGCCGTTAACAAGCTACTTGGGAGGAAATAGCTCAAAAGAGTTTAAATGAGAAACTTAATATGAGTAGTCTATGAGGAGACAGAGGATAAAATTCCAATCATCATCACAGCATATATAACCTCTCCTCTAAAGTTGAGAAGACGCTAGAAAGAACAGCAAAATAATTGAATTGGAATCGAGATAATAAATGCCCAGCGAGAATTGGGCCAAATCCCCTGAGCAAAATCTCAATACGACTCCAAGAGGCGACTGCTTAGGCGCCCATCAAAATGTTATTGCTTCTCCTGAACATTTTATTTATTCGTGCTTGAACGCGAAAGAGACATCTGTTAAAGAAATTCAGAGTCAAAAGTCCCTTATCACTCGCGTGGTGCAGTAAAGGTTAATACTCATTGAACTTACTATTGAACTTCAACTGCATAACCGCAACTGCAACAACTAGGCAAACGTGCAAAAGATGACATACTCATATGAAAGTTGGAAGCAGTTTAAAACTATGTTTAATACCATTAAACCTCCATTTGCGGTGTGTTCAGAGGTTTAGACAATGTTTGCAAAACGGCCGTGATTTATGGCCCCAACCGCATAGGATTGTGTTAGGGTGCAAAGAGAGGAAGAAAGTTTAAAATCTCACTAAGAGAATATCGATAACTGCAACTTACTAAGCTTTGCAAAGTTTTTCCATCTGCAAAATGTGCCTATCTAATAGAAGTATCAAAAAGCGAAAAAAGATAACATTCCTCGATTAGATGTTGAGGATATCCGATACAAACCAAATAACTTTTTAATTCCCACGAGGTAAACTGGATAGCCGGTGATGAGAATTATGCCGTTAAATCTGATTAAGAAGGAACTGCAGAACCTCAAGAGCCCGCTGTACAGGAACTCAATTTATATCTCACTGGCATCGTTCACAACAGCCCTCGCGGGTTTTCTGTTCTGGGCCATAGCTGCAAGACTCTACCTGGCGGAAGAGGTAGGGGTTGCGAGTGCTGTTGTGTCAGCCCTCAACTTAACATTTCAACTCTCGATGCTTGGAATGAACTTCGCGATAATAAGGTTCTATCCGAAATACAAGGAGAGGGCCGTTGGGAGCGCCCTCGCCATTACAAGCGTTGCAAGCGTTCTCTTTTCCGTCACCTATGGGTTAATCATGATGAGCTCCGGGTCATTTGAGGACTTCGGCTGGAAGTTTTTTGGAGTCTTCGTTCTGTTCTCTGTCATTGGAACAATTTACAATGTTCTGTACACATACTCTATAGCTAGAAGACGGGCTGAGCACAGTTTCCTTCAAAGTTTGCTCTTCGCGGGGAGATTCCTCTTTCTGTTCTTGCCGGTCTCGCTAGGAGCGATGGGGATAGTTTCGTCCTTTGGGCTTGGGCTCTTGCTTGGTCTTGGGTACGCGGTATTTATTGTGAGTATCCCCGAAATTAGATTGGATAGAAAGTTCATCAAAGAGGCTCTCCGCTTTTCCTTGGGAAACTACCTAGCCAACATTGCTAACATAGCCCCCAACTACCTCATGCCCACACTGGTTTTAAGCATGTTGGGAAAAAAGGAGACTGCTTACTTCTACATGGCCTTCGCGATAGGAAACCTGATTCTGTTCGTGCCCAACGCGATAAACACGTCGTTTTTTGTTGAGGGCAGTCATGGACTTAAGAACATCAAGGCGACCCTGAAGAAGGCGATAGCTTTCAGTTACGCATACCTGGCGGTTGCTACTGTGGCAGTATGGCTCCTTGGGGGTTTTGTTCTGAGGTTTTTTGGCGAGGAGTATGTGAACGGCCTGCCTCTCCTGAAGCTGATGGTCCTTGGAGGTTTCTTCGTTGTTGTTGTTAATTTCTCGATAACGATACTTAACATCCAAAAGAGGGTGAAAAAAATAGTGATAATAAACACGTTAAAGGCTGTGCTTTTCCTTGGCCTGAGCTACCTTTTGGTGCCTAGGATGGGGATTGTTGGAGTGGGATGGGGATGGATAGTGAGTCATAGTTGCTTGAGTTTGATATTGTTTTGGAATCATTTTGACCACATTAAACATTTAAAACATTTAAATTATTAAACTCCCCTACTAAAGGGGGGTGAATTCAAAATGGAGGCTATAATTTTAGCCGCAGGTGTTGGCTCACGCTTAGGAAACCTAACCAAAACTAAACCAAAGCCCTTATTGGATTTAGGAGGAATTACTATCCTTGAGTACCAGATAAACCAATTGGTAAATATTGCTGAGATTGAACTTTCAAGAATATTTGTTGTAGGTGGGTACAAAGTTGAGACCTTAATGCACTTAGAAAAGATGGGGGTTAACTTAATTTTTAATCCCAAATATCGCGAATACAACAATATTTATAGCTTTTACTTAGCAAAAGAGTATCTCGAAGAGGACTTTATTTTGCTCAATGGGGATACAGTATTCCACCCAAAAATTCTCGAAAAAATAATCAAAGCTAGAAGGGGTACCCATTTTATAATTGACAACGTCAAACAGCTTGGAGAAGAAGAAATGAAAGTTTTAATTGAGAATAATCGGATTCAAAAATTTGGGAAAGATATTGACCCAAAAAGTGCTAATGGTGAATATATTGGTATTGCAAAGTTTGATATTAACGATGCAAGAATCATATTCAATAAAATGAGAGAGCTTATAAAAAGTGGAAAAACAGGTATTTGGTACGAACTTGCCATTAATTATGTGTTAGATAAGATAATTGCAAAACCCATTTACACTGATGGTCTCCCCTGGATTGAAGTAGATACACCTAATGAATATGAAATGGCCAAAAAGCTATTTAGAGAGGTGATTCATATATGATTTATAAGTTTGTCAATTTTCCAATCATTATCGAGGTTAAAAGTGGGGTCTTGGAGGAATTTGAAAAAGTTGTTCATCAGAATAATCTCCATTTTGCGAATCCGTTGATAATAACCGGCAAAAAGAGTGGAGAGATTATTAATAGGTATCAGTTTGCTAGCGAGTACCAACATTACATCATTCAGGATGGTAAGCTAGAAGAGATATCTTATTTAAGAAAAATGCTTGTTGATTATCAACACGATGCCATTATTACCTGTGGTGGGGGTAGGATAATTGATATTGGAAAATATCTAGCAAGGGAAACTCTAATCCCTGTAGTTAGTGTGCCCACACTCTTATCGAATGACGCAATAGCGTCTCCAATTAGTATCCTAAGAATAAACAACGAATACAAGAGTGTGGGCACAACAATGCCTATAGGAGTTATTGTTGATATTGAAGTCATTAAAAGTTCTCCAAAGAAGTACATACTAGCCGGCTTGGGAGATTTAATTTCGAATATCTCCGCGTCATATGACTGGGTTCTGGCTCATCGTGATATTGGAGAGAAAATTGACAACTTTTCTAGAATGCTAGCGTATATGCCCGCAATAAATTTACTAAACAACTTTGAGATATATTCCTCACTTAAAGACGAGAAATTTATCGAAGACTTGGCTTATGGACTTATCTTAAGTGGGATTGCCATGAACATTGCTCATTCGAGTAGACCCGCAAGTGGTTCAGAACATAACATTAGTCATGCTCTCGATAGAATTTTAGGATTTAGTAGGATCCCTCATGGGTTACAAGTTGGATTCGCAACGATATTAACTACATATTTACAAGGACAAACAAGAGAACACAGACAAATCTTGGAACTATATGAAAAATTCAAGTTTCCAAAGACCCTAAAGGAGATTGGAGTTGATAGGGAAAGTCTAAGAGAAGCTCTTAACATTGCACCAACAATAAGAGATAGATACACTATACTAAACAAGTATCAGCCAGAAAAAATTGTTAAAATTGCAGATAACTTAATTATCTAATTTAGCCAAATTGGCGTAGCGGTTTGTTTTTAATTTTGAATTAGTTCAATTTATTTTTCATTACTTAATTTTTACCAAATAAGAACTTTGCAATTCGTTTACTTGATGCACTATCTGGATATACAAATGATAAGTCTCGAATGAGCTTCCTTTCGTATCTACATACATCTTCATTTTTTATTAGAATGTTGTGTAACACATTAACTAACTCTTCAACCGTTTTTACTTTCTCCCCAGGTGCCCAGAACTCAAACGGTTCCAACAAGAAGCCTCTTGTCTTCTTGTATTCCCCTATGTCGGGGACATAATACACAATAGGTCGATCTAAAAGAAGATAGTCAAAATAAACTGAAGAATAGTCAGTAATTAGTAAATCTGTCCCAGGTAACAAATCATATATTGTTAATCCGACCTCTAACAGATTTTGCGACAATAAAAGTTTAATATTGTCACTAATCTGCCCATATTTCTTTAGAAAATATTTTTCCTCAAAAGTATGGGGCTTATATACTAGTAGTATGTGGTTCTGCTCAAGAAAACGCTTGAGGTCTTTATTGGTGATTAACTGCTCAATAATTTCTCTAGTTACTTCGACTCTACCATCCCTATATGTTGGCATATAAATAATAATTTTCTCAAACTTATCTACATCAGTTTTTAGAACCTTTGCAATGTTATTTCTTCCCTGATTATATGAAAGGGATAGCAGGACATCACATCTGGGTTGTCCCAATATTTTAACTTTTTTAGGATCAATCTTAAAAGCAGAGGAAAATGCCGCCCTCATTATTGGGGATGTTGCTATAAAAAACGTGGTATTTTTAGACATTCTACCTAAAAAGTATCTAGATTCTCCCTTAAAGTAGTATCCTATATTTTTAAGAGGGAGGCCATGCCAGAGAACGACCCCAACTTGATTCCGTGGTTTAAACAATGGAACTGCATGTGAAACTACAAAATACTTAGACCTAAAAAGCTCCTTGAAATAAGAAAAGCTAAGAAATTTAACGTACGGAATACCATGAGTTTCGAAAACTTTCTCATCAGAATAGGCAACCCATATCATCTTTAGATTCGGGTAATGCTCTTTAAGAAACTCGTAAAGGTAACGGGGGTTGTCACTAAAATCTGGAATCGAGAGGAATAGCACTCTATTGGGGTCCTTGGGGATTAACGAACTTAGTAATGATAAAAAATCAAAAATAATTTCAAGCAACAATATCATTAGAGTGTTTATTTTCATGATATCTCCCCCCTGACATAAAACAACTTAGTCCCGTTAGATACATAGCATATACTATATTTTCCGAGAATATCTGAAAAGAAATGCCTAGGTATTTTGTAATATTCTCCCCAAATATTGTATATGTGATACTTTGTATTATACCATGTGAGAAATAGATAATAATTTATATACGTGGTATTTGATGGTATTTTGTTATACAAAAATAAAGACTTTATTGGAGTTATTCCCCAAATACCTATCCGCTCCCCAAAATACGTAGAAACCTCAATTACATGGTTGTCTCCTAAGATGATCGTTTGCTGGGGGTGCTCCATTTGATCCAGTTACTAAGCTGTATCTCTTCGGGAGTTGTTATCCAAAGTTGTTGATCTCCTAGATATACTGAGGGTGGATATACGATTATAATCGAAAAGATCGTTAATATAATAATTACAAAAGTGTACATATAATTGAATGATATCACCTTTGACGTTTTGTATGTAAATTTATTTAAGGGATATACAAGCAATGTTGAAAACGGAATTACAAGAAGTTCCACTATTCTAAATAGTGGAATCGATCCATTACTAAATAATGAGACTATTGATGCAACACTAATCCCAGCAATAAAGCCAAAAGTATATCCTATGTCACAAGAATCATTAGCATTTTTTGTGCAACTCCTGTTAAGTATCAACAGTGTCGATAGGAACGTTAAAATGGTAAACAAGATATAATATGTTCTTTTTATTAAATAAAATATATATACCTCCGAATGTATTTGTAGATTAGACGTAGGAAGAAGCGTTTTGATAAACATAATCAACGATAACTTTTTGGCCAATACAGTCGAGATTATCAAGTCAAGGAGACTCCTAATATACGAATGAGGATAATAAAAAAGCCATACTGCAATATAGGAGAAGCTAAGTAGTATAAATGAAGCGTAGAGAATGATAATGTGAGTCTTTCTACGGCAATAAAATGCATTAATAAATGTTATCCCACCCAATCCACTGATAAATAACAAAACTTCCAAGTGATGAGAAAATATTAGAGTAATACTCAAAATTACTATTAATAATATCCTTTTTGTTAAAGCAAAATTAATGTGTTTATCAAAAATCACCAGTAAAATTAAAATCCAAAGTAGTCTAGCCATACCCTGAGGGAGAACAATAACACCGAACAATACAAACGACGGAAACAAAGCTAAGATAGAAGCAGATAGAGTTGCTGAGAACAAGGTATAGCCCCAAGATTTATAAAGGAGTAAGAACATTGAAAATATCAGTATTAAATTAATTAAAATACTTAAAAGATGATATTCTAAAATCAATGATTCTTTATCAAATGGCGAAATCCCAATCACATATGCAAGAGTTGATAACAAAATATGAGATGCAGGAATTTTAAAATACACCTCTCCAGGAATGAGATTACTCTGCGATATATTTGATCTTGTTATTATATTGTGAGCTACTACAACATGATGAATATTATTTCCAACAGGAGCCCCATATATGTACAAGGGTACTAGTCTAAAAATAAATGATAACATCACTAATGCGCTAACAAGCTGTATATATTTCAAGCGATTGCTTGTATTGTCAGTTCTCGTTTTAATCGTAGTAACAAGTAAGTACACAAAGATAAAACTAATCGTGGCCACTAGCAGGTCTATTGCAAGCAACTTACTATTAATTACCATAGTGTATCACCAGTTCATTAAAGAGATCCTCAGTGTCGTTGCTAATCTTCTTCCACTCATATCTTCTCCTTACCATTTTCCGGCCATTGATTCCCATCTTTCTTGCATCTCTCTCGTTTTGTAGTATGTATACTATAGCATCCGCTAAGTTTTTCGAATCCTTAGGGGGGACTAATAGACCAGTCTTTTTATGTTTTACCACATATTTCATTCCCCCGATGCTACTGGCGATTACAGGTTTCTTTGCAGCATTCCCCTCAATTAAAACCATGCCAAAACCCTCTGCAGTGGTTATTGAGGGCAACACGACCACATCTGAACTAAGGTAGTAGTCAGGTAAATAATTGTCTTCAACAAACCCTGCAAAAATGACATTATTACTGACACCAAGACTCCTTGCAAGTTCCTTGTATCTAGGAATCATATTCCCTCCACCGACTAAAATTAAATAAGCATCCTTAACCTCTTTCACAACATTCGAAAATGCCCTGATAAGAACATCAACCCCCTTGTGGGTATGATGCCTCCCCATGGAGCCAACAAAAAGAACAATCTTCGAATTATCTGGCAGTCCATACTTTGTCCGAATATCTAAATAGTCCTTTTTTTCAAATCTGGATACCTCAACACCAGGAGGTATCCATGATACTTTCCATTTAACCTGCCGAAGAAAGGGGGATTCAAAATAACAATAAGGTGAAGGGGTTATTATATGGTCCGAAGAGCTCAAAACTATATTAAGCATTGTGGCATTGTAAACCCTGGCAATCATGTCCAGAGCATTAGGTTTAACTAAATCGTTATGGTAGGTCACTATAAATGGTGTGTTAATATTGTTAATAATTTGTTTATAAATAGACCCAATATCCGCAAAATACGTTACAGGCATATGTGCATTAATAATATCGAAATCTTCATTTTTTAGAAGATTACGAAGTCTACTTAGCAAATTCAACACGATGGGAGTATTTGAAAGTATCATCGTTGGAGGGATTCTACGGACGGTTATTCCATCAATGGTCTCCATTGCGGGAGCATGTTCTTTAGTAGAACAGAGAACAGTAACCTCATGGCCTCTTTGAACAAGTCTTTTAGCTATATTATAAACATAGTTTTCTAGTCCACCTCGATAGGGATAAAAATATGGGGTCAGGAACAAAACCCTCATTGTGCTCACCCTAAACAATAGTCTCTAGATATCCAACATAATCACGCACAATGTACTCCCAATCATATTTTTTGGCAACATTGAGCGATCCTTTTTTCATCTTCCTTGAGGAATGAGCCAGCACATACAGTATTTTCTCAGAGAAATCCTCAGGGATGGGTTTTGCTAAAAATCCATTCTTTCCGTCAATTATTAAATCCTTAGCAGCATTCATTGGGTGGGACGTTGTGACGACGGGAATTCCAGAGGCATTAGCCTCCAAAGCAGATATACCGAAACCTTCACGAACAGTTGGAAACACGAATACTTTGGATGACTTCATATGGGCTATTACATCTTCATGTTTAGGTAAAAATCCCTTAAACTCGACATTCCCAGTAAGATCCAATTGTCGAGTTAAGGCCTCTAATTTTTCTCGCTCAGGACCATCTCCAATGATAACAGCACTAATGTCAGGAATTTCCATTTTTAGTAACGACAATGCTTTTATCAAGAGGGCAACATTTTTCTCTTTAATTAACCTGCCTGCAAATATTATATCCCATTCCTCATCTACTGAAGGCACCCGTTGGATTTTAGTGAAATCAATACCATTTGAGAGTAATTTAATGTTTCTTACGCCTAAAGCATGAAGATCTCTTTTGGTTTTCCTTGATACAGCAATATGATACACAGATAAATTCACTAAAGACTTCTCAACAAATTTTCCAAATATTCCCAATTTTCCAAGATAATCCGCCCAATAATCTCTCCAGACTTCGTGCCAAGTTATCATCAATGGAATCGAACGGACATACGATGCAAACTTAGAAGAAAAACACGAAAAATAGGGAAACTCTTGGCAATCAATTACATCAATATTACTCTCTCTGATTAAAGGATATATGAGCCTCCTCGCGAAGTATATGGCCTCACTTATTGATCTTCTTCCATTTATATATAATTCTCGAGGATTGCCAACACCATGATAATAGACCCCATTAATTTCAATGTTCCTCTTTCCATTCCACCATTTTAACCCAAAGAAGTGAACTTCATGCCCAAGTTGAGTCAATCTCATTGATAGTTCAAACAATCTAGTTTCAATACCTCCTTTTTTCCATGGAGGGATACTGTCATATATAAATGCTATTCTCATAGGAATCCCCACGACTTAATCTTCTAATCTTTTACCGCATTCTCTTATCAATTGGGTATACTTATTCCTAAGATCCAAGATCAATTTGAATACAAAGTTTACTATAAATCCAAATATTAATAAATTAACCCCAGTAATTATGAAAATCGACGTCAATGAAGTAAGTAAATAATGACTAACACCACGAGACCATTCTGTAACAATATACACCCCACTTAAAACGCCGAGTGATAGAGCAATCATTCCAAAAAGATACAGATACCTTCCAGGATTGTACCGCACCATGAGCTCTATAATTGTCTTCCCAATCCTCCAACCGTCCTTGATGGGATGAAGGTTTGCCTTTCCTTTACGCTTGTAGTAGTTAATAGGAACCTCAGCAATACGGAACCCCTTGGCAATTGTCTCAACGGTTAGTTCGGTTTCAATTTCAAAACCGTGTTTCTCAAGTTCGACGTTCTTATAAAGTTCCCTTGTAAGGGCGCGGTAGCCGGTAAGAAGGTCATGAACCTCGACACCGTACATAAACCTGAAAAGGGCGTTGAAAATCTTGTTCCCGATAAGGTTCAACTTCGTAAAGGCACCCTTCTCAAAGTTAATCAAACGGTTCCCGATAACATGCTCCGCTATCCCTCTCTCGATAGGCTGGAGGAGCTTTGTAACATCCTTCGGGTCGTAAGTGCCGTCGCCGTCAATCATGACGACTACCGGCGTGTCTATCATCTTAAAAGCCTCAGCGACAGCCTGCCCCTTGCCCTTTCCGCTCTGGAGAACCACCGTTGCACCTTTAGCCCTTGCAATCTCGCGCGTTCTGTCCGTGCTGTGGCCGTCTATGACAAAAATGTTCGTAAATCCAAGCTTTTTGAATCCGTCGATTACCTCACCAATTCCATCCTCTTCATTTTTTGTCGGAATCAGTATTGTAACGTCCTCAGGATTCAATTTTTTCAATTGCATCACGGTGCCTCCCGATAGTGTTTGCACTGTGCCTCGCTAAGTTAGTATCCTTTATTTCTCTACGCACGCTTAAACATCTCATCCCTTTTAAAGTTTTTCCAAACGAGAAGCAATGAAAACGTAAAAACCCCAACCGCGGCCGTAACCGCCACCTGCGCCGGAGCGGAGCCCGCGTAATCCAGGGTTTCCCTAAGCAGGGCGAACGCTACAATTGTAATCCCCAAGACCGCGCCGGCAATCCGTCCAAACCTCACTCTGGAGACAAGAACAACGGCCCCGCCAACAATCAGCGACTCCGGAAAGAGGGCCCCGAGGAGTATGAAGGGAACCGCAATTAACTCCCTTCTCCCGGGCAGAAGCCTTCCCGTTAGAACGTCGTCAAGGAGAACAATGAGGGCCAGGGAAAAGGAAAGGACTGCAATCAATGAAGAGTAAGAGTACACCGTCGAAACCTGAACGGAGTTGCCCAGGTAGATGGCGTAGAGAAAGAACGCCACCAGCCCGGCGTCTCTTCTCTTCAGCGAGAGCAGCCAGGGCACTATCGAGAGCGCCCCCGCGTAGGTTCCAGCCCAGTAACCGGCGATTATCGAGAGTAAAACACCAATCACTCACATCACCCTTGCTATCTCCCTAAGGTAGTCGCTCGGCCCGAGGTCAATCGTGGGAACGAGGGCGTTGAAACGTTTTATAAGCCTCTCCCGCTCCTCATAAGCTTTGTAAAGCCTCTCAAGGGTTTTCTCGTCGAGGGTTCCCGAGTAAAACAGAATCGGATTTGGAGAGAGGATTAGAACCCTGTGCCTCTTCCTGGCCTCGGAAACGGCCCTGTAAACGTTCCTCGGGTTGCTGAGGTCGGTTATGAGGATTATAAACGCCGGACCTTTAAGGAGTGAGAGCGCCTCAAAGATTCCGGGTGAGCCCTTTCTGCCCTTCATCACTGGAAGCACCTTTTTAAGGAACTCCCTGGCCCTGGAACCCACGCTGGCTGAGAACTCGAACCTGAGGCTCATGGCCTTCTCCTCGTGCTTTATGCCCAGGCTCCTCCTGATGGCTTCGAGCTGAGCCTGCCCCTTCCTTGCGGGCAGCAGTTTGGCGCTCACCTCATCGTAAACGACGAGTCCAACGTTGTAGTTGTCGAGCAGTGCCGAAGCAAGCTGGAGAACAAGGGTTGAGCCGTAGTCAATCTTCGCCCGCCTTATTCCTTTCCTCATCTCCCGGGTGTTATCGAGGAATATGTAAACGTCAACGTTGTCCTCCCTGAGGAACTCCCTGACTATGAGCTCGCCGAGGCGGAGGCTGGCCTTCCAGTCTATCCTCCTGAAATCGTCGCCGTGCTGGTACTCCCTCAAATCCTTGAAGTCGAGGCTCTCGAGACCGAAGAAGCGCCCTGTCCTGTAAAGCTCGGCTAGGCGGAGGTTTCTCTCAACCCTCGCCTCCTCCCTCAGCTCCTCCAGCGAAGGGTACGCCTGAAACCTGGCCCCCTCAAGGGTCAGCTCATCAAAGTAGAGCCCGCGCCATTCCTCGACCCTGAGCGCGATTCTCTCTATCGAAACCTCGCCCTTCTCAAGCACCTTCATACGGCCGGCCAGGGTTTTCTCCTCGCCCTCAACGAAAAAGGACTCCGGGAACTCAACGCCCAAGCCCCTCGCAGAAACCTCAGGACGAAGCCGGACGATGCTACCCGAGTTCTTAACCCTGAGCTCCAGGGGATACTCCTTACCGGCCTCAAGGGGCCCTTCCGGAAAAGCCGCGGATGCGCTGACGGCGAACTCCGTAGACGAGCGGAGGAGGAGCAGATAGATTAGCATCGCCAGGCCGAGAAACCCGGGGAGGACGTTGCCCGAAAGGTAGCCCTCAAGCATGAGGAGGAACGCAGTCATCACAATGAAGTCTTCCCTCTTCATGCGCTACACCGGCACCGGCGTTCTCTTGAGGATGTCCATGAGGACGTCTCTGGGCTTAAGACCTTCGAGCTCGTAGTCCACCCTAAGCACGAGCCTGTGTGCGAGAACCGGGAGTGTCATCTTCTTCACGTCATCAGGGATGACATAGTCCCTGCCGTCGAGGAAGGCACTCGCCTTGGCGGCGTAGAGGAGGTGCTCCCCCGCCCTTGGGGAGGCGCCGAAGAGCAGTCTCTCGTCACTCCTGGTGGCGGAGATGAGGGCGTAGATGTACTCTATGACCTCATCGCTGACTGTAACTTTCCTTACCCCCTCCATGAGCCTGAAAAGTTCGCTTCCCCCGACGACCGGACGAACATCGCCGAAGTCGTTGGTGCTCTTTCTCCTCAAGAGCGCAAGCTCCTCCTCCCTGCTCGGGTAGCCCATCTCCACCTTGAGCATGAACCTGTCAATCTGGGCCTCGGGAAGGGGGTAAACACCCTCCTGCTCAAGGGGATTCATGGTCGCTATCACAAGGAAGGGCCTGGGAAGCTGGTGCGTTTCTCCCTCTATGGTGACCTGCCTCTCCTGCATCGCCTCAAGCAACGCTGACTGGGTTTTCGGCTGGGCGCGGTTTATCTCGTCGGCAAGAACGACGTTTGCAAATATAGGCCCTTTTTTAACAACCCAGTCTTTGACCTTCTGGTCGTAGTAGCGGACGCCGATTATATCAGCGGGGAGGAGGTCCGGGGTGAACTGTATCCTCGAGAAAGTGAGACCAGTCGCGGAAGCAAAGGCCTTGGCAATGGTCGTCTTTGCGACGCCCGGGATTCCCTCAAGGAGAACGTGTCCCTCGGTTAGCAGTGCAACTGCAAGGAGCTCTATAACGTCCTCTTTGCCAACCACAGCCTTTGAGAGCTCCCGTTTGAGGTTAGTTATGAAGGTTTTACCGTCCATGAGCACCACCCAGTTTTGAGCCGGTCTCGATTTCCTCAATCAGTCTTTTTAACTTATCCCCGTCGTAGCCCCTGGCCTCAAGCCTCCGGAGGATATCCTCAAGACTCTCCTCCTCCGACCCGAAGAGCTTCTCAAGGATTGAGAAAACCAGACCCAGAGACCACGCAAGGAAGCGAAGCGCGAGGCCGGATTCAACAAAGAACACGACGAGCGCAACGAAAAGAACGTAGTAGAACACCAGCTTCCTGTTGACGGCCCTCTGTATGACGACGGTTCCGGAGGAGTACGGGTTCAGGTCGCGGTGGTGTGCCTCGTCTATGTAGAACGTCTTGGGGAGCCCCGCAATGAGGTTTCTGAGAAACGGCTCGTTCTCGTCAAAGAGGGCGTTCGTGAAAATCCCAGGGTCCGAAATTATGATTATCCGCCCTTTCCCGTGGGGCACCTCATCGGCGAGGGGGAACCGTCCGTAGGAACCCCTGAACATCGTCGCGTTGCTGGTGAAGAGGATGGGATTCTGAGCCCCGAGGATAACAGAAGGCTCGCGAAGGGCCACGAAGGGGACGCCCCTCGCAAGGGAACCCGAAACCTCCCGTGTAACGGGGAGGCCGTTGAGGAACGTTATCGTGAGCGCTTTCTCCCTGGAGACCCTCTGCTTTAAACTCAGCTCCCGAAGTATGGAGTTTCCCACGTCAGAGTCCGTGGCGAGTAGCAACGTGCCCCCCTTTTCAATGAACGAACGAAGCACCTCGAGTTCACCCGCCCCAAGAGAGACATCGGGCTCTATCATAACGAGCGTCGCGTTTCCCTCAGAGAACGAGGAGTAGGGGAAGAGCACGGGAACTACCTTGCCGGAGTGGTACAGGAGCGCTCCAAACCTTGAAGTTCCATCTGGCCCAGTGTTCAGAACGCTGTAGGGGGCATCACTCTTAAACCGGGGAACGCTCAGGGGCATAACTATGAGGGCAATCCCTACTATGAGGAGCAGAGCGTACGCCACCCTTCTCACAGCTCATCACCGATTATCGCCGATAGCAGAACCCTCGAAGCAGTTCTAACCGCACCGCGAACCGTTGAGGCCTTCGCCTTGATCCCTCTGTAAACCTCAAGCTCGTGAAGGGTCGTGAGGGTGAGCAAATCCTTTCCAAACGGGAACCGTCTAAACTCACCGAGGAGCTCTCTGGGCGTCGTAGACCTGGGCAATCCCCGGAGCCTCAGCAGGGCGCGGTAAACGAGGACGTAAACCTCACGCACGGAGGAGAAAGCCCTTTCCTTCAAGCCCCACTCCAACGAGCCCGAGTCCGGTTTTTCCACCCGCTCAGGGGAGCCTGAACTCTCCCTGCCAAACATACGGTACGCAAGGAACGCTATGACGAGCAGGGACACGAAAAGGGCAACCCTTGCCATCGGAATCAGCGGAGGGGTTATCACTAGGGTGTTTGACCTGGCGGGCAGGTATCTCTGGTTTCCCCTGAAAACTACGTAGACTTCATGGGGTCTGCTTCCTGTTGGTATTGTGAGCGTGAACTCCCCCTTCGAAACGAAGAGGCGGGAGTAAAAGGAACCATCCACGTAAACGTCGAGGGCAATCAAACCCCCGGGAGACGGAAGCAGGCGCCCCTCAACGGTTGCTTCTCCGGAGAAGGGGGAAACTTTGGAGACGGAGAGCTTTATTATGAGGGGAACCCTCTGGGGAACGAACTCTGTGAAGGCACTCGCGGGGGAGTGAACTTCATCTCCGAAGTAGAGAACGTCCACCCATACCGGGCCGGTTGTTTTAAGTGGAACAAAAAACTGCCCATCCCTATCCGTGAAGACACCCCTAGCGGTGCTTCCCCAGCGAACCACCAGGGGAGCGTTTTTGAGTGGGTTGCCCAGGGCATCGCTAACGTAGCCGCACACACCGGAGAGGTTTGCGCAGGTGCCGAAGGTAATGAAGACCGGAACGCGGAGAACCTCAACCTCAACCGTGTTCGAGCGGTGCTCCCCGGTTGCGTTTGTACCAACCGCGTAGACCTCGTAAACCCCAGTGGAGGGGAAAGAGTACACGTAAGAGAACTTCCCCTCAGCAACCGGAAGGAGAACCGAGTAGTTGCCAATATGGAGAACAACCCGGCTCATATTGGGGGCGTACCCAAAGATTGTAACGTTTTCCCCAACGAAAGGTCTCGCCTTGGAAACGAATATAGAGAACCTCAACCCGGCAGCTTCGTTGACGGCGTTCTCCTTTGAACGGAATTCGCGCGAGATTTCGACAACAAGCTCATCAAGGGCAGTCGTGTTAAGGAAAGCTTCACTACCGTTAACGCCGAAGGAAAACTCAGAGATAATTTGAAGGGAGTTTCTAACGAGGGAGATGCCATCCACAACAGATGCTATGTGCTGCCTCGCTACCTCGTAGTTCCCGCTCGAAAGTGAGGAGTTGAGGGAAGTGCTCCCGTTAACTATCAGCAGAACACCCTTCTCAAGCTCAACGAAGGAGCGGGCGAGGGTAAGGACATCGTTTGAAGCGTTGTAGGAGAGAAGCGTAAAATACGTGGAATTCGCAACGGAGAGCAGCTCCAAGGCATCTCCCACTGAGGCGTTGCCCTCCAGCACCCCAGAGAGAAGGGAAGCTGTCCTGTTGAGGAGATTGCCATAGTACACGTAGTAAGGAGTACTCAGAGGTGAGCCCGCCGAGGAGGGGGGAATAATCGTTAGGGAAAGCAACAGCAACAGGATTGCGGAAACCTTCTTCATAATACCCCGCGAACGGAAACGAGAAAACCTTTTATAAGGTTAGTGGCTCCCCCGTTCGTGGGGCGTAATGAAGGTAAGGGAAGCCTCGGGATTAACCCTTATGATAACCGGGCTCGCACTCGCAATCTACGGGTTCATGAACGTTAAAACCACCCTCACAAACCTCGGTATAGCCGGCGTTTTCTTGGGCCTCGTTGTGCTTACATTTAAATCCAGCGACTACGTAAAAAAGGAAAGCGTTCAGGCGATTATGGAGCCGTATCGGAGAGTTTTCTCAACCTTTGCGGACAACCTGTACCTCGAAGGAAACGCCGTCTTCATACCGCCCTACGAGAACCTTCCGAGGGGCGGACTCTTCGTGCCCCTCCACGATAAGTTTGAGCTTGACCTAGCGAGGCTTGATGAGGGAACTGTCTTCCTCACAGACGTTCCCAACGACCGGGCGATGGGGCTTTTCCTCGGACCCTTCGGGAGTTCTTTGGTAGAAAAATTTGAGGAGCACTTTGAGGGACCGCTCAATGGAGCCGGCAGCGGAGCCGTTGAGAGCGTCGCGGGCTCCGTTCTCCGATACCTTGAGCTAGCCGACAGAGTGTACATAGAGGAGAAAGAAGATGGATTTCGGGTGGTAATTCGGCCAACAATCGGATGCAGACCAAGGAACTGCGAGAAGGCTCCCTGTCCAATATGTGCCTCAGTCCTACTCGCACTTGCAAAGGGAACGAATCAGGTGCTCGCCGTTGAATCCGTTGAAGAGAAGGACTACGGAATTGAAGTGACCGTCAGAAAGCTAGGAGGAGTCGAGAAATGGATGTAGAGGACTACATGCTCCTCTTCCTGTCAGTCTGGATTTTGATTTCTGCTCTGGCTACATCGAGCGTAAGCGTTTTCCTGACCCTAACCCTCATAGGCCTTCTAATAACCGTTGAGGTGGGAAGCCTCTTCCTGAGCAGGGAGCAGAAGGAGAGTTTAAAACCCCTCATCGAGCTCCTGATAGTGGTGTTCGCAATCATCGTTATGGGACGTGTGTACTCAATCCTCTCGGGGGGAAGGTAGTTGCGAGAGCCTCGGGGCGTATGGAAGTACTGGGACCTTGTGACGCTGATATGCCTCTCAGTCCTTCTGGACATCCTTATACTAGCCTTCCCAGACAGCCTCGCGAGGAAGGCCCTTGGTTTAGCGTTCGTGCTCTTTTTCCCGGGCTACGCATTTATTACCGCCCTATTTCCAGAGAGAAAGGAGCTCGATAACCTTGAGAGGCTCGCCCTGAGCTTCGGACTCAGCATAGCGATAGTTCCGCTCATCGGTTTGGCCCTGAACTACACCCCCTGGGGAATAAGGCTGAAGCCAATTCTAATCAGCCTAACTGCATTTAACATTATCTCCGCCCTCGCGGCAATTTACAGGAGGAAAAACGCAATTGAACCCTGGATTCCCTGGATAACCCTGGAAGATATAAAACGGGAACTGGAGTGGGAGACTGCGAGTAGGCTCGATAAAGCCCTTACCGTGATTCTGATAATCGCAATTGTGACCTCCGTAGGAGTCCTGGCCTATGTCGTGACCCATCCAAAGCCCGGGGAAGCTTTCACGGAGTTCTACATCCTCGGTCCAAACGGAAAAGCGAGCGACTACCCAACAGACCTCAAAGTCGGACAGAACGCAACGGTAATCATTGGCATCGTCAACCACGAGCACAGAAACGTGACCTACTACGTTCAAATTTGGCTCGTGAACCTGACCTGGGACAACCAGACAAACACGACGATAATCCATGAGATGTATCCAATGCCCGGATGGTTTAACGTAACCCTCCCACCAGTTCCAGTCAACATCGAGGGCAACTGGACACCCCAGTTCGAGACCAACTACACGTTCAGCATAGACAGACCCGGCAGGTGGCAGCTGTGGTTCCTCCTGTTCAAAGACAGCCAGCCAAGACTTCCCCCCGCACCGCAGGATGGAAACTACGCTGAGACCCCCGCAAGAGAGCTCATTTTGGGGGCCGTCAACGGGACAATTCAGAGCCTCAAGCTGAATATCTATGTCCATGAGTGACTAGTTACTTCCGAACATCGAAAAACATATAAGGGGAACTTCCAACATTATACGGTGTTACTAATGAAAGCAGTTAAGGTAGAACTTCGGATAATCGTTGTTGTAGTGGCGCTGATAGTAGCTGTCTCCGGAGTGGCCAAATCCCACTTCACCGACGCGGCAATCTCTAAGGGCAACACCATAACCACCGCCGAGTTCGACATTGCCATAAGCAAGGACGGAAAGCGCTTCTACAACGAGCTCAAGCTCTTCGACCTGAGCAACCTGCTCCCCGGGGAGAACAGAAACGTGACATTCCTCGTCAAGAACAGGGGCACGGTCACGATAAACCGGCTGACACTGACGCTAAACGTCCGAAACTACGAGGTGAAGATGTCCCCGGCGGAGAAAGCCGTTGATTCAACACCCGAAAAAGGAGAACTCGGAAAGTGGCTGGTTCTGAAAACAATCAGCGTGAACGGAAGAACAATCCCCGTGAACAGAACCCTCGACGAGCTCAGCGGGAAGACGATATCCCTGCCGGTAAAGCTCAAGCCAGGGGAGAAGGCTGAAGTAAGGATGACCCTTGAACTCCCGGCCAAGGCGGGCAACGAGTGTCAGACCGATGGAATAGACGTGACGCTGAGGCTCGACGCGAGCCAGTGAGCTTTTATACTTCCCCCACCTTCTCCCTCCGGTGGGAGCATGATTGGAATCATATTCGACATGGACGGCGTCATCTACCGCGGAAACCGGCCGATTGAGGGTTCGCGGGAGGCAATCAAATACCTGAGGGAAAAGGGTATTCCATTCGTCTTCCTCACCAACAACTCGACCAGAACGCCAGAGACCTACAGGCAAAAGCTCCTCTCGATGGGCATAGACGTTCCGGCGGAGAGAATAGTTACCTCGGGCCTCGCCACGAGGCTCTACATGGCCAAGCATATGGAACCAGGGAAAATCTTCGTCATCGGGGGAGACGGCCTCCACGAGGAGATGAAAAGGCTCGGCTGGGGCGTTGTAAGCCTCGATGAGTGCAGGGAAGGAAAATGGAAGGAAATCGAGCACGTTGTGGTTGGTCTCGACCCCAAGCTAACCTACGAGAAGCTCAAGTACGGGACGCTGGCGATAAGGAACGGGGCGAGCTTTATCGGAACGAACCCCGACACCACTTACCCCGCGGAGGAGGGACTCTACCCAGGGGCGGGGGCAATAATAGCGTCGCTGAAGGCCTCAACTGACCGAGAGCCCCTAATCATAGGAAAGCCCAACGAACCGGCCTACGAGATAGTGAGGGAGAAGCTCGGCCCGGTTGATGAAATCTGGATGGTGGGCGACAGGCTCGACACGGACATTGCCTTCGCGAAGCGCTTCGGCATGAAGGCGATAATGGTTCTCACAGGCGTAAGCACCTTAGAGGACGTTGAGCGGAGTGGAGTTAAGCCCGACCTCGTTCTGCCGAGCATAAGGGAGCTCTTGGACTACCTGAGGGTTGTGGAATGAAGGCGAGGAAGCTGATAGAGAGGCTAATCTGGCAGGAGAACGAGCTTTACAACCTCTACAAGCTAGGGGAAACGTACGCGCTCTTCGAGAGACCCGAGCTGAGAGACACCTTCGCACTCATGGCGGAGGAGGAACTCAGGCACCGCGAGACCCTGACGGGACTCCTGAACGAGGGGACCCTCGAGAGCCTAATCCTCGACTACATGGACGAACTGTCAATAGAACCGGTGTTGAGCGATGAAAGAGCCAAACCGGAGAGCCTTGAGGAGCTCGTTGTTGAGGCCGTCCTGAGGGAAAAGCACGCCTACGAAATGTACTCAAAGCTCGCGAAGCTCTTAGATGAGCCCTTCAGCGACCTGTTCATGCACCTCGCGAGGGAGGAGCTGACCCACGCGTACCGGTTGAAGCTGATATACGAGGCCATCTAAACCATCCATCGCCTTTTTCTATCCGTTTCCTACCATCCAAGGTGATAAGTCAGAATTCGTCAGGATGGCAAGTCAAGGCGGGGCAAGGTATATTAGGGAACCCGGCGAGAGTGGCGGTGCTGATAATTTTACCAATGGTCAGATTTATACACAGCTGTGTGTCAGGGGTGTTTATATGGCCGTTGAAAAAGTGATGAAAAGAGACGGTAGAATCGTACCTTTTGATAGGGAGCGTATAAGGTGGGCCATCCAGAGGGCAATGCTCGAAGTTGGAATCCACGACGAAAAGCTGCTCAATAGGGTTGTCAGAAGGGTCGTCAGGCGCGTCAACGAGCTCTACGACGGCCAGATTCCCAACATCGAGAACATACAGGACATCGTTGAGCTCGAGCTCATGCGCGCCGGCCTCTTCGACGTCGCCAAGGCCTACATCCTCTACCGCAAGAAGAAGGCCGAAATCAGGGAGGAGAAGAAGAAAATCCTCAACAAGGACAAGCTTGATGAAATCGACAAGCGCTTCTCCCTCAACGCCCTCCGCGTTCTGGCGAGCAGATACCTCATAAGGAACGAGAAGGGGGAAATTGTTGAGAGCCCCAGGGAGCTCTTTGAGAGGGTCGCCACCCTCGCGGTCATCCCCGATTTGCTCTACGACGAGCGCGTTTACGACAAAGACGGAAAGCACGAGCAGGATTTAAGCCGGGTCAAGTACTACCTTGAGCACTTCGAGGAGTTCGACGGGAAGTACTCAATCGGACGCTTCAAGCTCAACAAGTACCACTTCGAGAGGCTCGTGAACCTCTACCGCGAGCTGGCGGAGAAGGGCAAGATGAAGGTCTCGATAGACGAGTTCCTGGGCATGCTCGAAAACGGGGCCTTCGACGACTACGAGGCTGAAATAGAGGAGTACTTCAGGCTCATGGCCGGCCAGGTCTTCATGCCCAACACGCCGGCACTCATAAACTCTGGCAGACCCCTCGGAATGCTCTCGGCGTGCTTCGTTGTCCCAATAGAGGACGACATGGAGAGCATAATGAAGGCCGCGCACGACGTGGCCATGATACAAAAAATGGGTGGAGGTACGGGGCTTAATTTCTCAAAGCTCCGCCCCGAAGGCGATTTCGTCGGTTCTACTGCCGGAGCCGCGAGCGGGCCAGTTTCCTTCATGCACCTCATCGATGCCGTCAGCGACGTCATCAAGCAGGGAGGCGTAAGAAGGGGCGCCAACATGGGAATCCTCGAGGTCTGGCACCCGGACATAGAGAAGTTCATCCACGCGAAGGAGAGAAACACTGGAACCAACGTGCTGAGCAACTTTAACATAAGCGTCGGCATCTGGGATGACTTCTGGGAGGCGCTGAAGGAGGGCAAGCGCTACCCGCTCGTGAATCCAAGAACCGGCGAGAAGGTCAAGGAGATAGACCCCAAGAGCCTCTTCGAGGAGTTAGCCTTCATGGCCTGGAGCAAGGCCGACCCCGGCGTTATATTCTTCGACGTCATCAACAGGAGGAACGTTTTGGCGGAAGCGAAGGGAGGGCCGATAAGAGCTACCAACCCGTGTGTGGTCGGGGAGACGAGGATTTTAACTGAAAAGGGAGAAATGAAAATCGAGGAACTTTTTGAGCTGGCCAAGTCAAAGGGGACAGAAACCATTAACGTTATTGATGATGGGGTACTCGGAGAGGGCGGCGAACAGAGGGCATACCTGAGTCCAGTAAAAGTCATTGCATCAAACGGTGAAAAAGTTGAAGCGTACGTGTGGAAGGTCGGATTTAAGCCCGCAATAAAGATTGTTCTCGAAGATGGAACCGAACTCATAGGTGACGAAGAGCATGAGGTTAAGGTTAAGGGCCAATACGTGCGTCTGAAAGACCTCAAGCCAGGCTTATGCGTCGATGTCTATCCAGAGGGATGCAGGAAGGTCATGCGTGTAGAGCCGGTTGGCAAGAGACTCGTTTACACGTTGACAATGAAAAAGGTTCATGAGTACGTAGCAAACGGGATAGTGAGCAAGAACTGCGGTGAAGAGCCCCTCTACGAATACGAATCGTGCAACCTCGCGAGCATCAACCTCGCCAAGTTCGTGAAGTATGACGACGAGGGGAAGCCCTACTTCGACTGGGACGAGTACGCCTATGTCATTCAAAAGGTCGCCAAGTACCTCGACAACGCCATCGACGTCAACCGCTTCCCGCTTCCTGAAATCGACCACAACACGAAGCTCACAAGGAGAATAGGCGTCGGAATGATGGGCCTAGCTGATGCCCTCTTCAAGCTCGGCATTCCGTACAACAGCGAGGAAGGCTTCGCATTCATGAGGAAGGCCACCGAGTACCTCACCTTCTACGCCTACAAGTACAGCGTTGAGGCCGCCAAAAAGCGCGGAACGTTCCCGCTCTACGAGAAGAGCAGATACAAGGACGGTGAGCTACCGGTCGAGGGCTTCTACCACCGCGAGATATGGACGCTCCCGTGGGACGAGCTTGTTGAGGAAATCAAGCGCCATGGAGTCAGGAACGGCATGGTGACCACCTGTCCACCCACTGGCTCGGTTTCGATGATAGCGGACACCTCCAGCGGAATCGAGCCAATCTTTGCCCTCGTTTACAAGAAGAGCGTTACCGTTGGCGAGTTCTACTACGTCGACCCTGTCTTCGAGTCCGAGCTCAAGAAGCGCGGTCTCTGGAGCGAGCAACTGCTGAAGAAGATAAGCGACAACTACGGTTCAGTGCAGGGCCTTGAGGAGATTCCCGAGGACATGCAGCGCGTTTTTGTCACCTCGATGGACGTCCACTGGCTCGACCACATCTTGGCTCAGGCCAACATACAGCTCTGGCTCACCGACAGCGCGAGCAAGACGATAAACATGCCGAACGACGCGACTGTGGAGGACGTTAAAGCGGCATACCTTTTAGCCTACAAGCTCGGCTGTAAAGGAATAACCGTCTACCGCGACGGCTCGCTCTCGGTGCAGGTCTACAGCGTCGAGGGCGAGAAGAGGAAGCGCGTTCCAGCCAAGCCGAGCAAGTACGCGGTCGAGAAGCTGAAGGCTGTTGTCGAGGCCGAGCCCTGGCTGGCCAAGTTCATCAACGTCGAGGCCATACTCAACGGCACCAACGGGAAGGAGAAGAAGGAAGCGCCGGCGCTCAGCTTTTCCCTGAGCACGGCAAAGACCATCACGCCAAAGACGCCAGAGCACCCGCACCACGCGGAGAAACCGGAGATTCCTGAGGAGAAGATTAAGGAGCTCCTTGGAGTGGCTTACTGCCCTGTCTGCTACGAGAAAGACGGAGAGCTGGTAGAGCTCAGGATGGAGAGCGGTTGCGCCACCTGCCCGCGCTGCGGCTGGAGCAAGTGTGTCATCAGCTGAGGGTTTCTTCCGTTTTCTTTGCCCCCTTAATTTCGTTCCTCCAGACATCTTTTAACATTCTCCTGCCAAAATAGGTTTTTTAAGGCCTTTCTTTTAACTTCCACCACTCACCCAAAGCTTAAGTTCGGCGTTGAGAACTCACGCTATTCGGAGGTGTTCCCATGGACAAGGTTTACCTGACCTGGTGGCAGATTGATAGGGCAGTCTTCGCGCTCGCCGAAGAACTGAGAAAGCACTTCATGCCCGACGTGATAGTCGGAATCGCGAGGGGCGGGCTTATCCCAGCTGTAAGGCTGAGCCACGTTTTGGGCGACGTGGAGCTCAAGGTCATAGACGTCAAGTTCTACAAGGGCATCGACGAGAGGATGGAGAAGCCCGTGATAACGATTCCCCTTCACGGCTCACTGGAGGGCAAGAAGGTCGTCATTGTGGATGACGTCAGCGACACCGGAAAAACCCTCGAGGTCGTCATCGAGGAGGTCAAGAAGGCAGGGGCGAAGGAGGTTAAGGTCGCGTGCCTCAGCATGAAGCCCTGGACCAAGGTTGTTCCCGACTTCTACGTCTTCAGAACAGACAAATGGATAGTTTTCCCCTGGGAGGAGTTCCCCGTTGTGGTGAGGGAGTAACCCCTTTAACCCCTCCCTCCAACTTTTCTCGGTGGTGGTATGAGGGCGTTCATAGCGATAGATGTGAGCGACGAGGTTCGCGACAACCTTCTGAAGGCCCAGGAGAGGATAGGGAGCAAAGCGGCGAAGATAAAGTTCGTCGAGCGGGAGAACTTTCACGTGACGCTCAAGTTCCTCGGGGAGATTGACGAGATAACGGCGGAGGAGGTCAAGAAGGCCCTGGCGGAAGTAGCGAGGAAGCACAAAAAGCACCGCGTTCGCGTTAAGGGAATCGGCGTCTTTCCGAACCCGAACTACGTCCGCGTCATCTGGGCCGGAATCGAGAACGACAAGGGGATAAAGGCGATAGCGAACGACGTCGAGCGCGAGATGAGAAGGCTCGGCTTCAAGAAGGACAAGGACTTCGTGGCCCACATAACAATCGGGCGCGTCAAGTTCGTCCGCGATAAGGTTGAACTGGCGATGGCGCTGAAGGATTTGGCTAACGAGGACTTCGGCGAGTTCGAGGTTGAGGCGATAGAGCTGAAGAAGAGCACGCTGACGCCGAAGGGGCCAATCTACGAGACCGTTGCGAGGTTCGAGCTCGCTGAATGAAGCTGGAAGAGGAACAGCGGAACGGGAATTATCGCAAGGTTCCTGGGTTCCACGAAGTCGATATCAGCCTTTGAGAGCAGGATTTTGTTCTTTATGCCGACCCTCGGGAAGTCGGATAGGGAAACGCTTTTCCTCCATTTTACCTCAACGCCAAGGTTTCCGGCTATGAAATCAACCTCCTTCGAGCCGTAGAAGTAGTAAGTGGGGAAGAGCCTGCTTAGATGTTCACCCACGACACCCTCAACGACCCTTGACTCGTCCACGGCCACGCCGAAGAGCCGAGAGAAAGTTCTAACAAGGAGGGGGTCAAGGAAATAGAACTTCCGCTCCCTTCTGAACAGGGGCGTCATGTCGTGGAGCCTCACCTGGAAGTAGTTCCTGCCAATGAAGAGTTCTTCAAAGAGCTCTAAGTAGTCCCTGACAGTCACGTGGGAACCGATTTCAAGCTCCTTGGCGAGGGAGTTGAGGCTCACCCTGTCACCGTAGCGCCTGAGCAGACCGAGGATAAGCGAGAGCGCAATTCTCTCACTCCTCCCCAGCTTCACAACGTCGAGAACCGTTGCATTGTAGACCATCTCATAGGTTTCGGGCGAGATTTCACCAGCTAAGAGCTCATAGATTGCACGGGGATAGCCACCGGAATTCAGATAGAGGTCAAAAACCCCGAGAAGCTCGTCAAGGTAGGGGTACAGCTCGAGGGCGTTTTCGTAGAACTCTCTTGGAGTCGTGGGGTTTTCGTGGGGAAGCTTGATTTTCCTCACCTGGGACCGATAAACGAAGGCGACGAGTCTAAAATCAAGGGGGAGGAACTCCTCAACTTTGATTTCTCGGCCCGGAAAGCTCTCCCTCTTGAGACCAGCTGACGTCGAGCCCGTAACCTGAAGAACCATCCTCGAAGCCAGAGGTGAGTCAAGGAGGAACTTAACCGCCCGTTCCCAGCCATCAACGAACGTAACCTCGTCGAGAAAAACGTAGGCCTTCCCGGTAGTCCTCCTCAGAAACGAGCGGACAACGGAGACGATTTCTTTGTAGTCCCTCAGGAGGTCGCAGGAGAAGTACATGATGTTTCTTGGATTAACACCGGATTCAATGAGATGAGCTATTGAAAGCTTCATGTAGGTTGTCTTGCCAACCTGCCTGGGTCCTATCAGGATTTTGTTCACCGGCTCAAAGCGGTACAGAAGCTTGGGTTCCCTTGAGAGCGCCCGTTTAACCTTATCATCGAGGTAAATCGCGTCCGCGTCACTCCACCAGGGGTTCTGCACGACGGCAAGCTCCTCCATGCCCACACCTAATTGATAGCTTGATAACAAAAGATATATAAATATTTTGATAGTTCTAAATCAACAGGTGAGGGAATGCAGGTTGACGAGGTTCTGGAAAAAGTGCTCTCCAAGATAAGGCCTAGCGATGAGGAGAGGACCTTCGTCGAGGAACTCATGAGGGAGCTGAGGAGCATAGCCGAGGAGAGAATAGAGGAGCTCGGCTTCAACGTCAGGCCATACTTCGTCGGCTCGCTCGCGAAGGACACCTATTTAGCCGGAGACCACGACGTTGACCTGTTCCTGGCCTTCCCCCTCGGAACTCCCCTTGAGGAGCTGAGGGAGAAAGGTTTAGAGCTTGGGAAGGCCATAGCAGAAAAACTCGACTCCTACGAGATAGCCTACGCGGAGCACCCATACGTCCGGGCGAGATACAGGGGGGTAAGCGTTGACCTCGTGCCCTGCTACGACGTCAGAAATTGGAGGGACGTTAGAACCGCCGTTGACCGCTCGATACTCCACACGCGCTGGGTGAACGAGAACCTGAACGGGCGGAACGATGAGGTTAGACTGCTCAAGCGCTTCCTGAAGGGCATCAACGCATATGGAAGCGAGATTTACGTGAGAGGCTTTTCCGGCTACCTGGCCGAAATCCTCGTCATCAAGTACGGCTCCTTCCTCGATGTCGTCGGGAAGGCGGACTTCATACTGAGGCAGAAGATAATAGACCCGGCGGACTGGCTGAGGAAAGAGCCGGAAACCGCGCTTAAGACCGTGAAGAGGGAAACCGAGGAGGACAGACCGCTGATAGTGATAGACCCCATCGACCCGAGGCGGAACGTTTCGGCCAACCTGAGCTGGGAGAAGTACGGGCGCTTCTACTTCAAGGCGATGGAGTTCCTTGAGAACCCCTCGGTCAACTTCTTCTTCCCACCGGAGAAACCCAAGGGGAACTACCTCGACGAGCTGAGGAAGAGGGGAACAGCCCTTGTAACGCTCCTAATCGATGTCCCCGATATGGTGGACGACATCCTTTTGCCCCAGCTGGAGAGGAGCGCGAGGGGCTTTGAAAAGGCCCTTGAGAGGGAAGGCTTCCGCGTCCTCGGCTGGAACGTCGGGAGAAAAGGGAAGGCCTTCATAATGCTCGAACTTGATAGAGACGGGCGCGAGAAAGTCAAGATTAAGCCCGGCCCGGAATTCTTCACCGAGCGGGGGCGGAACTTCTACAGGAAGAACGAGAAGGTCTGGGTCATTGGAAAGAGGCTCTACTCCGAAAAGGCCGTCCGGGAGAGCGCTGTGGACGTCATCATCGAACTCCTCGAGAAGAACCAGGTGTCTCTCGGAAAAGGAATAAGGGACGCGGTGAGGGAAGCGGAGGTCCTGTTAAACTACGTTCCCAAGGAGCTGGAGCGCGAGGCCTATCTCTTCCTGAGCCGAGAGAAGTGGAATCTCAAGGAGTAGGAGGAGCTCCTTCTTTCCCAGCTTCCCCCGAATTTTATTGAGGGCAGAGCGGAATTCAAGGGCACTCTTACCATCGAAGCCCCTCTCGATGAGCTCAACCAGCCGTGATTCCCTCAGCTCGAAACCCTTTTTGGGCTTCATTGAAACCACCGGTTATGGAGTTAGGGAAACAAAATATAAACTTACCTCCTACGGTGCTCGCAGTACTCAGGGTTCTCCCAAAGGCCGTGCCTTTCGCCGGGGATGTGGCCGGTGTCCGCGGTTGCCCACTCGAGGTTGTAGCCCTCAACGAGGCTTCTCAGGTCGCCCCAGAGGTCACGTTTTCCTACGTAGAGCGCGGCCCTCGTCACGACGTTGTAGCCGCTCGTTGGAACCTCGGGCTTCAAAGCCTCGCGCCAGGCCTCTTCACCCGTCTCCCAGCCCTCGATTGACGGCATCGCGGAGAGGTTCCATACATGGTAGAGGTCATCAAAGCGGAGCATCTTGAGATACGCCCCGATAAAGAGCGACTGAAGCTCGCTTCCCTCGAAATACTTCATCAGCTCAATCAGAGCCTTTGCCATGACCGAGACGTTGGAGAAGGCAACGCGGGTGTCGAGGTTCTCCCAGAAGCGCGGGCAGGAGTGGTTGGCGAGGAGCATGAGGTAGTAGGCCCTGCCGAGCGGTAGGGCGTTCCTATCGCCGTTGGCAGGCTCGAGGACGTAGTTGAGCGACGTGCTCAGGCCAAAGTAGTCGTAGTAATCCCTGAAGAAGACCCGCGCGTACCTGACCAGGAACTCCTCGGGGTCGGCGTTAAGCTCTTTCAGACCCTTTAAAACGCCGAGCCTCACAGTCCTGTTGAGCTCGCCGAAAAGGCGCGTGAAGGCTACATTCCAGAGCTGGGAGACTTTTCTCCCGTTCACTTCCCTTGCAAAGACCCTTCCATCGGCCCTCCGGTAACCGAGCCAGCGCGAGTCGCTCGTCTTGCCGTCGAGGCTCAGGTCGAGGTAGTCGCTCCAGCTGGAGAACTCTTTGACGGGCATCTCGAAGGAGCACTCCCCCTTGAGGCGCTTGAACTCGCCGGAGAGCTTCTTCCAGACGAAGGAAGGCGCCGAAATCCGTTCAACTCCGTTTCTCTCAAGGCCCTCCATCCAGGCAACGAAGCGCTCGAGCTGTGCAGGATTTCCGAGCAGACTCTCAAGGTCGCTCGCGGTAAAGACCAGGTAGGGAACGCCTAGGTTCTCCTTGTAGTCGTCCCTCCGCGAGAGGGTCTCGTTTACCAGCCCGGGGACGTCGAGGGTGTTGAAGGCGAAGGCGTCGCTCAGGCCCCATTCGCGGCCGAAGACGAAGGAGTTTGAGTAGCGGTTGCACGAGTACTTCGCCTGCGGGAAGTCGTAGAGTAGCTGTCTTTCATCGAGCAGGAAGACGAGCTTCCTGTCGGCGAGGGATTCAATGAGCTGAACGGTCCTTCTCGTTATCACGGCCTCCGGAAGCCAGTAGCCGATGACGCTCTTGTCGCCAATCAGCGGGGCGTAGAAGTCAAAGGAAACCCTTGCAAGGATTCCCTGCTCAAACTCGTCGAGGTGGGGCATTATCGGGTGGAAGGGAACCGTTGGAACGGCGTCGAGGGTCTTGAGGAGCTCAAGGGTCCTCTCAAAGGCCCCCCTTCTGTACCGAAGGAGCATGAGGAACGTGAAGGGTTCGATATCGACGCTGACTCCCTTGAGCCGTGATAGAACATCGGAAATCCTCTCATAGGAGTAGAGCATCGCCCGCGTCCAGTTCTCGCCTCTAACCTCCTCATCGCCGATTCTAATCGCGACCGGGCTTTTCCGCTCCTCGTACTCTATCGGACCGGAGCCGTCGCCGTCCTCAACGTAAACTATGTCGCCCGGCTGGTAGGCGTGAAAGTGGTGGGCGTACTTCATAAACATAGTCTCACCGATAGTGATACGTCCTCAACCCTTATCGCCTTTTCCTACCCATATCTGCCCGATAGGTTAATAAACCTGTCCAGCAAAGTACAGTTGGTGGGAGAATGAAGAGACTCTTGAGGGAACTCCTTGGGGAGGAGCTGGCCAACTACCTCGAACTGCTGAGAGCGAAGCTGGCCTTCGCGGAGGAGCTTTACGGAATAAAGATGAACTACGTCCCGCTCATCACGGAAGGAGACGTCGTAATCCTCGACAAGAGGGACGGGCTGATAAAGTGGCTGAAAACGAAGAAACCGCTCGAAGAGGAGGAGCTCAGAGAGCTGGCCGGCAAAATCCGCCAGAACCTCGAAAGCGGTTACGTGGAGATGCTCCTTTCAATGAACATGTCCTGCATCAACGGACCCGGGGAGTAGCTTTTTAAAGTCCAGTAGCAACTCGGCTCGATGAAGAGGGCCGAGCTCGTACTTCTCACGATAACCGCCATGTGGGGTTTCACCTTTCCGGCGATGAAGGTCAGTCTGGACTACCTTCCGCCGATTCTCTTCCTGGCTTATCGCTTCGGCATCGCGTCGCTTCTAATGCTAATCATCTTCCGCTCGAAGGTCCTCAGGAAGGAAACTATGCGCGAGGGCTTCCTCCTCGGGCTCACCCTATTCTTCGGCCACGGCTTCCAGATTGTCGGCCTCAAGTACACCACCGCATCGAACTCGGCCTTCATAACGTCTCTCTACGTCGTGTTCACGCCCTTCATATCTTACTTCCTCCTCGGGGAAAGGGTCAAGGCTAGGGACGTTCTGTCGCTCGCCATCGCCCTCACCGGGCTGTACCTCATCTCGGGGGCAAGCTCAAGCATCGGCTACGGCGACCTCCTAACGGCCCTCTGCGCGGTTAGCTTTGCATTTCAGATAGTCCTCGTCCAGCGCTTCGGCGAGAAGGACTACCTCAGCCTGGCCTTCTGGCAGATTTTCTGGAACTTCGTCTTTTCCTTAATCTTCGCTCTGGCGTTCGAGCCCAGGGTTTTTCCAAGGGAGGTGCTCCCCTGGCTTGGACTGCTCTACACGGCCCTCTTTGGAACCGTCATAGCGTTCACCCTTCAGGTCAAGTACCAGAAGCACACGACGGCCTACAAGGCGGCTCTCATCTATTCGATGGAACCAATCTTCGGTTCCCTGTCGGCCTTCGTCATTCTCGGCGAGAGGTTCACGAAGAGGGCCCTGGCGGGCGCGTTCCTCATAATGGCAGGCGTTTGGAACGAGATAAGGAAAAACTAACGAAAGGTTAATAAAAACTTCCACCTATTCTTAAAGCGGAGGTGATGGTCATGGTGCACGAGTACATAAAGGACCGCACCAAGGAGTTATCAAAGGAGGAGAAGGAGAAGCGCTACAAGTACCTTGGAAAGGAGGTCATAGACGTCGGCGACCCGGGACTCGACAGCATTCCGGAGTTCTACGGCATAGCGAACGCCATATGGCGAGACTGGAAGAACGGGGAGATAAGCACGAGGACGGCCCTTGGAAGGCTCGCGCTCCTCAAACTGCTCACCTACAAGAGCAAGAACAAGAAGATTCAGGACATTCCCGAGGAGGAGCTTGAGGAGGTCAGGAAGTTCATAGACTACGTGATACAGGTCATCAAGAACGAGAGCAGGAGAAAGGGCGAGCCCGAGGAAGAGAGGCAGGTCGAGGAGAAAGCTTCATCGTAAGGCTTCTCTTACAAATTCTCCCGCCCTCAGAATTTTAACTTTTCTTCCATCAAAACGATAAGTTTTGGTAGCTTCATCCCTCATCTGGACGATGTGCTTGGTGTTTTCTGAGATAATATAATCCACTTTCTTGGCGTAGGCCACGTCAAAGAACTTAGCGTCGTTCGGGTCCCTCAGGTTCTTTAGGAACTCAGGGTCATCGGAGAACTTTCGCCGAGGACGAACCATGACACTGTTTTTAATAACCATCGCCAAAATCCGCAATGCACGTCTCGTAAGCCCCGTTTCCATACCGATGCCGAGAATCTGAGTTTTCATTTCCTCGATAATTTCATCTGAGACAAAATTTACGATATAGCCCCTTTGAAGGGCCTTTAATATCTGCCACGCTGGAGATTTTGGAAGGTCCTTAGACTTCAACGCACTAATAAGGACGGATGTATCTAACACAACTTTGATTTTACCCGCCATCTCAAACAACTCCTAACTCTCTCAACTTCACCTCGATGCGCTTAAACTTCTTAAAACTCCGCTCACCTATCTTCATAAGTTCCTCAAGGTTGTAATCTATCCCAACATGCTCCTCCTCCAGTTCCCGTTCCCACTTTTCAAGCTCTTCATCAGTAACGGTATTGGCCAGCCTTTCAACTTCCTTCATCAGTCGTTTCATCTCAAAAAACCACACTATGTCCTCAGGCTTCTCATGAATTTTCCTCGCGAGCTGGACAATCCATTCACTGACCGAACGCCTGGCCTCTTCGTCGGTCTTAAGCATTAACTCAATCGCCCTCACATCAGACGCCATAACTCTCCCCATTCTTTTTATCCGCGACGGATTATAAAACCCTACCGTTGGCAATGTTTGCACGTGAGTTCCGCAAAAGCTTAAAATTCTCACCGGCCTAACCTTAACCGCCCTCCCCTCTCACGCCTCCGGGAGAAGTGACCGGGGGACGGTCGGGGAGGGCACATTTCTTACCGTTAGAAAATTTTATAGTTATAGAGAGATAAGGGCATCAATAGGGGAGGAGAATGGAATATCTTGATTGGATTACGATAAGGAACTTCAGGGCAATATCAGAGTTGGAGCTCAATAACTTGTCCAAAATTAACGTGTTCATCGGGAAGAATGGGGTGGGAAAGAGCACCGTTCTTGAGGCCATATACCTGAACACAACATGGGGCGGCAGAGACCTCCTCAGGAGACACCCCATAAAGACAATTCTATTCAGAAGGGGATTGAACCCGTACATAAGAAAACCCCTTGCGGAAGAAGACCCCATGGTCTATATTTCATATTTCTTCAGAGAGCCCTACCAGCCAATCACAATAAGCTCGAACATTACAACATCCGAACTAAGGCTCTGGAATCAACGCACATTGGATAAGTATGTTTCCGGGGAAACCGAAAGAAGACTCGTAATCATGGCTAACTATGGTGGGCCGGTCGTAGAAATCGAACCAGTTGAATACGGTGAATATACGAGATACGTACTCAAATGGCCAAGATATTCCGCCTCTCGCAAACGCGCAATCCTCCTCGATGACAATACCTTCAGAACTCCCTACTACGGCACGTCCTCAATCTCGGAAGTCGTTGTAAAGCTTGAAGAGTTTTCTCTGATTGATGTAGATAACCTAAGAGTATTTCTTCAGAAAGTGACAGGAAGCCCTATTAAAAGGATATACAAGAAAATCGCAGAGATTATCCTGCTCATGGAGAGCGGAGAGAAAATCCCAATGTCCCTGCTGGGGGACGGTATAAAAACGGCAATGGGCTATTATTATGCCCTGAACACAGAAAAACCAGTTACAGTCCTTTTAGAGGAACCCGAGAACCACCTTCATCCCGGTTTGATGAAAATCCTCGCGGAAGAGATAGCAAAAACGAAATCTCAGGTGTTCATAACGACCCACAGCATAGAATTCCTCGGGTACGTTCTTGATAGCTGTGCGAAATTAGGTGTCGAGTCAGAGGTCAGGGTTTTTAGATTCAAATCAATAGACGGGGGTGTCCCAAACGTTGAAGTCTACAACGGTTCAGAGGCCAATGTAGCAATTAACACCATAGGGGTGGATTTAAGGTGAAAATAATATTCACTGAAGGTCCCCTTGATGTTCTCCTTATAAGGTCAATTCTTGTCAAAGTGTTTTGCCTAGAGGATATAACCAGGTCCGATTATGCATCCCCCATTAGAAGGCATTTCAGGAACCTTCTGATAAACTTCCAGGTGGATGGTGTTATACGAATTGTCAGAACTCCTAATGACGAAAGCATTGTAATAGCAAGTGTGGAAGGCAAAGACAACTTCTTAAAAATCGCGTCGGCGATAAAACCCCTTCGGCGCGTCGCTGAGGAAATCCATGAAACTCTAAACGGGGTAATTTTTGTTGGGGACCGTGATGCATGGAGTATACTAAACAGGCTGAACAACCCAAAAGGAGAAGTTCCCGTTTCCACACTGGCCTATGAAGGATACATGGAGGACCTACTGTTTAAGATTTTCAAAAATGTCGAGAAAGAACTAGACAGCCTTGAACTTGAAGTCTACAAAAAGGTTCTTGGCCCTGTCTCAAAGTTCAAGGATATTGACGGGGACACCTGGAAAAAGAGAAAGCTCAGCTTGCTTCACCTCGTATTTGGGCCCAGATGCTTTGAAAATCTCTTTGAGAACTTGTGCTCAAAACTGACTGACAAATGGAGAGGCGTAGAAGAAATCTCACATCTTGCTGACCTCTTGGAGGTATCAAAAGAATAAACTTGGATTCATCCTCGGTATCATCGCCATCAGGACTGCAATCTCGTTGAGTTCCGTCCTCGTGAGCAATCCTTTACTCAAAACGCCTATCGCGCCGACCTTCCTCTTGAGTTCAAGGTCTTTGACGAGCTCGCCCATCGCCACGCCTGCCTCAACTCCCTCTTTAATGATTCTCTTGATTACAACAGGCGGATACTCGAAGCCGGGGCTGTGGCCTATCGTTATCCTCCCGTCGGGACTCGCCACCGCGCAGACCTGAACGTCGAGATAGCCGGTCAGCGTTCCTGGGAAGGGGTAGATTCCCGCCTCGATTCCGACGCCGAGGTCAGCGTTGGTCTTCTCCAAAGCCCTCTTCGCCCTGTTTATAGCACCCCTCACTATCTCCTCGATTCCAATCGGCTGGTCTGGGACGCCACTGTCAACCTCAACCCCTATGACATCAACGTCGCCGTAAATCCTCCGCATCACGTTCTCAACGGCCTTAACCTTCGTCGGATTGGTAGAGCCGACCGCGATTCTCATGCCACCACCGAAAAAACTCGGCAGAAAACCTTATAAGCTAACTTCCCAACTCTGCCCCGATACCCATGAGGGGGGAGTGTTTTATCCTTCGCTCCGCCCGTTTCGAGGCTTAAGCCCTCTTCTGGGTTAGCCTTAACTATCACTTCTGGAGGGTTCTGGGATGATTAAGGAGCCGGAGTTTAGGGAATACAACCCAGGCAAGCTGGAGGAGAAGATAGAGGCCTTTTGGAAGGAGAACGACACCTACGAGAAGGTCAAGGCCAGCAGGGCGAACGGCCCGAAGTACTACTTCCTCGACGGACCGCCGTACGTGAGCGGTGCAATACACCTTGGAACTGCCTGGAACAAGATAATCAAGGACATGATAATCCGCTTCAGGACGATGCAGGGCTACAACGTTCGCAGACAGCCGGGCTTCGACATGCACGGCCTGCCGATAGAGGTCAAGGTCGAGCAGGCCCTCGGCCTTAAGACCAAGAAGGACATCGAGACCGAGATAGGCGTTGACAACTTCATCAAGAAGTGCAAGGAGTTCGCCCTTAACAACCTCAAAGTCATGACCGAGCAGTTCAAGATGCTCGGAATCTGGATGGACTGGGACAACCCCTACATGACGATAAAGAACGAGTACATCGAATCGGGCTGGTTTACCCTCAAGAAAGCCTGGGAGAAGGGGCTTTTGGAGAAGGACAAGAGGGTTTTGCACTGGTGCCCGCGCTGTGAGACCGCTCTGGCCGAGCACGAGGTTCGCGGTGAGTACAAGGTCAGGAAGGACCCGAGCATCTACGTCAAGTTCCCGGTCGAGGGCAGGGATAGGGAATACCTCCTCATCTGGACGACAACGCCCTGGACGCTTCCGGCCAACTTAGCCGTTACAGTTCACCCCGAGTACGAGTACGCGAGGGTCAGGGTCAAGACAGAGAACGGCGAGGAGTACTGGATAATCGCGAAGGCCCTCGTCGAGCGCGTTCTGAGCGAGGTCGGGGTCAAGGGCGAAGTGGTCGATGAGTTCAAGGGCGAGGAGCTTGAGGGAGTGAGATACGTTCACGTCCTTCTCGACGAGTATCCGAGGCAGAGGGAGTTCCGCGAGAAGTACGAGTGGGCTCACTGCGTAATCCTCGGCGAGCACGTCACGCTTGAGGACGGTACCGGATTGGTTCACACCGCGCCAGGCCACGGTGAAGAGGACTTCGAGGTCGGGCAGAAGTACAGTCTGCCGGTTTACAGCCCGGTCGACGACCAGGGTCGCTACACCGAGGGCAGGTGGAAGGGCGTCTATGTAAAGGACGCCGACCCGGAAATAATAGAGCACCTCAAGGAGAAGGGCTACCTCGTGAAGGCTGGAACGATAGAGCACAAATACCCGCACTGCTGGCGCTGTAAGACCCCGCTGATTTTCAGGGCAACCGACCAGTGGTTCCTCAAGGTGAGTAAAGTCAAGGACAAGATAATCAAGGAGAACGACGAGAAGGTCACCTGGTATCCTGACTGGGTGAAGGTTAGATACGACAACGGCGTCATGAACTCGGGCGACTGGGTCATAAGCAGGCAGAGGTACTGGGGAATACCGCTCCCGATATGGCAGAGCGAGGACGGCGAGATATACGTCGTTGGAAGCTTTGAGGAGCTTGTAAGACTTTCTGTGGCCATAGAGGTTAACGGCGAGAGGATAGAGCTTCCGGAGGACTACACCGAGAAACTCAGGGTCATAGAGGAGAAGCTTGGTCCAGAAGATTTGCACAGGCCCTACGTCGATGCCTTCATCATAAAGGTCAACGGCAAGGAGATGAGAAGAGTAAAGGACGTCGTTGACGTCTGGTTCGACAGCGGAATAGCGAGCTGGGCTTCGCTTGACTACCCGCGCAACAGGGAGCTCTTTGAGAAGCTCTGGCCGGCCGACTTCATAGTCGAGGGCGAAGACCAGGTTACGAAGTGGTTCTACTCCCAGCAGGCCGCCAGCGTCATAGCCTTCGACACCGTGCCATACAGAGCGGTTGCCATGCACGGCTACGTCCTCGACGAGAAGGGCGACAAGATGAGCAAGAGCCTCGGCAACATCATAAGGCCCGAGGAGGTCGTCCAGAAGGAGGGAAGGGACCCGTTCCGCTTCTACATGCTCTGGGCCACCAACCCCTGGGAGAACCTCCGCTTCAGCTGGAAGGGACTGGCTCAGGTCAAGAGAATGCTCAACATACTCTGGAACGTCTACGTGCTCAGCGCCACTTACATGAGCCTCGACAACTTCGACCCGACGAAGCTCAAGCCAGAGGAGCTTCCGTTCCGTGAGGAGGACAGATGGATACTCAGCAGGGTCAACGGGCTCATAAAGGACGTGGAGGAGGGGATAGAGACCTTCAGGCTGACGAAGGCAACCAGGGCAATCTACAACTTCGTCGTCGAGGACCTGAGCAGGTGGTACGTTCGCTTAATCAGGAAGCGCATGTGGGTCGAGGGCGACGACCCAGACAAGTTAGCTGCATACTACACCGTCTGGAAGGTCTTCGACGTCCTGCTGAGGCTGATGGCACCGTTTACACCGTACATAGCCGAGGAGATATACCAGAACATGCACAGGCCGTTCCTCGGCGTGGAGAGCGTCCACATGCTCGACTGGCCGAAGCCCGACGAGAAGGCCATAGACGAGGAGCTTGAACGCGAGATGGAGGCGGTGAGGAAGATAGTCGAAGCGGGCTCAAGCGCCAGGCAGAGGGCCAAGATAAAGCTCCGCTACCCGGTCAGGAGAATAATCGTCGAGACCGAGGACGGGACAGTAAAGAGGGCCGTCGAGAGGCTCAACAGAATCCTGCGCGACCAGCTCAACGCCAAAGAAGTGGTCGTCGGAAAGGTCGAGCGCGAGCTCGTCATAAAGCCGAACTTCGCGAAAGTTGGCCCGGAGTTCAAGGGCGACGCAAAGCTCGTGATAGCCTGGATAAACGAGCACGGAAGGGAACTCTACGAGAAGGGCGAGATGGACGTAGAAATCGAGGGCAAGACCTTCCACCTCACGAGGGAGCACCTGAGCATAGAAGAGAAGCTGCCGGACTTCTTTGTCAGTGAGGAGTTCGAGGGTGGAAGGGTCTTCGTGGACAAGACCCTCACCAGAGAGCTCCTCGCCGAAGGCCTCGCCAGGGAGTTCGTCAGAAGGATACAGGAGATGCGCAAGCGCCTTGACCTCGACGTGAACGACAGAATCGTCGTCACCATAGAGACCACCGACGAGAACCGCGAACTGCTCAGCGAGAACCTCGACTACATAAAGAAGGAAACCAGGGCGACCGAGGTAATCTTCGGAGAGGCCAAGGGCTACGTCGTCGAATGGCCAGAGGTCCAGGCGAAGATAGGGATTGAGAAGGTTGAAGATTGATTCCGAGCATAACGACCCTTTTATTTCCCTTTTAATTGTGTGCTCTAAGTTCCATATAGACAACACCAAGAACAATAAGACAATTAGCGAGTGCAGTTGTGGTTAATAATTGATGAGAGCAGGAGCAGTAAAAAAACAAAAACAGGAACCACCGACTGAATTAGAGCCTTATTCAATGTTCTCGGTCCCAAGTCTTTTGGAAAACAGCCTGTAGTTAACGAGTTTTCCAATGAGAAGCATTGCAAGACCCAGCCCAAACGTGAGAAGGAGGAACAACCCAGTATTGTCCCTGGCCTCGTCTATGAAAACTGTAAGCGACAAGACAAAGCCTATTGCAAGACCAACCCAGAAGTACGCTATCTGAGGCGCATAGTAGGACAGCTTGTCGCTAAAAGCGTAGAACGCCGCAACAACGCCTGCACCGGCGAAGTAAGAGTACGCGAGGTGCTCGTTATAGTGATAGATTACGGAGCCCATCAAGAATATCACTGAAAAATTCCACAGAAATGTTATGGTCCTGTTTTTGAACCGCTTTGGAAGCACTGCACGGAGGAAGAGGAGCGAAATTAGAATCGCTAACGTCAGATAACTCACTTCTCTCAAAGGCGCGAGAATGTTGAGTATCCCAATACTAATAGCAAAGAAAAGGAAAGAGTGTAAAATCTGGCTCTTCATTGATCAACCCTCCGACTGTTCAAATCCTATGCTCAATGCCATGAGAGACAACAACTGAAAGTCGCCTTTCTTCGGTTCTTGGCATCTTCATACTAATGGGTCAGACATAGTAGAGATAACTGTGCATATAAACTTTTTTTACGAGCCATAGTCAGTCGAAAGAAACGGGCAGACAAAAGAGCGGACAGTTCATTTCTCCAAAATTTTCACCTTCAACCCATACTCTTCGAAGCGCTTGAAGTCCTCATCACAGGTGTAGAGCGTTGCGTTGTGGGCTATGGCAGTGGAAGCTATGAGGAGGTCTTTCAGGGGAGGTCGTTTTCCCTTCTTCATGAGGTCTCTGAAAATCGCTCCCGCTACCTTTGCAGAGTTTTCGTCGAACTCAACCTTGGGCATCATCTCAAGCATGAGCTCCTCCCGCTCTTTCAGGTGACCACAGTGAAGCTCAAAGAGAACAATGGTTGGTATATGATATTCTCTGTTTCCTTCTTGGTAAAGTTCTTCTACGACCTTTCTATTTCCGCCGAAGAGCTCGATTACCACGCTGGTGTCCAGGAGTCCATCCATTCTTCAACCTCCTTCAGTTCTTTCTTGAGCTCTTCAAGCTCTTCGGGGGTTCTCGTCCCGAAGGCTATCATCAGCACGTCGAGATTTCCCTTCTTTTTCTTGCCTATGAGCTCTCTCAAAAGCTCGGAAAAGCTCTTGTTGCCCTTCATCTTGACGAGCTCATAGTAAACGTCATCGGCTATCGTAATTGTCTTGCCCAACAGCACCACCCATAAGTGCATGCATGCACGAAATATTTAAAATTTACCCGTGAACATTCTCCAGACGAGCAGAATTTGGGTTAGGACAATCAACGTTAAAGCCAGAGCGGTCAGTTTCCTTGATTTCTTCGGAAGATAGAGGTCGATGAGGCAATAAAGGAAGTTCAGGCCTGAAAGCTCCAAGAGAAACTTCACCAGACCGGTTTTCCTGCCGATGGCCATTACCTCACCTATGGGGTCATTGCCGGCCGGATAACTCGAATGAAGCGCTATGAGCCTGACTGCAATGAGTATTGCCGTGTAGAGGAGGTTCTGCCTTATCATCTCAACTAAAAAGTCTCTACTCAGGTCCCTTCCTTTAAAGAGTTTGTAGAGTGCAAATGGAAAATCCATGACCCACAGAACCATTGAGACGAAAAGAACAAAGAGGGCAAGGATACGCACAAATATCGCAATCCCGTTGAGAAGTCCCTTTAGCGGATTTTCCGTCATCACAACGGCCGTGGCAACCAATCCCCAGAACATCAAGGCTCTGGTTACTGTTTCAAAGACTTCCTTTGGAAGGTAGAGCCTGCCGTGGGTTTTCTCGATTATCTCGGGCAATCTTCTGATATCTTCCCGCGAGTAGCCGTAGCGTTCAAGGGTCTTACCAACGAAGTGAAACGCCACGAGGAGAAACGGAACAAGGAGAAGAAAGGCGACGAAAACGTTTACGGCGTTGAGGTTTTCCCGTATCTGCCGAACAAAAGTCCAGATGGCCAGCCAAAAACCCACTGCCAGAAACCATGGAATGAGATAGTCCTTAACAAAGACTCTCATGGCCGTTAATATCCCCTGAGGCAAATAACCCTTTCGAAACCCTTATAACTTATGCCCCCGTAAGTTACTTACGGTGGCGTAAGTGCTGTTCGACCTCAGGCCGAAGGATAGGAGAGAGGAGATTTTTGATAGGGAGAAAGAGTTCGAGGAACTTGAGAAAAGCGTCGAGAGGTATCCTCTAACCCTTCTGCTCGGAATAAGACGCGTGGGCAAGAGCTCGATGCTCAGGGCTTACCTCAACGAGAATCCCGGGATTCTGATAGACTGCAGGGAGCTCTACGCCGAGAGCGGGCACATAACGAAGGAAGACCTTATGAGGGAAATTCAGTCAAAAAGGGGGCCGCTCCAGAGAACCCTTGCCCGATTCAGGGTAAAGCTGAACCTTAGATTCCTTGAGATAGAACCCGATGACGCCTCGCTGAGGGAGGTCTTCAGGGAGCTGAACGAGCTCGGTGAAAAAACCGGGAGGTTCATAATCGCCTTCGACGAGGCCCAGTACCTGCGCTTCTACGGCTCACGGGGCGGGAAGGAGCTTTTAGCTTTGTTCGCCCACGCCTACGACAGTCTGCCGAACCTCCGAATTATCCTGACCGGCTCGGAAGTCGGCCTGCTCCACGACTTTCTTGGCATAGACGACTACGAGAGCCCGCTTTATGGCAGGGTTGGAGGCGAAATCTACGTCAGGCCCTTCGACGAAAAAAACTCAAAGGAGTTCCTGAGAACAGGCTTTAGAGAAGCTGGCCTTGATGTGTCTGAGGACACCATAGACCGCGCCGTATCAATCCTTGACGGAATCCCTGGCTGGCTCGTCCTCTTCGGCGTGAAATACCTTGAAACGAAAGACTTCGAAAAGGCAATGGAGGCGACGCTCAACGTTGCAAAGGGCCTGCTGTTCGGTGAGCTGGGGGAGCTTGAAAGGAGGAGCAGGAGGTACACTGAGATTTTACGGGCGATAGCCCTCGGCTACAACAGGTGGAGCCTGATAAGGGACTACCTTGCCGTGAAGGGTATGAAAACCCCTGAACCGAGGTTATACGAACTTCTCAAGAACCTGAAGAAGATGGGATGGATTGAGGAGAATGGGGAGTACAGACTGGCCGACCCCGTGGTCAAGCTAATCCTGAGAGAGTCGTAGAGCCCGAGTACACTGGTAAAGCTTTCGCTTTTTTGTTACCCAAAAACAATCCTCCACGCGACCCACAGCTGAAGGAACACGATGACCGTCAGCGCCAGCGCCGTCAGCTTTCTGCTCTTCCTCGAACCGTAGAGGCCGGTTATACTGAACAGAAAGTTTAGGCCTGAAAGCTCAAGGAGCAAGCTTACCAGCTCCGTTTTCCGCCCAAAGGCCATCATCTTCCCAATGAAATCATCACCCGCCGGGTAGTTTGAATGGAGCGCTATGAGCCTGACCGCTACGAGAATTGCCGTGAGGACAAGGTTCTGTCTTATCAGCTCAATCAGGAAGTCCCTGTCAGGTTCCCTCCCGGTAAAGAGCCTGTAAAGGGAGTGGGGGAAGATAATAACCCAGATAAACATCGAGATGAGAAAAACGAAGAAGGCGAAGATTACAGCAAACATCGCTATTCCGCTGAGAAGTCCCATTATCGGGTCTCCAGTCGCCAGAAGGGCCCAGGAAAAGATACCCCAGAATATAAGGGCGTCGCCGATAATATTGAACACCTCCTTCGGAAGGTAGAGCCTGCCGTGGGTTTTCTCGATTATCTCGGGCAGTCTTCTGATGTCCTCTCGCGAGTAGCCGTAGCGTTCAAGGGTCTTACCAACGAAGTGAAACGCCACGAGGAGGAAAGGAATGAGAAGGAGGAAAACCGCAAAAATGTTCACGGCGTTTAGGTGCTCCCTCATTGGGGGAATGATAAGCCAGAGGGCAACCCAAAAGACGACGATGAACGCCCATGGGAGGAGGTAGTCCTTAACAAAGACCCGCATGGCCGTTAATATCCCCAGGGGTAAATAACCTTTTCGAAGCCATTACAACTTATGCCCCCATAAGCAACAACTCAGAAGGGTAACGAAGGAGAAATTCAGGACAACGGAATCCTCTCGACCTCAATCCGGTCGAAGGTCGGGTACTCCTCCACGATGAAGAACCTCACGTCGCCTTCGATGGCCTCGGCCAGCTCTAAAGCAACCTCCTCGGGCATCTCTATTCTGCCCTTCTCGCGGTTGATGTGGAGCCACTCCTCCGGAACTTCGGCCTCGCTGACGAGGAACTCGTAAAGCTCGTCGAGGTCGTCGTATTCGGCAATCCCGAAGCGGAGCGTTCCGTCCTCGGTAATTTCCATGTATGGCTTTGCAACGTTCCTCGCCATTCTCCTCAACCGGTTCCTGAGCTGGACGGCGTCCTTGAGCTTCGCGGTGCAGAGGTGGTAGCTCAGCGAGGTGTTCTCTTCGCCCCACTCGAGGAGTTTGAGACCGAGTTCGAGTGAACCCTTGATGGCGGAACTCTCGTCGCTTATAGGTTTGTAGCCTCTGTCAAGGAGGTTTCTGAGGTTTGTCTCGCTGAACTCCAGCTCGTTCACGTTGAGGAACTTCGCGCCGAGGCTGTCGAGGAATTCGGCGTACCACTTCATCCTCTCAAACTGGCCCGGGACGGAGGGAATCTCCCCGCCGACGTCCCAGTCGAAGTCGAAGGCGTTCTTTATGTTCTCGATTTCCACCTTGAAGAGCTTCGAGTTTGGGTTGAAGAGGTCGGGGTGGAAGCGTATCTCGTCGAGGCCTGCATCGTAGAGCTTCTCAAGGTTCTTCTTCGTGGCCAAAGCGCCGGTGGTGTAGAGGTGAACGTGAAAGTCCTCGCCAAAGGCCTCCTTGAGGGCGCGTATGTATTGAACGGTCCTGTCGAGCCTCGCGAGGGGGTCTCCGCCGGTGACGCCCGCACCTTTTGCCTCCTGAATCATAGCTTCCTCGATGACGTCATCAACGCTCTTAACGGGCCTTTCGTTGGCGTAAACAACATCTTCCCTCCTCCAGGGGCTCAGCGGGCAGTAGAAGCAGTCCCTCGGACACTTTCCCGTGGTGAAGAGTACGAGCTTCTCACCCCTAACGCAGAGCTGACAGCCCTTCGGAAGTTCCCTCACGGCGTATGAGAAGTAAGGGGTCTCCCATACCATAGCCCTCGCCAACCCTAACCCGAGGGCAGGCCTTAAAAACGTTGGCGGGCAAAGTTGTCCGATGCCTATGAGGGAGAAGCCGAAGTACCTGCCCCCGACGCTCCGCGAGAAGCACCGTTACATAGCATTCCAGCTGATTGGGGAGAGGCCCTTCCGGAAGGACGAGGTTAAGAAAGCGATATGGGAGGCGAGCCTCTCAACGCTCGGAGTCCTCGGTTCGGCTAAAGCAAAGCCCTGGTTCATACGCTTCGATGAGAAGAGCCAGACCGGAATCGTTAGGGTTGACAGGAAGCATGTGGAAGAGCTCAGATTTGCCCTAACCCTCGTAACCGAGATAAACGGCTCGAGGGCAATCTTCAGGACGCTCGGGGTTTCAGGGACGATAAAAAGGCTGAAGAGGAAGTTTTTAGCTGAATTCGGCTGGCGTTAGAGCAGGAAGGGCATCGCCTTGTCTACAGCGCCGGTGTAAACGAGCAGATAGCGCCTGCAGGCCTTCTCCCAGGTGAAGTCCCTTCTCGCGCGCCTTTTGGCGTTCTCGCGGAGCCTTGTGAGGGTTCCTTCGTCGAGTTCCTTGGCAGAAACCATTGCCCTCGCGAGGGCAAAGGCGTCTCTCGGTGGGACGAGGATTCCGGTGGCGTTCTCAGGGTCTATGTTGAGGTCTATTATCGTGTCCTTGAGCCCCCCTACGGCGCTCGCTATTGGAACCGCCCCGAGGCACATCGCCTCAAGCTGAACCAATCCAAAGGGCTCGAAGTAAGACGGAATCACCACGAAGTCCACCGAGCCGTAGAGTTCCCTAACGGTTTCCCTCGGCAGGACGTCGGTGATTACCCTGACGTTCTCCGGGAAGCGGTTCTCAACGGCTTTAGCCCAGGCCTCCAATCCTGGGTCGCCCTTGCCGACGATGATGAAGCGCATCTCCTTAAAAGATGGGTCGCCGGAGAGTATCTCTATCGCCCTTAGGAGCGTGTCAACGCCCTTCTGGGCCCTGTCGAAGCGGCCGATGAACATGAAGGCCCTTCCGTCACTCAAACCGAAGCGCCCGAGGATTAGCCGTCTCCGTTCCTCCCTCGGCCTATCGGCGTTCTCAAGGAGCTCCTCACTCCAGAAGGAGCAGTCTATGCCGTTGAAGACGTGCGTCACCTTGCCGTCGAAGCTCCTGAAGAAGTCCCACTCCTCGAGGAGGTAGCTTCTGCTAACGGTCGTTACCGCGTCGGCTATGTAGCAGGCGGTGTGCTCGGGGTCTATCTCGGGATAAGGCGCGAGCTCGCCCAAGTTGGCCTCGTGGAAGTAGCCCGCTGGAATCCTGGCCTTATTGAGCCTGTGAACCGTAAAAACGGTTTTGGGAGAGAAGTACTTCTTCAAAAGTCCGAGGGCAAAGACCGTGTGCCAGTCGTGGGCGTGGACGACGTCCGGCCTGAAGGTCTCAATAAGGTGGTTGAGCAGACCAGCGGAGGCCTTGCCGAAGAGGACGGCCTTCCTGAGGAGGGTCTCCCAGTCGGGATAGACGTCGGTGTCGAGGAGGTCTCCGGAGAGCGTGTAAACCGTGACCCCGTTTTGCTCCCGCTTTCTGGCGGTTACCTCGACGGTTCTGCCCTCGAAGGAGAGCCTGAAGGTGAGAAACGGCTCTCCGAGGCTCCGCCCGTGGTCGGGGGTGAAGACGATTACCTCGTTGCCGAGCTCGACCAGCCCCTCGGCTACGTTCGTCACCGCCTCGGCGAGTCCGCCGACCTTAACGGGCAGGTACTCGAAGGAGAGGATGAGGACGCGCATAGGCATCACTCGAGGAGTATGAACTTCTCGCCCTCGACGTCCTCGACGTAACTGCTTATTCCACCGACCTTCCAGCGGTTGCCGCCGGCTTCTATCGTCACGTTGGCCACGAGCGGAGTGTACTCATAGTCCACTATCTTTCCGTGGAGCTCCACCGGCTCCCTCGTATCGACGAGCTTTCCGGTGATTTCGGCCTCCCGCGGGAGACCAACGTGTTTGAGTATCGTGATGAGCGTCCTGACGTTGACGAAGGTCAAGGGCTTTGAGAGTGCCTCGTAGTTGATGGGTTTGACCACCTCGCTGTTGTCGAAGTAAATCGTGTAGAACCAGTGCATGTACTGGAAGACCGCCCTGGGGCTCTTGGCCCAGAAGGAGTAGAACTTCTCCCGCCTCCTGTCCTTGGGAATCGCGCCGAAGAATATCGAGTAGTCCGCGTCGCCGATTATCCAGCTCGCCATAAGCCAGGGAGCACCGCCGGTTCTCGCGAGGAGTATGTTGTCCGCCTTGAGCCAGTCGGGAATTTCATCGGGCAGGTTTGTAATTATCACGAAGATTACGTCCTTTCTGGCCTTTATATCCCGCCTGAGAAGCTCAAGGAACTCGTAGGGCGTGTTGATTAGAACCTCGTAGCGGGCGGTTCTTATTATGTGCTGAACCCTCTCAAGGGTGTTGTCGAAGCCGAGAATCGTCCATATCTCCGGTAACTCCTGCCCGTGGGTCTGCTTGTAGAGCTCGACAAACGCCTCCTTGAGCTTCTCGATGTCCTCTATGAACTCCTCCTTTATGCGCTCGAGGACGACCTCAGGATTAACCGGGCGGTAGAGCCTTGGAGTCCCGTGCATAACATCGACGAAGCCCTTCCTGTGGAGCGAGCTGAGGACGTCGTAGACCCTCGTGTGCGGAATGCCGCTCTCCTTGGTTATGTCGGTGGCCTTGCTCGGGCCGAGCTTGAGAAGGGTTATGTACGCTAAGCTCTCGTACTTCGTGAGTCCGAGCTTCTGGAGCTTTTCAATGATTTCCTCCTCCCTCATTTTCGTCACCTATTCACTAACGTTAGTTTGTTCATCCTTAGTGGTATATGGTCACGGTGAGTGTATAAAACTTTTGCTTAACTTTTTAAGGGGTATCAAAAACACCCCCCATGCTCGAGAAACTGGCGGAGTTCATAGCCCAGAACTTCCCGCGGGGAAAGGCGGTTGAGCTGGGGATAGGCTTCCAGACGAAGGTGGCTTTAAGGCTGACCGAGCTCGGCTACGACGTTCTGGCTATAGACTGGAACGAAAAGGCCGTTGAGAACGCGAGGAAAGCCGGCATAAAAGCCCTCCGCGACGACCTCTTCAGGCCGATGCTCGGCCTTTACAGAGACGCGGTGGTTCTCTACTCCGTAAGGCCAACGCCCGAGATAATGAAGCCAATAGTCGAGCTAAGCAAAAATACCGGTGTCCCCCTCGTGGTTCTGCCCCTGAGCGGTGATTCCGTGCCCAGACCGATGAGGCTCGTGAACTACGGTGGGCTGGCAATATACGTTTATAAGCCGTGAGCGAACTAAAGCCGGTGGTGGTATGAAGCTCTTCGGCACCGCGGGGATTCGGGGAAGGCTCTGGGAGAAGGTGACGCCCGAGCTTGCATTAAATGTTGGAATGGCCCTCGGAACATACAAGAGCGGAAAAGCTGTCGTCGCGAGGGACGGGAGGACATCAAGCATCATGCTCAAGAACGCTCTGATAAGCGGTCTGCTCGCGAGCGGGATGGAGGTTTTAGATGCCGATTTGATTCCAACTCCCGCTTTAGCCTGGGCTACCCGGGAGCACGGCGACGCGGGGGTTATGATTACCGCGAGCCACAATCCCCCGACCGACAACGGGATAAAGGTCTTCAACGGCGACGGGACGGAATTCTACGTCGAGCAGGAGAGGGAGCTTGAGGAGATAATCTTCTCAGGGAACTTCAAAAAAGCGGAGTGGAACGAGATTAAAACGGTTAAACCCCTCGACGTTATAGACGACTACATTCAAGCGGTTCTCGACTTCGTGAACCACGAGACGGGCCTTAAAGTCCTCTACGACGGGGCCAACGGCTCAGGGAGCGTTTTGGCTCCTTACCTGCTCCGCGAGATGGGGGCGAAAGTGATAAGCGTGAACGCCCACGTCGACGGCCACTTCCCGGGGAGGAAGCCCGAGCCGAGGTACGAGAATATCGCCTATCTCGGGGAGCTTGTTAAAGAACTCGGCGTCGATTTGGCAATAGCTCAGGACGGCGACGCCGACAGAATAGCGGTTTTCGACGAGAAAGGTAATTACGTTGACGAGGACACGGTAATAGCGCTCTTCGCCAGGCACTACGTTGAAGAAAACGGCGGGGGAACGGTTGTTACGTCGATAAACACCGGGTCGAGGATAGACGAAGTGGTTGAAAAGGCCGGGGGAAAGGTCGTCCGAGTCCCACTCGGCCAGCCCCACGACGGCATAAAACGCTACAACGCCATCTTCGCCGGCGAACCCTGGAAGCTCGTCCATCCAAAGTTCGGCAACTGGATTGACAGCTTCGTGACGATGGCGCTCCTGATTAAGATGATTGACGAGAACGGCCCCCTCTCGAAGCTCGTCTCGGAGATTCCCGTCTATTACCTGAGGAAGGAGAACGTCCCGTGTCCGGATGAGCTTAAGGGTAAGGTTGTCGAGAGGGCCAGGGAGGAGCTTGAGAAGGCCTTAGGGGAAGAAATCAAAGAAGTCCTTACGATTTCGGGCTACCGCTTCCAGCTGAGGGACGGCTCGTGGGTTCTCGTCAGGCCGAGCGGGACGGAGCCGAAGATTCGCGTTGTCGTCGAGGGGCCGAGCGAAAAGAGAAGGGACGAGCTCTTCGAGCTGGCCTACAGAACGGTTGCAAAAGAAGTGGAAAAGCTCAAACGAAGCGCGCGGGTCGAAGGGTCCTGACTGCTATTTCCCTTTTGTCTATCATGACCTTGAAGCCCTCCTTGGCGACGTAGGTCTTGACACCCGTTACAGTTTCGATGTATTTTGCCTCCTTGTAGGGGTTGGCGAAGTGCATCTTCATGCCGATGTGGCTCATTATCAGGACTTCTGGTTTTTTCTCCATGCTCTTGAGCATTTCAACGGCATCGTCGGTGCTGAGGTGGTAGGGAATTCCCATATCCCTCGGGCGCGTTATCGCCGCTATGAGAACCCTCGCCCCGTCGTGCCACTCTATTAGGCCGTCGAAGTAGGCCGTGTCCGGGATATAGGAGATGTCGCCGTAGGCGGTCTTCATGCGGAAGCCGATGGTTGTGGGGTCCGAGTGCTGGCTCGGGGTTATGAGGAACTCCTCCTCGCCTATCGCTATCTTGTTGCCCGGCTCTGGCGTGTGGACGCTCTCAAGGACCTCTATGTGGTACTTGCTTATCGCGGGTGTATGAGTCTCGTCGCCGTAGACGACGCTCTTCGAAGCTATGAGCACTCCCCTCTTCTTGAGCGCACCGCCGGTCATGGCCTCGACCATGACCTCGAGGTCGTTGCAGTGGTCGACGTGCCTGTGGGAGACGAAGATTGCATCCAGCCTGCGAGGGTCGAGCTTGTAGCGCCAGCTCCTGACGAGCGCTCCCGGTCCAGGGTCAACGTAAACGTTCCTGCTCGCCCTTATGTGGAATCCCCCCGTGGAGCGGAACTGGGTTATTGTGATGAACCTCCCGCCCCCGCTCCCGAGGAAGGTTATCTCTATCACTCCCTCACCTCCGTATCCTCTGCGGACGGTAGGGTTTGGGCGGTGGGGTATATAAGCGCTCCGAAACCGGTTTAAGCTCCGGGGAGAAGTAGTGGCGGTGGTTCTGATGGAGTTCGAAGGGGTTCTGAAAGAAGTTGAAGGCCTGAGGGACGAGATGGTAAAGACGCTCGTCGAGCTGATTAAGATTCCGGCCATAAGCCCCGACTACGGCTACGAGGGAGAGTACGACAAGGCCCAGAAGTTGCTTGAGATAATCAAAGACTGGCCCTTCGATAAGGTCGAGGTCTACAACGCGCCCGATGAGAGGGCCAAGAACGGGGTCAGGCCGAACATATTGGCCTATTACTACGGCGAGAAAGGTGAGGAAAGCGAGAGGCTCTGGATTCTCACCCACCTCGACGTCGTTCCGCCGGGAGACCTGAGCAAGTGGACCGTTACGGAGCCCTTCAAACCGCTCGTCAAGGACGGCAAGGTTTACGGCAGGGGAAGCGAGGACAACGGACAGAGTTTGGTTGCTTCGCTCTACGCTGTGAGGGCCATGATGAACCTCGGAATAAGGCCGAAGAGGACCGTCATTTTGGCCTTCGTCAGCGACGAGGAAACCGGGAGCAAGTACGGAATCGGGTGGCTAATGAAGGAGCACCCGGAGCTGTTCAGGGAAGACGACCTCGTTCTCGTCCCGGACGGCGGAAACGAGGACGGAACGTTCATAGAGGTTGCCGAAAAGGGAATCCTCTGGTTCAGGCTCAAAGTTAAGGGCCAGCAGGTGCACGCGAGCATGCCGGACAAGGGCCTGAACGCACACCGCGTCGCACTCGATTTGGCCTACAACCTCGACAAAAGGCTTCACGAGAAGTACAGCGAGAGGGACGAGCTCTTTGACCCGCCGGAGAGCACCTTCGAGCCAACGATGGGAGGGAACCTGGCCGACAGCCCGAACATAATTCCCGGCGAGCACGAGGTCGTTTTCGACTGCAGGGTTCTGCCGAGGTACAGCCTCGACGATATTCTCAGGGACGTCGAAGATGTCGCGAAAGAAGTTAAGGAGAGGCACAGGAAGGAGCTTGACGGGAAGGTTCTTCCCGAAATCGAGGTGGAAGTCCTTCAGAGGGGCGACCCGGCACCGCCGACGAACCCGAACAGTGAGATAGTGAGGCTCCTGAAGGAGGCGATAAAGGAGCTACGCGGAAAGGAAGCCAAGGTAGGGGGCATAGGAGGCGGAACCTTCGCGGCGTTCTTCAGGAGGAAGGGAATTCCGGCCGTCGTCTGGGCGACGCTCGACGAGATGGCTCACCAGCCCAACGAGTACGCGAAGATTGACAACATGGTCGAAGACGCCAAAGTCATGGCCTACCTCGCCCTGCGCTGACTTTGCTTCGAACTATTTTGAAGCGAAAGAAAACCATTTATCTTTTCTTATCGTATTTCTTCAGGAGGATTGCCATGAGAAAGGTTATGGCACTTTTCGTTGTGTTGATGGTGATTTTTGTCAGCGGATGCATCGAAAAAGGAACGGTTGACCAGACCTCCCCCGGCGGCACTAAGACCCCTTCCCCCGGTCTGGTGAACCAGTCTCCGGAGGACGTGAACGCGAGCGAGGCCGAGCTCGAAGTTGCAGGTGGGGAAAACCTCTTCGCATTTGCCCTATACTCACAGCTCGCAAAGGGGAACGGCAACCTGTTCCTCTCGCCCTACAGCGTACACACGGCACTGGCGATGGCCTACGAGGGCGCCAGAGGCCAGACCGCCGAGGAAATGCGGAGCGTTCTCCACCTCCCCGAAAGCAGGGCGGTCAGGCTCGCCGGGTTCAGAAAGCTGATAACCGACCTCAACCCGAAAGACGGGCCCTACGAGCTGAAGACCGCGAACGCACTCTGGGTTCTCGAGGAGTATCCCATCAGGAAGGACTACGTTGAGGTCGTGAGGAAGTACTACCTCGGCGAGGTCAGGAGCGTGGACTTCAGGAGGGACCCCGAAGGAGCGGCATCGGCGATAAACGGCTGGGCCAGCGAGCAGACCAACGGGAAGATAAAGGACATGGTCTCTCCGATGGCGCTGAGGGACGCGAGGCTCGTGATAACGAACGCAATCTACTTCAAAGGGGAGTGGGTGCACAAGTTCGACCCGGAGCTCACCAAAAACGAGACGTTCTTCACGCCGAAGGGAACCGTGGAAGTCCCCATGATGCACACGGCGGGGGTCTTCAACTACACCGAGAACGACCTTATTCAGGCCGTCGAGCTGCCCTACAGGGGCGGAAGGCTGAGCATGCTCGTCCTGCTCCCCAGGGCGAGGGATGGCTACAGGGGGCTGGAGAAGCGCATAAGCCCCAACTACCTCCTCTCGCTCCTCGCGAACCTCAGTCCGGCAAACGTGAGCATTGCCCTCCCGAAGTTCGAGTTCAGAACCGAGTACAAGCTCTCGGGAGTGCTGTCGGCAATGGGCATGGGGAGCGCGTTCTCAGAAAAGGCCAACTTCTCGGGCATAACCGACGCGGAGAAGCTCTTTATATCTGAGGTTGTGCACAAGGCCTACATAAAGGTGGCCGAGAACGGGACCGAAGCGGCAGCGGCCACCGGCATCATCATAGTCAGCACCTCCATGCCCGTCGAGGAACCGAAGTACATAGAGTTCCGCGCGGACCACCCCTTCATCTTCGTGATAGTGGACAAGGAGACCAAGGAAGTCCTCTTCATGGGGCGCCTCGTGAACCCGAAGGAGTGAGCTTTTAAGCCCCTTCCCCAACTTTTTTCATGCCCCTCTGGAAGGACGGAAAGCTCGGACTGCCTGTGAGGGAAGCGGTTAAGCTCTTTCCGGAGCTGGAGGAATACGTTGACGAGCGCGGAAGGCTCGACTTCTCGGACAGAAAAGCCAGGATACTCTACAACAGAGCCATAGCGAAGGCCCTCTTCGGGCTGGAGATAGAATACCACCCACGCGGTCTCGTGACGCCCCCGATATCGCGCTACCTCTTCCTTAAGACGTTTTTGAGGGAAGGAGAAAAGGTTCTGGAGATTGGAACCGGACACACCGCGATGATGGCGCTTATGGCTGAGAGGCTTTTCGACTGTGAGGTAACGGCCACGGAGCTGGACGATGAGTTCTTCGAGTACGCGAGGAGGAACATCGAGCGAAACCTCGCCAAGGTCAGACTAATCAAGAGCAACGGAAGCATAATCCGAGGGGTAATTCCCGAAGGCGAGAGCTTCGATGTGATTTTCTCGGCCCCTCCTTACTACGAGAGGCCGACAAAAGGTGTTTTAACGGAGAGGGAAGGCGTTGGCGGTGGGAAGTACGGCGAGGCCTTCTCGGTGAGGCTGATAGAGGAAGCGAGGGACTACCTACGGCCCGGCGGAAGGGTGGCCCTCTTCCTGCCCGACAAGGAGGAGCTGATAAATGCCATAACGGAAAAGGGGGAGGAGTTGGGCTATTTCGTGAGGGACGTGAAGTTCAAGGTCGGGACGAGGTGGAGGCACAGTTTGATACTAAACAAGGCTTAGGAACGCCCACCAAGGAATCATTAGGAGGTTATCCCGAGCCTCAAACTCTTTCCCGATGACTATCCCGAAGTCCGCCCCTGTTCTCTCCATGCTCCTCTTAACTTGAGCGTAATCAGACTTTCCAAGGCCGACCTCGATAACGTAGCGCTTTCCGCCCCGCGTGAGGACGAAATCCGCGCCACCTTTTCCGGGTTCGTACTCAAGAACACCTTCACCCGAGAGATACAGCGCAACGGCATCCTCAAGCAGGGGAGCGAGTTCAACCACTTCAAACTTGGATAAGAGAGACGCCCTGAGCGAGGGAGCCGAGAACTTGAGCTTCGGACTTCTGCGGATTTTCTTTGAGATGCCACCAATCGGAGGAATTTCAATGAGCAGTCCGCTGGCAACGAAAGCCCTCACGAGTTCAATAACAGTGCTCTTTGATATTCCCAGAGTTTTGGAAAGCTTCTCGTAGCTGAAGCGCTCTCCCTTGGGCGTTGCGAGGAGGGTTAAGAGCCTAAGCGCTGAATCCAGCGTTGACGAGTCGAAGTTCCTGAACTCCGGCAGGTCACGGTAGACTATCCGTTCAAGGAGGGAGAAGAGAGCATCGTACGCTAGTCGCTCATCCATCTCAAGCGTCAGTGGAAGTGAGCCGAGCTTCAGATAATTCTCAGCTTCACCAGCATAGCGGGCCCCCAAGGAAAGCGCCCGCTCAAGGTCTTCGGCGTTGAACTCAAAGAGGGCATCGAGACCAATCCTCTCAACGTCATTCCCGCGAAGGTGGAGGTACTCAACGAAGCTCAGGGGTTTTACGTCAACGTGGATAGCTCTTCTCGCAAGGTCGGGGCTTTCTCTCAGCTTTAGAGCGGACGAACCGGTTGCAATTATCAGGGCCTTTTTCCTGTCGTGAAGAACCTTAAGGGTTAAATCCCAGTTTTCAGCGTACTGAACCTCGTCGAGCAGGAGAACCGGCCTTTTTGGTCTGAAAACATCGAAGTATCGCTCAATGACCTCGTGGAGGGAAAAACCGAGCAGGCGGACTTCATCTGCGGAGATGTATATCACATCGGACGTCTGTGAGAGGGTGTGAAAGTAGAGCTGACCGAGAAGAGTTGTCTTTCCAGTTCCCCTAAGGCCCGGGAGGAGGACTGTTCTGGGGTCACCGCCATCGATATAGGCATCAACAAAACCGGTGAGCTTTTCAAAGAGGAAGCGCTTCCTCAGCATCCTCGTGTAATCAAACCTTGAGGGCAACTCCGCGGAGAGCTTTAAAAGGTAGTCTGTTATCCCGACCATGTTCCCACCTATTTTGGTCGTTCAAACGACCAAATAGAAAAGGATTTCGGTCGGCAAAGCGACCGTAACGGGACTCCGACCGTGGGCGTCTCAGCACTCACGCCGGTCTCAGTGGAGGTGCTTTCTCGTCATCGTCCCGAGTTTCAGTGCATATCCTCAACGTAGAGGAAGAGGCACTTAAGGTATTCGGTGTCCTTTGAGGCCATGAGTATCGGGTGGTCTGGCGCTTGAGTCCTGTAGGGTTCGAGCATCCTGAGGAACTTGCCCGCCTTTGCTCCAGCCGCGATGACCATGTCCTTGAAGGCCTGCATGTCAACGTGCTGGGAGCAGGAGCAGGTGACGAGGATTCCGCCCTCCTTCACGAGCTTCAAGCCGGCGTAGTTGACGTTGAAGTAAGCCCTGAGCCCGCGCTGGAGGTCCTTCTCGTGCTGGACGAAGGCAGGTGGGTCAAGGATTACGATGTCGAACTTCTCGCCCCTCCGGAGCATCTCCTCCATAACGGGGAATGCTGAACCAACGATGAACTTCATTTTATCTTCAACGCCGTTGAGCCTGGCGTTCTCCTTGGCTGTTTCAATGGCCCGTGGGGACTTATCAACGGCAACCACTTCCTCGGCTCCAGCCACCGCCGCGTGTATCGCGAAGCCACCGGTGTAGGTGAAGACGTCTAAGACCCTCATTCCCGGCTTGACGTACTTCTCCAGAGCTATCCTGTTCTCGCGCTGGTCGAGGAAGAAGCCCGTCTTCTGACCGCGCATGTCGACGATGAACTTGGCCTTTCCTTCCTCTATTACCGTCCTGTACTTCTCCTTGCCGAGGAGAACGCGCTCTATCTCGGGCAGTCCTTCCCTTCTCCTCGAGCGCCCGGTGTTCTTCTCGAAGACTGTCTCTATTTCCGGTTCGACCTCCATTATGGCCTCGGCCAAATCGAGCTTAAACCTCTCCATGCCGATGCTCGAAATCTGAAGTGAGGCTATCTCGTTGAAGCGGTCGACTATCAGGCCCGGTAAATAGTCTGCCTCGCCGTAGACCATTCTGTAAGCTTTGTCGTAGCCAAGAACCTTCTTTCTGTACTCGTTGGCCTTCCTAATCCTCTCCTTGAAGAGCTCCTTCGTTATCGGGGTGTCTTTATCTTTGATGAGCAGGCGGACCATTATGTTCGAGTTAGGGTTGACGAAGCCCCTACCGAGGAACTTCCCTCCCCTCGTGTAGACCTCGACTATGTCTCCGGGTTCAAACTCGCCCTCTGTTCTCACGACACCCTTCTTGAAGACTATCATCGCGCCCTTCCCTATGGCCCTCGCCGCCTGGGCGTCAACGATTACCCTCGCCATTCTCACCACCGGAGGGGTTAGAGAAGGGGGTTTAAAAACCTGCCCGGCGATAGGTATTTAACCCCCGGAGCCCTATATTAGAGCGGTGGTTTCTATGCACTTCGACGTTGTAAAGGAGTTCTTGGAAGAGATTGGCGCCGACTGGATTGAGCTCGACGGTGAAGTCCACCTCGAGCCCGAGGTCTTCTACGAGGTTTGGAAATACATCGGCCAGCCCGAGCTGAAGACCTACGTCGTCGAGGACGAGGTTGTCGAGCCAGGCTCCTACGACCCGCCCGAGATGAAGTACACCGACGTCAAGAAGATTAAGGTCAAGAAGGTGTACTTCGAGACCCTCGACGGCAAGAGAATCGTGACGGATTACTCCGAGTTCCAGAAGATTATGAAGGAGAAGTCCGCCTGACGTTTCATCTTAGCAGGACCGGAAGCATCAGGGAGCCCATGCAGGCCGTCCTCTTCACCCCGAGGAGAACGGTTAGGTAACCCACAATCGCGGAAGCGGTCAGCGCGAGCAGGCCCGGAAGGCCGTCGAAGATGAAGGCCAGGAGAATCAGAAACGCCAGAACAGTGAGGTTGATAAACCGGTACGGGAGCCTCGATAGGGCCCCCGCCAGAAACCTTGCAAGGGGCTCGCCGTAGAGGAGAACCGCGAGGCCCACGAAGAGCGCAACGAGGAGGAACGCCGGGAGGGCTTTGACGCTCAAAGGCTCCATTAGCGTCACCACTCCGTTTCTTTCCCTTCCCGTTTCGAGGAAGTTGAGAAAGGCGAAGAGGAAGTTGGCGGTGTTAACGGAGTAGACGATTGTCAGGAACGAGCGCTCGTCCCGGGAGATGAACGAGCCGAGCAGGGCCGCCTGCGATGCCGTGAAGGCCGGAAGAAGGGAAGCAAGCATACCGAAGAGCGTCCCCAGGAAAGAGAATAGGACGAGCCCTTTGGGGGTAATCTCGAGCTCCGGACTGCCAGGCTCTACTCGCTTGGTCCCGGCCAGGAGGGAGGAAACTATAACCGGAACGCCGAAGAACCCGGTGAAGAGGACATAAAATGGCTCGTTCAGCGGGAGCGAGAGAATAAAAAGGCCAAGAATCCCCGAGAGAAGGATTACGAAGAGCGCATAAATCTTTTTCACGCCCCGCTCGGTGAAGACGAGAAGAAGGATTAGGAGCAGGACGGCAAACTTTCCAAAGGCGGGCCTGTAGAGGGGAGCGAGGCGAAGGTAGATGGGAACCAGCGGGAGGAAGAATATGACCGCCAGAAAGCTCGCGATGAGCGCTATCCTGACGACCTCAAGGCCCTTACCGCCGAGCACGAGCCGGTGAGCCGGAAGAACGCCGAGGGCCGTACCCTCATCGGGAACGCCGAGGAAGGTTGAAGGGATTGCATCAAGGAACGTATGAGTCAGCCCCATCGCAAAGAGAACGACCGCGCTTAGGCCGAAATCACGGAGAAGGGAAGCCAAAGTGTTCACGTGGATTCCCGGCGTTATTCCCGTGAAAGTGCCGAGCAGGAGGCCTAACAGTGCTTCCCGGAGCAAAGGTCCTCACCCGACTGAACTTCAAACGCCGGCTTTCCCCTGTAGGTCGTGAAGAAGCCGTAGGCCGTTACGCTATCGTTTTCAGCCAGAGAGACACCGAGCCTCGATGGGAGCTTGAGGAGAACCGAGCAGGTGCCGTTTGTTACGTTTGCTACCCCAAAGCCGTTCCTGTAAACCTTTACCCAGGCGACTTTTCCCGAGATTCTCGAGAAGGAGCCTTCGTTGAAGGAGCAGATGCCGTTGGGCAGTTTCCCCCGGGGCTTCACTATGGAGCAGTTCAGGCAGAGCAAACTGGACTTTCTTCTCAGGGCCTCGAAGCGAACCGTGTCGCCGACTCTCGCGCTGAAGCCGTGGAGCCTCAAGTCTGTGCAGTCGAGCTTCAGGTAGCGGGAGGTACTTTTGATAACGAGACACTCGCCGGTGGCTATCTCCCCGATTTCCGCCAGGTTGAGGGGCTTCTCCTCGGCAGGCCCGAGGACGTTAACGTCGTCGCCGGAATTCACGTAGAGGGCGATAGTAGAGTAAAGCCTCACAACGCCGAGGACTTTGACGCGAAGGCCCGGTCTGAGGGAAAGGCCGTGGGGGAGGTAAACCCTGAACTCCTCGCTCTCGTTCCAGACCGTTGCGGGGTTGCCCGGGTAGAGGACGACGCCCTCAAGAGGGTAGGGCATGCCATTGCGGGGTTCCTTCAAATAGCCGAGCTCTTCAACATTGACGGGATAGAACTTCGAGCCGTAGGTCAGGCCCTCAAGCCTCACGAGGCTTCCCTTGGAAGCGTTGAGTGGATAGGCGAGGCGGACCCTCAAAGGAGTGAGCAGAACGGGGCCGTTGGAGTACCAGTAGGCCCCTTCAATAATTTCTAAGGGAAACGTCGCGTTTGCGGGGACTACTGAGGAAACGTCCATCCAGAGACCGCGGTTGGTCGCTCTGAGCCTGCCCTGAACTGTGTAGGCCTTTCCGAGCTCCAAAGACTTCCCGAGTGCGACCGTGACCGTGCCGTTGTAGAGGACCGAGATGGAGCCAGAAGAATAAACGCAGAGGCCGGTGAAGGAGTCTTTCTCTGGGGAGTAACGGCTAAGCGCAAGGGAAACGAAGAGGAGTGAGGATAATAAAACGACTACAAATAATCGTTTTTGAACCATCGAAAATAGTAAGAACAAAGGTCCTTAAAAAATTTTGGGTGTCAGTAGATTTCCCCGCTCGGGTAAACGACTATGCCCTCCTCGGTTATCTCGAAGGGGTACTTCTTCATCGAGTGCCTCGTCTCACGCATCTTCCTGATTAAGAGATAGCGCTTGAGTTCAACCTCCCTCTCGATGAAGTCGAGAAGGATGACGCCCCTGGAGATGTACTCCTCGACGCCGTACCTGCTGATTTTGCCCCTGCTCGGGTCGGGGGCCTCGGTTGTGAGGATTGACGTGACGCCCATCTCAAGGAGTATCGTGTTGAGCTGGAGGAGCATTTCCCTGATTTCCTCCTCCTTCTTGAGGCGGAACGCTATAGAGGGAATGGAGTCTATGACGAGCCTCTTGGCGTTGATTGCCTTAACAACGCGGTAGACGTATCTCAAAAAGTCCTCGGCGTTGAGGTTGCCCTCAAGGACGTACTGTTCCTCGGACGGGAGCCCCACGACGGCGCTGACACCATCGACGATGGCTATCTTGCCCTCGCGTTCGTATTTCTCGATGTCCCAGCCAAAGGTCCTCATCTCCCTCCTGAGGTCCTGCGCCCTCTCCTCGAGGGTGACTATTACCCCGGGTTCATCGTAGAGCTCAACACCCTTGTAAACGAACTGAACCGCGAACGTTGTCTTACCGCTTCCGGTGGGACCGGTTACAAGGACCGTGGTTCCCTCGGGGAATCCTCCCTCAACGAGGTCGTCAAAACCGGGAATCCCGGTCTTGACTCTGCGAACTTGCCACACCTCTCTGGTCATACGAATCACCGTGATGGCTGTTGGGGATAGCTCTTAGTTTATCCGCTATAGCTAATTGATGGTTTGTGGATATAAAACTTTTGGAAGATAACGGAACTAAAGTCCCCTTTGATGGAAGATTTACAACGGTTTACTTATTAAATCGCCAGGGAACACCACAGGGGCGGAAACGTTTTATTGAAAAAAGCAAAGTGGGAGCAAGGTGAAACCATGTCCGACCCCTTTGGAAGGGACGCACAGGAGTTAATCAGGCGCGAGTTCGGGGACGTTCTGACGCTCCTTGAAGGGATTCCCTCAAGCATAGACCCAGACGAGGCACTCTCACTCGTCGGTTGGATGCTAAAATCCAATGAGCCCCCGGGAGAGCTCCTCAGAACCGACCCACTCGAGGAGCTCAGGGACCTCTTCAGATTCTACGCCCTGCTCGGGGCGCTGGCGTTCTCCCCCTATGGCATCGAGGCCGAGTTCGTGAAGAAGGCAACGGCAAAGCTCTACCGCGCGAGGATAGAGAGAAAGGGCTCGCTGGAGGGAAGCCTTCTAAAGATTGAGCCGGCGGAGGGGATACCCGAGAGGGACAGGAAGATACTTGAAAGGGCGATGGACAGAAGTCTGCCCGAGGACGAGAGGGAGAAGCTCAAGCTGAAGTACAGGATGCACCTGAGCGAGTTCCTCGAGCTCTGGGAGGGGTCGCTGAAGGAGGTCTACGTAAGGAAAGGATACGCCTACCTCCGCTGGGACGAGGCGTTAAAGCTCTGGGAGATGGCCTTTGAGAGGCGCTTCGATAAAGCTGTCAGCCTTCTCGCCGACGTCAGGGACGAACTTCCCGAATTCTACGAGGAGCTTAAGGAGAAGCTTGAGGAGCTCGCCGGGGAGTACTTCAAGGAGAGGCTTGAGAAGCTCGGAAAAGTTGGCGCAAAGCCGCTCCGCTTCGACCTATTCCCGCCGTGCGTTAAGGAGGCCCTAAAAGGCGTCCCCGCGGGAATGAGGAACTACGCGATTACGGTTCTCTTAACGAGCTTCCTGAGCTACGCGCGCATCTGCCCCAACCCGCCGAGGAAGGACGTCCGTGTTAAGGACTGCATAAGCGACCTAAGGGTCATCGAGGAGGAGATTCTACCTGTTATCATAGAGGCCGGCAACCGCTGTAAGCCGCCGCTCTTCGAGGACCAGCCCCACGAGATTAAGAACATCTGGTACCACCTCGGCTTCGGACTGACCGATAAGCCAACGCTCGAGGACAGCGGAAATTCGACGTGGTACTTCCCGCCGAACTGCGACAAGATAAGGGCCAACGCTCCCCAGCTATGCAAGCCGGACAGGTACTGCAGGGGGGTCAAGAACCCGCTGACGTACTATCTGAGAAGGCTCGCAAGGGAGGAGCGGGGCGAAACCGGTGAAGGAGGTGAGGAGGGTGGCTGAACTGCTCAGAGAGGTCAGCAGGGAGGAGAGGGAGCTCTACTACAAGGGCGAGTGGAAGGCCGAGAGGATTCCAAAGTTCATCATTGATAGCCTTGAAAAGCGCGAGTTCGGCTTCGACCACACCGGCGAGGGCCCGAGCGACAGGAAGAACGTATTCACCGACGTTAGAGATTTGGGGGACTACGTTAAGGCCACCTCCCCCTACGCAATCTACACGTCCGTTGCGCTCTACCGCGAACCGGCCCAGATGGAGGGCTGGCTTGGAGCGGAGCTCGTCTTCGACATAGACGCCAAGGACTTGCCCCTAAGGAGGTGTATGGACAGGCACCCGAGCGGGCAGGTGTGCCCAATCTGCCTGGAGGACGCGAAGGAGCTCGCAAGGGACACGCTGGTGGTTCTTAAGGAGGACTTCGGTTTCGAGAACGTCCACGTGGTTTACTCGGGCAGGGGCTACCACATAAGGGTCCTCGACGAGTGGGCGTTGAGGCTCGACGCCAAGGCCAGGGAGAAAATTTTAGCCTACATCAGCGCCTCGGAGGAGGTAACCTACGAGGACGTGATGAGCAGGAGGATTATGCTGTCGAGTGGCTACTTCCGGGCCTTTAGGCTTCGCTTCGGCTACTTCATAAAGAGGGCAAACGAGAACCACCTGATAAGCGCGGGGATAAAGAAGGGCCTTGCCAGAAAACTCCTGAGCGATGAGAGCAGGAATAGAATCGTGAGGAGCTTCGTCGAGAGGGGTTTGCTGGCCTCTTTCCCGAGCGGAGTCGGCTATAAAACGCTGATAAGGCTGTTCTCGATATCGAGCACCTTCTCCAAGGCCTACTTCGACGGACGCGTTACCGTTGACGTCAAGAGAATCCTCCGCCTGCCGTCGAGCCTGCACTCCAAGGTGGGGTTGATAGCAACCTACATCGGCCCAGACGAGGGGAAACTCGAGCGCTTTAACCCATTTAGAGACGCCGTGCCAGAGTTCAGGAAGGAGGAAGTGAAGGAAGCGTACGAGGAGTGGGAGAGCTCGCTATGAACCGGGGAAAGGTCCAGATAGCGCTTGCAATGCTTATATGGGGGAGCGTCGGGATATTCGGCAGGCTCTCGGGGCTTTCGGGTTTAGGGGTCGCCTTCGCGAGGGTTTCGTTTGGAGCGCTCGTCCTTCTCCCAATCCTCGGCCTCAGGGGAAAGCTCGGAAACGCTTTGGGGGAGCTTAGAGAGAGGCCCTATCACATGCTCGCGCTCGGGACTGCGTTAGCCTTAAACTGGGTCTTCCTCTTCACGGCCTTCAACTACACGAGCATAGCGAACGCGGTTCTCGTTTACTACACCGCCCCGGTTCTGGCGACGCTGATTTCATGGCGCTTCCTCCATGAAAGGCTCGACGCGGGAAAGGTTCTGAGCCTTGCCATAGCCTTCACGGGACTGCTCCTCATAGCGTCTTCCCAGAGAATCAGCCTCTCCGACAGGGACTTCACAGGAATCGTATTCGCGTTTCTGGGAGCGCTCTTCTATGCACTAATTCCAAACCTCGGCAGGTTCATGAGGGGCGTTGACGGAGAAAGCTTAACATTCCTCCAGCTGGCGGTAGCTTCCGTCGTTTTAATTCCTTTCGTGGCCGTTGAAAACGTTGGAAGCCCGGTCTGGTGGGCAATAGCGGTTCTCGTCTTGCTCCACACGGTGTTCGCCCTCTACCTCTACATGGACGGGCTGAAGAAGGTGGAGGTCAAAGACGCCTCCCTGTTGAGCTACCTCGACCCGCTGAGCGCGATAGTTTACGCGTTCTTGGTCTTTGGAGAGGTGCCAGGGGTTAGAACCGTGATAGGTGGCGCCCTCATTCTGCTCGCTTCAGCTATTGATTTGGCGAGGGGGTCGTAGCCCGCCTTCTGTGTCAAGGGGGCATTCGACTGAGCGGCCTACCACGGGGCTCGCACCGGGAACTCATCGCCCCTTCCACGGCCTTGCACCCCGCGGGACGGCCGTTTCACCGCATCCCCCGGGATTGTCTGCGGGTTAGCTCGGTGCCCGTCGCCAGGCCCTTCGCGCGCGTCATCCACATCTCCCGGGGGCCGTGTCGTTTCTGCGCCGTTGCCCTCCCTCTCGGGAGGTGCCTTGCGGCACCGCGGCCCCGGTGCGGTGGGCGGAACTTCCTCGGGAGTGCCCCGAGAGCCCCCGACCCCCTCGCCGTAAGGAAGTAGAAAAGGGAGAATAAAAAGGTTTGGTCACTTCTTTTTGGGCAGGGAATCCCTCTCATGGAACTTTGGCGGCTTCGGCCTCTTGAACCTCCCGAGCGGTGAGCGACGCTTTGGAGTTTTCCTGGTTCTCCCCTTCTTGGGCTGGTTCTGGTAGTATAACACAACCACAACGGCCACTACGATGAGTATCCCCACAACGGGCCACCACGGGAAGCCCCCGCCGTTGGCTTCGCCCGTCGTTGAGGTTGTGTTAGACTGCGGGGTTGTGGACGTGGTTGTCGGGGTCTGCGTCGGGGACGGCTTGGGCTTCGGCGCCGGAACCCAGAGGCTACCTTCCTTGACGCTGACCCTTCCAAGGGCGTTGAGCTTGAAGGAGTACGTAACGTTGACGCCCTTTGGAACGTTAAACCTGAATGAAAGCCCCTTTTTGCCAGGGGGAATAGTTACGTCAAGAACGTCAGCGTAGAGGGAAGTTCCGTTGGCGAGAACCTTGTACTCGAGAGTTCCGCTGACCGCTTCTGGGGTCGGGTTCAGGAGCAGAGCGCTAACCTCAAGCGTCGAGTTCAGTAGCTTTGCACTCAGGGACCCTATTGAGGGTGGAGCATAAACGGTGTAGTGAACGGTATCGTTCCCCCCGGAGCGACCGTGAACGGAGAGACCAATAACGGCGGAGACGTTTCCTGGCTTGGATGTCGGAAGAGACAGCTGAACCACACTAGTACCAGGGGAGAGGGTTATCTCCCGAGTTTTGGCAGCAAATGATTTTGTGCCGTTGATTACAGCAACGCAGGAAATCGTGGCGTTTATGTCCCTTTCGGAAATGATGGTGACGTACGCCTTCAGTGTGTCGTTAAGCAGGACGCTCTCCTTCTCAACAGAGACGCCAACGAGCCTGACACCGAGTGAAACTGCAAGCTTCTTGGTGTAGGTGTAACTCTGGTCCCCGTATGAAACGCGGTAGATTAGGGTGTAGTTACCCTCCGGATAGTTCCACCCGACAGGTAGAGATAGCCTTATCAGTGTGTCCCCCGGCGGAACTGTCACGTTTTTGGAAACGACGGAGTAGTTATTGCTCCCCAGGAGAAGGGCAGAGAAAACGTTCACGGTAGCGTTGAAGTGGCCGATGTTAATCACATGGGAGTAAACGGTAACGCTCTCCCCCAGGAAAACGTAGGGGACATCACCCCGACCAGGAACGTAGGAGTAGGCGCTCGTAAAGGTAAGGGGTGAAGCGAGAACTTCAACCGGAACCTTGGCCTTCAGGATGTAAACGTCTCCCGAGTAAGTTGCTATGAATCGAAGGTAGAGCGTGTAGTTGCCCGGAAGGACGTCCTTTGACACGGTCAGGTTGTATTTTACCGTCTTGTTCTGACCCCTGCCCCAGTTTGGAAAAACCCTCGGGAACATCGTGAAGTTGAATCCCTCAACGCGGTTTCCGTTTGTGTCCTCCACCCAGAAGCTCTGATAGCTGACGACAGAGTAAATTACACCCGCATTGTTCGTCAGGAGAAGCGTTCCTTCGCTGTAGTCACCTCTCACAACGGTTATCGAACCCGCCACTGATATAGTTCCAAACTGGGCGCTGGTAAACGGAAGGAACATCGAAACTAGTATGATAGCGATGAGCAGTAGTGCCCGCCTCACAATCACCACCCCAGATAATAAGGCGCCCTCGAATTTAAACTTACCCATTAAAAGTCAGCTGTGCACAAGGGCACGGTATAGCAGGAACAGGCCAGTAGCCACGAGAAACGCGGAGAACGCCAGATAAAGGCGGTAGAGTCCCAGGTCGGAGAAGTGCTCCCTTGCAACGAGGGCTATTGCCAGGAGCATCACCCCGTAGAGGAGGGCGAAGATTCCAAGGGCGAGCGACGTCTTTATGCCGAGGAGCACGAGGATTCCAAAGACCGCCCCGGCGAAAACCGTGACGTGGGGAACCGTGAAGGCGAGGTAGTTGAGGAAAACACGATTATCGTCCATATCCATCACTCCGCTATGAAGGCGTAGGTTGTGGTCGTCGGCAGTTCCCGCCTCACCCTGGGGAGCAGGTACCTCGGGTAGAGCTTCTCCTCGGGCTCGTCGAGGGGGTCATAGGAGCCGAGAAGCCTGTCTATCACCTTGACCGCGACCTTTCCCCTGACCCTGAAGTAGCCCCTGAAGTCGCTGACTATCTCAAGGACTATCGGGAGGAGCAGTTTCTCCTCGTCGCCGGGGTCAAGAAGACCCCTAATCCTCTCGAGCTCTGCCTTTCGGAAGGAATGCCTGCTCCCGTCCCTCAGCCTGACGGAGGGCTCCTCTGAGGCGAGCAACTGGACGAGGGTTGGCCTCTTCGCCGGAAGGTGGCTGTTTATGCGGTAGATTTCCCTCAAGAGGGCGTTTTCGGGGTTCATACGGGTGTCAATTCGAGCCGGAGCAGATAAACGTTATTTAACATATTCTTGTCAAAAAGTTCAAAATTAAGCGAGTAGATAGACTTGTTTACGTCAAAACGATAACGCCCATAGGCCGTTTTTCGTCAGGCGTTCAAAAATTCAGGGGAAAGGGTTAATTAGGGGTATATGTTCAGCATGTGGCGGAAATAATTGAACGTTCAAACAATGAGGTGATGAAAAAATGAACGAAAGTGCAAAGCTCCTCGGAGTCGAGACGAGGGGCCCGAGGTTCCTCCAGCTCATCTTCGTGGACATAAACGGCATCCCAAAGGGGATGGAGGTTCCGATAGAGAGGTACGAAGAGGCAATCGAAGATGGCATAGCCTTCGATGGCTCCTCGATTCCCGGGTTCCAGGGCATAGAGGACAGCGACCTCATCTTCAAGGCCGACCCGAGCACCTACGCCGAGGTTCCCTGGGAAGGCATAGCGAGGGTCTACGGCTACATCTACAAAGACGGAAAGCCCTACAAGGCAGACCCGAGGGGAGTCCTCAGGAGGGCCCTTGAGAGGCTTGAAAAAGCCGGCTTCAAGGCCTACATCGGGCCGGAGCCGGAGTTCTACCTCTTCAAGAAGAACGGAACCTGGGAGCTCCACATACCCGACAGCGGGGGCTACTTCGACCTCGTGACCCTCGACAGGGCGAGGGAGCTGAGGAGGGAGATAGCCCTCTACATGCCGGCCTTCGGCCTCGTTCCGGAGGTTCTCCACCACGAGGTTGGCAGGGCCCAGCACGAGATTGACTTCCGCTACGACGAGGCCCTCAAGACCGCCGACAACATCGTGAGCTTCAAGTACGTCGTCAAGGCCATCGCCGAGATGCGCGGTTTATACGCCACCTTCATGCCGAAGCCCCTCTACGGCTACCCCGGCAACGGAATGCACCTCCACATAAGCCTCTGGAAGGACGGAGAGAACGCTTTCATCGGCGAGGACGGGCTGAGCGAGACGGCACTTCACTTCATAGCCGGAATACTCAAACACGCGAAAGCCCTAACGGCCCTGACCAACCCGACGGTGAACAGCTACAAGCGCCTCGTCCCCGGCTACGAGGCCCCGGTTTACGTGAGCTGGGGCTACAGGAACAGGAGCGCGCTCATCCGCGTCCCGGCCTTCTGGGGCAACGGGGCGAGGATAGAGTACCGCTGTCCGGACCCGAGCGCCAACCCGTACCTGGCTTTCTCGGCGATACTCTTAGCTGGACTCGACGGAATCAAGAGGAAGCTTGAGCCCGAGGCGTACGTTGAAACCAACGTCTACGAGATGGGCGAGGAGGAGAGGGGCAAAGCTGGAATCGAGACCCTTCCTGGAAGCCTCGGGGAGGCGCTGGAGGAGCTGAGGAAGGACAAGGTTGTCCGGGAGGCGCTCGGAGAGGCCTACGAGAACTTCATCGCCTACAAGGAGAGGGAGTGGAGCGAGTACGTCGCCTACCTCGAGAGCAGAGAGCTCCCGCTGGAGACCAAGAAGGTTACCGAGTGGGAGCTCGAGAGGTACTTCTACGTTTGAGCCCTTCTCAGTTCTTTCCTTCCCGCATGTGCACGAGGATTGATGCCCCGATTATGAGCGCCCCGCCGAGGAGCTGGAGGGGCGTTAAGGCCTCGCCAAACAGGATGTACGCGAGAACTATTGCAACCACCGGCTCAACGGTCGCAACTATGCTGGCCCTGCTGACCTCTACTTCTTTGAGGGCGTGGTTGTAGAGGGTGTAGCCGAGGAACGTCGGGAAAAACGCTAAACCGAGGAGGTAGGGAATCGCTCCCCTCGGAACGGAGAACTTAGAGAAGGGAGCGAGGAAGAGCAGGCCGAAGAGCAGGGTCATGAAGAGAACCCTCTCGGGCCTCTCGTTTCTGACACCGAACTTGGCGAGAACTCCATAGAGGGCGTAGGTGAAGCCGGTCGCTATGCCTGTCAGTAAAGCCAAGTGGCTCACGTTGAAGTCCACGTTGCCAGCAACGAGAAGCACTCCAGCCAGCACCATTACCAGTGCGATTGCCTTCTCGGTTGTTATGGGCTCCTTGAAGATTAATCTGCCGAGGATTACCGAGAAGGCCGGGGCGGTGTAGATGAGCAGAACCGCGAAGCCGACCGATGAGATTTTGACGGTGTAGAAGTAGAGGGTGTAGAAGGCGAAAACTCCAACGAGGCCGTAAACCGCGTAGAACCACAATTTCTCGCGCGTGAAGGGATTCTCGCGCAGGAAGAGCGAGATGTAGGTTCCGAGAATTATTAGAGCAAAGAGAACGCGCCAGAAGACCATCGTGAAGGAATCAACGTTATAGCGGTAGATGTAAGTGGCGAATATCCCTATCGTTCCCCACATTGAGGCGGCGAGAAAAACGAGAAGGTAACCGCGCTTCATCGGCTCACCTCAGAAGCTCGGGCCCAGTGGCAAACGGCGCTTGTGCTCGCTCCTCTTAACGAGGTTCTCGACGTATTCGACCCGCTCGATTGGTATGCCCAGCTCCTCGGCTATTTCATCCTTGTCCTTCAGCAGGTCAACGAGGCGCCAGAGGATTTCGTCGAGGAGGCGGTAGCTTATGCCAAGCTCGTCCTCGTCAGTCTGGCCCTCCCAGAGGCCGGCGGTGGGTTTCTTCTCGATTATCCTCTCGGGAACGCCGATGAGCTTCGCTATTTCCCAGACCTCGGTTTTGTAGAGGTTTATGAGAGGCGCGTAGTCGCTCGCCCCGTCGCCCCACTTGGTGAAGTATCCGGTGAGGAACTCGCTCCTGTTGCTTGTTCCAAGGACGAGGCAGTTCTTCTCATTGGCGTGAGCGTAGAGGAGAACCATTCTCGTCCTGGCCATTATGTTGCCAAGGTTCCTCCTGTCGGGCTGGAAGCCGAGCTGAGAAACGAACGAGTCAACGATGGGCTTTATGTTTATCTCCCTGCACTCGATTCCAAGGGAGGAGCAGACCAGTCTAGCGTCTTCAACGTCCCGGTTCTGGTAGTAGGGCATTATCAGGCCGAGAACGCGCTCCCTTCCGAGGGCCCTGACGGCGAGGTAAGCCGTTGTTGCGCTGTCTATGCCCCCGCTTATCCCAATCACGACGCCCTCGGCGTTAGCCTCCTCAACTTTCTCCCGGATAAAGGCCGTGATTATCTCGACGACGGAGTTGAAGTCAAGCTCCCTCATTTCCTCTTCCCCCTGAGGGCGTGGGTGTATCCAACCCACAGGACAACGGTGCCGGCGAAGGCAAGGACTGCCGCGGGTATCGCGAGGTCGGAGTAGGGGTAGCTTATGGCCTTCGCCCTGTATGTGTAGGTGACGGTGCCGTTAATAACCCTTACCTCGGGCCTGTCGGTTGGGATGAACGTGGCGTTTCCGGTTATGTTATATACGGCCGTGAAGTTGCCCCAGGAGACCTCAACGGTCGCGTTCTTCGAGCTGAGGGAGAGGCTCCTGTTGCAGTAGAAGTACCTGTTCTCAAAGGTATCGTTGCCAAGCGTATGATTGCCAGGACCGAGGGTTCCGCTTGAGTAATACGAAGGATGCCCCGTCTGGAAAACGGCTATTGCCGACAGAACCATGGCGAGCAGTATCATTATGAAGCCTGCAACAACGAGCCTTGAGCTCAGAAACACTTTGAGGGCTTCGTTCATGGGCATCACCGAGAAAAAAGAAAGGGGTCAGAACTTGCCGACGAGGTGGCACTCGGCAAAGTGGTTGTGCTCGTACTCTATGAGCTTCGGCTGTTCAACGTCACAGAGACCCTTCTTGGCGTAGATACACCTCGGGTGGAAGCGGCATCCGGGCGGAATGTTGACAGCGCTCGGAACCTCACCCTTAATCGGAAGCTCCTTGATGACGTTTCTCCTCTCGGGCTTCGGCTCCGGAACGGCAGCGAGCAGCGCCCTCGTGTACGGGTGGAGCGGGTTGTCAATGACCTTCTCAGCCGGACCCATTTCGACGATTCTACCGAGGTACATGACGGCAATCCAGTCGGCGAAGTACCTGGCCGTTGAGAGGTCGTGGGTGATGTAGAGGTACGTGACGCCCATCTTGTCCTTGAGGCTCTTCATGAGCTCAAGGATTTCTGCACGAATTGACACGTCGAGCATCGAGACCGGCTCGTCGGCGACGATAAACGTCGGGTTCAGGATGAGGGCCCTTGCAATAGCCACACGCTGCCTCTGTCCACCGGAGAGCATGTGCGGGAACCTGCTGACGTAGTCCTCGGGTGGAATAATCTTGACCATCTCAAGGGCCTTATAGATGAGCTCCTCACGCTCGGCCCTGGTTTCACCGATGCCGTGGATGAGAAGGGGCTCCTCAAGGACGTCGAAGATTCTGAAGCGCGGGTTGAGGGAGGCAAACGGGTCCTGGAATATCATCTGAACCTTCCTTCTGTAGGCAAGGAGCTCCTCTTTGGTTTTAATCTCGGTGACGTCCTCGCCCTCAAGGTAAATCTTACCGTCGGTTGGCTCAAGGAGTTTGACGATGAGCCTTCCGGTGGTGGACTTACCACAGCCACTCTCACCGACGAGTGCAAAGACCTGCTGCTTGTAGATTTCGAAGCTGACTCCGTCAACCGCGTGGACGAAGCGCTGAGGCTCACCGCGCAGGCTGGCGAGGAGACCCCTCTTGAGCGGGAAGTACTTCTTGAGGTTTTCAACCTTGAGTATCGGCTCGGCCATTCTCAACACCTCACAGCAACCAGCATGCCGCGTAGTGGTCCTTATCAATCTCCTTCAGCTCGGGCTCCTGCTCCTTACAAACGTCCATCGCATAGGGGCACCTCGGGTGGAAGCGGCATCCCTTCGGCGGGTTGATGAGGTTGGGCGGCTGTCCCGGGATGAACTCAAGCCTCTCAACGTCCTCGTGAAGCCTCGGAATAGCCGCGAGGAGCTTCTGGGTGTACGGGTGGGCCGGCTCGTAGTAAATCTTCTCGCTGTCTCCAATCTCGATTATCTTACCAGCGTACATGATGGCGACCTTGTCGCTAATCTCTGCGAGGATGCTGAGGTCGTGGGTGATGAATATCATCGAGAGGTTGAGTTCCTTCTTGAGCCTCTTCATGAGGTTGATAATCTGCGCCTGAACGATAACGTCAAGGGCCGTCGTCGGCTCATCGGCTATGACGACGCTCGGCTCCATGAGGAGGGCCATAGCAATAACGACACGCTGTTTCATACCACCCGAGAGCTCGTGGGGGTAGCGGTAAACGATTTCGGGGTCGAGACCGACGAGTTCAAGGTACTTCTGAGCCCTGTCAAGGGCCTCCTCCTGACTCATTCCCTTGTGGTATATGAGGGGCTCGGTCATCTGGAAACCGATGGTGTACACCGGGTTGAGGGCGTTCATAGCTCCCTGGAATATCATCGAAATCTTCTGCCAGCGGATTTCCCTTCTGAGGACGTCCTCAGGAAGGCCAACTATCTCCCTGCCGTCAATCTTGATGCTTCCGTCAACTATCTTTCCTGGCGGGGTGGGCATACCCAAAAGGGTAAAACCAAGGGAGGACTTGCCACATCCGCTTTCTCCGGCAAGTCCCAGGACCTCACCCTTCTTGAGGTCGAAGCTGATGTTGTCAACGGCCTTGACGACACCCTTGCTGGTGAAGTAATACATCTTGAGGTTCCTAACTTCAAGGACGTTCTTAGCCATCTAAACCACCTCACGCGCGCTTGAGCCTCGGGTTGAGCACGGTGTCGAGCGAGACACCAATCAGGACGAATATCAGTCCGACGAAGGCGATTGCAAGTCCGGGCGGGATGACCTGCCACCAGTATCCGTTGAGGGTCGCACCGTTGGCGTTGGCAGCGTTAAGCATCTGACCCCACGTAATCATGTTGTTGCTCGTAAGGCCAAGGAAGCTCAGTCCGGCCTCGCTGAGGATTGCTCCCGGAACGCTGAGGGCTATGCTAGCGAACGCGTACGGGAGGAGCTGTGGCACTATGTGCTTGAAGACTATCCTTCCGGTGCTCGCACCGAGGGCTCTTGCCGCCTCAACGTAGGTCTGCTCCTTAATCTGGAGCGCCATACTCCTCGCGACCTTGGTGGTTCCCATCCATCCAAAGAGCACCAGGATGAAGACGAGCTGCTTGAGGTTAATCTTACCTCCGAAGTACAGCGAGAGCAGGATGAGCATCGGAAGCACCGGCAGGGTCATCATGAACTCGGTGAACCTCTGTATCGCCTCATCCGCCCATCCGCCGAGGTAAGCACTGGTAACACCCACGAGGATTCCAATGAGGACGGTACTGACTGAAACGGCGATACCTATGGCCAGGGCAACGCGGATACCCCAGAGGAGGCCAACGGCAATCGGCCTACCGTACTGGTCGGTTCCGAGGAGACCGTAGGTTCTACCAACAAGGGCAACCTTGAAGTTGCTGAAGTCAACCTGAACGTTGCTGGGAACGGTGACGACTATGGTGAACTTGTACGTGCCCTGGAGGGCTTCAGGGGAGTTAACTATCTGGTCGAGGGTGCGGAGCTTTCCGTTGTCGGTCATCTTACCGAAGATGACCTTCATCGGGTCCATTGACTGGTAGTAACCGTAGAGGGTCGAGTTCATCTGAACCTGCTGGGTGAGGTACATCATCTTCATGTCCATCGGGAGGCTGTCCGGAAGCTGCATTGGAAGAGTGAATATGCCGTTCTCGTAGAGCCAGTAGAAGATGAGGCTCTTGACCTCCTGGGTGTAGGCAAGCTGGACGACACCGCTTGATGGGAGCTGGACGTTGTAGAGGAGCATGAGGGAGTTGTACTTAAGGCCGTTTTCCTTAGGCCTCTCAACGTACATCGTGACCAGTGGGTTGTCCTGGGGCCTCTTAGCGGTCGAGTTAAGGCCGGTAATGACTATGTCCTTGGGCGGAATGTCGTACCTCATATCATAGGTAAACGTCATCGTGTAAACGGTGTAGCTACCGTTCTGGGTCTTGCTTAGGTGAAGGTCGTCTATGGTGTACTCAACCTGAGACGCCCTCTTCTCGCTAACGAAGTAGTTCTCCCATGCCGGCGGGGCATTCTTGGGGTTGGTAACCCACGCGGTTCCAGTCTGCCACTCCTTGGGTATGTTGGGACTGGTAATGTAAGGAGCGGCGATTGCGAGGACTATGAGGACGATGAGGAAAAATAATCCGAACATTCCACTCTTCTGGTGCTTGAAATCCTCCCAAAACCTCTTGACGCTGTCCTTGAAATCAACCCATCTCATTTACACCACCTCACGAGCGGGCAGCGGCGCCGATTCTGATTCTCGGGTCGAGGTACGCGTACAGTATGTCCGCGAGCACCATCGAGAGAACAGTGAGTATGGCGAACATGTAGTTCAGTGCCATCATCGTCTTAACGGCGTTGAGCTGGAGTGCCTCGTAGTAGAGACGTCCCATTCCCGGCCAGTTGAAGACTATCTCGGTAATCATTGCACCGCCGAGGGAGCCTATGAGACCGAAGATGACCATGGTAATAATCGGCGGGGCGGCAGCCTTGAGGGCGTGGCCGTAGATAATCTTCCTCTCGGGAACACCCTTTGCCCTGGCAACCATAATGAAGTCTTCCTGCATGGTTCCAATCATGATGTTTCTGGTCGTCCAGGCCCAGCCACCGAAGAGGTTGATGACTATTGTAACGACCGGGAGGCTCATCTTCTTGAGAATGTTAACCCATCCGGAGACCTGAACCTGTGAGTAGAGCGTTATCGGCAGCCAGCCGAGGTAGACGACGAAGACGAGTATCATGAGCATTCCGAGCCACCACATCGGAAGGCTCGTGGTGACCATTGCCAGAATGGATATGGTTCTGTCGAGCAGGCTTCCCGGACTGCGAGCGCTCTTGATACCAAGGGCAAGACCTATGATGATAACCAGGATTTCTGCAGTCGTAAACAGGAGTATCGTCCTGCCAAGGGCCGTTTTAATCTGGTCTGTTATAACGGTGGTTCCAAAGACCTTCTGGAACGACTGTCCCCAATTGAACGTGAACGTATTTATCGCGTATTCCCACGTTCTCTTCCAGTAAGGCTGGTCGAGGTGGTAGTACTTAATCCGGGTCTGCTTGTACTGCTCAATGAGCTCCTGGGAAGGCTGGGTGTGGTGGGTCTGCGTGTAAGACCTAACCCACATCTGCACTTCCTCGTTCACCTGGGCAGTCAGCTGTATTGTTGCGAGCTTCGTGAAGAGGGCGGACATCAATAGGACCGCCAGGAAGAGGATTATCACAGCGTTTATCAAACGGTACGCCACGTACTTTCCAAAGCTCATCCCCATTCTATCCCCTCCAGCAACGATACTACTGGCTCTCCATGAAGTCAACTTTTACGTGCTAGTTAAAGTTTAAATAGTTTTCCCCAAAACGAGCACAAATGTACACATTTTGAACATAAGAACAGCCGTGTTCATCAGGCAGGAACAAGAAAAAGAGGGGAAGGAAATCACTTCCTCCTCCTGAGGAGGAGCGGCACTATGGCAAGGCCGACGATGAAGGCCGGACCGCAGAGTCCCTTGCTCTCCTTGCTGGTTGAGCTGGTCGGAGTGCTGGTCGGCTGGCTGCTGGTGGTCTGCTTCTCCTCACTGCTGGTGGTCTGCTGGGTGGTGGTCGGGGTCTCCTTCGGGGCGGGCTCAATGGACCTGGCTGAGAGTATGCTGCCAACACCGCTTATCGGGTCAACGAACTCGACCTTTATCTTCTTGTTGAGGAGGAAGAAGTTCCAGGTCTCGGCGGTGTAGACACGCGGAGCGTTGAGTGAGTGGACACCGTAGGCAAACTTGAAGAGGTCCCAGAACTGGTCGAGGCTCTCGAGCTTGACAGTGTCGTTGTTCGGTCCAGTCCACTTGGCGTAGGCGAGCAAGTTAGCAAGGTCGTAGCCGGTCCAGTCAAGGAGCGGCTTGAGCTTATCCGGAGTGTTGTAGTACTTAAGGTTAAGAGTGCTTATGAACTTGTTGAGGTCACCACCGGCAACGGCATTAACGAGGTCCTGAAGTGTCATCGGGTTGTGGTAGTCGGTACCCCAGTTCGGGTCAATGTATATGTCAAAAGCCCATGGATCCCAAGCTATGCTTGCAACGTCCTGGATTCCGCTGACGACCCAACCCTCAGTATAGACATGCCACTGGAGGGTGGTCGGGTCCTGACCGTAAACAACCTTGTTGGCCTGGCTCCTCTGCCACTGGAGGAGGTCAACCTTGAAGCCGGCCTTCTGAAGTATCTGAGCAATGTACTTGCCCTCGTCAAGCCTCTCGTCCTCAACGCGGGCGATAACCTTCACGGTAACCGGCTGACCGTCAAAGTACCAGACGCCATCCTTCTTCTCAAGGGTGTGGCCCTTGGCCTTGAGGGCCTGGGCGGCCTTGTTCATGGCCTCGTCAATCATCTTGATGGCGTAGGCCTCGTCACCCTGCGGGGTGAAGCCGAGGGCCTTGGCAACCATCATGTAGTTGCTGTAGGCGTCAACCTGACCGCTGACCTCAGGACCAAAGAGCGGAGCACCGCTTCCCTGGAGGACCTGGCTGACGATGTACTGCCTGTTAACGAGCCAGTTCATAGCGTACCTGACCTCGCGGAGCGCGAACGGGTTGAACTTGGTCTGGCCGCTCGAGTTGACGAGACCGGTCTGCGGGTCGCCAACGAGGTTGAGGTTAAGGCTCCACCAGACTGCGATGGTCTTCATCGGGTTGAGGTTGTCACCGTACTCTTGGAGGGCCTTGGCTATCTTGTTGTAGGGCCTGGCGTACCAGTAGAGGTCGTACTCACCCTTGGCAACGGCGAGGATGGCGGTGTCGTCGTTAAGGCTACCGTAGATGTCAATTTCCTTCCAGTACGGGTCCCACGGAAGCTTCTTGCCGTTAATCTCATCAGGATAGCCAATCCTCTTGTTGTTGGCCATCTTGAGAACGACGGTCATAGCCTTCGGGTCGTACTTCTCAACGTAGTACGGACCATCGCTAATGATGGCGTTGTTGTACTTGTCAACCCAGCTGATGACGCTCTCATAGCCCTTCTTGGCGAGGTCAGTGGTTATTCCAGCCTGCTCCTCGCTGATGCCCCACTTCTGGAGGACGTCCTTGGCTGTCTCAAGCCAGACCGGGATGAGCTTTCCGCTGTTGAGGATGGCCTGGGCTTCGGCCTTGAAGTACTTCATCTGGTCGGGGTCAATCATGTCAATCTGGAATCCGTTCTGGGGCTGCTCGCTCCAGGAGAATGCCTTACCGTTAACGCCGTGGGCAACCATCTCACTCATAACGTTGTAGAGCTCCCACGGAACGCTCGGCTTGACACCAAAGTTGATGGCAGTAGCCCACTTGCTGTAAGGTATGATGTAGTCCTGGTAAACGGTGTACTCGATGTAGTCATCGGTGACCTTGTTGACCTTAAGACCCATTATGTTAGCAAGGGTGCCCTTCCAGTTATTGCTCCAAGTCTCATCATAATACTTGTCACCCTTGCCGTCTTGGTAGGCCCACTCCCAGGTCATGGCATAGTCAAAGAGGTAATCAGCGAGGGTTATCTTCTGGCCGTCAACCCAGGTTCCAAGGCCACACTTCCAGGTGACGGCGCTGGTAGCGGTCTTGCCCGCGTAGGGGCTGACCCACTTCTTCTCGGTTCCGTTCCAGATTATAGCATCGTCCGGAACCTGAACATTGTACTTGACGTCAACGAGCTGGCACCTGTAGTTGTGCCTCTGGGCGTCCGGGCCCATCATTATCATGGGGTCATTGAGGAAGTACCAGATGCGGTGGGTGTAGACATCGTTCATTCCACTCGGACTGGGGTTGAAGACACCCATGAAGAGGCTGCCCTGGGCGGCAAGGTACACGATTTTAAGCTTATCTCCCTGGACCGTCTGCGCGCTTGCTGGCTTGGCAACCAAGAAAACGCTAAACAACATCAAGCCCATAACGAACAGGCTTAGGGCTTTCCTATTCATACTCCACTGCCTCCTTCACTTTTTGGCAACGTTGCCATATACGGGGTATAATGGCATGAAGCTATACATCCGAGCCCTATTTAAGGGTTACGTTAATGTAAAAGGAACTAGAATGCAACCAAGAGGACAACGGCGCTATTCAAAATTGGAAAGAAGCCTAAGGAGGAACACGGCAATGCGATATCGAGCATTCCCAGGAGAAAGCAATCGGTAGTACAAGTTAGTTAAACACAAAATAACCAGATACTCTTCCTATAGAAAGCCGGAAAAAGTATCTCCTCCCGATTTCACAATCAAAAATCTTAAAACCCTGACCGAAAAAACCCCGTGCGGGCTTCAATGCACGAGCTCGTCTTAAAGGGAAAGTTCATTCTCAGAGGGGAATCCTTTGATGGCAGCGTGGGTATTGATAACGGCAGAATATCAAAGATATCTGTTCAAGAGCTTCGTGGAGAAAAAGAGCTGGATTTATCCGGATATCTAATCCTTCCAGGCATCATGGACACCCACGTCCACCTCAGAGACTTCGAGCAGAAGGACAAAGAAACGGTCAAAAGTGGGACGAAAGCGGCCCTCCACGGGGGAATCACGGCAGTTTTTGACATGCCCAACACGAAGCCACCTGTCATGGACCCCAAGACCTTTGAGAAGCGCCTTGAGCTTTTCCAGAGAGAGGCCTACGCCGACTACGCCCTCAGCTTTTTGATAAGGAGCAACTGCGGGGAGGCTAAAAAAGCCCGGGCAGATTTCTACAAAGCCTTTATGGGCGCCTCCACAGGTGGAATCTACTCGGAGGACTTTGAGAGGGACTACGCCTGCTCACCCGGCGTTCTGAGCGTCCACGCGGAAGATGCGGAGCTAATCCACGAAAAACCCGAGAGGCCACCGGAGGTCGAGGAAGTTGCCATAAAGCGAGCCCTTGAAAGCGCCGAGAGACTCAAAAAGCCCCTCAACATCTGCCACGTATCAACGAATGGGGGAATTGAAGCGATACTTCGAAAAAACCTCCCCTGGGTGAGTTTCGAGGTCACGCCCCACCACCTGTTCCTGACGAGGAGGAACTACGAGAGGAACCCGCTCCTCAAGGTTTACCCACCTCTGAGGACGGAGAAGCACGTTAAAGCGCTCTGGGAGAACTTCTCGCGGATTCCCATAATAGCGAGCGACCACGCACCACACACGCTCGAGGACAAGGAAGCGGGAGCGGCGGGGATTCCGGGGCTCGAGACGGAGGTTGCGCTCCTACTCGATGCGGTGAACCGCGGGATTATAGATATCTTTGACATCGTTGAGAAAATGCACGACAACCCGATTAAGGTCTTCGGAATCAGAGGTAGGAACTTCGCCATCGGAAACGAGGCCACCTTTACGGTCGTTGACCTTAGAAGGGAGTGGACGGTCAGACCGGAGGAGTTCTACACTAAGGCCAAATGGAGCCCCTGGGAGGGGAGGAAGCTGAGGGGAAAGGTCGTGATGACGATTCTCCGCGGAAAGGTCGTTATGGAGGATGACGAAATCGTAGGAAAGCCGGAGGGGGTTCGTCTGGATGTACAGCGTGGTTGAGCTGAGGGAAACTTGGGAGGTCGCGAAGGACGTTAAGGCCTTCAGGCTCTCGAAGGGGTTTGACTTCACACCGGGGCAGTTCGTCATGGTCTGGCTTCCGGGGGTTGGCGAGAAGCCCTTCAGTCTGGCGTGGAAGGACCTGCTCCTGGTTAAACGCGTCGGGCCCTTCACCTCGAAGCTCTTTGAGCTAAGCGAAGGCGAGAGGCTCTGGGTTCGCGGGCCCTACGGTATGGGGTTCGAGAAGAAGTGGGAAAGAGCAGCGCTCGTCGCCGGGGGAATCGGAATCCCACCGCTCTACGCGCTGGCGAGGGCCTGGAGAAATGAGTTCGAGAGGATAACCCTAATCTACGGCGCCCGCTCGAAGGAAGAGTTAGCGCTACTCGACATCGAGGACTACGTGGACGAGGTCGCCATAACGACCGACGACGGCTCGGCCGGCAGAAGGGGCTTCCCGACGGACGTTTTGGCAGAGAGGAAGGGCGAATTTGACGGGGTTTACGCCTGCGGTCCGGAACCTATGCTCAAGGCCGTTCTGAGGGTCATGGACTACGGAAACGTCCAGGTCTCAGCGGAGCGCTACATGAAGTGCGGAATCGGTGTCTGCGGTTCCTGCAACCTCGGAAAGTACCTCGTATGCAGGGACGGCCCGGTCTTCGACGGGGTTCAGCTCAGGGGGCTTCTCTGACCAATCACCTTTTTAAGTCCCTTTTATCCGCTCCGGCCGGTGAGAGGATGAGGTACAGCTGGGAGGAGTTTGCGAGGAAGATGGGCGTCGAGCCCCAGATTCTTGAGAACGAGGAGGCGAGGCTCCTAAAGAAGTTCGTTGACGAGATGCTCTACCCGAGCCACTGCAGATACTGCCAGGGCCTCGATTTGAGCAATCCAAACCCCGTTCACCACCCGAGCTACGAGCTTACTCCAGCGTGCAATCACGACTGCATCTTCTGCTACTCGAACGTCGCGGTGAAGCTCGGAAAGGCGCCAAAACCGGGCTACTACGGCTGGGAGAACCCGAAGGCGATAACCGTTTCGCAGTACGGGGAGCCACTGCTGAGCAAGCGAATAGTAGAGGTCAACAGAATGCTCCGCGAGAGGTTTCCGGAGGCGAGGCTCGACCTCCAGACCAACGGCTCGCTCCTCACCGAGGAGCTCTGGCAAAAGCTCGACTTCGACATCGTCATGATAAGCCTCGACGCCTCGACGCGCGAAAAGCATCTCAAAATTACGAACGCCGACACGTTCGACGCAGTCGTCAACGCGCTGAGGATAGTTGGCTCGGACAAAAACGTCCGCTCGGTTGTGAGAACAATCTTCATGCCGGGGATAAACGACGAGGACATACCGAGGATAGCGGAGCTAGCAGCTTCCCTTGGAATAGACGAGATGCACCTACAGCCGCTGACGGTTCACGAGCTCAACGTGGACCGACTTAAGAGGGCGGGCCTCGATTTCGAGAGGGCCGAGAGCATGAGGGAGCTTCTCAAAACGGCGATGGAGGCAAAGAAGTACATAGACGTCAGGATAAGCGGTTGCCTTTTAGCCCAGCTCAAGAAAATGGACGCGCTCACGCTCTTCAGCGTCAGGAGGGTTGCGAGGGAAGTCGCACCGGTTGTGAAGAGGACGAGACTTGAGTAGCGACCGCAACTTTTTTATTCATCTCTTGTGTAATTAAACCGATGACCACCAGAATAATTGGAGTTATCCTCAGAGAGTTGGCCATATTTATAACGGTGGTTATGATACTGTCGGCTCTCATAGCCTCCTCAGAAGCCACTCTACGTGGGGAATCCATTGGAAGTGCACTGCACCCCGCGAACCTCGTCAACAAAACAAAAGAGTACTTCCAGTTTTCGGCCGACGTCTTCAAAAATGAAGATGAGAAGGTAGTAACGATAACCAGGGGCAACTCAACTCTCATATACTACATCCCAACCCCACACAGCATCTTCACTTCCACAGTTGGAACAACCCCGGGCACGTCAATTCTCCTGACCCTGGCAATTCTTTCGGTTTCGCTCCTGTTGATTCTCATCTTCGGAGCCCTGTGGGGCTTGAGAGCCGGTTATCGGGAGGGAATCTCAGATAGAATCCTGAGAATCCTCGGGCCCTCTTTCTCCGCCATCCCAGGCTGGTTCTGGGCAGTTGCACTCCTCTGGATTCTCTGGTGGAAGCTTAGCGTTCTCCCCCTGAGCTACCTCGACTACATTCATAGGGCAAGCGTTGAGGGCAGGGTTACCATTTTCACCCACCTGAAGGGCCTGGCCCTGCCGATTCTCACCCTAACTCTAGTCAACATTCCTGTTTATGCAATGACCGTCAGGAACCTAATCATCAGGGCAAGGGAGGAAGACTACGTCATAACCGACGTCCTGAAGGGTCTCCCAGACGGCAGGATAGAGCGCAAGCTCCTCCGCGTTGTACTTCCGAGCTTCCTGACCTTTACAAGCTACAGCTTCCTAAACCTGCTGATGAACGACATGGCGGTGGAGGTTCTCTTCAACGTTCCAGGAATCGGCAGGACATTTATGATGGGAGTCCGAGGGTTAATCTTCTCCCTAAACGGGAGCATGCTCTTCTTTGCGAGTCTTGTAATGTCCACCCTGTACTTCGTGAACGCTTCAATCCTTGAAGGCCTGTACCTAAAGCTCGACCCGAGGGTGAGGCGGGATGCGTAAGCTCTCGGTTCTTATAATAGCATTCTTCGTTGCATTCTCAATCATTGGGCCCCACATGGTTGTCGAAAAAAACGCCGAGAACTGGAACAACGCCTCCTACTGGAAGTACAACCCCATCGGGGTTCCCCCTGAGTGGTACGGTAAGCTAGCAGGGCTCCCCAAGACGGAATGGCTTGAGGGGACCTACCAGAACGGCAGTTTCGTGTACTACTACGACTTTCACTACGAGAGCGTTCCCCAGAACATCTTGGTCATCCCAAACCTCACCAAGAGCCTGAGGATATCAATCGTTGACCCGCGCGGAAAAGAGTATCCCGTCTGGAACGGAATGGTTCCCGATTCCCTCAACCTAGGCACCGTTAGTTCATCGATAATGCGTATCGCAGAAGAAAAGTGCAATCCAAAGCCAATCTGGCCCCAGCTCCTGTTCCACAACCCGCTCAAGGCAGTATTCGCCGAACCAGGAACGGACTGCGTCTTTCACTTCGTCCCGCTAAGGGGAACCTACAAAATCGTAATAACCGGCACCTTCGGAAAGCTCGAATCCAACGACGAGCCAAAGGTTAGAATCCTGGGGTTAAGCTACGGCCGGCTGGGAACGGATGTTTACGGAAGGGACGTGTGGACCGGCTACGCCTACGGCGCGAGGGAAACGATAATGATTTCAATACTCGGCGCGGGCATTCTCGCGCTCCTCGCCTTTGCCGTAGGTTCCCTGAGCGTCATTTCAACGAAGTTCGGTTCCGTAGTAAACGCGGCCTCCAAGATTTTAACCTCAACCCCCTCCCTGCCACTGGCAGTGCTCCTCGTCTTTCTCATTGGCCAGTTGGATGTGGGAATCGGAACCCTTGAAATACACGTCAACCCCTACGTGATGGCGCTCATAGTCGCCATAGTCTTCATAGGCACCTCTTCGAGGGAAATCCGCTCCATAGTCGAGGAAGAGCTGAGAAAGGATTACATAGAGTCGAGCAGGGCAATGGGAGCAAGCCCGCTCCAAATCCTGAGGTTCCATATATTTCCGGTTCTGCTTCCGTACGTGGTTTACCTCTTCGCAATCTCAGTACCGGGGATAATAGCCTTCATAACCCTCCTCGGGTTCTTTAACGTCGTTCCGGGGTTCAACTGGGGCACCATAATGAGCACGCCCCTGATGGCGGGAATAGCGAAGTACGTTCCGTACTGGTGGCAGATAGTCCCCCTCGGCCTCTCCCTCGGTCTGATAGCCTACGCTTTCATAGACCTCGGAAGGTTCGTCGAGGCGAGGTTCCTCAAAAGGTCTAAAACATAAGCAGTAAATCCCAGTAGGTGGCGCCCATGGGAGTCCAAAACGCTCTCTCCCTGTTCATCCTGCTGGTATTCATTGGGATAAACCTCTGGCTTTCGCTAACGCGGCTGATAACGAGGATAACCGGAAAGCTCGTCCGGAGGGTCCTCCGCGTGGAGCTCCCAGAGAACGAAAAGAAAGCCATTGAAAGGCTGTTCACGCCGATTTGGATTGGGGTTGGCCTCTACGGCGCCTGGAAGGTCCGCTGGGACTATTTGGCGATGCTCTTTGCTTTTCTAGCGTTCAGGAGCGGAGCAAACGTATCTAAGCTCCTCGTCTACAGCCACCACGATGGAAAAATCCTGAAGAATCTAAGGGGAAGGCTCCTCGGAACCCTTGCAAGGGTCACGAGGCTCGGACTTCTCCTCGAAGGAACTTTCATCCTGGCCCTAGCCCTGGCTTACAAAGCCCTCTTCGCCCTTTCAACGTCCAGAGGCCCCGTTGGAATTTTCATTCTTAAACTATGGCTTCTAGGATTGCTCTCGGGCTTTGCCTTTGGGTGGCTCGTGGCTAGAAACAACGGGGGAATCCTGCTGAGGGACCAGATTGCCCTCGTGCTCCTCTTCGCGGGAAAGAAGGGCGTTGAAAAGACCGAGGAAAAAGTCGAGCTCATAAAGTCCAAGAAAAATTCACTGGCCTCGCGCTTCAAAAAATGATTTAAAGGGCCTTTCTTTTCTCTCGCCATGCTGAAGTGCTCACTCTGCGTCAACGATGAGAGAACGTCGAGAATAGACATCGTAAACGGAAAGCCGATATGCCGTGAATGCCAGGTTTACCTAAAGCACCCCCTCGACAGGGAGAAAATCAGAAAGGAACTCGAAGAACTCATGAAGGACGTTGACAGGGCCGTGGTTGCCTACTCCGGCGGAAAGGACAGCGTGGTGGCGCTCTATTTGGCCAAGGAAGTCTACAGAATCCCAGAGCTCGAAGCGGTGATGATAGACCACGGGCTCATGGCCGAGGAAGCTATAGAGAACGCGAAGCGAATAGCCGAGCATCTTGGAGTTCCCTTCAAAGTCTTACGCTACGACTACTCCGACATATTCAGAAACGCCCTCCTGAAGGGCCAGAGCCCGTGCAGGGCCTGCTCGAAGAGGACGATGGAGAAGCTGAGGAAGTACGCCCTCAGGAACGGCTACAGGTACATAATAACGGGCCACGAGCTTCCATTCGGCCACCATCCATACAGGCTCATGAGCGGTGGAGTCGTTCAGATTAGGCTCCTCTCAATGATGACCGAGGAAGAGCGCTTTGAAATCCTGGAAAAGCTTCCCTTCGAGTTCCCGGAGCTTCCTGGTTATACCACCAACTGCCTCGTTCTTGGGCCGGCTCTGCAACTCTACTGGGAGAAGCACGGCCACAGCTTCGAGCACAGACGAATAGCGGCCCTCGTTCGCTACGGCCTCATGAGCAGGGAGAGGGCGGAGAAAGAGCTCCAAAAGCCGGAGGTACCTGAGGAGCAGTGGAAGGTCGTGCTGGAAAAGCTTGGGCTGGATAGAAACCGGTTCAAACTTTGACAAAGAGAGAAATCGAGAAAAAGTTCACAAACTCCGGGGGAACCCTTTGAAATTTTTCAATTTCTTACGGAAGGGAACGAGGCCTGAAAAAGAAAAATGTCAAAACTTTTAAACTCATGGCGAGTATTTCTCATGGTGGAATAAGTGGGTGCGCGAAGACAAGTTGGAAAAGTAATAGTCAAAAACTTCGTGTTTTTTACCGTTGCCGTCCTCGTGTTCCTAATTCTCGTGACGTCCGCCCAGTGGAAGTTAACGCAGTACAAAATACAGGACGTCTTTACGCAGAACCTCAAGGTCATACATGAGAACAGGCAGTACTTTGAGGCCCAGATGGAAAAGCTGGGAATGAACGAAACGGAGTACGCATGGTACTGGACCTATAAGGTGCTCAGGATAAAGCCAACTTTCACGGGAACCCTTGAGTACTACTTCAAAACCTCATTATCAGTTTTTAAAGACCTCGGGAGCGCAGGACTCAAGGGATTCAGCCACCCTATGGGCTATTACCTCAAGAACACCATCGTAATCCTAATCCTCGTGGAACTGTGCATCCTCGCGGTTGGAACGTACCTCGGCCTGCGGGCAGGCTACAGGGGCGGACGCCTTGATTCCGTGATTTCCACCATGGCCCAGCTCTTCTCCGCAATCCCGGTGTGGTTTATAGGCGCCGTTGTGTTCCTGCTCGCCTGGAGGTTTTCAGTCCTTCCTGATTTCGCCATGAGAATCCAGCTCGCCTCAACTGACGGTTCCCCAGGGCTGGGTGAGTACACCGTCGGCTTCGCCCTGCCCGCTATCGCAATGATTCTCTCGGCAACGTGGGAGTACGCCTTCACGCTGAGAAACATCGTCGTGAGTGAAAGGAAGAGCGACCACATAACCTACGACATAGCAAGGGGCCTGCCTGACGGCAGAATCATGAAAAAGCTCCTCCGTGTGGTCTTTCCGAGTTTTCTAACCTACACAACCTACAACTTCATGGACGTTTTCATGAGCGTCCTCGTCATAGAGCTCGTCTTCGACGTTCCAGGCCTCGGATACATCCTGCTGCACTCCTTCAGGGTAATCAACAAGCCGCCGGAGGGCGTTGAGTTCGTCTACTACCCAGAGGCCATCTTCGTCGTTGGTTTTGCCATGCTGTTGATTTACTTCATCAACTCGCTCCTGACCGAGATAGTCTACGTATACCTTGACCCGAGGGTGAGAAGACAATGAGGAAGATGAAGGCGGGCTTTGCGATTCTCCTAATCTACGTCCTCCTCGCACTCATCTCACCCCACGTGATTCCAGCGGAGGACGTCAAGAACTGGAACTACAAAACCTACTGGCTGAAGAATCCCAGAATGGCCCCTCCGGAGTGGGTTAACCTCTTTGGAAAAAGCCTCCCCCCGACGGGAAACCTCAGGGAGGAAAAGCCCGGAGAGTACGTGTACAACTTCCACTACGACCAGCCACCACAGGACATCCTAATAATACCCCCAGCAAACTGGTCCGGCTTCGTAGAGGTAACGGTACTGACACCGGACGGGAAGAAAGTAACGCTCTACTCCGGTACCATAACGGGAATAACGTCCACAGGAAAGGCTTTCTTCACAGTTTTTGACCTCGCAAGGCAGATGGGAGTCAACGACGACATCTCGGACATGATAGTCAAGGGGGAGGGTCTTAAGATTCTGTTTTTCAGGAAGGAGGGAGACGAGTGGGTTCCAGTAAAAGGAAAATACACCTTTAGAGTCAACGCATCATCAAAAATAACCCTCCGCGTCGTTGGAAGAACTTACGGTCCCCTCGGAACGGACTCGGACGGGAGGGACATAGCGGTTATATTCCTCGGCGGACTACCCCAGACCCTTGTGATAGTTTTCCTGACCGCCCTGACAACGGTTCTCCTCGGCACTGCAACCGGTTTGTTCGGGGCCCTCTCAGGAAAGCTGGGAGCCCTAGTGGAAGGCTTTGCAAAGGTTTCCTCGATGCTCCCCCTTGTTCCAGCGATGATTCTCCTCGTTCCAATCCTCGGAAGCGTCAGCTACTATGGAACCATAGAGATATCAACCGGTGCGTTCGTCTTTGCCCTGTCGCTCCTCCTCTTCGGCAAGGTCAGCCAGAACGTCAGAACGATAACCATGACAGAACTCTCAAAAGAACACATCCTCGCCTCAAAGGCCGTTGGTGGAAGTGAGCTCTGGATTCTCAGAAGGCACGTTCTGAAGGCCGTTCTACCCTACGCGGTTTCCCAGCTCATACTAACGGCGGCCAAGGTAATAGCCATAATCTCAATCCTCGGATTCTTCAACGTCAACTTCGGCTTCAACTGGGGAGAACTGCTCGCGATGGTGGTAACTCAGAGGGCCATCTACAACGGCGCCTGGTGGATGGTCCTGCCCGTTGGAGTGGCCATAACGGTGATAGCGATAGCCCTCCTGCTGATAAAAAGCGAAGTGGAGGAGAGGTTCATCAATCCCTGGGAGAGCCTATGAGCTCCCTCAGCTTTTCCTTTGCAACGTCGAGAACGTCTTCCGGTTCCGCCTCAACCCTTCCCCTGGCTAGGTTGTCGGTTCCACCGCCCTTGCCGCCGAGCTCCTCGATGACCTTCGCAAGGAGTTCCTTCATCGAAACCTCAACTTCCTCGTTCCGGGCGAAGAGGACGTAATCCTCGCTCGCGAGGAGGAGTATCGAACCGGGATTGTTCTCGACAAAGTTGACTGCAAATGCCTGGGCGTCCTTCATGGGCCACTTCTCGACGAGGGCAACCACGTTGTAATCACCTATCTCCTCAGCCTTGTCAATCAAGGCCAGTCCCTTCCAGCGCCAGAGCTCGTGCCTGAGCTCGTCGAGCTTTTCCTCAAGGGAATCCATCTCCTCCTTCAGTTCCCTGACCCTCTCAACGAGCGGCCTGTTCTTGTTTGGCATTTCATCCAGAGCGCTCCAGTAGTCTTCTAGGAGCTCGTTGAGCGTCCTTAAAGCCCTGTTTCCGGCGACGAACTCTATTCTCCAGAGGTTCTTGGACTTCTTGTAGAAGCGGAGAACCTTGATGAACCCTATCTCGGAGGTGTTCCTAACGTGGGTTCCACCGCAGGGAGTCCTGTCAACGTCGCCGATGCTCACTATCCTGACCCTGTCCGTTACCTTGCTCACGTGCTTCCTGAGGGTCTTGACGATGTCGTCGGGAAGGTACTTGAACTCCTCGACCGTTACGGGAATTCCCTCCGCTATCACCCTGTTGGCCTCGATTTCGGCCTCGGTAATCATCTCCCAGTCGAGCGGGCCGTTGACCTCAATCTTGTTGTAGTGCTCAAAAATCTGGAAGCCCGTCGTGTCGAGGTCGTAGAGCTTCTTCAGAACGGCCGAGAGGATATGCTGGCCGGTGTGGTTCTTCATGTTCTCGTATCTCCAGTCCCAGTCAAGCTTCAGCTTAACTTCCTCGCCCTTCTCAGGAAACCTGCCCTCGATAACGCCCTCATGCCAGATTTCCTCCCGCTCCTTAACCTTGGTGACCTCTATCGTGAACCCGTCGCCCTCTATAAGCCCCCTGTCTGAGGGCTGGCCACCGCCTTCAGGGTAGAATATCGTCCTGTCAAGGAGAACCTCAACGAGGCCGTTGCCCAAATCCTTAACCTCAACCACCTTTGCGGTGGTCTCCCTAAGGTAGGGGTCGGAGTAGTAAAGCCTCTCCGTCATTCCCAACACCTCACAACTCATCCTTCTGCTCCTTCGCGTACTCGCTGACCATCATCCTGAGGAGTGAAGCCAGCTCCTTGTTGTACTTGTCCTGCATGTCGGCGAACTTCCTCAAAGCTAAGGCTATTCCCTTGAGCCTCTTGATGTCGTTCACTATCTCCTCCTGCTCGCGCGAAATCTCGTCGAGGACGGAGCTAATCTCAACCATCGCTTCAATGTCCCTGCCGAGTATCTCGGTACCCTCCTTAATCCTGTCCATTACGGCTAAAGCGTCGCGGAGCGTCTCGAGCTGGCCCATGACGCGGGTGTTGAAGTCCTTTATCTCCTTGGCGAGGTTCATCGTTTGAACGGCCATCTTTCGAATCTCATCGGCGACAACCGCGAAGCCCCTTCCCGCTTCCCCGGCTCTCGCGGCCTCTATCGAGGCGTTCAGGGCAACGAGGTTGGTCTGCTTCGCCACGCTCGCTATCGAGTCGCTTATCCTCGACACGTACTCAAGGTTCTCGACGAGGGTGTTGAACTCCTTGGCAAAGACCTCAAAGCGCTGGAAGAAGGGAAGGAACTCCTCTTGAAAGCGCTCAAGCTCTTTCATGACCTGAGACAGTTTCTCAATGTTCTCGATAATCACCATGTTGTTCTCAAGGAACTGCCCGCTAATCTGCTCCGCCAGCTCGTCTATGATTTTGCTGGACTCCCTGCTGGAGGTTTTTATACGAACCGACTGGGCCAGGGCGTTCGATGCCTTCTCGATGCTCCTGACGTTCATGCTACCACCTCAGCGGTAGAGGTCAACGCCGCACTTCAGGTTCTCGAGGAAGTCGTAAAAGCGCGGTATGAACCTCTTCGGTATTATCGCCCCGTGCTGGGGCAGTATCGCCTCGACGTCAAGGAACTTCACCCTGTCGAGCCAGGCCTTTATGGCCCTGTTCGTCGGCATGAGCCTCTCGTGAACCGGCCTCATCGCCTGAATGTGCCTTTCCATGTTCTCAACAACTATATAGGGCTCGTCCAGGAGCGCTATGCCGATATCGCCGGTGAAGAGGAACTTGCTCCTGTGGTCGTATATCGTGAAGTGTCCCGGGCTGTGAAGGAAGTGGGCAGGTATGAACTCGAGCGTGGTCGCGCCGAAGGGCATCGTCTCGCCCTCGTCCGGCAGCTCGTGGGTCACTGCCTTGGCATCCTCAAAGCCGAAGTGCGGTAAAAACCTCGTCCAGAGCCAGTGGACTATTATTTTCGCGTTGCTTACCTCTCTCCACAGGGGCAAGCTACCGGCAACGTCCGGGTCCTGGTGGCATATGTAGATGTACTCGATGTCCCTGGGGTCGATGTACTTTGACGCGTTGGCGAGAACCTTCGAGAAAATCTTGTATCCTCCGGGGTCTATGAGGATGCCCTTCCCCCTGCTGACTATGAGATAGCTGTTGACGTCAACGTCCTCGCCGCCCTCCTGTGTTCCAAGGTAAACGACGAGGTGCTCGTCATCGCGGTAGAGAACGTGGTCTTTTCTCGGGTCGAGTCCGGGCTCAATAAAGTACTCTCCCATCGCTCACCCCCAGCTTAATTACGAGAAGGGTATATTTAAGCGATTTGCCTACACAAGCACCTACATAAACGCCCCTCAGAAAAAGGAGAGCGCAAAGGGCTCAGGAACCGCCCCTGGCCTCGATTAACGCCTTAACCCTCTTGAGCCTGAAGAAGTTCTCGCGCTCCATCTCATCGAGGCGCTGCTTGATGAACTTAACCGTTGCCTCCATGCGCGGGATTATGATGTACTCGAGCGCGTTGACGCGCCTCTTAGTGACCTCGATTTCCCTCGCGAGCCTCTTGAGGGTCTCCTCGACCTCTGCAAGGCGGACCGCTAAATCAAGAACTTCCTCGAACTTCTCGGCCACGAGGTCAACCTTGGCGGAGCTCGAAACGAAGGCGTAACCCCTCTCCCCCGCGTTCCTCCTGAAGCTCTCGGCCTCGATGAGGGGAACCGGAACGCCCATGACGTTCCTCTTCCTAATCTCAACCTCCCTGTTGGGCTTCACGGAGAGGCTTATCTCCTTGAGGCGGAGCGTTCCGACGTCAATCTCGGCCATCTGAAGGGCCTCAAAGGCCTCCTTCATCTTGAGGTTGAGCTCGCGCCTCAGCTGAAGCGCCTCGTCGTAGATTGTGAAGAACTCCATGACTAAAGCATCTTGCTTGTCCTTGAGGAGCTTGTGGCCCTTCTTGGCCAGCTGGATGCGCCTCTTCAGGTTGAGGAGCTCCATTCGCGTCGGCTTCACGTTGAGCAGTTCTGCCATCTCGACCACCTAAAAAGTTGGTAGGGGCTCACTCGCCCCTCTTCCTGTACTTGGGGTGGTACTTGAGGATGTACTCCTTCCTGACACGCTTGAGCTCGCTCTCCGGAAGCTCCGCCAGGAGCTCCCAGCCGAGGTCGAGGGTCTCGAAGATGCTCCTGTCCTCGTCGTAGCGCTGAGCGATGAACTCGCGCTCGAACCTGTCTGCGAACTTGAGGTACTTCCTGTCGGTCTCGCTGAGAGCTTCCTCACCGACGACGGCGACGAGGTCTCTAAGGGAGCGTCCCTCGGCGTAGGCCGCGTAGAGCTGCTGGCTGAGCTGCGGGTGGTCTTCCCTGGTTCTTCCCTTACCAATACCGTCCTTCATCAGACGGCTGAGACTCGGGAGGACATCAATGGGCGGGTAGATACCCTTCCTGTGGAGCTCCCTGCTGAGGACTATCTGGCCCTCGGTGATGTAACCGGTAAGGTCTGGAATCGGGTGGGTGATATCGTCGTCGGGCATCGTGAGGATTGGCATCTGGGTTATGCTTCCCTTCTTGCCCCTGACACGACCGGCACGCTCGTAGATTGTGGCCAAGTCAGTGTACATGTAACCCGGATAACCGCGCCTTCCGGGAACCTCTTCTCTGGCAGCTGAAATCTCACGCAGGGCCTCGGCGTAGTTGGTCATGTCCGTGAGGATAACCAGAACCTGCATGTCGTAGTCGAAGGCGAGATACTCTGCAACGGTCAGGGCCATACGCGGGGTGATGATACGTTCGATTGCCGGGTCGTCGGCGAGGTTGAGGAACAGGACGGCCCTCTCTATTGCTCCGGTCTCCTCGAAGCTCTTCTTGAAGAAGTTGGCCTCCTCGTAGGTGATACCCATCGCCGCGAAGACCACTGCAAACTGCTCCTCCTCGCCGAGGACCTTCGCCTGCCTCGCTATTTGAGCGGCGAGCATGTTGTGTGGCAGACCTGAACCGCTGAATATCGGAAGCTTCTGACCGCGAACGAGGGTGTTCATACCGTCTATGGCCGAGATACCCGTCTGGATGAAGTCCCTCGGATAGGCACGGGCGACCGGGTTGAGCGGTGCACCGTGAACGTCCCTCCTGTCCTCGGGGATGATTTCCGGTCCGCCGTCGATGGGCTTACCGATACCGTTGAAGATTCTTCCCAGCATGTCCATTGAAACGGGAACCTTGAGGGTCTCGCCGGTGAAGCGGACGCTGGTGGTCTTGACGTCCAAATCGCGGGTTCCCTCGAAGACCTGGACTATCGCAAGGTTCTCCCTGGCCTCGAGCACCTGTCCCTTCCTCTTCTCCCCGCTCTCGGTCTCTATCTCGACGACCTCACCGTAGGCAACTCCCTTGACGCCCTCGACAATCATCAGCGGGCCGTAAATCTTGCTAACGGTGGAGTACTCCATTCCCGGCATGAGCATCACGCCCCGTACTTCTTGAAGAGCTCTTCAAACTGCTCGTTCGTCTCATCTATGAGCGCCCTAATCTTCTCGATATCGGGCTCGAACTTCATACGGCCTATCTTCTCCCTGACCGGGAGCTTGGCTATCTCGTCAACTGGAACGCCCCTGTCAACGGCCTCCATTGTCCTCTCGTAGAAGTTTAGGATAACGCGCATCATGGTGACCTGCTTCTTCGGCGGGCAGTAGGTGTCGACCTCGTCGAAAGCATCTTGCTGGAGGTAGTCCTCACGGAGCATCCTGGTGACGATGAGTATGGCCTTCTCCCTGTCGGGTAACGCGTCAGGACCGACGATTCTGACAATCTCCTGGAGTTCAGCCTCCTTCTGGAGGAGGGCCATAGCGGTATCGCGCATCTTCCTCCACTCTGGGTCAACGTTCTTGTGCCACCAGTCCTGTATCGAGTCGAGGTAGAGGGAGTAGCTCCTCAGCCAGTTGATTGCCGGGAAGTGCCTCCTCCTAGCGAGGTCAGCATCGAGGGCCCAGAAGACCTTGACGACACGCAGGGTGTTCTGGACGACGGGCTCGCTGAAGTCTCCACCGGGCGGTGAAACGGCACCGATGACGGAGACGCTACCGACCCTGGGCTCGCTTCCAAGGGTCACAACGCGGCCGGCACGCTCGTAGAACTCCGCTATCTTACTGGCGAGGTAGGCCGGGTAGCCTTCCTCACCGGGCATCTCCTCGAGACGGCCGGAAATCTCACGCAGGGCCTCGGCCCATCTTGAGGTGGAGTCAGCCATCAGAGCGACGTCGTAGCCCTGGTCGCGGAAGTATTCCGCTATGGTGATTCCGGTGTAGATTGAAGCCTCACGAGCCGCGACCGGCATGTTCGAGGTGTTGGCTATGAGGACGGTTCTCTCCATGAGCGGTTTACCGGTCTTCGGGTCCTTGAGCTTGGGGAACTCCTCAAGGACGTCGGTCATCTCGTTTCCGCGCTCACCGCAACCGATGTAGACGACGACCTGCGCGTCACTCCACTTGGCGAGCTGGTGCTGGGTGACGGTCTTTCCTGAACCGAACGGGCCCGGAATTGCTGCAGTTCCACCCTTGGCTATCGAGAAGAAGGTGTCTATCGTTCTCTGTCCGGTGATGAGCGGAACCTCGGGCGGGAGCTTGTTCTTGTAGGGCCTCTTGACACGGACCGGCCACTTGTGGTACATCTTAAGCTCCTCTATGCTCCCGTCGGGCTTTTTGACCTTGGCGATAACCTCTTCGACGGTGTAGTCGCCTTCCTCGGCTATCTCGACTATCTCACCCTCGACCCAAGGCGGAACAAGGATTTTGTGCTCGATGATGCTCGTTTCCGGAACGACACCGAGAATGTCTCCACCGGTGACCTTGTCGCCGACCTTGACGGTTGGCGTGAAGTGCCACTTCTTGTCCCTCGGAAGGGCCGGAGCGGTAAGACCCCTCGCTATGAAGTCACCGCTGAGCTCTCTCAGCTTTTCGAGCGGTCTCTGAATTCCGTCGTACATCGAGGTGAGCAGACCGGGACCGAGCTCGACGCTGAGCGACGAACCGGTTCCCTCGACCGGCTCACCGGGCCTTATACCAGCGGTTTCCTCGTAGACCTGAATGACTGCCTTGTCGCCTTCGAGACGGATGATTTCTCCGATGAGACCCATCTCACCGACGCGAACGACCTCGTACATCTTGCTTCCTTTCATGCCGTCCGCAACGACGAGTGGTCCCGTAACACGAATTATCCTTCCCATTTCCCTTCACCTCTTGAGCTCAACACCGATAGCCCTCCTGACTATCTCGCGGAGGGCCTCTTCACCGAACTTAGAGCCCGACTTATCGGGCACCTGAAGGATGATTGGAATCGTAACGTCCGGAATCTCAACCCTCTGGGCGAACCTCTCGGTTATGAGTATGATTCCCACGTCGCCCCTCTCAACGAGCTCCTTAAGCTTGTTCCTAAGCCTCTCCATCTCAAGGGGGGTGTCTTCAAAGGCGTAAACCTCGTGGGCCCCGGCAAGCTTGAAGCCCAGAGCGGTGTCCCTGTCGCCGAGCACGGCTATCTTCATGCCACCTCACCCGCGAGCTCCTTTATCCTTTCGGGCTCAACGCCGTTCTCTATCAGCTTGGCTATTGCCCTCAGCTTCCTGATTTCCCTCTCCCTCCTGAGGACGTAGCTCAGCGGCGTGGCTATGCTGAGCGGGTAGAAGCGTTCGAGCTCTGAAATCCTCTCGATTATGTGGTCGTTGAGTGCCTTCTCGAGGACGCTCAGGTCTTTCTCTATTTCCTCCCTGACGTCCCTGATTACCTGGCCGTACTTGGTCGAGTCGAGCTCGGCTAAGGCCATGTCGAAGGAGTCAACGTGCAGGAGCGGGTCAAGCTTGACGGTTCCGCCCGGAATCAGCATCGGCTTTATCTCTTCCGCCGAGAGACCGGCCTTCTTTGCCCTGAGCGCGGTAAGGATGTTGACCCTGTCTATCGAGAGCCTTACGAACTCCTCTAAGATAATCCTCTCGTCGTCCTTCCTTGAGAGGGCATAGCTCAGCAGTTTTCCGTAGTGCATCCTGTAGAGCTCGGTCTCGAAGCGGGTAACGTCTATCTCGCCGAGCAGGAGCTTCTGGTAAACTTCCTCATAGGGGGTTCCCTCGAGGATTACGAGGATTTCTTCAAGGGTCTTCGCCTCGGCCATCGCCTTGACCTTGGGGAGCATCGTTCCGAGCTCGACGACGTAGTCGCTCGCGGGCTCGTTGGCGAGCTTGGCCTTGACGACGTTGGCTATGTTCCTGACGTCCCAGCCCTCGAGGAGGAGCTCAAAGAAGCCCTTTGAGCGCTTGGGGAGTATCTTGAACATGAGCTCGTAAGTTCCGGCTAAGGCCCTCTCAAGGGCCTTCTCAACCTCCTCAACGGTGTAGCTCGAAACGTCGGCGAGGTAGTCTTTGTAGTCGGTGTCCTCCAGGTTCACGACGAAGTTCTGGAGGGTTCTGCTTTCGGCCAATTCGTTGAACTTCTGCTCTGTGAGGAGCTTCGCTTCCATGGCCTTGATTCTGGCGTTCGGATACGAGTAGGGGGTGTACTTCCAGATTATCCTGGCGGTCTTGTAGCCCACCCACGTGAAGACGACTGCAATGGTGGTGTTGAGGATTCCCGTTACTGCCTCCATCTCAATCACCCGAAGAGGGCCTTGGCGATGGTAGCCCTCAGGTCACTTTCAAAGCGCTCTATCCTGGACTCGAAGGTGTTGTCAACCCTAACCGTTCCGTCGGAGCTCTCCACGAGGATTCCGCCGATGGTCTGAATCGGCTCACCGACGGTGACCTCGACGTCCTTTCCAAGGGCCTCGCGGAGCTTCTCCCTGAACTCGGAAAGCCTCTCAACGATGAGCTTGAGGGTCCTCTCGTTGGAGCGGACGACGACCTTATCGGTTCCGAGCTCCTCAACGGCCTTGACGGTGAGTTCAACGAGCATCGGGAAGTACTCGTCCTCGGGGAGGTTCGCGAGCCTCTCTTTGAGGGACTCAATGACGGACCTTATGAGCTCCTCCTGAACGGCGAGCTTCTTCTTCCTGACCTCGAGCTTGGCGTTGGCGATTATCCTCTGCTTCTCTATCTCGGCCTGGGTCTTGGCCTTTCGGAGTATCCACTCGGCCTTGGCCTCCGCCCTCTTTCTGGCCTCGTCCTTGAGCTTCTCGGCCTCTTCCCTGGCTTCGCTGAGTATGTACTGTATCTTCTGCTCGGCCTCCCTGTTTATCTCCTGAATTATCAGTTCAGCCCCTTCCATCTTCAATCCTCCTCAAGCTGTAAAAAGGAGAGGGTTCAGAGACCGACGCCGGTGGCAATCATGATGAGCGCACCGACGAGACCGAAGATGGCCATGGTCTCGGCCATAGCGGCGAAGATGATGCCCTGGGTGAAGGTCTTCGGGTTCTTGGCAACGGCACCGATTCCAGCGCTCGCGATGATACCCTGCGGTATGGCCGAGAGGCCGGTAAGGCCGACGGTAAGGCCGGCACCGAAGAGTATGGCGCTCTTAACTATGTTGTCTGTGGTGGCCTGGGCGAACTTGAAGCCGCCGCCTATGATTCCCGCGCTGAGCAGGATGAGGAACAGCGTAATGAGACCGTAGATACTCTGGGTCATCGGCAGACCTTCGAGTATCAGCGCGTTCTTGAAGTTCTTCTCGTCCTCTGCAACGACTCCTGCAGCTGCGGCACCTGCTATACCAACACCGAAGGCCGAGGCGGCACCCGCTATTCCGCTCGCGAGCGCCGCACCGAGGGCAACGTAAACTATCGGGTCCATCCTTCATGCACCTCCATCAGCTTTCAACTCGAGTTTCGAAACCTCCCTCTTGGACTTGAACGGGGTGAAGGGCTTTCCATCGCCCGAGTAAAAGGTTCCGAAGAACTCAACGTACTGAAGACGGAGCGAGTGAACGAACGCTCCGAGGGCGTTTATGGCGGTCGAAAACAGCTGACCGCCGACGAAGATAATCAAACCTATGATAATTCCGAGCGGAACGACGCTTATCTTGATTCCCCAGACCATCGCGGCAAGGACGTTGATGACCATCGCTATTCCGCTGGTTGCCAGTGCGAGGGCCATAAGCCTGGCGTAGCTGAGCCAAGTTCCGACGAAGCCAAAGAAGTCCGAGATTATCATCAGCGCCGCGAGTCCGCCGTTGGCAACTATCTCGCCGACCGCGAAGAGGACTATGCCGATTCCGAAGAGTGCCTTGGCCGGTAGCATCAGCGAGGCGTTCTTGGTCGCGAAGAAGACTATGCTGAGTATTATGAGCATCCAGGGGAGCTGCTCAAGTACTGCCCCCTTGGCGTCGCCGTTCTTCCACTTAACTATGAAGCCTATGGTGTAGCCGGTGAAGAGGTGCGCGAGACCTATGGCGAGTGCGAGCATTAAGACGAACATCGGGTCCTTCAATGCATCCGCTATGCGCCAGAACTGGGCGTTCGGATTGCCCGTGACGTACTGGAGGACTATGTCTCCGGCGTTGCCGAAGTAGCTGCCGAAGAGGATTCCCATGAGCATCGTGAAGAACGAGCTGACGAGCAGTGTATATGCGAACTTGTAGGTTCCGTCGTTGAACTTCTTGTGGCCCTTGACGAGGAGTGCCGCGACGATGCCGACGATGAGACCGTACATGAAGTCGGTGAGCATGAAGCCGAAGAAGAACGAGTACGTGAAGGCTATAATCGGCGTCGGGTCTATCTCGTCGTACCTCGGAACGCCGTACATCTCGGTGAGCATCTCGAAGGGTCTCGCCCAGCTTGGATTCTTGAGCTTAATCGGAATCTCCTCAATTTCCTCCTTCCTCGGCTCACGTACGTTTATGTAGGCCTTCCCTTCGGTGACCTTCTTTATCCCCTCGAGAACCTTTGGAACGTCAACCCTCGGGAGCCAGCCGGTTAGGGCGAAGGTCATGTTCGTCCTCGCGAGCATCGGGAGCACTGAGGCCTTGTCGCGCTCGTTTTCCATCAGCTCCTGGTAGAAGACGACGTCGTCGTAGTACTTCTCGGCGAGCTTTTCGGCTTCCTTCTTCGCCTCGTCGAGCTCCCTGAGCTTGGCATCGAGCTTCTTCCTGTACTCCCTGACGAGTTCCTCGGGCGTTCCCTCTCCCTCGGGAACCTCAATCCTCTCAAAGGAGTGCTTGGCCAGGACGGAGTTAACTTTGTCGTGGTCCTTTGAGAGGTTCGCAACGACGAGGAGCGCCTTGTCGCCGAGCTCTTTGCTCACAAGGGCGACCTTACCCTCTGTGATTTTCCTAAGGTCCTCGATGAGCGCCGGGAGCTTTAGCCTTTCAACGGAACCGACGGAAACCTCGACGAGACCGCTGTGCCTGAGGTACTGAACGGGGAGCTTGAAGACGGAGAGCAGTTCAAGGGTTGATATCGCCTCTTTAATCCTCTCTATCTCCGACTGGAGAGAGCTGAGCTTCCCTTCAACGGCCTTTATCTCGGGCTCAGCCTTTGCGAGGAACTCCTCAACGTCCTTGATGAGCTTCTCAATGCCCTCGTAGTGGTAGGTTCTCTTAGCCTTCTCCTTGGGGAAGAAGAACTCCTTTATTCCCCCTCCCTGAGCCTTCTTGTGGGCCTTCAGGAAATCAACGAGCCTTGAGATTGTTATGCTGTAGGAAGCGGCCTTTCGATGGTACTCGTTTGGAGTATCTTTCTGGGCGATTTTAACGTCGAGCTCGCGAATCTCCACGAGCCCGGCCTCGTGAAGGTAGGTCAGCAGCTCGTCCTTGTAGCGGTTGAGCGTTATGACGTCGAGCTTGACCATCTCCTCGGGCCTGAACATCTCAGCCCCCTCTCACAAGCTCTATTGCCTGGGTTATTGCGCTCTCGAAGTTGGCCTCGGCCTTCGAACGGAGGGACTCAATTTCCCTCTCGCCCTCCTCAAGAATCTTCTTAGCCTCGGCCTCCCCCTCTTCCCTCGCCTTCTGAACGAGGGAATCGGCCTCGACCTGGGCCTTGGCAAGTATTTCCTCCTCAACGGCCTTTGCTTCTTCCTTGGCCCTGAGGACGATGGCCTTTGCTTCCTCTTTGGCGCGCTCAATACGCTCCTCTGCTTCCTTTTCTGCATCAACAATCCGCTTGATGACGTCCTCCATGAGCCGTCCCTCCGATGACCCTGAAAACAGTTGAGCTTTTCGCCACCTTTGGCTTCCCTAACTGGTTTAAATAGTTTATGGTTTGGGATAAGGAACATGGAAAAATGATTAGAGGGGTGCACGCATTTTCGTCGGATTTTAGGTCTACTCCCCGCCCTCCAAAAGTTCCTTCACTTCCTTGAGGACGGAGTTCTTGGCAAAGACGATGACCTGACCTTTCTCGGGCAACTTCGTATCTCCGGAGGGAATGATTAGGTTGCCTTTTTCGTCGTAAACCGCTATAATCAGCGCGTCCTTGGGGAGGTTGAGCTCTTTAACGAGCTTTCCAGCAATCCTGCTGTTCTCGTCTATCGTGAACCTCACTATCTCGGCCCCCTCCTTGGGGAAGAGAACGCGGTCAAAGCCCGGTGTGACTATGTTCCTGCTGATGTACTCCGCCGCTATCTCCTCCGGCGAAATCACGAAGTCGAAGTACTTCTTCAGGTCGCCGACTTCCTCAAAGATTCTCCTGTTCTTGGGGTTGCTTATCCTCAGCGAGGTCTTGACGTTCGGGTTGAGGTTCTTAGCCAAGATGCAGGCGAGCAGGTTGGCGTCGTCCTTGCCCGTTAAAGCCGCGAAGGCGTCGGCCTGCTTTATGTTTGCTTCTTCCAGTGTCTTCGGGTCCGTTGCGTCGCCCTCTATGACGAGGCCGTTTATCTGCATCGAGAGCTCCTTCGCTCTGTCCCTGTCCATCTCGATTATCGTGACGTCGTGGCCGTCCTCCTCGAGCATTTTGGCGACGAGGTAGCCAACCCTTCCGGCACCCATTATTATGACGTACATCAGTCCTCACCGACGAGGTACTTGGCTATCTCGGCGTAGGCAGGCCTCGTGACGAAGATTCCGATGAGGACGCCGATAATGGTCGTCACCGCGAAGCCCTTGAGGGTTCCGACGAAGTAAACCAGGAGGAAGCTCATGGCCGCTATCGTGGTTGCTGCCGAGGCGAATATGATGAAGAACGCCCTTCCAATCCTCTTGAGCGTGCTTGAACGCCTCGTTATCTTCGTGAGCTTTTCGCCTCCGAGAAGCTCGTCGGTTATGACTATCTGCTGGTCTACTCCCGTACCGATGGCCGCTATGATACCGGCTATACTCGGGAGGTCGAGGTTCCACTTGATTAAGGCGGCGATTCCGAGGATTATCGTGACCTCGAAGAGGCTCGTGCTGGCGACGGGTATGGCTATCTTCCAGTTCCTGTAGTGGAAGTAAACTATCAGCAGGACGGCTATCAGAGCCGCTATTCCAGCGTAGAGAGCCTGGGTCTTGAAGCTCTCACCAAGCTTGGGCGAGATAAACTGCATTCCGATGACCTTGAGCTTGACCGGGAGCGAACCGCTCTTGAGGACGGTGTAGACGGTCTTGGCCTCCTGCTCAGCTTGGAGCCTGTTTGCCGCGTGGCCGGTTATCTGAACGTCGGTCTGAGGAACCCCGTTGGCAAGGCCCTCGCCAAGTGAATACGGGCCGTAGAGACCGAGAACGCTGCGAACGAGCTCCGCATCACTAACACCGCTCTGTCTCGGTACGTAGCGGACACTCACGTTCATTGCCCTGAGCTTGTCAACGAGGCTCGCTCCAACGTCAACGAGAACTATCGGCTTACCGTCGGCGAGCTTCTTGAGCTCCTCGGCGCTCTGGTTGGCGTAGGCTATCGTGGTTATGTTGAAAGCATCGTGGATTCTCTCCACAAGATAAGGCGCCTGCGGGGCGTTCGCGTTGAAGGCGGTGCTGTTCATGAGGTCGTACATGCTCTTGGGAACAACAAGGAGCGAGTTGATAGGCGGGTCGAGGAACATGTCAACGGGCCAGCCGGCCTTGCCCTTTGCAAGCTTGGCGAACTTCTCGGCGGCAGTCTTGGAGATACGGAACGGCACTTCCCAGCTGTTGTCGGGGTTAATTTTATAGACGCCAACGTAGGTTATGTCCTTGCCCGTTCCAAAGATTACGCCGTCGAACTCCATGTAGAAGACACCCTGGCTCTCAATAACCTTCTTGAGGGCGTTTGCCTCCTCCGCGCTCGTCACGTTCGCAACCTTAACGACGACGATGTCGTTGCCCTGTCCCTGAACCTGAACATCGCGGAGGCCGAAGGTGTTCAAACGCTTCTGAAGGGAGTCCGTCACGAGCTCCATCGTCTTGGAGTCAACGGGGTGCTCTGTCTGGGCTATGAGTGCGACACCACCGGCTATGTCTATTCCAAAGGTCAGGGGACGCATCGCCAGAGTCGCTATCGAACCGGCAAGGAAGATGATGAGAAGGATTATCCTCCAGTTGAAGAGGAGCTTCTTAAGCTTCCTGTTCATGCCTTAACCCCCCTTGTGGTGAGATACCACCTGAGAACACCGGCGTTGAAAATCCAGGTGTTCATGAAGTCCGCGAGGAGACCGAAGATGAGGACTATGGCTATGTTGTCTATCGTCGGCGACGTTGAGATTAGCCAGAGCATGAAGAGGGCTCCAAGCGTCGTGGTGCTCATGGTAAAGCCCGTCGATACCGCGCTCAGGTAGGCCTCCTCTATTGTGTCCTCCTTCCTGCGCGTGAGCTTGGTTGTGAGGAGGATGTTGCTGTCGACGGTATAACCTATGAGCATCAGCAGGGCCGCTATCGTCGCGGTCGTCAGCTGGATTCCGAAGACGCCCATCATGGCAACCGCTATAACCATGTCCGAGAGGGCCGAGAAGATTATTGCCAGCGATGAGACGGGGTTCCTGAAGAACAGGAAGACCACCACCGCCATCGCGAGGAAGGCGAAGGCTATTGCCCTTATTCCCTGCTTCTTTGCGAGTTCACCAAACGTCGGCAGAACCTCGCTGTGGGTGTACTCGGCATCCGGGTACTTCTGCTTGAGGATGTTGATAATCTCAACCGGGTCAACTCCACTCGGAGCGTAAACGCGGATTCCCTTCGTTCCCTCTACGCTCGTGAAGCTCTCAACGTTTACGTTGACGCCGAGCTCGCTTCTGAGCCACTTCTCAACCTGGTCTGGGTTCGCGTTCACACCGTAACCGGTAACCACGACACCGCCCTTGAGGTCAATGCCGAGTGGAGGGAAGTGCACCGCCAGCAGGAGCAGTGCGACTATGAAAACCGCGAGCGGGTAGATTATCATCTTCCTTGGTTCCATCTCGGCCAAAAACCTGAGCTTTTCGCGCTTTTTTGCCCGGAACTCGTTGGCCTCCCCGGGCTTTTTAGCCTTCTTCCTGGCCATACGTTCACCCCTGAGAGTTTTTAATCCCAACTTGTGGTTAATTTGAAGGGCGAGTTTTAAAATTAGTGGTTCGCTGGTTTAAGTTGAGCACCGCTCACCAGAAAGGTTTAAACGGCTTCACAAGCCTTAAAGTCCGTTTTGGCAGAGAGTAACAGAATTCTCCGAAAACTGCCAGAAACTTTCAGTTTAAATCAATAAAGCTCCGCTCCGGTTAGTTCAGAACCGAAACGGCCCGGCCATTCCCGTTCACTTCGGGGATTAACTTTAAAAAGGGAGCGCACTACCCACCCCTCAGGTGAGAGGCCATGAGCGAGATAGAGACCATTGGCTTTCACTACGTTGTTGAAGCCGCTGGCTGTGACCCAGAGATACTCGGTGACGCTGACAAGATAAGACAGATATTCCTTGAGGCGGCAAAGGTAGGCAACATGGAGGTCAAGTCGAGCTACTTCTTCAAGTTCTCACCGACCGGCGTCAGTGGCGTCGTCATCGTCGCGGAGAGCCACATCTCAATCCACACCTGGCCGGAGAAGGGTTACGCGGCTCTGGACGTTTACACCTGCGGAACCAAGGCCGAGCCCGAGAAGGCCGTTGACTACATCCTCGACAAACTGAAGGCCAAGTACGCCCACGTCTCCGAGATAAAGCGCGGAATCGAGGAGGACGACGACACCTTCACCCACATGATAATGACCTGGGAAGAGAGCCTCAGGAAAAACGGAAACGGAAGTTAAAGGAGCTTCTCTATTTCCCTTATCCTTTCTAGGGCATCGCTGAGTACCTTTCTGACGTTCTCAAGCTTCGCCTGGAGCTCGCGGTTCTGCTCCTCAAGCTTCTTGACCTGCTCCCTGAGTTCGTTGAGCTTCGCCTCAAGCTCCTCCTTCTCCTTCTTGAGCTTCTCGTACTCCTCCATGGCAACGAGCTGACCGCCTTTAGCTAGAACCTCAACGTTCTTAACCAGCTCGTCGAGCTTGCCCTGCTTTATGAGCTCGTAGGTTTCTCTGACGAGCTGACCGGCCTTAGTTTCTCCCTTGAGGTGCTTCCTTATGGTCGCCTCCGTCCTGCCGAGTTCCTCGGCGATTTCCCTGACTGTCATGCCTGCCTTCTCCCTCGCTATCGCTCCGGCTGCTACCGCGAGGCTGTCGACCCAGGTGAGCCTCTCGGCCGGGTCCTTGATGAGCTCTATGACCTCGGGCCTGAAGAGCGTCGCGAAGAGCAGTATGCTCTCGAGCCTGTGTATCTCCTCCCTTCCCATCGGGTTCAGTGGAACCTCCATACCTCTCACCCCCTTTCAGTTTTCACTCAATCTCAACAACGGTCTTCCTCTTCAGCACCTTGTCAGGGTAAACCACGATTCCCTTATCGGTTATCTCGAACGGGTGCCTCCTCATGCTGTGGCTCGTTCCGCGCATCTTCCAGACTATGAGTGAGCGCTTGAGCTCACCGTCAATCTCGTCAAGGTCGAGCCTTATTATGCCGTCTACGCCGTGCTCAACTCCCGGTCCGCCGAATCCGCGCTCGCCGACGCTTATCTGGCTCACGAGTATGCTCGTAACCCCGAGACCAGCTAAGACGCGCTTGAGCTGCATGACGATGCTCCTCGCCATAGCCGGCTTGTTGATGTAGAGAGTTGTAACCGAGTCGATAACGACGCGCTTGGCCCCGAGGTCTTTAACGGCCGTTCTAAGGACGTCTATGAACTCCCTGATGTCGGTTAAGTCGTGGACGATGTACTTCTCGTACTCCTTGCTCTTGCCGATTCCAGCGGTGAAGGCGTCAACCATCGCGAATAAACCTTCCTCCTCGTACTTCCTGACGTCCCAGCCGAACTGGGCCATGTTCTGCCTGACCTGAACGGGGTGCTCCTCAAGGGCGACGTAAATGCCGGGCTCGCCCATCTGGAGGCCGTTCCAGATGAACTGCTGGCTGAATATGGACTTGCCGGTTCCCGGCCCGCCGCTGAGCAGGACGACGTTCCTCTCGGGAATTCCGCCGTGAAGGATTTCGTCCATGCCAGGAATGCCGGTCTTGACCTTTCTAATCATGAGCGTCACCCCCTTTAGTAACCTTTAGTTACCATTAGGCTCTACGCAAAAGGTCTTAAAAAGGTTACGTGCGGTTAGAAAATTCAGCGCTTCCGCCTCAAAAACTCCCCGATGTCGGTGACGTTCAGGATGAACTTCCTCCTGCTTTCGGGGTTTATCCTGCCAATGCCAAGGATAATCCCGTTCTCGTCGTATATTACGAGCTTCTTCGTTCCCTGCCAGACGTACTTTCGCACACCGCTCCTCGGGACGTCCTTGCCAGTGGTGAAGAGGAAGCCGGCCTTTGGACTCAGCACCGCGTAGTTCTTCTCGACCTCAACGAAGTAGAAGAACTCGACGTTGGGGTAGAACTTTTCAACGAGGTTGTCAACCTTAATCGTGCCGACGAAGGTTCCGTAGGCGTAGGGTTTGACGGCCAGGCCTTCAAGCTCCCTCCAGACCCGCTCGTTGACGGCGTAAACGTCCCTGAACTTACCCTCAACGACGGCGAAAAAATGGTGCTTCAACTCGCCGTACTTCTCGGCCTCGCGGAGTATGAGGTCGTATTCCCATGCGGAGGCACGGCGGTAGCGGAGTTCCTGGTTCATGTTGTTGAACTTTTTGAAAAATACTTAAAAAGAAATCGTTTTTAACTTCTTGACACTTGTCTACTCAATTTTCCGCAAAACTATAAGTGTGAATCTCTTTATTGGCAATGGCATATCTATCCTAACCTGTCGGCGTTCAGTCTTGTCAAGTGAAACAACAATGTTTTTATCGTCATCAACCCACAAAGTCAAAGGTCCAGCTTCAACAGACTTTAATCCTCCATACATAATGCTTATACCGCCGGATTTTCCTAAGTAAGTAACCTCCATTGGATGAAATCCGTAGTCCCAGCATTCTTCATCACAAGCATCGTCTCTAAAAATAGGCCTTTCGCTAATTTCTCCGTCAATACGGACAACCTTTAGCATATCAGAGAACTTACTTGATAGTTCGTAGTCCAATGCGGAGATAATGTCCATATCTGCTGATTCCCACAGGGTAACAACTAACTTATCGCCTTGGATTTCAAACGATACCATAGTAACACCCCATTTAAGTAGCAAACAGGAAATTTAAACTTTTTGGGCCTTATTTACCCAAATCATATTTCAAGACGCTCTATCAGCTTTGCAAAGCCGTCCATATCGGTCTTCTCGAACTCCCTCTCGAACTCAAGCCCGAGCTCCGCTATCTCCTCAGGCGTTATCGTCGTTTCCGGGTTTTCGGCGTTTATTCCGGGACAGCTCTCATCGTAGTAGAGCCACAGGGTTTCGCCTTTGTAATTGAACGGCTTCTCACCCTCGATGCCGAGCGGTTTTCTGGAGACCATGAAGGGGTAGATGCGGCAGATAACCGGCCTGACCTCGTGAATCCTGCACTTACCGGTTTCCGGGTCGTGAAAGACGCAACCCAAATCCCACTCCCGGACGGCGAGAACGAAGCGCACATTATTGCCCTCTACCGAGAACGTCACGAAGTCCTGGGGGTCGTTTCCGGCCTTGGCTATTCGCTCGACGTCCTTTAGAGTCAGGTAGACGTGCCTTCCCCTGCAACAGTCGAGGCAGTAGAGACAGCGGAAACCGACCGGCTCTGTGAAGGGTCTCGGTTTGAAGCGCATGTCATGAGTTTCCAACAGCAATAAAAACCTTTGCCTTACTCCTTGCAATTTTGATTGCAGAAAGGTTTATATGCTCCCAATTTTTTCTTCCAATGGTGGTCACTGTGTACGCTATAGAGACAGAAAACTTGACCAAAATTTATGATGGAACCGTTGCCGTTGACCACCTCAACCTCAAGGTCAAGAGGGGAACGGTTTATGGATTCCTAGGGCCGAATGGAGCAGGCAAAACCACCACAATACTAATGCTCCTAGGACTCGTTGAACCGACCGAGGGGACGGCGCGTGTTGCTGGAATCAACGTGATGGAAAAGCCCGTGGAGGTGAAAAAAATAACGGGCTTCATGCCGGCGGAGGGTGGCCTCTATCCCAACCTGAGCGCCCTCGACAACCTGCTCTACTTCGCTAAGTTCTACAGGATGTCAAGGAACGAGGCTGAGAAGAGGGCGAAGGAGCTGCTTGAGCTTGTTGGCCTTAGAGATGTCGCGGATAAGAAGGTTGAGGGATTCTCAACGGGGATGAAGCAGAGGCTTTTATTGGCCCAGGCCCTCCTCAACGACCCGGAGATACTCTTTCTGGACGAACCGACAAACGGTCTCGACCCAAGAGGAGCTGTCGAGCTTAGAGAGCTTGTGAGAGAACTGAAGAAGGATGGCAAAACGATATTCTTCTCAAGCCACATACTCGCGGAAGTTGAGGAAGTAAGCGATGAAATCGGCATAATCTCCCAGGGAAAGCTCCTCATAAGCGGAAGCCAAGAGGAAATAAAGAGGAAGTTCATGGAGGGAAGGTATCTGATAACCGTCGAAACAAAGGAACTGCTTGAAGTTGAGTCGCTCGACGTTGACGTTATCGAATGGAGAAAGGCCGGCGAGAGAACCCTAAGGGTTTACGCTAAGAAGGACGTCAGAGAGGAGCTGATTGAGGAGCTAAGGCAAAGAGGGTACACCGTTCTCGATGTCCACCTCCACGAGCCCAGTCTTGAGGAAATCTTTATGGAACTCGTCTACGGGAGGGGAGCGAAATGATTGGGGCGATAGCCGAGAAGGAGTTCAGGGACTACCTGACGAGCAGGCGCTTCCTCATAATCTTTGGGTTCCTCCTAACAACGCTGGTACTATCACTCCTCCAAACGAAACTCGGCATTGAAAGCTGGGGCTCCCCTGGAAGCGAGATGCCAAAGGTCTACGATATTATGTGGGGACTAAGCTTCTACCTGGGATTTATTGGAGCCATCTTCGCACTTTCTCTCGGCTTTGACGCAATCACGAGGGAGTACGAGGAGAGAACGCTCAAGGTCTTAATGGGACACCCCGTGTTCAGAGACCAAGTAATCCTAGGAAAGTTCTTAGGCGGAGCTATGGCGATTGGGTTGGCCGTCACAGTAACGGCACTTATAAGCACGGGAATGCTACTGTGGATTGGTATTACAATAGACGACTACACCCGTCTTGTGACGTACTTCCTCCTAGTTTACATTTATCTCATGGTTTTCTTCACGATGGCTGTGGCATTTTCGGCACACTCGAAGAACAGCGGAAATGCACTGATGTACTCTCTCGTAGTGTTCCTTGCCCTCATGACGATTCTAACCCCATTGGGGAGCATAATCGCCCACGAACTTGCAGGCCCCCAGCCTAAAATGTCAGACGAGCTGAAGGCCCTCCAGGAGAAAATGAGCATGGGAAACGCAACGATGGAAGACTACAACAAATACAGGATTTTAATGGAGGAGTACCACAACGAAACCGAGAAGTGGTACAAGAAATACTCAGAGATAAATGACTACTTCCAAGCACTCTCACCAGAGTATGAGTTCACCAAGATTTCCCAATACGTTCTAAACCCCTATGTAGGAAGCGACTCCAGCACTGTGGTTTACTACCCCGACCATAACGAAGAACAAAAGAAATACAGCCTGCTCAAAAGCATATCCTTTGTAAAAAAGGAGCTGATAGCACTGCTGGCTTATCTCCTTGTGTGGTTTGTGGTGGCGTATCTCGGCTTTGTAAGGGCGGAGATACGGTGATGACCATGAGAAAGGCCCTTGCGAGTTTCCTCCTTCTCCTTTTTATACCGGGAGCTCTCGCGGAGACCATTGGAATAACTATGAACATCGGGAAAACAATTAAAGTAAACGGGTCAAACATCACGCTTGTTGACATTTCTTCAACCGGAAGCATTGCCCTGAGAGTAAACGAAACACTCTACGTCCTAGATTTCGGAGATAGCGTGAAGGTTGGGAACCTGACGGTAATCGTTGGAAGCATTTTTCCAAACAGGCAACAGGCTAGGCTCTTCTTTATAGGGAAGAACATCAGCTTGCTCGGTGGAGAGCCGAAGGTAGAGCTCACGAGCATGGTAAGGAAAGTTCTGCTTTCCCCCAGGGAGAAAGTTGGACTGAGCATTGAGGTAAAGAACCTTGGTGAGGACTCCTACGTGCCCCTCTCAGTAAATGTACCCGAAGGATGGACTGGAAAACTGACCTTCGGTAACACAGAGGTTCTTGGTGTTTACCTAAGGCATGGAGAAAGCGTTGGGCTGACCCTCGAGCTCAAAGCCGGAAGCGAGCCCGGAACGTACAGAATTAAGGTCGGTGCTGGAGATTCAACCCTTGAGATAACTGCTGTTGTCACGGGAAACGCTTTGCAGGCCTATGTAGACTTCCCGGGGAAGGAAGCAACCGCAGGAAGCAATGTCAGCTTCACGCTACACCTATCCTCTGAGGCCCCCGTTGATGTCCCCCTCTCAGCCGATGCCCCAGTCGGCTGGAACGTGAAGTTCATCGCCCTTGGTTCTCCCGTTAGAATCGTCAGGGTAAGCGGCGAGAGAAGCATCGAAGTTCTTGTGGAAATTCCAAGCAATGCGAGCGTCGGAGCACACAGCGTAACAATCAATGCAGGAAACGAAAGTCTAAACCTGCTCGTCTACGTTACCGAAACGCACGCCGGAGAAAACGGAACCCTCTCTGTGAAGGTCATCGATGAAGAATCCGGAAACTACGTCGGCGGAGCGAAGGTCATTCTAACTGGAAACGGGGTCAACGAGTCAGCAACAACCCTGCCCGATGGAACCGCTGTCCTAAAGGCGCCCGAGGGAAATTACAAGCTGAGCGTCTCCAAAGAGGCTTACAAAAGCGTTGAGATGAGGGTAAAGCTGAAGGCAGGTGAGAAAACAAGTGTTACGGTAAACCTTGAGAAACTTCCCTACTACTTCGACGTTCTCGTTCCAGCGCCATCGGAGAGCCAGATTCTCGGGAAGAACTTCATCTACGAGGTCATAATCCAGAACCTCGGAAAAGAGGGCGACACTTATTCACTGAGCCTCACGATGCCAAAGAACTGGGGAGGGATGATAGTTGAAAGCCCAGACTCGAGAACGGGAATAAGCTCAACCTACGTTGAGAGCGGAGGAGAAAAGAGGCTCTATGTAATCCTGATTCCGCCCGACAACGCAGAACTCGGGAACTACACTGCCAACCTGACAGTTAAGTCCCTTGGAAGCGACGTTGCAAAGAGGGTAATACTGAGGGCGATGCTCATGGGGAGTTACGGAATGAGCGTAAGCCTTGAGAAATACAGCGTCGAGGTAAAGTCCGGAGAAGAGACTGAGCTGAGGGCGAAGGTTTACAACACGGGGACGAGCCCTCTGACGAATGTAAGGATTAAGGTTGATGCCCCTAAGGGATGGAGGGTTGAGGTCAGTCCAGATAGGGTGGCATCGCTAGGGAGAGACGGCGTCGCGACTTTCACCGTTAAGATAAACATCCCTAGTGACGTTGATGCCGGTGATTACTACGTGAAAATTACGGCCATGAGCGACCAGAAACAAAGCAGCGAGCAGGTTCGCATTACCGTAACCAAAGGCAGCGGGACGACCTACGCAGGCCTTGCGATGGTTTTCATAGCGGTTCTTCTGCTGGCGTTCATACTGAAGCGCTACGGCCGGCGCTGAGACCTTTATTTTTTGCAGATTTTAGTAACTTTCCCACAGAAAACTTTTTAAGCGATTAAAGTTACTTTTCGTGAAAAAACTTGGAGGTGGTAGAATGGAGTACGGTGAGCTCAAGAAGAACTGGGCCTGGCTGTTGGGCCTTGGAATAATCTTCGTAACCCTCGGATTCGCCGGCCTGCTCCTCCTGCCGCTGGTGACGATAACGAGCGTTGCCATCTTCGGAGCCTTCATGCTCGTCGCCGGAGCGCTCCAGATTGCGCAGGGAATAACGAAGGCCAAGGACTGGAAGAGCAGGGGCCTGCACATCCTCATGGGCGTTGTCTACGTCATCGGCGGTATAGCGACCCTTGAGAACCCCGTTCTCGCGACGACGATACTAACGCTCGTCCTCGGGTTCTCGCTGATTGCAATAGGCGCGATAAGGATTGGCGTTGCCTTCCAGAACAGAGATATAAGCCAGTGGGCGCTGATGACACTCTCGGGAGTCCTGACGATATTCCTCGGCGTCCTGATAGTGCTCCAGTGGCCCTGGTCGAGCCTCTGGGCGATTGGACTGTTCGTGTCCGTTGACCTCATAATGAGCGGTGCCAACTTCATAGCGATAGCGCTGGCGGCGAAGGCAGAAGGGGAGAAAAGCGGGGTTCCTGCTTAAGTGTTCAGGTGCGCGTCGAACTCCCCGCTCTTTTTATATTCGGCGTAGCCCCTATCGAGCCTCTTTGCAACGTAGGGGCCGTTCTTCCGGTAGCCGAACTTTCTGTAATACTCCCTGACGCCGACGCCGCTGATTACGAGCATCTTCTTGACGTCGAACTCCTCGCGGGCGATTCTTTCAGCCTCGGCCAGAAGCTCCCTTCCGTAACCCCTGTGTTGCCACTCGTACCTCGGTTTCCCACCAATAGGCACGAGCGGGCCGTAAACGTGGAGCTCCCTGACTATCGCCGAGGGACAGCAGTTTATCTCCTTCCTGTGGGCCTTTTCGCTCGGAATTCTGAGGCGGAGGAAGCCTATCAGTATGTCGTTCTTGGTATCTTCAAAGCTCAGGAAAATCTCCCTTCCGCCAGATGCCTCGTAGTCCTCGCGGAGGAGCTTTATGTGCTCGACCTCCGGCTGGATTCCAAACTTCTCCATCATGTGGCCGACTTCCCTAAAGCGAATCTCCCTCGGCCTTATGCCCCTCTTGATAAGCTCGTTGAAGACGAGCTGACCGAGGTTCGAGTGCTTGACGCCGTCAACGATGAGCTGAACGGGAATGTCGCGCTGGATTCTCATTACCCTAACCCACTTCGGGAAGAGCTTGTAGGCCTCGACGAGGAGTTCAACGGCCTCCTCTGTGCGGTAGGGACGGTATTTACCTTCCTTCCACCAGCGGTAGAGGGGGGCGTCCTTGGTTACGAGCGTCGGGTAAACCTTGAGCATGTCGGGCCTGAAGCGAGAATCCTCGAAAATCGTCCTGAAGGTGTAAAGGTCGCGTTCAAAGTTGCTTCCCGGCAAACCAGGCATTATGTGGTAGTTGATTTTCAAGCCAGCGTCGCGGAGAAGCTGGGTGGCCTTTACTATCTCCTCGACGCCGTGACCGCGCTTGGTCCTCTCGTGGATGAAGTTGAAGACCGTCTGAACGCCCAGCTCAACGCGCGTCGTTCCGAGCTTGAGCATCCTGTCAATCTGCCTCTCGAAGGCCCAGTCGGGCCTTGTCTCTATCGTAAGGCCAACCATCCTCACCTTTGCTTTCTCGTTCTTCCTCTGTTCGTCTTCAAGGTAATAGTAGGGTTTGGAGTGGGTTTTGAGCCACGCCTCGCGGAACTTCGGGTCCTCCTCAAAAACGGACTCGTCCTTCTTCACTATCAGCCTAATCAGCTTCTCCTCGAGGTTCTCTACATCTTTGAAGTGCGGGAAGTCGTTCATAGCCTTAAAGGCGCACTTGATGAACCACTCCTGGTAGTCCAGGTCAACCGCCGGAAAGGTCCCGCCCTGGATTATGACCTCGACCTTGTCAACGTCGTGGCCTATGTCGGTGAGCTGTTTGAGGCGACGCATCATGATGATGTAAGGATGGTAAGCGCTCTGAATCGCCCTCAAAGCGGAAGGCTCCCTTCCCGTGTAGCTCTGGGGCGAACCGACGCTCGGCCCACCGGGACAGTATATACACCTGCCATGGGGGCAGGGAAAGGGCTTCGTCATCATGGCAACGACCGCGACGCCACTTATCGTCCTCGTTGGCTTTCTCTTCAGCAAGTCCCTGAACTCATCGCGCCTCTCCTCCGGAATGGCCTTCAGAATGTCGGAATTGCCGGGAATCTTCGAGAGATGATACTTCCTGGCTATCTTAATCTTCCAGCGGTTGAGCTCGTCCCTGCTCTTAATCTCGCCCTCCATCACGAGTCTCGCAAGCTCTCTAACTGCCTCCTGGAATCTCTCTTCCATAGCGACACCTCTCGCTCGATGTAGGGCGGGGTTTTAAAAGGGTTTGTGGGACATATTCAGTTACTGAATAATTCACCAAGTGAATAGGTGATAGCCATGAACCGCGACGAGCTGGTCGCTTTCCTCAACGAATACCTTCAGGTTTCGGCTTATCCCGACAAGTCGAGCAACGGCCTCCAAGTGGAGGGAAAGACTGAGGTTGAGAGGGTGGCGTTTGCCGTTGATACGACGCTCAGAACAATCGAGAGGGCCGCTAAAGGAAAGGCCGACATGCTGATAGTGCATCACGGAATGATTTGGGGAGGCCTTAACTATATAACAGGTATCCACTACAAAAGGCTGAAGGCGCTAATTAAGAACGGCCTGAACCTTTACGTTGCCCATCTACCCCTCGATGCTCACCCGGAAGTCGGCAACAACGTCGGCCTGCTCAAACTTCTAGGTCTGGAGCCCATAGGGCCCTTCGGCGAGTACAGGGGACTGAGCATAGGCTTCTACGGCGAGTTTGAAAAACCACAGCCTATTGAGAAGGTGGCGCAGGTTATAGCTGAAAAGCTCGACACGACCGTCAAAACCTACGAGTTCGGGAAGAGGGAAGTTAAAACCGTCGGCGCGATAAGCGGGGCCGGAGCCTTTGCACTGGAGGAGGCTTACCGGAAAAGGATAGACCTTTTAATCACCGGCGAATTCGGCCACGCGGACTATCTGACGGCCCTCGACCTGCCCCAGAGCGTTTTGGTTGCAGGGCATTACAAGACCGAGACTCTCGGCGTTAAGGCCCTGATGGAGCTCGTTAGGGAGCGCTTTGGGCTGAGCGTCTTCTTCATAGACGAACCAACGGGCCTTTAATTTCGTTTTTTCGGCGTAACCACCTACACAAAAGCGTTAATAACCGGCCGAAACAAAGTTTCTTGGGTGACAGGGATGAACAAGGCCCTCGCTATCATGGCGATTATCACGATTGCACTCGTCGCGTACGCATTTGAGACAGCCCAGCTGCCGCCAGCGACCATTGAATACAAAGAAGTGTTCTATATAGACAACCAGAGCATCACATTTATCACAAAAGACGGCTATGGACTCTTCACAATGCACATAAAGCCCAAGATAAGCTCCTTCGAGCTGACGATACAGTTCCCGGAGGGAACGAGCTACCTCGTCCGCTACGGAGACAGGGACTACCGGGGAACGGATACGTTCAAGATTACCGTTGACAAGGACAGCGTTCCCGCCGAGGTGTACGTTCAGTTCCAGCTCCCGGAGGAGCTCACGCGGAGGATAATCTACGAAGGCGAGAGCCCCGAGATAAAGGTTATCGGCGAAAAGGCCCCGTTCTGGCATGCCGAAGACGTCATTTACATCAAGTACCGGAAGGAAGAGAAGTCCTGAGCTCCGAGAGAACCTTTTCTTCTCCCATTATCCTGACAGAAATGCCGAGTTCTTCTGCGTATTTGAGAACCCAGCCGGGACTAGCTCTGAAAGGTGTTACCACCCACAGCTCGGGGAAGCCGGCGCGGTGGGCCTTGACAACGTCGTAGAGAACCCTCTGAGGAAACCACTTGAAAGATGCCTCAAGCTCTATCGCGAGGAGCCTTCTCTCGCCATCGAGGATTGCAACGTCTATCCTCGTGCCGTCCCTGGTTCTGTATTCTGGAACGGCTTTGAAGCCGAGCTCGTCGGCGAGCGTGACTATCTGGCGGGTTAGGGTTTTGACCTTGATTGGGGACACCTCAAGGGATTGAATCAAGGGAGGAGAAAAGAAAAGCTCAGCCAAGCCTCTTCTTGACCTCCTCTATCGCCTCCTCTGCCTTCAGCGGGTTCTTTATCCTGCCCTGCGCGAGTTCTTTCCTTCCACCACCGCCACCGCCGGCGACGGAGGTTATTACTTTCGCCAGCTCTCCCGCTTTAAGGTCGAGGCCATCGCCGACTGCAACAACGAAGTGGCCCTCCCTGCTGATGAGGACAATGACGCGCTTCTCCTTCCTGAGCCTGTTGGCCGCTTCGCGGAGGTCGTCCATCGTGCCCTCAACGACCGCGCCGATGAACTCTACCTCACCTACCTTCTCAACCTTGTTCTCCAGCTCGTAGACGAGGAGCTTGGCAAGCTCTTTCCTGAGCTTCTCGACCTCCTTCCTGGCCTCCTTCCACTCGTTGAAGAACCTCTCGGCTGTCTCCGGTACCTTCTCCGGCGGGACGCGGAAGATTTCAGCGGTCTTCTTGAGCAACTTCTCGGTCTCCTGCATCCAGTCTATCGCGGCCTCTCCAGCGGCGAAGATTATCCTCTCAACGCCGTCCTGGATTCTCTCAGTTCTAAGAATCTTAATCGGACCTATTAAGCCCGTGTTCGGCAGGTGAGTTCCACCGCAGGCCTGGACGTCCCAGTCCTCTATCTTGAGCACCCTGATGACCCTTCCCGGAACGACTCCACCCTGGTAAAGGCGGAAGCCGTACTTCATCTCGGCCTCGGTTCTCGGAAGCCACTCCCAGGTCACCTTCCTGTTCTCCATGACGACGCGGTTTGCCAGGCGCTCTATCTCCCTGAGCTCCTCCTCGGTTATGCGCTTGTAGTGGGAGATGTCCAGCCTCGCCCAGTCGGTGTGGAGCTGACTTCCAGCTTGCCAGACGTGCTTTCCTAAGACCCTGACGAGCGCGCCCATGAGGACGTGCGTTCCCGTGTGGTGGCGCATGTGCTGGATTCTCCTGTCCCAGTCGAGCTTTCCGTGAACCTTAACGCCCGGCTTGAAGAGCTCCGGTTTATCAACGCGGTGGAGGATTACCTTCCCGACCTTCTGGACGTTCGTGACCTTGACTTCCTCCCCGTTAACCTCGAGCGTTCCGGTGTCGTAGGGCTGACCACCGCCTTCGGGATAGAAGGCCGTCTGATTGAGCACGACCCAGTCGTCTATGACCTTAACGACTTCCGCATCGAACTCCTTCATGAAGGGGTCCTCGTAGTAGAGCGTCCTCGTGTCGGGCAGGTCTTTAACGAGCTCGAAGTCCACCACGTACTCAGCGGCGGTCTTCTTCTCGGTCTTCTCGGCCTGTTTCGCAACGAGCGTGTAGAAGTTGTCAGGAATCTCGACCTTTATACCTTCCTTCTGCGCCACTTCTGCCACTATCTCCGGCGTTAGACCGTGGCTCTCGTAGAAGAGAATGAGCTTTTCGAGCGGGAGCTCGTTGATGCCCTTCTTCTTGAGCTTGGCTATCTCGCGCTTCACCAGGTCGCTTCCCCTCTTGAGGGTCTCGTGGTAGCGCTTCTCCTCGACGTTAATTATGTCGAGGATAACGTCCTCCATCTCCTTGAACTCGGGGAACGTCGGTGAGAGCTCCTTTATGTGCATGGCGACGATTTCAGCGAGCGGAACTTCGAGGCCAAGCTCCCTCAGATGTCTTATGCTCTTCCTGATGAGGAGCCTCGCCAGGTAGCCGGCCTTGACGTTGGACGGGATTACACCGTCGGCGAGCATGAAGGTTAGGGCCTTCGTGTGGTCCGCTATCGCGTAGATTAGCTCGTAGGGCCTAACGGCCTTCTCAAGCTCCTCGACGGTTATTCCAACGCGCTTGGCAACCTGCTCCCTCAAATACCTCAGGTCGCCCATGTCCTCGATGTCGAACATTCCGGCGAGGCGAGAGTTCTCCATCAAAATGCGCTCGTCTATCTTTTCAACGCCGGCCATCTTCTTGAGCGGTTCGATGACGTAGCCAAGAACGGCGTCGTAAGCTGTAGGCGTGCCGTGGCTCATCCAGACGAGCCTCTCAAGGCCGTAGCCGGTGTCAACAACGCGGGTCTCCATCGGGACGTAGTAGTCGCCCTTTATCTCGACCACCTGGCTCGGGTCGGCGTTTTCGGGGGCCTTCTTGTACTGCATGAAGACGAGCGTTGCCACTTCCAGACCGCGGTAGAGGACCTCAAACGCCGGTCCGGCGTTTCCCCCGCCGGCCCAGGGATTTTCCTTGAAGGTTATGTCCTCGGGCTTCATTTTGAGTTCCTTGGTGAAGAACTCGAAGGCGAGCTCAACGGTCTCGTCCATCCAGTAAATCGGCTTGCCCGGGTAGTTGAAGGCGTGGTGGGCCATCATCTCGAAAATCGTGAAGTGCCTGCCGGTTATTCCGACGTTGTCGATATCTGTAAAGCGAATCGAGGGCTGGCTTATCGTGAGCGGGTTCGCCGGCGGGTCGGCCTCACCGCTGATGACCCAAGGCTGAAAGTCCATGATTGAAGCGCCGACGAGGAGGACATCATCCCTCCAGCGCGGAAGAACCGGGTAGCGCTTGACCCTTCCGTGGCCGTGCTTCTCGAAGAAGCTCAGGAACTTCTCACGCATCTCGTCGAGGGTGTACTTCTTCGGTATGCCGGGCTTTCCTATGAACTGGTACTCGTCACAGGGCGGGTCGCCGCAGGTTTCCCTGTCCGGGTCGAGCGTCCAGAAGTATTTGCCGCACTTGGGGCACCGCTTCCTTATCCAGCCTTCCTCTTTAAACATTCTCGTGGTCATGTCCATGCTCATAATTCTCACCTGGGGGTAACTGAAAGGGGATGTAAAAAAGGCTTTCGTTAGGATTTCGGAGAGAAGATGTAGAGAACTCCCCCGTCAACGAAGAAGTAAAGTCCCCTTTCCGGGTCGTGGATTACCCTCTTCCCGTGGTCAATGGCCGTTTCAACGAGGTCTCCAAGGCTTGGGAACTCCACCTTGGGCGGGGAGTGGACGTAGCTCTCCGGGAGCTTTCCAGTGCTTATCCACTTGCCGTACCGCCTGAGCTCCGCCATGGCCCTGACCCTTTCCACCACCTCCGGGGAGGGGTTGAAGCGGAACCTCAATACAAGCGCCACAATGGCCAGGGCGAGGGCCAGGACAGAGCCCCCGAGGAGCAGTGTGCGCTTTACGCGGTTGACCGGCCTCGTGAAGGTTACGGTTTCAGTGTACGTGCCCGTGCCGTTGACGGCGTCACCGGTGAAGGTGTAGACCGAGCCGTAGGACACCTTAACGTTTCCGTTCAGGGAACCGCTTCCCGAAACAGGCTTTCCTTCGACGGTTCCCGAGTAGGAGAAGTCCCCCTTCACCTCGATACCGCTCTCAAAGCGGGGCAACTTCAGGAAGGCCACATCGGCCTCAATCCTTGAAACGACATCGGAGACGTTGACCGGAATTGAAAGGACAACTCCGTTACGTCCCGATGCCGAAGAGGCGTTGTACACCTTCTCAAACAGCCTTTCGCCGTTGTAGGAGACGTAATAGAGAACCTTCATGTGGGCGGTGACGTTGACGTCGGCGGATTTGGCGTAGATTTTCCATGTTAGCGTAGGCTCAAGCACGGGGGTAACGTCAAGGGGGTAGATTGGAAGGCTAACCCTCTCCCCCGAAGACCAGATGGGGTTCTCCTTTGCAACGACGGCGGAAGCGTTGAGGACACCGCCCCAGCGGTAGAGGGGCTTGGAGACCTTTGAGGTTTCCCGGACGACGGCAGGGGTCACCGTGTAGGCGTACGCCAGCGCCCCCGAGATTAGCAGGGAAACGAGGAGAACGGCCAGCCAGTTCCGTCTAATTTTAAGGAGGACTTCAAATAAAGCGGGTTCCATGCCTTTTCACCTCCACGTTCGGGAACCTGGACGTCCAGAGGGGATACAGCATGAGAGTTGAGAGCAGAGCTAGGAGAAGAGCGAGCGACCGGGGAAAAAGAGGCATCCCGGAGAGAAGGACAAGCCACTGAACCGGGAGAACGGCGTTCACTGCGGATGTGTAGTTGCAGGCGCAGGAGTCGCCGGGGTTGAGGTAAACGTATCCAGGAACTCCCCCGGAGATTAGGAGCACCGGCAGTTTTCCGCCGTTGGCAAACCCATCCCTGGCCGAATCAAGCCGGGGAGTTAGTAAGACAGTGAAAAACAGCAGAAAACCGATGAAGATGGAGAGCGCCTTCTTGGGGAAAACAAGACGGGAATACCTTGAGCTAATTAGCTGGAGGCGTTCTTTCCTCCGCGCCACTACTGGACGCTCAGAGAGCTCTCGAAGCGTAGACACGAGTATGTAAATTCCCGGGAGCAAAATGAAGAGCACGTAAACAGCCAGGAGCACCCTTCTATCCGGATTGTGCCTCGTCATGTAGCCAAGATAAGGAAGGACGATGGTGACCTTCCCGACGACGTTCTGGGCGGGAACCGGCGCGGGGTCATTTTCCTCGTTGTTGTCCCCCTTGGTGACGAAGTATAAACCGGTTGCGTTCCTGATTATGCCAACGACCCTATGGGTGTACAGTGTATTGCGCGCCTCTTCTCCCTTAGCCCACGCCGGATGGAAGGCCACCACGTCCCCGATTTGAACACCGGAGGCGTTCACCGGCTCGATTAAGACCATGTCACCGGGGTTAAAGTAGGGCTCCATGCTCCCGCTTAGAACCACGAGTGGCGTTAGCGTCCTGAGCCTTGGAAAGGTCAGCAGGAGCACGAGGATGACCGCGAATGAGAGAAGCCTTCTCATCGCCGACACCACCTTGGAACGATTGACAGAGGGTACTCTCTACCATCAATGTAGAACACCAAGTACATGGCATGCCTATTTCCGCGGGAATTCGTCTTGTAGAGGATTAAGGAAACGTTGTGAACCCCAGGGGATAGAGTAGCGTTCAGAGGCAGGTACAGACCGGCCCCGGCATTAAAGCTTGAATTGTCAACAATCACACCGCCCAAAACCCATCCCCTGCTATCGAAATAGATTCCATCAAGCGTGGAGTTGCCGGTGGTATTAACGATGATGCCCCTGAGGATGTAGTAGCCGCAGGAGCAGGGGCAGTGGCAGTGAACGAGAGTAAGGTTTTCACAGCTGATTTGAACCGAAGTCTGCTCCATTTGAAGCGACAGCCTTATTGAAGCGGAATCCGAGAAGTAAGCAAACGAGCCGAAGTACGAGTAGACGAAAATTGAAACGACCACGAGCCATGCCAAGAGAGCCCTCATCATTTCATCACCAGCTCGGAGATTACGTAGACGGCCATGCTCAGGAACACCACGGCGAGGCCAACCCTCGCGAGGAACGAAATCGTTCCAAGGGCCATCGTCATCTCGGCCGGGGAAGCACTAACGTTCTGGGTCACGTTATCAAAGACACTTGAAGCCTGAGGTTCAGTGTTGCCTACCTCATACATGGCAAGGAGGTAGAGGGTGAACGTAACTGCAACAAAGAAAAAGATGGCGTAGAGGACCCGCATGGGGCTCACGGCTCCGACTGCAATAACCTCACGTGGACGGTCATTATACAGACGTCGCCCTGCCAGTAGTTCTGGCTGGAGTCTAGCATTTTTCCTTCTGGGCCATCAAAGGAAAGCTGAGTGTTGGGCTCGTCCAAGTACTGGATACTGCTAGTGTCTAACGTCCCGTAGAGAGGCTCCGGACCTGGCAATCCCACGAATCTCATTCTGGCCAAGTCCGCAAGGGTAATTTCCTGTCCGGGACTGAACTCACTTTTGAGTTCTGGAGCAAGATATTCATATCCAGTTTCAGTGAGTTTTTTGTCATAGATAAGGCGAATAGTCTGACTATCCGTGTATTCCATAGTGTTCAATGTTATCTCACTCAGCATCAGATAAGCGCTCTCGTTTGTCTGCAGGGTATCTGATTCAGGACCCGGCTGAAGTCCATTTGTGTAATTACCATCGTTGTCTTCATAGCACTCAAATGTGAACCATATCTCAACTGTAGTATTAGGATAGGTACCATTGTTGAAGATATGAATTGCCCTATCGCCCTCACTATACCCTCCGTTCACCCCGGGTACCCTGCCGGGGGCTATGTAAAAGTAACCCCACTGAGCGTTAGCATCGCTAGTATGGTCTGTAAGCACAAGGTCAAGAGTATCAGCAGTTACATAGTCTCCGGCACTGACCTCAAGGTCGCTGAAGTAGGCCCATGTGCCGTAACCCACGGCCAATACAACGATTCCAGCCAAGAAAAAGGCAAAGAAGGCACTGCGCATCCCTGCTCACCCCAGTAAAAAGGTTAAGGGGGAATCACCCCTGCACCTGCTTAAGGTACAGGTGGACATCGAAGGTAAGCTTATCACCCTGGATGTCGTTTCCAGCGTCTTCGTAGTCAATAGAAGCCTCAACAGTTATCTTTCCGGTCTTTCCGCCATCGAGAGGACCGAGGTCAAGCATATTTCCGGGGTCGTCATAAGTCCAGTCCTTGAGATAACCTTCCCAAACGAGTTCATCGTTGTAGTAAATCTTGACGTATATAACATCCGCAAGGGTCTGCCCGCCGTTGGTCTCTGACTCCGGGTTGATGTTCTCATCGAGGGAGTAGTTCAGGTATAGATAGACTTCACCGGGCAGTCCGCCCTCGTTCATGACGTAAACGTCATCGCTACCACTCCAACCGGGATAAACCTTTCCAAAAGTAATGTTCGATGGAACGTCAATTCCATCGTACCAGGTGCTGTTATCCGGGCTGACTTTAAGGTTAAGGATGTCCGCCGTTATGTAGTTCCCCGTGCTTGACTCCGTGTCGTCGAAGTACGCCCAGGTTCCTGCTCCAAGTCCAAACAATACAACACCAACAACCAACAGGGCTAGGATTCCGCTCTTCATTCCATGCACCTCCGGGCAATATGCCCGTACTGTATGTTATTTTTCAGGTTTATAAGCTCCGAGAAAATGAGTTTAGAACAGAACGTTCTGACATGAAATCCGTAACTTTGTTACGGAAAAGAAAACGAAAGGACCCCAGAGTTCAGAGACATTGGAAGAAATCAAAAGCCATCGAAGGAATCAAAATCACCTAGTTCACGGTAAATCGTTGAGAAACTGCGTAAAAACGTTCTTCCCTTGTCCGTGACCCTGTATATCCGCCGGTTACCTTCTATGGCCTCAATAAGGTACCCCTTTCGGAGGAGGTACCGTATGTAGTTCGTGGCCAGCTTGAAGTTCAGATTCGCTCGGTAAACTATCTGGGTCTTCGTCGCACCCTTACCGTTGGCTGACTCTAGGATATCAGCAATAATTTCAACTCTCGAACGCCTCATGCCCCAACCCCCAACAGGAAAGATTGCAAACCGTATTTTAGAGAACAGATTGTAGCACAACCTGGTTATACCAAACAGAGTAACGTCGAAGTTCTATTTAAACTTTGCGGGTTATATAATGCCCAAAATTTTCAATAGTAATTTGGATAATCTTCAACATTCGGAGTAGGGACAACCCGAGCTCAGCTAGTTACATTGGGAACAACACAATTAAATACTAAGGAACATGGCAAAACCACAATGATACACAAATACATACAAGAATACAAGACTACATCCGAATCACTCATCATCTGGAAGGAAGATTATGGGGAACTTCATTTTCTTCAGCAGTTCGACCATGCGCTGGTAAGTCTTCTTCTGCATCTCAAGCTTGTGCCTTAGGCTCGCGTTCTCGATGGCAAGCCTGTTGGCTTCATCAACCTTGAGCTTCAACTGCATCCTCAGCTCTATTATCTCCTCCTCAAGCTCGCGAATCGAGCGCTCAAGCCTCTCAATCTCCTCTATGTACTCACGGCAGAGGCGCCTCTTCATGCCGGTCAGCCCCGCGAAACGTCGTCACCAATCAGGGGGCTCCAGACTCATCATCCCTACGGCACAAAGGGTTTTAACGGTTGCCTCTTATAAACTCTGGTGGTCGAGATGTGCGGGTTTCTGAGGAGGGCACTCCAGAAGTGGCGCGCCCGCTGTCCCTTCGTCCGAAGGCTTGAGGAGTGGAGAATGAGGAGGAAGGCAAAAGAATTCAAGCTCTAAAGCCCCAGCGCTCCCACGAGCTCCTTCACAACGTCTTCCTTCTTCACGACCCTCTGCTCGCCAGTTTCCATATCCCTTATCGTGACGTTGCCGTTCTCGAGGTCCCTCTTCCCGATGAGGACGACATAGGGGACGTTAAGCCTGCCAGCGTAGTCGAGGGCCTTTCTCAGCTTCCTTCCGGTCAGCTCGACGTCGGCCTTAACGCCCGCCCTTCTGAGGGCAGATACCACCTCGACGGCCGTCTTCCTGAGCTCGACTTCCTTGCCAATGGGAATCACGTAAACGTCGGGCCTGAGCTTGACTTCCGGAATCAGACCCTTCCACTCAAGGAGTGGAATGAGCCTCTCCACTCCAATCGCGAAGCCCGTCGCCGGGGTCGGCTTTCCGCCAAAGACCTCGATGAGGTTGTCGTAACGACCGCCGCCGCCAATCGAGCCGATTCCGAGGTCGTTCGGCGCTATCGCCTCAAAAACCACGCTCGTGTAGTAGTCGAAGCCCCTCGCTATTCCGAGGTCAATTCTAATCCACTTCGAGACCCCGTAGGCGTCGAGCAAATCAACGAGCTCATAGAGGCGCCTTATCTCGGCCTTAGCTTCCTCACTCGTGAACAGCTCCTCAGCCTTCGGGAGAACCTCGTTCGGTTCGCCCTTGATTTCAATCAGCGAAAGAACCTTCTCAACGCCCTCCTCGCTCAGCCCGAAGTCCCTCAAAGCCTTGACGAACTCCTCTTTGGTAAGCTTGTCCTTCTTGTCTATGAGCCTCATGAGCCCGATGTCGTCTTTGACGCCGAGCATCCTGGCGAACTCGTCGAGCAGAACCCTGTCGCCGATGTTGACGGTGAAGTCCTCAAGGCCCGTGGCGAGGTAGCTCTCGGTGAAGAGCGCTATAACCTCCGCATCGGCCTCAACCTTATCGCTCCCGATGAGCTCAACCCCTGCCTGCCAGAACTCGCGGTAACGACCGCTCTGGGGTTCCTCGTAGCGGAACATGTTGGCCATGTAGTACCATTTGATTGGCTTCGGGGCCGTCTGGAAGGCCGAAACGTAGAGCCTCGCGACGCTCGACGTCATGTCCGGGCGGAGCGAGATGTCCCTTCCTCCCTTGTCGAGGAAGGCGTAGAGCTGTTTTACGACTTCTTCACCGCTCCTGAGTTTGAAGAGCTCGGTGTACTCGAAGGTTGGAGTTAGAACCTCGTGGAAGTTGTAGCGCTCGAAGACCTCGCGAATCCTCTCGAAGACCCATCTCCTCTTCGCCATCTCCTCGGGCAGGAAATCTCTCGTCCCTTTAACGCGCTCAACCTTCATTCCTCTCACCTTTTCGGAAGAGAGGAGGGAGAAGTTAAAAGGTTATCCCGGCCGGTTTTGACGTTTATCCAGCCGAGGTCATGAGGAGGTATATCCCGACGACGCCCTCGACCATCATCTGGGCGCCGATGGCCATTATGAAGAGACCGATTATCCTGATTGTGACGCTCAGGAAGGTCTTGTTGACGGACTTCATCATGTAGAGCGCCACGAACATCGAGAGCGCAACGACTGCAATCGCTATAGCCGTCGCTGAAAGGGAGACGAGGTAGCCGTACTCGGCGGTGAGGGTTATTACCGCGGTTATAGCGGCGGGGCCAGCTATGAGGGGCATCGCGACCGGGACTGCCGCCAAGGCGAGTATATCGCGCTCCCTCTTGAGGGTGAACATTCCACCGCCTTCCAAAGCCTCAAGACCGATTTTGAAGAGAACGAAGCCGCCGGCAACTTTCAGGGCGTTTATGTTGATGTGGAAAATCTCCTGAAGGATTATCTGACCCGCCACCGCGAAGCTCGCCAGGAGAATGAAGCCTATCAGGTTGGCCCTCACGATTAAGGCTTTGATGTCGTCAATCTGAAAGTCCTCGCGCAGGAAGCTGACGAGGAGTATCTTGTCGCTCGGGTCAATCATGATGAGCATCAGCAGCGCCGAACTCAGTATCGTTGACAGCTCGCTCATACCGAAAGCTGGGGAAAGCAATTTAAAAAGCTATGCCAACTCTGGATGGCGATGACGAGACCGGCACTGGCTGAGTCGTGATGAACACTCGGTTGGCGGAGCTAGTTGAGCCTCTCGAAGTGGAGCAGGTGAACCTTGCCATTCCTCGTTGAGAGCCGGAACTCGTAGGTCGTCGGCTCGAAGCTCGGGCTCGGTGTTTTGAGTATGAGCATTCTCTCAACGAGCGTATCTTCCCTTATGCTGGACCTGAAGGCGACCATCGTGTCTGAAATGCTCGAAACCCACGCAACGAGGCGCTCGGAGACAACGTCCGTGTTGAGGAGGAGTATCGTTGAAATTCTCCTGCTGACGGACTCCCTTGCGAGGAAGGCCACCTCCGAGTTGAGGAGCCTGAGCGTCGGCCGCTCACCAAACATTATAACCGCTCCGTCGAGGGTGTAGATTAGCTTGATTATACCCCTGCCCCCCGAGATGGGGTATATAACGTCCCGGTAGACCTTCTCTATCTTGGGCGTCAGCGTGTCCTCGCTAGGGTTGTCCACCTTGATAACGTACGAATCAGCGGGGGGAATGCCGTACCTGGAACCAAAGATGTCAACGATTCTTAGAGAATCCTTCTTGGCGAGCTTTGGGATGTTTAAACCCACAAAGGAAGCCCTGGAGACGAGCCTTGGGACGGGAAGGGAATAATTGTGGATAACACCAAAGAAGCCCTCATCGAGGAGGGCCCTGAAAACCTCAAAGCCGAGTACCCAGCCTAGGGAATAGGCGTCGTAGAGTATGGACATCACGGAGCCGTTCTCCATGCTTCCTCCAATGAGCTCGTTTATCACGTTGACACCAACAACGCGCTCCATGTTCTCAGGCCTCCACCCTTATGAAGTCCACGGCACCCCTGAGCTCGCCGACTATCTTCCTCAGGTCAAGGATGTTCCTCCTGACCTCCTCAAGGGCGGAGGCCTGCTCCTGGGCGCTCGCGCTGACCTGCTGGGCGCTGGCTGTGGTTTCTTCGGCGCTCGCGGCGAGGTTCTCAAGGGCCTTCTTGGCCTCGTCAACCTCCTCGCTCGTCCGCTCTATCTCGGACTTGAGCTCGGAGAAGCGCTCCTCAACATCCCTCAGGAGCTCGCCGATGTTAACGAGGTATCCAACGGTCTCCCTCAGGAAGTCCACCGACTCGTCTATAACCCTGGAGCCGTTTCTAGTCTCGACGACCGCGTTCTCCACCTTGTCCTGAATCTCGTTGACGATGCTCTTTATCCTCTCCGCTGCCTGCTTGCTCTCCTCGGCGAGCTTCCTAATCTCATCTGCAACGACCGCAAATCCCTTTCCGAGCTCTCCTGCCCGGGCCGCTTCCACCGCCGCGTTGAGCGCCAGGAGGTTGGTTTGCTCAGCTATTGCGCTGATTGCATTTATTATCTCGTCAATCCGCCTGCTCCTGTCGGCGACCTCTGAAACGGCCTCGCTTATGGAGCGCATAGAGCTCTGAATCTGCTCAATCTGGGATATCGCCCTGTCCCCCTTCTCTTCACCTTCCCTCGCTATGCTGAGAACTTCGCTGACGACACCGCTGAACTCCTCAACGGCATCCAGGGTCTTCCGGGTCAGGTCAGCCGTTAGATTGACGCTGTCCATCACCATGGTTATGCTCTCCTGCTGTCTCTGGGCCTCGACGCTTACCTGGCTTATCGCCTCGGCGACCTGGTTTACAGCTTCGCTTATCTCCGCAGTAATGCGGGTGAGCTCGTCAGCGCGGTTTTCAAGGGTCGTGGCGAGTTCCTTAACAGTCACCATCAGGTTCTTCAGGTTTCCTATCGCGGAGCGCATTGAGTTGAGAATCTCCTCGAAATCTCCCTTGGCATGGGCGGTCAGCTCCTCCGAAATGTCACCCTCAGCAAGCTTCTCCATTCTCTCCGCGATGAGCTCAAGCGTCTCAAGGACGTCGGTTGAGATGACTCTAAAAGCGTCAAGAAGCCGGCCTATCTCGTCCCTCTCGTGGTAGCGGATTCTCTCTATCATCCTCTCAGCCTCTTTGAGCCGGCCCTCTGAGATTGCACCGGCGACGCGCGTCACCTCGACGACCGGTTCGAGGGCAGAACCCATCAACCTGTAGGCGATTCCTCCCGAGACGAGGGCGGTAAGGGCCATTATCCCCACGCTCATCCAGAGAACCTGCTCGTGGGAGCTGAGGGCGGACTGCACAGAAGCCCCCGACGAGGACAGGGACTTCGTAAGCTCCCTCATGGCGAACTGCTGGGTGAGGATTGCACTCACAAGCACGAGGACGAGGGGAAGGGCAATGGAGAGGAGGAGCTTCCGCCGGAAGTTCATTGCTCACACCTCCCCGCTTATTCCCCTAAGTCTCGGGAAGACACTCTTTCTCACGGTAAACGTCTCACCCCCGCCCCTGAGCTGGAGAACCATGGGGAACATCACCCTCAGAAGGGGCAGGGCCTCGGAGGATGCCCGCTCAACGGCCTCGACGTTGACGAAGACCACGTTGATAACGTCCTTGTTCTGGATTATCTGCCTGCCGATGTCGTGTATCTGCTCAATCAGCTCCTTCCTGTCGAAGAGGTTCATGACCATCTCGATGCCGAGCTGTACGTTGAGCTGAACCCTGCCAGCCCTGCTCTCGACTATCTTTGATAGTGCATCCTCGTAGCGGGTCTTGTAAACAGGATATGGCGATATTGGCACCTTGTAGAGGACGTTTCCGACGTTTATCTTGCCCCCGACCTTGATTACTGAGATGTTGCCGATGAAGTCAACGTCCAAGCCGAGAAGCTCTGCCTGATAGAGGTAAACCGGCAATGCATCAACGAAGTCGGTGACAACAACGTCCATAGAGCCGTCGTAGCGGTCCATGGTCTCCTTCAGGAACTTAACGAAGGCGTACCCCACGATGTCCTCGGAGGTGTGCTCAACAAGGGCACTCGTCCTTCGGGTCATCACTATCTCCGCTATTCCCACGTCACATCACCCTCCCCTCTTGATGGTTTTGAGTAGGATGTAACATTTTTAAGCATTTTTGCATATTTTTGTTATAAAAATTATCCAAATATCGTCAAAATAGGCTAAAAATTTTACAATATGGAACAAATGGAAAATACTGCCAAAATATGTTTAAGAGTTCGAGGATAAACCCACAAAACGTCGAAGTTTTAACCATCATGGACAGAAGCAAGGTACATGCACGGCACAAAAATGAATTTCAAAGGAAGCTCAACAAAATTTGTTATTTAAGGTAACACTCTGTTCCCAAAGTAACACCCAACGAAACCAATAAGTCCCTGAAAAAAGTTTCATGTTGCCTCACCCGCTTTACCAGTCTAATCACAGTAGAATAAGAACGCCCCGTCACTCTGGCTATTATCTTCGGCTCCATTCCAAGACATAAAAAGAGATACGCAACTACTAGGGCAAAACGAATGTCATGGAGTCCCTTTAATGGAGTCCCCTCCAATTCGGTGAAGGTTCTACCGCAGACCCTGCACCTGAACCGCTGAACTCTTAGACCGTTCGCTTTGATGACTCCCCCTATTCTTACCAGGGACGTTGAGCCGCAGTCCGGACATCTCGGCGGGGCTATAGCCGATGCCTTCATTACAATTATCTCCTCTGGTGTAGCAAGGATTCGCCTCAGCGCCCTTAACACCTCTCCCCCTCTCACGCTCTCCACCAAGCCGAGCTTAAGTTTACATTTTTTAGGTTTTATTGCAATTTTTTGGAACATTTAAATAACAAAATCTCGAATTAAGTGCCCCAATTTCTTTATTAACAAAACGAAACGAACGCAAATTCAAAAAATGTGGGGAATTCAACGTTCAAACCAAGCGTAGAACTCAACAACAAGAGCTGAAAGAACAGGAAACCATGGACATATAAAAGTCGAAACAGGGAATAAATAAAGTGGAACACTAAACAGTATTTCTTCAGGAAGTTCAGATGTGAGCCTCCAGTAACACGTCCAGCAGCCGCTCCATGAAACCCCTGTGTTCAAGCACTCGCCTTGACAGCCGCCTCACAGTTGGATACGGAATCCCGAGGAGCCTAGCTATACTAGACTCGCTGAGACCTGCCCTGAGGCGCAGGTAAGCGACCGCCACTAGGGCCTTGGGGTCGTGGACGCCCTTGAAAGGAGTACCCTCGAGTTCAGTGAACGTCCTGCCACAGCACCTGCACTGGAAGCGCTGGACTCTAAAGCTTCCCCTGCCAACGTAGCCTATCCTAACCACTTCCCTCGAACCGCAGGTCGGACACGCGAGGCCGAAGCCGCACCCTTCTGATTGCCTCAAGTATTCCCCTCTCTGAAGTTCTCATGATGAGTGAGAGCTCACCAACGAGTCTCGCCTCCATAACATCACCCCCCGATAACTGAGTTATTGAACAAGAATTTATAAAGGTTTGTAACCAACACGGAGCTTCAACGGTCAAAACGTAACATAAATGACCAATGTCATAGAAAGAATCAGCGGCCTGCCGAGAAAACCACCTTAAGCAGCGGCGGCGTCACGAGGGTCGTCACAAGAACCATCGCTATAGCTATGGAAAAGCTTCCCGGGGTCAGAACGCCCTCGGCGAGGCCGATGTTGGCCATTATGAGACCCACCTCCATCCTCGGAATCATTCCAACGCCTATCTGAAGTGCCTCAAGCTTTCTGAAGCCGGTAAGGAGCGCACCGGCGCCGCAGCCGAGAACCTTTCCGATTACCGCCAGGAGGGAATAGAGGAGCGTGAAGGAACCCGCCACGAGGAGAACCCTAACGTCCGTCTCGGCCCCAACGCCGACGAGAAAGACGGGGATAAAGAGCGAGTAGCCGAGGGTTATCATCTTGTCGGTTATCTTCTTCGCGTCCTCGCTCCCGGCAACGAGAACGCCCGCTAAATAAGAGCCTGTTATGGCCGCTATCTCAAAGCGCTCCGCGAGGTAGGCGAAGAGGAGCATTATAACTATCGCGATGCTCGTCACGGTCTCGGGAAGGTTTATCCTGTGGGACGAGCGGAGGACTCCCTTTATCACCCCCCTGCCGAGGAGATAGCTAAGCAGGAAGAACGCCGAGATCTCGGCGAGGATAACCCCAACGTCAAGGGGAGAAACCGTTCCCTTCGTGCTCATGGCGACGAGAATAGTCAGAATGATTATGCCCAGGACGTCGTCAACGACGGCCGCCGCTAAAATCGTCGAGCCGACCTTTGAACGGAGACGCTTCATCTCAAGGAGCACGTTGGCGGTCAAGCTGACGCTCGTGGCCGTCATCACGCCCCCCAGGAAGAGGGCCTCCATCTTGGGATAGCCCCACTCGACCGCGAGGGCGTAGCCGAAGACGAAGGGAACGATTACACCGAGGGAAGCAATCACGAAGGAAGGAAGCCCAACGCGCTTGAACTCCTCGATGTCGGTCTCAAGCCCGGCCAAGAATAGGAGCATCACCACGCCGATGTCCGAGATTAACCTTATCCCCTCCCCGTAGGTCACCAAATCGAGGAAGCTGACTCCAATGAGGATTCCTCCAATTATCTGGCCCATCGCCGATGGAAGGCCCACCCTGGAACTCAGATAGCCGGACAGCTTTGCGGTTACGAGGATTAAAGCGAGCTCCAGGAAGGGGTCCATTCTAACACCTCACAGCGAAACGAGTCTTATAAGTCGTATTATGTCCTTGACCTCAAGTAATCCGACGACGCGGTTCTCATCGTCAACGACGGGGAGGTGGTGCTTTCCGCTCTCGAGCATGACCTCTATAGCGTGGCCAAGCGTGTCGCCGGAGCGAACAGTTATCGGCCTCGTCACCATGACGTCCCCGACGCTCGTGGCCCTGTTGATGGAGTAGCGCTTGAGGAGCGAGAGGCCAACGACGGAGTGATGCCTCGGCGGGGCGAAGAGGTGGAGTATGTCCTTCATGGTAACGAAGCCGACGAGCCTTCCCGAATCGTCCACGACGACGGCAGAGCTCTCCTCGTCGCGAAGAAGGGAGATTAGAGCCGCCAGAGAATCCGTCGGTTTAACCCTGACAAAATCGCGGTCCATGACTATATCAACGGGAACCTTACCGATGTAGCGGATGTTGTGGCTGAGCTCCTCCTTGCGCTTGAGCTTGAGGAGCTTCTTCTTCGTGTGGAGAACCCTAGCCTTTTTGGCCTTAACCCTCAGCGGACGCTCCATGCTATCACGTTCCAATGAGTTCTCGCAGGGGGTATTAAATGCTTCGGTTATTGTTTGACAGATAAAAGTCAAAAAATTAACAAAAATAGGGATTAATTAACCAAAAACTTGCCAAAAACTTTTTAAGGGGGAACCCATAGAACTCGGCAAGGGAAATATGGTTTCCGGAAACGGAGGCGAAAGGTTCTACGACGTTGTTATTATCGGAGCCGGCCCGGCCGGGCTTTTCGCGGCCTACGAGCTGGCCGAAAAGAGCGACCTGAGCGTTCTCGTCATTGACGAAGGTGGCGACGTCAAGCAGAGAGTTTGCCCCATGTTCGAGCTGGGCTACTGCATAGAGTGCAAGCCCTGCCACATAATGAGCGGCGTTGGAGGAGCCGGCGGATTAAGCGACGGCACGATAAACCTCCGCCCGGACATCGGAGGCGATTTAAGCGAGCTGACCAACGACGAGAACTACGCCTGGCAACTCGTCTGGGAGGTCGACCAGATTTTTCTGAAACATAAAGCCCCGAGGAACCTCTACAAGGGCGACCCCGAGCAGGTTAGATACTGGGAGCAAAAGGCGGCGCAGGCCGGCGTCAAGTTCATCCCGATAATCCAGAGGCACATAGGCTCGGACAGGACGCCCGACGTCATAGACGACATCAAGCGGCACCTCGAGAGCAAAGGTGTGAAGTTCCTCCTCTGGACGAAAGCCCTGGAGTTCGGGAAGGGCTGGGTGAAGGTAAGGCGCGGAAAAGACGTCTTCGAGATTAAGGCGAAGTACATCATCGTCGCCCCCGGCAGGGGTGGGGCGGACTGGTTCCACGAGGTGGCTCAGAAGATAGGCCTCAAGGCCCGTCACGGTCCGATTGACGTTGGCGTCCGCGTCGAGGTTCCTGCGATAGTCATGGAGCCCATAACGAGCATAAACCACGACCCCAAGTTCCACATATACACCGACACCTACGACGACTTCGTCAGAACCTTCTGCACCAACCCGAACGGCTTCGTCGTCGAGGAGCGCTACGACGGCTACGTCGGTGTAAACGGCCACTCGATGCACGAGAAGAAGAGCAACAACACCAACTTCGCCTTCCTGAGCAGGATAGAGCTCACCGAGCCGGTTGAGGACACGACGGCCTACGGCAAGAGCATAGCGCAGTTAGCTACCACGATAGGCGGTGGAAAGCCCCTCATTCAGCGCCTCGGGGATTTAAGGAGGGGAAGGAGGAGCACGTGGGCGAGGATAAGGAGGAGCGACGTCGAGCCGACGCTGAAGAACGTAACGCCCGGCGACATAGCGATGGCTTTACCGCACCGCGTTGTGACGAACATCATAGAGGGCCTTGAGAAGCTCGACAGGGTTCTGCCCGGCGTTGCCAGCGACCACACGCTCCTCTACGCGCCGGAAATCAAGTACTACGCCATGAAGGTCGAGGTCGACGAGAACCTTGAGACCAGCATCGAGGGAATCTTCGCCGCTGGCGACGGAGCCGGTTTGAGCAGGGACATCGTCAACGCGGCCGCTACCGGACTTCTGGCGGCGAGGGGGATACTCAAGAAAGAAGGGTTATACACGGAGAAAGACTTCAGGAAGCCTGGCAACTGGAAGGAGAGAATAGAGGCCCTTAGCTAACTTCCCCCCTTCTTTGAAGTTTGAAAAGGTATTTATGCACCAAGCACTAATTCAAAACGGTGAAGGTCATGACTCACATCATAGATACCCTCTTAAACGTCACAGAGGGCGTTCTCCTCGTCGAGTATCCTGCAACGGGCCACCCTGAGCTGACGTTCTTTGAGGTTCTCAACGGATGGAGGGAGAGGGGAATCACGCCCCTGATAGTGGACATCGGGGACACCCTTCACGTCTTCCTTCAAAACCTGAGGTTCGAAGGAATAGAGCTGAGCGTTGATGACATCCCCGTGATAAAGGAAAGGGGCATGGTTGAGGTCGGGAAAGTTCTGGGATACGTTGAGGTCATCGAGGATTTTGACTACCACCTGGCAACCTACGGCCAGCTGGCCAAGAAGGTTCCAAAGGAGTCAAGGGACCACACGATAGTGGTTGGAATGGAGAAGTTCTCCTTCACGTTCATAGACGACCCTCCGAAGCTGGAGAGATACTTTGAGACCGTAACGAGAAGGTACCTGTCCATCAAAGGAAGGACAAGCTTTCTCTTCCTTAACACGGACGTTGCTTCGGAGTACCTCAGGAAGGGACTGGAACAGGATTCAGACTACGTGCTGAGGGTGAGGGGCAGGGAAGTCCGCGTTCTGAAGTCGCCGGGGGTGATGGTGAATGAACTTTAACGACTACCTCTCCAAAGTTTCACCCGGAGAGAGCATTCTCATAGAGCACACCTCCCTGTCAATGCATGCGCTTGCATTCTACGCGATAGACGAGAAGTACGGCTGGGACAGGGTTCTGTTAGTTGACGTAATAGACTCAAGCGTCCCTGCGGTGAGGTGGCTCCGACTCTCGGGCCTCAGTGTTCCGGAAAACGTGACGAGGATAAAGGCCGGAGGCGTTTCCGACTGGGGCAACATAATACTGGAGATTGACCCCCACAAAGACCCGGGGATATTCCTGAGCAAGTTCAGCAGGAAGATACGCGAAGTTTACTCCAAAAGCGACTTCACGGTCACGGTCATAATGAATCCCGAAAGGCTCGTCCCCTTCCAAAATGGAAACAGAAACTTCATACTTATGCTTTCAAACATGGCATCAGCCTTCTTAGGGAACCCCCGGAGGATAACCTTTTACTTCGTCAACAGAGAGATGACGGAAGGAATTTACTTGGCCCTCCTCGAGGAAGCCTTTACGAGGGTTCTTTGCTTCACAGGAAAAAGAAATCTCCGGGTCCTGAAATCGCCGGAGATGGGGGAGGAAGGAAATGAACTGAGGCTGGCATTAGAAACAGCCACAACAAGAAACCCAGAGCCCGATGCCATCACCGTAGGAGAATGAGGATTTCGTGCAGAGAACGTGGAGAACCCTAGAAAGAAGAGCCCACTCGGGAGAAGACATTAAGCCAGAAGAATAACTTTTTAACGTCTCCAAACTATTATCTCAGGTGGTAGAAATGGCAACTGGATTTTACAAAGTTCATTTCCACAAGATGAAGGACAGGAAGGAGGAGAGATGGACGACAAGCACGAGGCTTAAAGAGGGCATTAACATAATTAGAACATTCAAGGACAACAAGTATGACATCAGAGTTCGGGGCCCAAGACTCGCCACAGAAGCGCTTACGAAGGGAATAAAGGTGGATAAGGCTTCCCTAGTTGAGGTCTTTGATAGCAGGCCAAAGGTCGTTCTCATAACGCTCGACGGAGGAATCACCGGCCGGGTTGAAGGAGTCAAAATGGAAAAGACCGGCGTAGTCCTCAAGAGAACGGTGCCCAAAATACTTCTAAGAACCGGCACCAGAACGGTTGAGGTGAACTATCACGACATTGACGAAGTATTCATCCAGCCGAAGGCATCAACGTGGAGTTCACTCATCAGACACAGAAAGGACGACTATTACTATGACGCTTACATAATCAGCGTTGAAGGCGAGTACACCTTTGAAGTCAGGAGAGGTTAACGTTAAAAGCCACCCCTCTCTTCTATTTCCGGTGGAAAGAATGCCGATGAGATGCAAGTTCTGTGAGAAACCGGCCTTCATCAAGCTTCACTATCCAAAGATGTACCTCTGCCCGGAGCACTTCAAAGAATACTTCGAGAGAAAGGTCAAGCGGACGATAGAGCGCTACAAGATGCTAAAGCCAGACGAGAGGGTTCTGGTGGTTGTCAGCGGCGGAAAGGACTCGGCCGTTACCGCTTACATCCTCAAGAAGCTCGGTTACAACATTGAGTGCCTTCACATAAACCTCGGAATCGGCGAGTACAGCGAGAAGAGCGAGAGCTACGCCAAAAAGCAGTGCGAGGCCTTAGGTGTTCCGCTCCACATCGTTCGCGTTAAGGAGCTCCTCGGAAAGGGAATCGGCGAGGTTAGGACGAGAAGACCAACGTGCTCCTACTGCGGTCTGACCAAGAGGTACATCTTCAACAAGTTCGCCTACGACAACGGCTTCGATGCCGTCGCTACTGGCCATAACCTCGACGACGAGGCGAGCTTCATCTTCTCGAACATGATGCACTGGAACACGCAGTACTTAGCGAAGCAGGGGCCCGTAACCCCCTCCCAGTTCAACGGAAAGCTCGTGAAGAAGGTCAAACCGCTCTACGAGGTCACCGAGAGGGAAGTAGTTGCCTACGCCCTCGCCAACGGCATCGATTACATGATGGAGGAGTGTCCGCACGCGGTCGGAGCGACGACGATTGAGTACAAGGAGATACTCAACGAGATGGAGGAGAAGAGGCCCGGAACGAAAATCAACTTCGTCAAGGGCTTTTTGAGGAAAAAACATCTCTTCGAGGCCGAACTCAAGGAGACAGAGCTGAAGGAGTGCAGAGTCTGTGGAATGCCGTCGAGCGGTGAGGTCTGCTCGTTCTGCAGGTTCTGGAGACTGGAGAAACCGATAGACTTCAGGGTGAACCGATGAGGAGACTTTCGGGCCCTGAGCTGTGATGAGGGCCACCCTATCCGAGGCTCCCACCGGGTAAACGGCAGACTGCCAAAACGATTGCCGCGTTTCCTTCGGGACCGGGCTTTCAAAAGAAAAATGTAAGGGCTTGCAAACGGATTTTCTTTTTTTATTTAGCCCCTTCGGTGGTATTTCGAATCGTTTATATACCCCGAGAGTATAAACTAACCCAAAGTTATCAAAGGGGTGGTTGCATGCTCGGCGATATCATCAACGGCCTATGGGATTCACTAAGGCCAGGGGAAATCGTGCTGATAGAGAGGACTGACGTTAAAGACCAGTACTTTGGGCTGCACCAGCTCATAACCTGGGGCCTCTCCAAGGGCTACACAATCCTCGTTGTGGATGTCGTTGATTCCCTACACCTAATAAAGGCCAAGGCCAAGCTGGCCGGTTTCGACGGCGAGACGTTTGAGAACGTCAACGTCATAAAGATAGGCGGGAAGACAAAGAACGGAAAGGTTGTTGCATGGATAAGCGACCTCAGCGAGCCGGTTATACTCGTGGGGAAGTTCAGAGAGGCGTATGAGAAGTTTGTTGAGGAAAATGCACCCGTTCTAACGATAGCCTTGGGCATCGAGAAGCTCTTCGCGACTTCAGAGGTAGCGCCCAAAAACGTTCACCTGCTTCTCAGCCTCCTATCCCAATACGTCGGAAACGAGAACAGACTGGCGGTTCACTTCATCAAGACGTCCCTACTAGATGAGAGCAGAAAGTTTCTCTTGGGGCTCTTAGAAGACGTTGCCACGACGGTCATCCGGGTATCGTCCCTGGGAAGAATGACGGAATTCAACGTCGTCAAGTCAATAAGAAAGGACATGGAGGGGGTCTCCCTCAGGGTCTAGCGTTCTTTGAAGGAGAGCCTGAACCTTAACTCCCCGTCGAGCGGGAACAGGAAGGTGTAGCTCACTCCCTGCTGGATGAAGTCCCACCCGCTTTCGCTCTTGCTCAGCGTTTTTACCGGGAACTTCCACATCCTCGCTTTTCTATCGAGCTCAATGGAAAACTTCCCGACGGCGTAGCGGTCGTTCACTTCAACCCTCGAGCCTTCCAGCTCCCCCGGCGCCTCCATCACGCTGTGGACTGCAACGTTAAGCTCGACCGCGAAGGTCCCCCTTCCCGAGACGGTGTAGTCAACGGTGAAGCCCTTCTCATCCGGCCTGAAGACCTTGACGACCGAGAAGTCCCCCTCATGCCTCCAGAGCCTCAGCTCGTTTCCGTCGAACGAATACCAGTAGGGCTTTCCGGCGAAGTCCGCCAGGGGTTCGTAGCGGTTCAGCCTGAAGTCGTCGAGGGTCGTTTCTGGCCTTAAAAACCTGTCCTGGAGGAGCGCCCGCCTGACGGAATCGTAGGCGACCTCTTTCCTAATCTCCCCTGGAACCTCGCCCGAAAGCTCGTGAATGCTCTCGACACCGTCGCCCTCTTCCTCCGGGACGGCGCTTCCGGTGGAGTGGTAGTGCTCGTAGCGCCTTGCCAGGACGTCGGCGTAGTTAACTGCCCGTTCTTTCGAGCTCAGCTCGACGAGGGAACCGCCGAGGCCGGGCTTGAAGGAGTAGTAAAAGTTCTCTCCCTCGATGAAGACCTCCTCGTGGCCGTCGAAGTCGATGTCGCGGACGAACGTTCCAGTGGAAACGTAGCTGTTCGCCCTTATGATGTTCTCCCAGACGGCCCTGCGGAGGTGCGGGAGGTAGATTCCGCCGAAGACGCCGTGCCAGTAGGCGTCGTTGCACTGGGCCTTCAGAAGGAACCGCCTCGCCTCGGGGTTGTTCCTCACGAGTTTACTGACCATCAGCATCCTCTTGTGGGTGTAGTTGCCCTCGGGGTACTTGAAGAAGAAGTTCTTCCAGATTCCGCCCCTTACGAAGACGCGGTAGCGGTCGAAAATCCCCTCGGCCTTCAGCCGGTTCACGAACTCGACGAAGAGCCTCGCCTGCTCCGCCGGTAGGGACCACTCGCTCATCTCGAAGTAGGAAGCTATGGGCAGATAGACGAGGCCCCTCGGTTTAAACTGCCTCAGGTACTCGGAGTAGAGGAGAACCTCTATCCTCTCGTCGCTCGAAATCCTGTCAAAGAACTCCCTGAGCCAGCCTTTCTTGTGAACCCACTCGTAGGTTCCGGGCCAGACGCCGAACTTCTCGCCGTCGTCGTGGAAGACCGCGACCTTGCTCTCGTCGCCGTCGTCGAGGGAGTGGAGGTAGTCAATCGTTTTCTTCACCGGACGGAAGGGGATGAGGTACCTGAGCTTCTCGTCAATCGGGAAGACCACCACAGTTTCACCGCCGTCCTCCGTGTAGTAGGGCCAGTAGAGGCTCTCCTTCGGCAGGCCGGCGCTCATGAAGTGGTAGTCGTCAACGACGACGTACTCTATCCCCGCCTTCCGCAGGGTCCTCACGAGTTCGGGCTCCCAGACCCTCTCGGTCAGCCAGAGACCTTTCGCCTCGTAGCCGAGCTTTCCCGCAAAGTCCTTCAGAAGGTTAATCTGCTCGACCCGGTCTTCCTCTGGGATGGACGCCAGAACCGGCTCGTAGAAGCCGGCAACGATAATCTCGACCTGACCCCTCCTCACGAGGCTTTTGAGGAGGTCGAGGTGCTCGGGTCTGCTGTCGGCTATCCACTCAAGGAGCGGGCCGGAGTAGTGGACGGCAACCTTCATGTTTGGATACTCTTCGAGCGTCTCAAGGAACGGTTTGTAAGCCCTCTCGTAGGCGCTCTCGAACACCCACCCGAAGTTCCCGAGGGGCTGGTGGTTGTGGATTCCGAATATGAACTTCACGCCCCCCACCAGTATCAGTATCACCTAAGGTGATATAACCTTTTCCCTCAGAGCTGGAGGAAGAGGTAGAGGGCGAGCGCGACCGCGAGCTGGTTGGAGAAGTTGTCGTCCGGCGGGAGGTTGTAGAACTCCGCTATCGTTCCGGCGAGCGAACCCGCGAAGGCTGGAACCGGACCCACGAGGGGAGTCAGTAGCGCCATTCCGGTAATGAAGTAGGCGAGGCTTCCCTCGACGCTCTTCCCATTGGAGAAGCGGTGCCTGCCGAAGGTCTTCCCGATTATCGCCGCGAGCGCGTCGCCGAGGGTGGCGAGTGCTATCGCACCTATGGCAACCTCCTCGGGGAAGAAGTAGACCACTATGAAAGACGCGGCGGCGAAGTAGATGTGCGCCGCAACCCGGTTCCTCTCGTGTTCGCGCGTTATGTCATTGATGTGGTTTTCGAGGAGTTCTATCTTCTCCACGACCTCTGGAGAAACGTAGAGGTTCAGCTTCTCCTTTATCCGGTCTCTCCACTCCTCAATTACGCGGAAAGGCTCCAGAACGACGAAGAGGATGAACGCGACTCCCACAAAGGTGAGCGTGTATGTCTTCCCGAGGAGCAGGTAAACGGTCGGAACCGTCAGGCCGGTGATGTGAAGGGCCTTACGCTTCAGCTCTCTTTTGATGCTCACGTTTAATCACCTCCAGGGCCTCATAAAGGTTCCTGACAATATAGTTGGCATTCCTGACCTTTCTTCCGCTGAAGTAGCCCCTCTTCACCAGTATCCCGACGGCACCGAGGGCTCTCGCACCGGCCATGTCAGTCTCGTCGCGGTCGCCGACGACGTAGACTTCCCTGTCCGGGAACCTCTTCAGGGCGAGGCGGAAGTTGTAGTCCTCAAACTTGCTGTGGCCGGTTTCACCGCTTATTATTACGTCGTCGAAGTAAGCCCCTATCCCGAGCACCTCAAGCTTCTTCCTCTGCCAGTTCGTGGAGGAGTCAGTAACGAGAACGACCCTCGCACCGAGCTTCCGAAGGCCTCGAAGGAAAGGCAGGGCATCATCGTAAAGCCGGAGATACCTGAAGAAGTGCTCCTCCACGAATGAGGATAGCTCGGCAAGCTCCTCCTCGGTTATTTTGGGGTATATCCTCCTGAAAAGCTCTTCAACGAGCTCGTGAAGGTCGAGGGTGTGGAGCTTTTTTGAACCCTCAAGACCGCGGTACTTGGCAGTCAGGAGGTAGAGAAGGGCCCGGAGCTTGCCCCTGCGCAGGAGGAAAGGAATCGCGTGGAGCATCGTCCTCTTTCCAGCTTCCCATGTGTTGCACAGGGTATCGTCGAGGTCAACGAGCACGAGCATGTTAGGAGTTGGAGGGAACTCTTTAAACCCTTCCGGTGGGCGGGAAAGTTTAAAAACCGGAACCTCAACTTCACGCCGATGAAGGGAGAAGTTCTCATCGGAGCGGGAATAGTGCTGATACTCATCGGCTTTCTGTTAGTGTTTCTGGGAACGCTTATTTCAGCCCTCGGGAGTGGCGACGTCGAGGGCGGGGGAGTGATAATGATTGGCCCGATACCCATCGTATTCGGCACGAGCAGAAGCGCGGTAACCGTTGCCTCAGTAATCGCGCTCGTCCTCATGCTCCTCTGGATAATCGGAGTTCTCCTGGCGAGGAGGGGATGAAGTGTACCTCGGCTACCTCGCCCTTCTCCTGGTCGTTGCAAAGAGCCTCGAGTGGGCCTTCGAGAGGATTGAGATACACCCCATAATAGCCCACGTGGTTACCGGAATACTCCTCGGGCCCTTCATCCTTGGAATCGTTGAGCCGGGGGAAGAGCTCAGGGTTCTGGCGGAATTCGGACTCATAATGATGATGCTTTACATGGGCCTGACGAGCAACTTCTCGGCGATAGCCCAGAACACGGGCAAAGCCGTTCTGGTGGCAATCCTCGGCGTTGCCTTCTCGTTCCTCTTCGGCTTCCTCACGGTTTACGCCTTCGGAAAGGGAATAGCCGCGGCCATATTCATAGGCGCGACCCTCGGAAACACAGCAATAGAGGTCACGAGCGGTGTCCTCGTCAAGGAGAGGGTGAAGAGGGAAGTTTCCTCGATTCTCATGGGCGCGGCCTTCGTTGACGACATCGTCGCTGTTTACCTCATCGGTATAATAACCGGCATGACAAAGGGAGGCCTCGACGCCGTCTCCTTTGGAATCCTGACCGTCAAGATATTCGCCTTCATAGCCTTCACCCTCCTCGTCTCGGAGCTCGTCTTCAAACGCTCCCGCTGGTTCTACTCCATAGTCAGGAACCTCAACGTCTTCTTCACCTTCACGCTCATCCTCACCTTCACCCTGGCCATAATAGCGGAGTGGGTCGGCCTCAACCAGATAATCGGGGCTTACTTAGCGGGACTCACCATAAGCAGGCTCCGCGAGAGAAAAGACCCGCTCGTCGTCACGAGGATTAAGCTCAACGAGCTGATTGAAGACCTCCAGGTCGTCCTCACCGAGTTCTTCATACCGCTGTTCTTCATCTACGTCGGTCTCGTCTTCAACCCACCCGTGAAAGCCCTCGACCCGACCCTCATAGGCCTCCTCTACCTCTCGGCAGTCCTCGGAAAGCTCCTCGGGTGCGGTCTCGGCGCGAAGCTCTCGGGCCTCAGCTGGGACGATTCCATCACCGTCGGCATAGGAATGGGAGGAAGGGGAAGCCTTGAGCTCGCGATACTCACCTTCGGACTCAGCAGTGGAATAATAGACCAGGCCCTCTTCGCAAGCGTCGTAACGGTCTCGATGCTGACGGCGCTGACGACACCGATATTCTTTAAGAAGTACATCGAAAGGAGGAAAGCTTAAATTCAACGAACCCTACCGCCCCCAGGTGAGAGCATGTTTCCAGAGAGGGGAGCGGACGAGGATGAAGTGCTTGAGGAGCTACGGCGGAAGACTGCCGAAGACCTGACCTTCGACTCCGGGAAGATTCTCGGCTCGATGTGCACGTATCCACATCCCTTCGCGGTTAGAATCATCACGGAGTTCATAGACAGGAACCTCGGCGACCCCGGCCTGCACACGGGGAGCCGTAAAGTCGAGGAAGAGGCCGTCGAGATGCTCTCAAACCTCCTCGGTCTCGAAAGGGGCTACGGGCACATAGTCTCGGGCGGAACCGAGGCCAACATCCTGGCGGTGAGGGCCTTCCGCAACCTGGCGGAGGTGGAAAAGCCGGAGCTGATTCTTCCAAGAAGCGCCCACTTCTCCTTCATCAAGGCCGGCGAGATGCTCGGAGTTAAACTCGTCTGGGCGGAGCTGAACGAAGACTACACGGTCAACGTGAGGGACGTGGAGGAGAAGATTACGGACAACACGATTGGAATCGTGGGAATAGCCGGAACGACGGGCCTCGGGGTGGTTGACGACATACCAGCTCTGAGCGATTTGGCCCTCGACTACGGGCTTCCACTCCACGTCGATGCGGCGTTTGGCGGTTTCGTCATCCCCTTTGCCAAGGCTTTAGGCTACGATATCCCGGACTTCGACTTTCGCTTGAAGGGCGTGAAGAGCGTAACCATAGACCCCCACAAGATGGGCATGGTACCGATTCCAGCGGGCGGGATAATCTTCCGCGAGAAGAAGTACATAGACGCGATAAGCGTTTTAGCTCCTTACTTAGCCGGAGGAAGGATATGGCAGGCGACGATAACGGGAACGAGGCCCGGGGCGAACGCCTTAGCGGTGTGGGCGATGATTAAGCACCTCGGCTTCGAGGGCTACAAGGAAATCGTGAGAAAATCCATGGAGCTGAGCCGGTGGTTCGCGGGGGAGCTGAAGAAGATACCGGGCGTTTATCTCATCCGCGAGCCGGTTCTCAACATCGTCTCCTTCGGCACTGAGAACCTTGAAGCTGTGGAAGAGGAGCTGAAGAGGAGGGGCTGGGGAATCAGCGCGCACAGGGGCTACATCAGAATTGTCCTGATGCCCCACGTGAGGCGGGGGCACTTGGAGGAGTTTTTGAGGGATTTGAGGGAGATTGTGCAGGGTTAATAACGCAGGATTTAATATCGCGATACTAAAAGTGTGAAATCACTCCGTAACCCCCTTTATATCCACATGGACGAAGACCCTCTCGACCTCGGGGATTTCCTCTATCCTCTTCTTCACCTCTTCGCTGACGTCGTGAGCCTCTTTAAGGGACAGGTTTGGAGGAACCTCGATGTGGAGCTCGACGTGGAGCCTGTTCCCAACGTAGTGGGCCCTCAAATCGTGGATTCCAAGGACGTTGGGCACGCTCAGCGCGCGCCTCTTGATTTCCTCGCAGACCTCGAACGAGGGCGCCCTTCCGGTCAGGTAGCCGACGTTCTCGAGGATTATCTCAAGCGAAACCTTAACGAGGAAGACCGCGACGACGAGGCCGGCCAGAGCGTCGCCGTACTGGAAGCCGAACTTCTGGAGGCCGAGGCCGATTAAAACCGCGACACTGCTCAGGACGTCGCTCCTGTGGTGGTAGGCGTCGGCGATAAGGATTTGGCTGTTGAGCTTCCTGCCCACGTAGACGGAGTAGCGGAACATCAGCTCCTTCGCGAGGATTGACACCACCGTGACCCCGAGCATTACCGAGTTAACCTCTATCGTCTCGCCGTGGAGAAGCCTCAGCAGGGAGTCCTTTCCGATTTCATAGGCAACAACGAGCAGGGCCTCACCGATGAGAAAGGCCACGAGGGGCTCGAAGCGAGAGTGGCCGAAGGGGTGGTCCTTATCGGGGGGTTTTGACGCCACTTTTATGCCGAAGTAGCCGGCGACGCTCGTTACCACGTCGCTGAGGGAGTGAACGCCGTCGGAGATGAGGGCTATACTTGAATAGAGGAAACCGACGATGAGCTTTATGACCGCGAGGAGGACGTTGCCGATTATGCTGACCCATATGGGCCTGTAAATCTCCTCCATCGTATCACCTTTTTGTGCATATGCACAAAATATTTAAACCTTTCTAATTCCCTTCAGCCCCCTAAGGTTATTAGGTTTTCGAATTCAATTAGACTAATTTAAAAAGTGGCGGTCAGTCCGTCACTCCCTCGTCACAGCTCGGACAAGGCTGAACTCATCATCCCGAAAAAAGTTGGAACGGGCGCTTAAAAGGGTTGCTCAGCGATCACCTTTCCTTCCTCACCCTTCGGTTCGCCCATCACTCATCATCGCGGGGAAAAATAGGAGGAGGGGCCTTAAAAAGGTTTCAAAAGCAAAAAGTGAAGGAGGCAGTGGAGTCAGAGGCCCAGCTCGAACTCATTATCATGCTCTACGACGACCCTTAGGATTCCGTTCTCAAAGCTCTCGTCCACGATTCTACCCTCAATCGCCTTGACTTCCTCAACGCCCCGCAAAGCGACCTCGCTGGAACCGCTCAGGTGGTTCCTGAAGCGGAGCGTTTTTCCGTCCCCACTGAGGAGTGTGGCCGTTGCGTAGACCACCTCAACGTCTCCGACCCTAACGCCGAAGGGCAGGAAGAGGGCACCGCGCTTCTCCATCTCGATGCCGTCGAGGAGCCGGGGAACCTCGATTCCCCTGTACCGCACTTTTCCGAAGACCCTGTGGCCTCTGGGGTTGAGCAGGACGAGGTAGTTGCCGCGCGGAATCGCTATCATGTCCCTGTCCGTGACCTCGAAGTCCCTCTTCACGTTCTGCATCTCAAGCAGTTTGTCAACGAACTTCCTGTGGAGGTCGTGGTAGCTGTTGTAGTACTGGAGCCTGAAGCCGAGCACGATTGCGCTTCCCTTCCCCTTCCTGACGAGCGTTCCGACCGGCCTGCCGTAGTGGAAGACGAACGGCTCGCCGCCTTTAACCTCTCTGACGGTGTTCCTGACGAGCATTCTGTCTATTCCCTCGCTCTCGACGCTCGTGAACTGAATCAGCCTCACGTTGTCCCTCGCCTCGGCCCTCTCAACCTCGACGCCGAGGAACTCGGCGAGGGCGGAGTAGGGCTTCATGTTCTCGTCAAGATATGGAAGCATCGGCAGGATTACGAGGTTCCCGCCCCTCGCAACGAACTCAACTAACTTGTCCTGGACCTCTCGGGACATGAAATCGAGGCTGTACACCCAGAGCTGGCCGTAGGAGAGCATCTCCTCAACGCTCGCCTCCTCAAGGTCAAGGACGTCGAAGGGAACGTTGCTCATGGCGAGGAGCGTTAAGAGGCCCCTCTCACCGAAGAGGTATTCGTTGAGGTTCACGCTCTCGGTCATGCCCTTCCTCAGGCCAAAGGTCGAGACCGCCTCATAGGGCTCGTAGGTTCCGAAGGCCACCCTCGGCCTCAGCTCGGCATTGCCGAAGTCCGGGTTGTTGAGCAGGAACTCGCCGAGCCACTTTATTGGCTCAACGTGGGGCCTCTCGCTCCCGTCGAGGCCTATCGGCGAGTAGACGTCCCAGGTCACGCCGTTGTGGGACTCGTAGCCTTTTGGATTTTCACCGCCGACGTAGAGGTAGTAGTTGATGTTGTGGATTCCGAGTGAGGCTATCAGCGAGTAGAGGTGCTCCGCTTCATCGGGCTCGATGGTGTGGGCGAGGGAAACCTGCGTCTCTATGCTGAGGGGCGGCGTTCCGAGCCTCCTCTGGTAGAAGCGGTAGACCCCGGTCTTGTAGTAGATGTGGCCGAGCCTGTCTTCCTTCAGGTCGAAGGAGCGGTAGAAGGAGTACCAGAACTCTGTCCAGAGGTGGATGTCGAGGTTTCTCTTCTTAACGTAGCGGTAGAAGTGTCTCCAGGCCGCGAGGAGCAGGTAGGGGTCGAGGATGCTTATCGGGACGTCGATGTAGCGCTTTAGATGCCCGTAGAGGATTTCCACGTAGCGGTTGGTCATCCATATCTTGAAGTGGTGCCAGTCAAGTATCTTTGGCAGGGGCTCGTTCTCGCTCGCCGGCGCGTAGACCTCGGAGTAATCACTTATCGGCGTTCCGTAGCGCTCGCTCAGCTCGTCGAGGGAGTAGTTAGAGCGAAGCCACTCCTCCCACAGGCCGCCCGGACGGGTGATGACCTCGTTGTAGTCGGTGAGGAAGGGCTGGAAGATGGTCTCCCAGTAGGACGGCTCGTCGTCTATGGAGACGCTTATTATCGGCCCGCCGTTGGTGTAGAGGTAGTCCCTGATTATCGGGAGAACTTCATCGTACCACTCAGAGACGGCCTTGAGGTATGTAGGGTGGAGGTAGGTAATCGGGGGGTAGTAGATGTCCCTCGGCAGGGGTCCATTGGGGCCTTTCGCAAGGATTTCCGGGTGTTCCCTTATGAGCCACTCGGGTATTCCGCCGTTCCTCCACTCGCCGCAGATGTATGGACCGGGCCTTATGATGACCTTCAGGCCGACTTTATCTGCCAGCTCAAGGAAGCCTATTAAGTCCCTCTGGGGGTGCGTCTCGCCGGTGAAGTCGAACTTCCCTTTCTCGGGCTCGTGCCAGTTCCAGGCGACGTAGGTGTCTACCGTGTTGAGGCCGTGCTTCTTCATCCTCTCCAGCCTTTCCTTCCAGCTCTCCCTTGGGACTCTGAAGAACTGGAGCGTTCCCCCGTAGACCTGGAAGCGCTCCCCATCCAGTAGGTAAGTCTTACCATCGTGGCCAACTTTCATCACCATCACCACTTGACCACCTTGCTGAGGAACCTTGGATTGTCCGGATTCAAACCGCGCGATACGGCCTTGTAGTAGGCGAGGAGCTGAATTATCGGGAGGTAGAGGACTGGACTTGCAAGCTCGTCCAGTTCTGGGATTTCAATGAAGTAGTCCGCACCGGTGTCGCGCCTTCCGACGGTGAGAACCCTGGCCTTTTGCCCCTGGAATTCCTTCGTCAGCTTCTCGTGCCAGTCGAAGGGCTCGTTCACGAGGAGGACGACGAGCGTTCCCTCGTCCGCTATGGACTTGAAGCCGTGCCTGACCTCGAAGGTGTGGTAAGCCTCGCTCCAGAAGAGGGCCATTTCCTTCATCTTGAGCATGGCCTCAAGGGCTATTGGATAGAGTATCCCCGAGCCGAGGAAGATGACGTTCCTGAAGTCAAAGCCTTCCACAATCTCCCTCACGTGGTTCTCGTTCTTTAGCACGTCATCGGTGAGGGAAGATACGTGCCCGGCGTCTAAGGTTTCCCTCCCGTACGAGTGAAGGAGCAGCTGGAGGTAGGCGAAGTAGAAGGCCGGGAAAGAGTGAGTCATTACGACGCTCTCCTCGTGGGCGGGAACGATTAGCGCGTAGTCCGCTTCCCTCGAAAGGGTGCTCTCGTAGGCCGTGAGAGCGAACCTGGGGACGTCAAGGGCTTTTAGGGCTTTAATAGCTTCAGTCGTTTCCCCGGAGCGCGAGATTGCCACCAGAAGCTCGGGGTTTCCTATGCTGTACCATTCGCGCGAATAAAGAAGTTCGGAGCAGGGGAGGGCCGCTCCCCTGCCCCCGAGGCGGGTGGTTGCCATGGCCAGCGGCTGCGACAGGAAGTGTGAACTGCCACAGCCAGTGTAAACTATCTCCCTCGGTAACCGGAAGTCGTGATTGGTTATGAAATCTTCAAAGGCCTTTTGGGCCTTCATTATTCCCTCTGGAGTCTTCCTAATCTCCCTAATCGTCGAGTGCATCTCACTCACCTCCGTAAAGATGACAGGCAACCCAGTGATTCTTCTCAACCTCGTGGAGCTCGGGACGGGCTCTGAAGCAGATTTCCTTTGCCTTGGGGCATCTCGGGGCGTAGCGGCAGCCCTGGAGAGAATAGACGGTTCCCTCCTCCTTTTCGGGCTCGATTCCCTTGAACTCCCACTTGACGTTCAAATCGGGAACGCTCTCAAGGAGCATCTGGGTGTAGGGGTGGAGCGGGTTGTGGAAGACCTTCTCGGTGTCCCCCATCTCTACTATCGTCCCGCGGTACATGATGATGGTCGTGTCGCTGATGTAGTAGCCCAGAGCCAAATCGTGGGTTACGAAGAGAACCGAGGTTCCGTACTTGTCCCTGAAGTCGCCGAGTAAGTTTAGGACGTCAATCCTCGTCGAGGCGTCGAGCATCGAAACGGCCTCGTCAGCTATGAGGAGCTTCGGCTTCAGCAGTAAGGCCCTCGCTATGAGGATTCTCTGGAGCTGGCCGCCGCTGAGCTGGTGGGGGAACTTTCCGCGAATCTGGTCAGGATTGAGGCCGACCTGGATGAGGGCCTTGTCAATCATCTCGTCGCGCTCGCCCTTGCTAACGTCGGGGAGGTAGGAGTCGAATATCAGGTCGAAGGCCCTGTCAATCGGGTGGAGCGGGTTGAAGCTCGCAAAGGGGTCCTGGAAGACGGCTTGAACCTGGCGGTAGTAGTTCTTCTTGAGCTCGTTCTTGCTCATCTGGAGAATGTCCTTACCCTCGAAGAGTATCCTGCCAGATGTAGGCTGGATGAGGCGGAGGATGAGCTTTCCTGTTGTCGTCTTTCCGCTGCCGCTCTCACCAACGAGGGAAACTATCTCGCCCTTCCGTATGGTGAAGCTGACGTCGTCAACGGCCCTAATCTCAAAGCCACCGATGAAGCCGGAGGTGAAGATTTTGGTCAGGTGCTCGACCCTCAAAAGTTCGCTCATTGGCTTTCACCCCCGAGGAGATGGCAGGCCGCGTAGTGCTCCTCGCCCACCTTCACGAGCTTCGGCTCGACGTGCGGGCACTTGTCGAGGGCGTAGGGACAGCGCGTGTAGAAGCGACAGCCCTTCGGCGGGTTGAGCAAACTAATCGGGTAACCGGGGATTCCCTTGAGCTTCTGCCTCTTGTACTGCACCCCCATCCTCGGCAGGGAGTTGAGGAGAAGCTGGGTGTAGGGATGGCTCGGCTCGTTGATGACTTCGTCGGTCGGACCTATCTCGACGACCTTGCCCGCGTACATTATCATTATCCTGTCGGCTATCTTGTCGAGCAACGCTAAGTCGTGGGTGACGAAGATGATGGACTTGACGATTCCCTCTTTCATGAAGTGGTGGAGGAGCTCAATGACGACGCGCTGGGTCGTGACGTCTAAGGCAGAGGTGACCTCGTCCGCGATGAGCAGGTCGGGGTTGAGAAGGGTCGAGACAACCATCGTCGCGCGCTGGCGCATTCCACCGCTCAGCTCGACAGGGTACATCTCGGCGACCTTGGGGGAGAGCTTGACCATCTCAAGCCTCTCGCGGAGGAGCTTCTCAATCTCGTTTCTATCGGTGTAGCCGTGCTCCCTAGCTAAGTCCCACACGATGTCCTTGATTTTCTTCGTCGGGTTGAGGGCGTTCATCGCGTACTGGGGGATTATTGAGAGCTCGGTGTAGCGGATTTTTCTGGACTCCTTTGGGCTCATCGTCATGAGGTCTTTGCCCTTGAAGAGGGCCTTACCACCCATGTGCACCATCGGGGGCTTCCTGAGGATTAGGGAGTGGACGAGCGTTGACTTTCCGCAACCACTCTCGCCGGCTATTCCGAAGACTTCTCCTTCCCTAACCTCAAAGGAAACCCCGTCAACGGCCTTAACGTGGCCGAGGGGCGTTGAGTAGTAGATTTTAAGGTCTTCAACGGTGAGCATTGCCATCTCACTCCCTCCTGAGGCGCGGATTGAACACTTCTTCAAGGCCGATGTTCACGAAGAACAACGCCGTGATGATGAGGGTTATAATGAGTCCCGGCGGGATGAACCACCACCACCAGCCGAACTGGAGGGCGTTGTAGGCTATGGCCCTCTGGAGGATGTTTCCAAGCGAGACCATCGTGGTCGGCCCAAGGCCTATGAAGTCGAGGGTCGCCGAGGCGAGGATTGCACCGCTGAACTGCAGGATTCCGGCCATGAAGATGTAGGAAATCATGTTCGGCATTACCTCGGTGAAGATAATCTTGAAGTCGCTCAGCCCGGCGAGCTTCGCGAGGTGGACGAACTCCCTGTTCTTGAGCGAGAGGGTCTGACTTCTAACGGCCCTCGCGACCCAAGGCCAGCCTGTGAGACCTATGATGACCGCCTGAATGCCGGGAGTTCTTGCAGAGAGGTAAGCGGCGACCAGGATGAGGAGCACTATCGAGGGGATGACGAGCATTATGTTGGTGAACATCATGAGAAGCTCGTCGACCCAGCCCCCCTTGTAGCCGGCTACGAGGCCTATCGTTATTCCGAGTATCGTTCCGATGACTGCCGCGAGGAAAGCTATCCACAGGCTCGTCCTCAGACCGTAGACGAGCCTCGCGTAGAGGTCCTGACCGTTGATGTTCGTTCCAAGGATGTGGAGGACTTCAACCTCCTTGCCAGTGTAGGTCGTTATGACCTCGTGGCTCATCGGCGGAAGGGTCTTCTCGCCGTAGGAGGCTATCTTTATTCCACTGACCTTCTCGTAGTAGAGGCCGTCCCACGCGAAGGGCGTGAAGAGCGGGCCGATTAGGGCGAATATCACGAAAAAGGCCAGAAGGCCGAAGCCGAACTGGAACTTCCTGTTTTTGAAGGCGATTCTAACGACCTCGAACTTGTTTCTCCTCGCCATCTTCAACCCTCCGTGTAGCTCGCCCTGACGCGCGGGTCTATGAAGGCGTAGACTATGTCAATCAGGAAGTTGGCCGCGAGGACTGAGATTACGACGATGAGAAACGCCCCCTGGAGGAGGAAGTAGTCCTGGTTGAGTGCCGCGTTCATTATGAGCACTCCGATTCCGGGGTAGTTGAAGACTATCTCCGTTGCAATCGCTCCAGCTACCATCATTCCGAGCTGAAGGGCCAGTCCGGTTACCTGGGGCAGGATTGCGTTCCTGTAGGCGTGCTTGGTCATGAGCTTCTCGCTCGCACCGAGGGCCTCGAGGTAGCGGACGTAATCTGCTTCGAGCTCGTAGATTATCATGTTGCGCATTCCAATTGCCCAGCTACCAATCATGACTATGAACAGGCTCAGGAAGGGCAGAATCCAGTGGGAGAGGAAGCTCTTGATGAACGTCCAGGAGAAGCTCGGCACCAAATCCGGCGCGTAGGCGCCAGAATAGGGGAGCCAGCCGAGTTTAACACCTATAACGTAGACGAGAATCATCGCGAACCAGAAGTAGGGCATGCTCGCGAGGAAGTAGAATATCGGCATCGTGTACTTGTCATACTTCTTGTTCTTACCCGCGATTGCACCGAGCCAGTTTCCAACAAGCCAGCTCAGAACGATTGCAGGAAGGAGGATTGCTATATCGTAGGGGAGGGCGTGCCTGATTATACTCGAAACTGGGGCGTTGTACAGCATGCTGTAGCCCAAATCTCCGTGGAAGAGGCTGACCCAGAAGTTGACGAACTGCTTCCAGAGGGGCTGGTTTAAGCCGTAGAGCTCCTCGTAGAACTTAACCAGGGCGTCGTTAACGGCACCGCTCTTGGACATCATTGCCTCAATCGGGTTTCCGGGCATGAGCCTCGGGAGCAACCAGTTGAGGGTCACGGCAAATATGAAAGTAATTCCATACACGAAGGTCTTGCGCGCGAGGTACTTCTTGAACCCCATTGTCTACCCTCCACCGCGTTGATTGTCAGGATAAGAGAAAGGAAAAGGGGGCATCACCTTCTGCGCCTCAACAGGAGCGGAACGACGGCAAGGCCTACGATGAAGGCCGGACCGCAGAGTCCCTTGCTCTCCTTGCTGGTTGAGCTGGTGGGAGTGGTGGTCTTCTCCTCTGCCGGCTGGCTGGTAGTTGCCGGAGCCTCGCTGGCGGACTTGACGCCGAGGAGAGCCAGAGCCGTTCCCCAGGTTCCGTACTTGGCCCAGAATATCGGGACGCCGTAGGGGTTGTTCTCGTTGGGCCAGTTGGTCCAGTACTTGGTGTTGGCCTCGTAGAAGAGTGTTGCCATGTAAACCGGAACGGCCGGGACGTCCTTGAGCCATATCTCGCTGAGCTCCTTTATGTACTCGGCCTCCTTGTTCGGGTCGGTGGTCTTGGCGAACTCGTCGAGTATCTTCTCGGCCTGCTCATTGTAGTAGGCACCGAAGTTGGCGGCACCGTCCTTGCTTAGGAGGGCGTTGTAAACCGCGTAGGCGGTCGGCTGGAAGGTTCCGGCCCAGTGGAGGCCGAGGTCGAAGTCACCCTTGTGGTACTTGTCCATCATCGCTCCCCAGTCGTACTTATCAATGACGACCTTGATTCCAAGGGCCCTGAGCTGGTTCTGGATTATCTCTGCGGTCGAAATCCAGTCGGAACAGCCGGCACAGGTGACGAGGTGGAGCTCTATGACCTTGCCGTTGTAGGTTCTCCAGCCGTCGGCGTTCTTGGTCATGCCGAGCTGGTCGAGTATCTTGTTGGCCTCGGCGATGTTGCCGTACTGCCAGCCGTACTTCTTGACGAGGTCGTCAAGCCCTATCTTGCCGGCCCACTTCTGGAGGAGACCGGTTCCAAAGGGAATCTCGGCGGGCTTTCCGCTTATCGGACCGTTCTTGGTTATCTGCTCGGGGTTTATCGCCATAGCTATGGCGCGCCTGAACTGCGGGTTGTCCATCGGGGGCTTCTTGGTGTTGAAGTAGAGCAGAACAGGGGCCACCGGCGGGAAGTAGGGCGGCTTGTCGAGCCAGCTGACGAGGTTCGGGTTCTGCTTCTTGGCCTGGACGATGTCTATGTAGTAGGTTCCGACGTCGAGGTCGCCCTTGATGAACATGTTCGCGGCCTGGGAGTTGTCCTTAACGTAGAGCTGGATTATGTACTTCGGGGCGGGCTCGCCAAAGACCTTGTTGCCCCACCAGTCGTCGTTCCTTTCAAGAATGGCCTTCTGCTGCTGAACGACCTCCTTGAGCTTGTAGGGGCCAGAACCGACGAGGTACTTCTTCTCGTCACCGAGGAAGGTCATCTTGGGTATCTGCTTGGGGTCAATGTTCTGGAAGATGTGCTTCGGGATTATGAGGGCGCCCTGTCCCCATCCGTAGAAGAGCTGGAGCTGCCAGAGCTGGTAGTTGGGGGTACCGTCGAAGATGAAGTCAACGGTTCTGTCATCAACGACCTTTATCTCCTTGAGGCCGAGCTTTGTCCAGTTCCTGAGGCCAATCTCCTGGTAGTACTCGTAGGAGAACTTAACGTCCTCGGCTGTGAGGGGCTGACCGTCCTGCCACTTGAGTCCGGGCCTGAGTTTAACCTCGAAAACGTTTGGTTTGACCCACTTCCAGCTCTCGGCGAGCCAGGGCTTCAGCTCACCGGTCATGAAGTTCAGCATTGCCAGGGGCTCAAAGATGAGACCGTCGAGACCAATGATGTTGCCACCCTGGAAGGGGTTTGCGTTGGTCGGCGGGGCGCTGTTGGCGGTGTACAGCGTCTCGTTCCTCGGATAGTCCGAAGCGGCGCTAACGGAAGCAAAACCAAAAACGCTCCCGAGCATCAGGGCCATAACGGCCACGGCCAGGTACCGTTTCATAGTTCGTCACCTCATTATAAAGGATGTCAATTTTATAACATTCGAGGATTCTATATAAGCTTTTTGGTGGACGACACTGTCCCCGGATGTATAAATTGTGTGCAAATTACAAAGGTGTTCCCGGGCCCCACTCAAAAACTATAAAAACCATGAAAACCACAAATTCATACAAAGTTATAAAGTAGGGGAGCGGTGAACAGGCATGTCCAATTTCATCTGGGGAGTTGTGCAGTCTGCATTTCAGTTCGAGATGGGTGACCCGCTCAGACGGAACATAGATGCCAGAAGCGACTGGTGGCACTGGGTTCGCGACCCATTCAACATCAAGAACGACCTCGTGAGCGGTGATTTACCCGAGGAGGGCATAAACAACTACGAGCTCTACGAGATAGACCACCGCCTTGCCAAAGACCTCGGGCTGAACGCCTACCAGCTCACCATCGAGTGGAGCAGAATCTTTCCCTGCCCGACCTGGGCCGTCGAGGTGAATGTTGAGAGGGACTCCTACGGGCTGATAAAGCGCGTGAAGGTTCCGAAGGAAGCGCTTGAGGAACTCGACCGGCTGGCGAACAGGAGGGAGGTTCTCCACTACTTAGCAGTCCTCAAGAACCTGAAGAAGCTCGGCTTCACGACCTTCGTCACGCTGAACCACCAGACGTTGCCTGTATGGGTTCACGACCCGCTCTGGACGAGGAGCGACTTCGAGGGAAGCAGAGCGAGAGGCTGGGTTGATGAGAGGAACATAATCGAGTTCGTCAAGTTCTCAGCATACGCCTCCTGGAAGTTCGGCGAGCTGGTTGATTTCTGGGCCACCTTCGACGAGCCGATGGTTACGGTCGAGCTCGGTTATCTGGCCCCCTACGTCGGCTGGCCTCCGGGAATCCTTAACCCGAAGGCGGCCAAGAAGGTCATAATCAACCAGATGGTGGCCCACGCAAGGGCCTACGACGCCATAAAGGAGCACACGAAGGCCCCGGTGGGAATAATCCTCAACATAATTCCAGCCTATCCGCTCAACCCCCACGACGCGAGGGACGTTAAGGCAGCCGAGAACTACGACTACTTCCACAACAGGCTCTTCTTAGAGGCCCTGAACAGGGGAAGGGTCGATTTGGAGCTCGACTGGAACCCTGTGAAGATTCCCCACCTTGAGAGGAACGATTGGGTCGGCAACAACTACTACACGAGGGAAGTCGTGAAGTGGACCGAGCCACGCTTCGAGGAGCTTCCGATGGTTACCTTCGTCGGCGTCGAGGGCTACGGCTACTCCGGGAACCCGAACGGTGTTTCCCCGGACAACAACCCGACGAGCGACTTCGGCTGGGAGGTCTATCCGAAAGGTTTATACGACTCCACCGCCGAGGGGGCGGAATACGGGAGGCCGGTTTACATAACCGAGAACGGCGTGGCGGACTCCAAGGACATACTCCGCCCGAGGTACATAATCGAGCACGTGGAGGAAGTGAAGAGACTGCTCGAAAACGGTATAGACGTCAGGGGCTACTTCCACTGGGCTCTAACGGACAACTACGAGTGGGCGATGGGCTTCAAGATTCGCTTCGGCCTTTACGAGGTCGATATGATAACCAAGGAGCGCATACCGAGGAGGAACAGCGTTGAAACCTACCGTAAGGTCGTGAGGGAGGGAGTGGAATGAAGACGATAGCCGTTGACGAGACCACCTGGAAGAAGATTAAGATGCTCAAGGACAAGTTAGAGGCCCGCTCCTACGACGAAGTCCTCCAGAAGCTCATAGAGACCTGGCACCTCGTCGAGCTCGACAAGAAGGTCGACAACGTCGTCGTTGACGAGGAAGAAGCTGAAACGCTGATTAGCATACTCGAAAAGAAGAAGGGGAGTTGAAGATGCCACTGCCACCGGACATAACCTTCGACAGCATAACGCTCCTCAAGATGCATACCGCCAAGAGGAAGAGACAGCTCGAGATAACCCTCGCCAAGTTCAACGTCTCCCTGTCAATCATCACCGTCTACCGCTACCTCTCGGCCAAGGCCTACCTCAAGAGGAACGTCGAGAGGGAGCTTGAAGTCCTCAAGGACATCTACAACATAGTCCCCCTCGACGACAGGATAATAGCGAAGGGAGCCCAGATTGAGGGCCAGCTCCTTCAACGCGGTCTCATGCTCGACCTTGAGGACGTGCTGACGGCCTCGACGGCGATATGCACCAACAGCCTACTGATAACAGACAACCCGAAGCGCTACGAGCCGATGAGGCAGTTCGGCCTCGACACGATGCCCCTTGAGAAGTTCCTCGGCGAGCTCGAAAGGATAGTGAAGAAAGAACTCAAATGAGCTCCGCGAAGGGGGTTATGTGCAGGAACAGGCCGGGCATGAAGCGTAGGCCTTCCGCGTACTTCGTTCCCGCTTTTTTCCCGTAGTAGAGCGCTATCGTTCTCAAAAACGGTTCCCACTGCTCCCAGACATCGTCGGTGAACTGGCTCTTATGAGCCCTAACTGCTTTCAGCTTGAGCTCCATAACGTCGGTGATGTCGACGAAGTAGTTGGGCTTGGCGGTGTAGTAGAAGCCGAAGACCTCGACCTGATGTGGTTTTATGCCGAGCTGGACGTCGCTCGGAACGACGTTTGGCAACGGGGAGAACGATACCGCCTCGAGGGCGAGCCTTCCAGCGGTCACGTGGTCTGGGTGGGCCTCATAGGGCAACCAGGGGTCCGGAGCCAGAACGGCGTCGGGCTTCTCCCGCCTGAGAACCTTGATTATCTGGTTCCTCGCCTCGACGGTGTATGGGAGCTCCGTGTCCTTGTAGTCGAGCCAGATGATTCTGTCCACGCCGAGCATCTTAGCGCTCTCTTCCTCCTCGCGCTTCCTGATTAACGCCAGCTCGTGGGCGCTGACGTTCTCGTCGGTCGTTCCCATCGAGCCGTCCGTGAGACAGAGGTAAACAACCTCCTTACCCGCCTCGGTCAGCTTCCTTATCGTTCCGCCCATTCCTATAACGCAGTCGTCTGGATGGGGTTCGATACAGAGGATTTTATCCACCTCGTCAAAGGGGTTGCTCAGGTCGAACTCGAGAACCTCGTCGAGGAGCCTCCTGAAAGCCGTCTCAAAGTCGTTCACGTCCTCGAACATTCCGGTCACCTCGGATTATAAAGATAGCTGAATTTATAATCAACGGCGGGAATATAAAAAGGTTTCAGTGGTAAGGTTTAAGTTTAACTCACCAACAACCAGAGCAGGTGGGACCTTGGTCGAAGCTGAGATGCTCAAAAAAGTCGCCAGGGGAGGCACAATAACCCTCATAGGACTTCTACTGTCGGCTCTCCTTGGATTTCTCCTTAGGACAGTGATAGGAAGATGGTATGGGCCAAATGATTACGGTGTTTACAGCCTAGCAATGACCGTATTCAACGTTGCCCTCGCAATATCAATGTTAGGATTCCCTATTGGACTCCAAAGGGAAGTCGCATACCTAAGGAAGAAAAAGCCAGAACTTGTTGAAACACTTGTTTTTACTGCAGTAGTTATTGTGACTATCAGCTCCATAGCTATGATGGCGTGCTTAGAGCTAAAACGGGATACCATACCTTCCATAATCGGCGGTGGTACATTACTTGCAGAGACTCTCGGTGTGCTCTTAATGGCTCTTCCTGCAACCGCTGTTGTCAATACGCTGGTTGCAATAACCCAGGGATTCCACAGGGTTAGGGAGTACGTGCTTTATGAGAGGGTTCTGCCCCCCGCGCTGTTTTTGATGGTTGTAATAAGCGCGACCACATTAATAGGACGTTCATTGTTGGACTTGATGAAAGGATACGCGGCACTCCAACTGTCCATGCTATTGCTCATAACCTATGACCTACGGAAAAAGGGAATACTCCCAAAACAACCAAGCTTCTCGCACAAACTCGCAGGGTCTCTGCTAAGGTTCTCAACACCCCTTTTCTTCTCCAACATCGTCTGGCTAGTCATGACGTGGACTGACACGCTAATGCTCGGCCACTACCTTGGAAGCAAAGCAACCGGAATCTACAATGCGGCGGTTCCGGTAGCGAGGTTTCTAACGGTTTTTATGGTGGCCTTTACGACGATTTACAATCCCCTCGCAACGTCCCTGTATGCGGAGGGAAAGATTGAAGAGCTGAAGGAATTTTACGAGAGCATAACAAAGTGGGTGTTAATAATGACATTTCCATTGTTTGTAATGCTTTTTGCGTTTCCACAGGAAATCATTGTAACGTTCTTTGGAGAGAGCTATCGCGAAGCTGGGACGGTCCTGATGATTCTATCCGCGGGATTTATTTCTCAGGTTATCGCGGGACCAACAGGACTTACCTTAACAGCGATGGGAAAAACCACACAAGTACTTATAGGAAACACACTCGGCGCTATCTTCAACGTCATTCTAAACGCAACCCTCATACCGACGTACGGAATTAGTGGAGCCGCCGTTGCAACTGGAACATCTTTCGCAGTGGCAAATCTTTACAAGCTCGGGGTTTCGGCATTGGAGAAGATTCATCCTTTTAACGGTGAGTACCTGAAAGCCCTAGCTACGTTAGCCCTTGGAACCCTAATCGCAGTTTACCTTCCCCACGGCCGTTTGATGAATGCAATTGCTGGTACATTGATAGCCTCAGGAATTTCATATATCATACTCATCGGTAGTAGCAACCTTAGTCCGGAAGATAGAGAGCTTGTTAAGGAACTAATCTCAAAGATGAAACAGCAGTAAAGAAAGTTTAATAAGAGTTTTGTTGTCCCTTAACAATAATGACCGAGAGCCTTAAATGGAAGCTTATAAAGAACGCCGGCTGGCTTTTTGGGGCTAAAATAATAGCCAACCTCCTGAGTTATGGTATAATAGTCCTTCTCAGCAGAACCCTTGGACCAACGGGGCTCGGTCAGTACTCCTTTATCTTCTACTACATCGGTCTCTTGGGAATATTCTCGGACTTAGGTGTCGGATACTATTTCATGCGCGAGGTCGCGAGGGACAGGAAGAGACTTCAGGAGCTTTTGCCAGATGTCCTTGGCTTCAAGGTCGTTCTTGCGGTCTTTAACTTTCTCGTTATCACTGGCATAACATTTTTCCTACCAAAACCAAGCTGGTTAAAGCTTCTCGTGGTTTTGGCTGGAGCTGAGGCCATGCTAACGTGGATCTCGTATCTCTTTGTGAACATCATGTATGCCCATGAAGTTACCAAATATGATGCAATTGCCCAGATAGTCGAGAGGTTCTGGGCGTTCTTTGTTGGAGGCACAGTCCTATGGAAGTTCAAGGAGCTCTCACCATTCATCATTGCTCTCCTCACCGGTTATGTCATCAGAGAGCTCCTGAGGATAAAGTTAGGAATGCGGTTCGTTGATGAGCTTAAAATCCGTTTTAAACCGGAGAAATGGGTCTCTTTGCTAAAGAAATCCTACCCGTTCTGGTTCATCGGGCTCTTCACAATGATTTACTACAGGACCGACACGGTTATGCTAAGCCTAATGCGCGGGGACTACGAGACAGGGATTTATAGGGCGGCCTTTACGCTAATTGAAGTTTCCCTGTTCATCCCGAACATAGTAGTGGCAACAACAATGCCCTCGATGGCGAGGCTATGGAATGAGGATAAAAAAACGCTAGAAGTTCTGTTTAGGAAGAGCTTTCAGATGCTTTTGGCCCTCGGAATTGCAGGAACTGGGGGTTACTACATCTTCGCAAGACTTGGAATTTTGATAGTCTTCGGGAACAAGTTCCTGCCAAGCGTCCCAATACTCAGGATTTTGGCAATAGCGATTCCATTCATGTTCCTCAACTCACTGATGGGGAGTTATATGAACGCAACTGGAAGAGAGCTAATGTTCACTAAAATTACAGGATTTACAGCCTTGCTGAATGTAGTTTTGAACTACGTTTTAATTTCCCACTACGGAGCAATAGGCGCGGCGATGGCAACGGTGGTGAGTCAGGGGACAGCAAGTGTTTTAAATATGACTACAATATAGCGCTTGGGGATAATCATTGTACAAAGACGATAGGATTTTAAAAAAAGTGGATGCGTTCACCACTGTATATTTTGTTGATCCATTAGCTGTTAGGCTTGTATATATTCTTTCTAAATATAACAGGATATCTCCAAATTTTATAACTACTGTATCTTTATTCCTGGGAGTCAGTAGTGCCATTTCCTTTGGTATTGGTAAGGATATTTTTGGAGCCTTATTTTATTATCTAAGCTTTTTGTTCGATTGTGTAGATGGGAAACTCGCTCGGATTACAGGTAAGACTTCTCTTGTTGGAGCTTTTTATGATACCCTTGCTGATTGGACAGTTGCATACGGTATATACCTTGGGATAGCATATAACTCCCTAAATTATGAGCCTAAAATCACATATGCAATGCTATTGTTTGTAATTTCTAAATTGGTGTATATTAGAATTGTCCATTACAAAGACAAAATACACAGGAGTGTAAACCACAAAACTAAAAAGGATAAAAATATTGACATTCCCACATTTGGGCGAGCAAAACTAATCCCAGATGCGATAGATTGGGACTTTCTCATAATTATCTTCCCAGTGATAGTTAAAGTAAGAGAGCTAAGACTTTTTATATTAATAGTTGGAGCAATTTTCTATGTTTTATTGTCATGTGCTAATGCTTACATTATCATGACCTCGCTTAAGGCATCAGATAATCGTTAGAGTTCTTAAGACTGAATCTGCGAATTTTCTATCAATTGATATCTTGTTTAGGATAGTGAACCTATCACGTATTTTAGGTGCCAATATTAAGGCTTCAACGAAAACACTCTTTCTTATTCCTAATTCTTTTAGTCTTGTAGGGAACCCAAATTTTTTGTAGAGTTCTAGAATCCATTCATGCTCTTTCGTCTGTCCTTGTAAGTACGTTGTTAATATTGTTGCAAATCCGACTTGTATTCCATGTGGAATCTTACCAAATCCAATTATCTTATCAAGAGCATGACTTATATTATGTTCCGAACCACTTGCTGGCCTACTTGAGTGTGCAATATTCATAGCAATACCACTAAGAATAAGTCCATAAGCCAAGTCTTCAATAAATTTGCTATCTTTGGTAGAGTAATAGTTTTCAAAATTATTTAGCACATTAATTGCCGGCATATAAGCCAACATTCTAGAAAAGTTATCAATTTTCTCACCAATTTCATTATGCGCTAAAATCCAATCATAAGAAGCAGATATATTAGAGATTAACTCTCCTAAACCAGCCAACAAGTAGATCTCCGGAGAGTCTTTAATAACCTCAACGTCCACTAAAACTCCAACTGGCATTGTTGTCCCAACACTCTTGTATTCGTTATTTATTCGCAAAATACTAATAGGAGAGGATATTGCATCATTAGAGAGAAGCGTTGGTACACTTATTATAGGGATTAACGTTTCCCTAGCTAAATACTTCCCAACATCAATCACCCTACCTCCTCCACAAGCGATAATTGCATCATGATGATACTCAATTAACATTTTTCTTAAGTTTGATATTTCATCAAGGGTACTATCCTTAATGATATAATAGTTATATTCATTAACAAGCCCATAATCCTTTATTACTTCGCCACTTATTTTTCCCGTAATTACTAAGGGATTTTCGAAATGGAGATTATTTCGGTGAATAACTTTCTCGAATTCATCTAAAATTCCACTACCAACCTCAATTATCATGGGAAAGTTAACAAACTTATATATCATCTATCATCATCCCCTCCATTGCCTTAGCCTTTTGTAAGCACGTAATTAATTGCAATTTTATACTGAAGCCCCCATTTTTTTCTTATTATTTTAGTTGAGATAAAAAATTGAGCTAACGTAAATAAGAGCTCATAGAGCACCCACATGTTTAATAGTAAGATAAGAATATTTTCACTTTCACTAAAAGCAAATAATATTATTGTAAAAAACTCTAAATCTATTTCAGTGGGGACTAAAATTGCTCTTCCTATAGATGTGGAATAAATTTTAATTAAAATGCCTACCATTCCTTGTTTTTCCATTGATTCCTCATGCCTTTCATATATGCTACCTCTCGTTGGAATAACAGATTTTAAAGCGATCGTCATAGCATTCTTTTGAAGCTGAATCAAGAATAACACTAGAATTAAACCAATGATATTCTTATTTTCTTTAACGAAAAGGAAATGTAACGCTATTCCAAAGAGTACATATGCATGTGTAAGCGTTGAAGCATCATAAAAAAATCCCAAGTCCGACTTCATGCCTTTTAACCGAGCAAATTTGCCATCAATGCAATCAAAGAGAAAACTGAGATAATACATAGTAGCACCAATCACGAAGTATCCCCAATAGAAAAGCATAGCCGAAATAACTCCAAAGATGAACGCAAATAAGCTTATTAAATTTGGAGTTAAACTTGTATAATTGGCTATAAAATAAAGAAGCCTAATTGCAAGGGGATCAACTAAATATACTGTTACAAAGGAATCTCTCTGTTTTAATACTCGAGCTATATCACCACAAGTGTACTTTTTCCTCTTCATTTGCTATCACCAACTTTTGATGCTTTAATGAAGTAAAATCTATCGAGACTATACCATCTCCTTTGGATTGATTCCATAATATCAATATTAAAACCTGCTTCCTCTAAGAACTCCCTCCATGTTTTTGATAAGTACCATCTCTCTCTAAACGGATCGTCCTTTTTATACATCCACCTATTTAACCGCTCAAAAATTGGTTTGAGAGCTCCCATTATGGATATTGGATTCCTATCTATTATCACAATCACTCCGCCAGGTTTGAGGACTCTATGAAACTCCTTAAGAGCGAGTTTTATATTGGGAACATGTTGAAGAACCTCGATGGAAATAATTATGTCAAAATAATTTTCAGGATAAGGAATATTAGTTACACTCCCAAGTGTAAAAGTGCCATCTTGAACCCTCCGCTTGGCCAATGATACTAGTCTTGGGGAGATATCAATTCCGTGAACTTCTGCTCCAAGTTCTCTGAAGTACATAGCAAACCTACCCGATCCACAACCAGCATCAAGAAGGCGTTTTCTCCTGAGATTTACATGTCTCTTGATTGCTTCTAGTCTGAAATCATGAGGATCCAGGTCTGAAGGTAATTTATTTGAGATTTCATTGAACCTTTGCGAAATAAAGTCTTCAATATATATATCTTCATAGAGTAATGCATCAATGAAAAATTTTACTCCCCAATTAGGACACATTAAGGGTAAGTATGACCCCCAGGGTGGGGAAGACCCAAACAAACACCCCTGAAGAGTCTTAATTGGCAAATTAAGCATCTTCCGTTTAAGATAGCTTGTTAGGTACATTGCCCACTTCAGATACTTGTATTCCCTTTCGAGTTCATAAAATCTGAATAGAACAATTGAGTACTGAGCAATTCCTGGAAGACACTTCTCCTTAGAGACAGGTCGCCATGATGAATCATAGTATGAATACAAAATGCCATCTTTCTTTAACCTTTCCAATAATGGTACCACTGCCTTTTTTGAGGAATTAAAGTATTTTTTGTTATTCAAGATTATAGAAGATTCAAGGAGGCTCCTTATTACGTACACAATTGTGTGAAGGACAGGTTTTTCATCATTGAGAAAAGATGCATTCCTAAACCATCCATTATCTTTTTGCTGAGATACGACCCAATCAAGATGCCTTACCGCCGCCTGTTTATAATCCTCTATTCCTGTTTTTTCCCACAGTTTCAGTAGAGCCCAAGCGACACGAGCGTAATATGTATGGGGTTGATTATTAAATGCAAATTTTGTCCACGTGCCATCCTCATTTTGAACAGAGATTATCCAGTTTCCAGCTTTTATGGCAGTTTCGAGGAATTGCTGTTTTTTAGTTATTTCATATAAAGAAAGAAGTCCAAAAATTACCTGTCCTGTGTCAAATACCATAGGTTTTCTAAAATCCGGCTCCCAATATGACCCATCTTTGTTCTGAATCTTTAATAGCCAATTCCCTGCTTCTAGTGCAGAGTTTAGTGCTTCTTCCCAGCCATATCGCTTCCATATCCTAAGCATCGTTGGAATGATATACCCTGTAGTTTCTGGGTATGCTTGTCTCCAACCTCTTCTAAGAGAAAATCCTATTGAATAACCTCCGCCTCCCTTTTCTTGAGCAAGTAAAAGCCATTTAAATGCCATTAAAATATATCTCCTAGAGTCCTTCATGCTTCTTCACCAGTAATAATTCTGACTGCACTCAGCATTTTCTTTTTTAAATGACTTCCCCAGTCATAATTTCTGAGGACTTTTTTATTCTTTTTAATTATTTCTTTTATTAGTTTGGGACTAATCTTAAGAGACATCACTTTCTCTATAAGATCCTTTCTTGTAGAATATAATAGGACATATCCCTCAAAAGATTCCAACTCCACAGTACTTGAAGCTACAACCGGCTTATTCAGCGCTAGAAATTCAAAAAGTTTTAACGGGGATACCGCATCTGTTAGTTTATTTTTGAAAAATGGTATAATTCCCAGGTCACAATTTTTAGCAATTTCAATTAATGCATTATCTCTATCTACGTACCCATATAACTGTATATTACTGTTATTTTGGGCAATAGCTTGTAGTTCATTAAATCTCTCCCCGGACCCAATTACAAAAACTCTAAAACCCATCTTGGCTAGACTAATAAAATCTTCAATCCTAACCCATTTTCCAAGAGTCCCTATAAAATATACATTAGTAATCTTGTGAGGAATCTTTCCTAAAAATTTAAGATCATCCAAATGAACACCATTAGGAATGTAAAATGCTTTAGGACATTTTTTGCTTTTTTTATATAATACCCTTGCTGTACTAATTACTCCATCCGAGTATTTAACAAACAATGGGAGAACTAATAAAGTAATAATCCTAGCAATTTTATTATTTAAAAGTTCAACATGATCATCCACATATAGAAAAATTATTTTTTTTCTAGATAGCTTAGACAAAATAAAAGTAATAAACCCCGGGAGAACATTATAAAAAATTACTATATCGGGGTTCTCCTTAAGAAGTGCCTTTATTGCGTTTAACTCAAACCGTATAAAAAACTCCACACCAAGTCTTTTAGAGTACCCTCCTTCAACGACTTGTATCTTGCCTCGGGGTCTCCGGGAAAGTACTTTTAAATGGGGTTGCTCACCTGTTAAAACCCCCGGAGGGTCAACAAATATTACTGAATAGTTTTCAGAAAGAGCTCTAGAAAATTCGTGAGCGTGAGACCAAATGCTATCCCATTTAACGCCTGAAATTATTAGCGCTCTCATACGAAATCACCCAGAGATATATGTTATAGATATCATCTACTATCCTGTCCCAAGAATATCTATCTTTTACCAGACTATATCCCCTTTTTCCCATTATTTCAAGCTTTCGTTTTGGGGTATTCAAAAGATCTTTCAGAGCTTTAGCTAAATCATTAACTTCCCCCGGCTCAACTAACCATCCATTATACTTATGCATTATTAGATAGGGATTTTCACCAACTTTGGTGGCAAGTACTGGAAGCTTTGAGGCCCATGCCTCAAGCAGAGTTAGAGGCATACCCTCAAAGAGAGAGGGAAGAACAAAAAGCATTGATGATTTATACTCTTTCAGAAGCTCTTTTTCTGGCAATCTACCTCTAAAAATAAAATATTTCTCTAACCCTAATTTTTTGATAAGAGTTCGAACTATTTTCTCTTCATTTGTCCATTTTGTATCTCCTCCAACAATAGCAATAACACCAAGATTATAGTCAAATTCATTCTTTATCTTATTAACTGCTTTAACTAGGCACCTCAAACCCTTTTGTGGATGAATTCGTCCCACAAATAAAATCTTGAACATTTTGCCTTTTTGGACATTAGTCCGATCAAACTTTTCAATATCGACCCCGTTGGGTATGTACACAGGATTATTTACATTGTAGTATTTCAAAAACTTTCTATCTACTGTTATTTCAATGTCGTATTCAATTTTCCTCTGTAGAAAAACTTCAAATAAGTATAAAATTCTACTCTTGAAGCCTTTCCCGTACATTTTTTCAAGAGCTTCAATGCCACTTCCATGAACAGTATACACCACTGGCACATTTAGCAATCTTGAAAGAATCTTGGCAGGTAATCCAGGCAAATTCGCATGAGCATGGATTAGGGAGTAGGGAGTTTTCCGATGATTGCTCAAGATTGCCCACATAACTTCAAAGGCCCATATAATCCGATTCATAAAAGTGAATGATTTTGGGAATCCAACTCTTATTATCCTCAACTTTCCATCAAAAAGCTCCTCGTTCTCGTTATAAACTCTTCCAGAAGTATCTCTCAATGCCATCACATACAAATCAATTTTAACTCCATGAGTTACTAACCTCTTACAGATTTCATAAACATGAACTTGCCCACCACCCCAAATAGGCTCCCATGCCTCTATTATCATTGCAATCCGCATAAAACCGCCCCATTTCTGTTCTAAATTCCAAAACCTTTAAATTTATTAGAAATTTTAAAACTTTTGGTGCCCGAACATGGAATGGAAAGACTGCAAGCACTCATGAGAAAGCGAGTAAATACTATTCTCTTAATCAAAAGACCTTCATAGAGTTTTTAAAGAAACACAGAATCAAGGCAAAGCGAATTCTCGATATCGGTTGTGGAGGTGAATTAACACTTAAAATTGCTGAAGCTGTGGGAGTGGAGGAAGTGTATGGAGTACATACGACGATGAAGCAATTAAGGTCGCCAGTAGCAAAGGAATAGGGGGTGATTAAGTACGATATTGAGAAAGGCCTCCCTCTTGATGACAACTTTTTTGATTTAATAACGGTGAACTAAGTGTTGAATATAAATAATACCAAGCTCCTTTTCAGCGAAACCTTTCGAATTTTGAAAAATGGAGGCCATACTCTAATTTCCACCCTAACATTTGCCTCTTGGAACAATATCGCAATGTTCCTCTCCTTGGAATGCAACCAATATCATATCATGTATTTATGAAATCCAAGTAGGAAACTTTCTAAAAGGTGTCAAGACTCATGGCCATGTTAAGACTTTCACTTTACCGGCCCTTATAGATATTGCAAAGCTACGCGGGTTTAAGGTTGTAGATACATACGGTTGTGGATTTCACAAGCTTCCAACATTTCTATCCAAAATATTCACCAAAATCGACAAAAGGCATGCAATTTATATGGGGTTCTACTTCAGAAGCCCTGGTAGTACCTTTCGAGCTTTTTAACTATCCTTTCCCACTCATATTTAGTTGCGATATTAATAGCAGTACTTCTCATTTTTCTACTTTTCTCCAACGCAATTAGGATTTTTTCTGCAAAGTCCTTCTCATTAATCGCACTAATGAATCCATTTTTGCCCTCAACTATGAGATTTTTTGAAGCATTCATATTATGGTTCACCGTAACAACGGGCAGACCGGACGCCATCGCTTCAATCACAACGATTCCAAACCCCTCCCTCCGGGATGGAAACGCGAAGACCCTCGACGCTTTCATGAGCGCGATGACGTCTCTGTAATCCTTCAAAAAGCCCGTGAATGTGACGTTATCACCGATTCCCAGTTCCCGTGCGAGGCTCTCAAGCTTCCTCCTCTCGGGGCCGTCGCCGGCTATGACCGCCCTGAAGTCCGGGAACTCGCGCCTGAGTAAAGCTAAGGAGCGCAGGAAGAAGTCAACCCCCTTCTCCGGGATAAGCCTGCCGACGAAGAGAAAATCCGATTCCAGCGACGACGGCTTCACCGAGCGAATAAGAGCAATATCTATGCCGTTGGGAACGAGATAAACGGGCTTCCTGAGGCCAGCGTTTAAGAGGTCGAGCCTTGTCTTTTGGGAGACCGAGATGTGCCTCTCGAAGGAGAACAGGCCCCTCTCAGTGGCTCTCCCGATTAAACCAGCCCATCCGAGGTAGTCGAGCCAGTAGTCTCCCCAGAACTCATGCCAGGTTATGAAGACGTTCTCCTCCTTGAGAACCCTGAGCGAATAAGCTGGGAGGTAAGGGCTCGCCTGGCAGTCTATGACGTCGAAGCGCTCGCCCTTGAGCCGGGAAACGAGCGAGAGCGAGTGGAGCAGTGGGGGAAGGATTGAACGCCTCCCTCCCGAGTACAGGTTGCCAACGCGAACGGTACCGTGGTAGTGAATCCCATCCCGCTCGATTTCATCTTTTCCTTCCCAGTGTTTGTAGCCGTAGACGTGGACCTCATGAAACCGGGCTAACCTGACCGCGAGCTCGTAAATCCGTTTCTCAACCCCTCCCTTGACCCAGGGATAGATGACGTCGTAGACGAAGGCTATCCTGAGGCTCTCCATCGCCACATGGTTGTCCGCTAACGTTTATAAGACCATCTAATGAAGTTAGCCCAGCGGAAAAAGGGTGTTGAACCATGGTGAGCACCGCGGTCATCGTAGTAGTCGCACTCACTGCGTTCTGGCTCGTTCTCTACTCCCTGTTCGGGAAGAAGGAGATAGACCCCGAAACGGGAGAGCCCATCGAGAAGGAAGAAGGGCTGAGCGTTGACTTCCTCGTGGCTATGTGGAGAACCAAGAGACTCCTCGGCTTTATAGACCGGCTTTCCAGAGTTAATAGACGTTTCTGGAAGGTCTACGGCGACATAGGAATAGCCCTCGGCTACATGGGCATGGCCTTCGTCTTCTACGCACTCCTCAAGACCGCGGTTGAGACCCTCAAGACCAAAACAAGCCCCTCCGGAGTTCAGCTCGTGATTCCTGGCGTTACAATCCCCCTCTGGTACGGACTAATCGGCCTCGCAGTCGTTATGGTTGTGCACGAGCTCAGCCACGGCGTCGTCGCGAGGGCAGAGAAGCTCCCGCTGAAGTCCGTTGGTCTGGTTCTCCTCGCGGTGATTCCCGGTGCCTTCGTCGAGCCCGACGAGGAAAAGCTATCGAAGGCCCCCTTACGCTCTAGGCTCCGTGTTTACGGAGCCGGCTCAATGGCGAACGTCGTGACGGCAATTATTACGGCGCTCATTCTGAGCTACGCGATAACTCCCCTTCTCGTGCCGAACGGCATAGAGGTAGGGGATGTCATAAAAGGCGCCCCCGCCGACGGAGTTCTCCACAAGGGAGATGTAATAATCGCGATAAACGGCCAGAGCGTCAAAACCATGGACGAGTTCATAGCCCTAATGAACAAGACGAAGCCCGGCGAAACGGTAGCGCTCACGGTTCTGAGGGGTGGAAAGGAGCTGAACCTTAAGCTAACCCTCGCGGAAAACCCGGACAACCCTGGAAAGGGCTTCATAGGGATACGTCCAAACCAGCACGTTACCTCCAAGGTGGGGCACGACGGAATAATCTTGCCGCTGTTCTTCTCCCTCTACTGGATTTACCTCCTCAACATAGGAATAGGCCTCATGAACCTCTTTCCGCTGGTTCCGCTGGACGGAGGAAGAATGCTCGACGACGTGATAAAGGAGTACTTACCAGAGCGGGTTGCCAAGCCTATACGGTACGCAACGATAGGAATCGGCCTGTTCCTTCTGGCCCTGAACGTCCTGCCGGCGATACTCAATCTCGCGAAGTAGGCAGGATTTCCACCCTTCCCTTTTTGAACCTGAAGATTCCGGTTGATGGCTCAAAGTCCGGGAGCAGGGACTTAACAACGTGCATGTTCTCAACGCCGGGTCTCTCGGTTGGCCTGAGCTCGACTATGTGCTCCGCGTACTGTGAGAGCCACGAGAGGAACCTCGGGGAGACTCTGTCCCTGTTTATGAGGAAAACGTTGAGAACCTCCTCCCCCTCAGAGCGAGGATAGCTCTCTTTCAGGGCCATGTTCTTCTTCAGAATCCTCATTCCGGTGTCCTCGCCGAAGACTTCAACAAAACCGTCCATCGTAACGGCGAGGCCTATTCTCCTCGGCCTTCCCTCAATCAGCTTCTTGTAGATTGCAAGAATCTTCGGAAGGAATGTGCTCCCATCAACCCTCCCCAACGTATAGACAAAAGGCTCCCTCGGCTGGATACCGTTAACGGAGCCAAAGACGTCAACGACGGCCAGGCGGTCTTCCCTGCCAAGGGTCTGAAGGGCAAAGCGAACGGCAGTGGCGTATTTTCTAAGGATACTGTATGGCAGGGAGTAATCCGTTACAACCCCGTACCAGCCCCTAGAGAGGAAGGCTTTGAAAACCTCCACTCCAAGCGCCCAGCCATAAGAACCCGTGTTGTAGACGATGAGAAGAATTCCGTCCTCGATTATACCCCCACCGAGCATCTCGTCAAGGGCACCAACACCAGTCCTAAAAACCTTATACCCCATAACCATTCCCAATTGAATGGGCACCCAACCTTTTTAAAAACCTTTTCTTAGGGCAACCCATGCCAGCGGTCTGCTCCAAGTGCGGTCGTCCAGCGGTCTACCACGCGCGCTACACTGGCAGATACTACTGTCACAAGCACTTCAACGAGATGGTCGAGAAGAAGTTCAAGGAGACCGTGAAGAAGTACCGCCTCATCGAGAAGGGCGAGCGAATAGCGGTCGGGGTCAGCGGAGGAAAGGACAGCGTCGTTCTAATGCATCTCCTGGCTAAACTCCGCGAGAAGTTTCCGTTTGAACTCGTCGCGATAACGATTGACGAGGGCATAGCCGGTTACCGGCCTCCAAGCGTTGAGATAGCGAAGAGGAACGCGAAGAAGCTCGGAATAGAGCACCGCGTTTATTCCTTCAAGGAATACATCGGCTTCACCCTCGACGAGACGGTTGAGATAATGGGGAGCTTCGAGAAGAAGGAAAGGGTTGGTGCCTGCTCCTACTGCGGCGTCTGGAGGCGCTGGCTCCTCAACTACGCGGCCAAGGACGTCGGGGCGGACAAGTTGGCCGTCGGCCACAACCTCGACGACGAGGTGCAGATGTTCATAATGAACATCCTCCGGGGCGATATAGCGAGACTGGGAAGAACGGGCCCCTACTACGAGGAAATTCACCCGGAGCTCGTCCCGAGGATAAAGCCCCTCCGCGAGATTCCCGAGAAGGAGATAGTCCTCTACGCGGTTCTGAACAACATTGAAGTTGACCTTAGCGAGTGCCCCTACGCGGTCGAGGCCTTCAGAGCGGAAATCCGCGACTGGCTCAACGAGATGGAGGAGAGGCATCCGGGAACGAAGTACCAGATACTCAGGAGCTACGACAAGCTCTTCCCGCTTATAGCGAAGACCTACACGAAGAGAACGAGCGAGCTGAACCGCTGTAAGATATGCGGCCAGCCGACGACGGGCGAGATATGCAAGGCCTGCCAGTTCCGCCTTCAGGTCGAGAGGAAGGCGAGGGAGAAGGGGCTGACGTTCAGGGTTGAGTAAACTGAACAGCTATTTATAAAGACCTGTTTAGTATATTGAACAACCTTTATAAAGGTTGAGCGAGTAAAAGTTAACATGAACGAAAACATCGCGCGAGTCCTCGTCGAATGGCAGGAGAACTGGACGCCCGAGCTAATCGAGAGGGACTTCGACCCCTCGCTGATTCCCGAAAAGCCAAGGAAGGTCATCACGTTTGCGGGCTGTCGAAGGACGGGCAAGACCTACCTGATGTTCCAGCTGATAAACAAACTTTCTGAGAAAATTCCACGTGACGATATTTTCTACATCAACTTCGAGGACGAGAGGCTTGAGAAGAAAACCGAAACGCTGACGGAGCTCATACCCACCATTGAAGAGCTGTTTGGGAAGAAGGAAAGGCTCTATCTCTTCCTCGATGAAGTCCAGAACGTCCCCGGATGGGACTCATGGGTGAGGAGAATACACGACTCAAAGGAAGACGTGAGGCTCTTTCTTAGCGGTTCATCATCGAAACTGTCGAGCAGGGAGATACCGACGTCACTGAGGGGAAGAGCTCTTACCTTCGAGGTCTTTCCCCTGAGCTTTTCCGAGTTCCTGCGCTTCAAAAACTTTGAGGTGCCCGAGAGGGCGGAGTTCAGCGGGAGGAAAAGCGAGCTCCTGAACCTTCTGAGGGAGTACCTCATCTACGGAGGTTTTCCTGAGGTCGTTTTAGCGGAGGACAGGAGAATAAAGGGCATGATAATCAGGGACTACTTCAACACGATTATAGCCCTGGACGTCGTTGAGCGCTATAAAGTCAGAAATCCCGAGGAGCTAAGGGCGTTCATAAGGCTACTCCTCAACTCGGAGTACTTCAGCCTGAGCAGGGCCGAGAGAACTATGAGAAGCCTCGGCTACTCGGTCAGCAAGGCGACTTTGGCCAACTACCTCCGCTACCTGAACGAGTGCTACTTTGCCTTCCCGGTCGAGGTTTTCTCGCCAAAGGTGAAGCTCAGAATCCAGCACCCGAAGAAGATATACTTCGTTGACACAGCTTTTCTAGCCTTCCTGAGCGTAAAGTTCAGCGACGACATCGGCAGGCTAATGGAGAACGCAGTCTTTATCGAACTCCTGAGGAGGGGCAAAGATGTAAACTACGCCCTCGGCGAAAACTGGGAGGCTGATTTCGTCCTGCCTGAAGAGGAAACGCTCATTCAGGTCAGCTACGACGTTTCAAGTCCTGAAACGATGGAGCGGGAGCTTAAGGCACTGAAAAAGGCAAAGAGAACATTTAGATGGAAGAACGCCAGGTTGATAACGTGGGACGTTGAAAAGAGAATAGACGGAATCGAGGTAATCCCTCTGTGGAGGTTCCTCCTTGATTATCGAGACGGCCGTTCCCTTTGAGGAGCTGGAGGAGATAAAGCGAAAAAGCGGGGCGAGGGTCAGCTTAATCCTCCTCGAAACCTTCGAGAGGAACGGGATAACCCTTAGCAGGGTTCTCCTGGAAGGCCCTCCCTCGGAAATCGAGCGCTTCATGGGGAAGCTCCGCCTGGCGAGGGCCGGCGGTTAGTTTGCGCCCCAAACTTCCGGGCGGGTATTTAAAGGTTCACTCAAACTTTTCTCGGTGGGAGCATGGAGGAACTCAGTGAAGCTCTAAAGGCCATCGAGAGGGAGCTCAACTTCGCGAGGAAAGCCTACAACTCGATAGTCTACCTCTACTGGGCAGTGGCGTTCCCGGTCGTCTATCTGACTTCATCAATACTCTCAGCATGCACGGGGGCGTCCGCGAATTCCCTCGTGGTTATCTTCTCGGCCCTCGCGATACTGCTCTTCGTCTTCGAGGAGCTGAAGGCATCTAAGAAGGTAAGGGGGATAGAAAAGGCCCTCGGGAGAAAAACGCCACTCAACCGCAGGTACCTACTCGCCCAAGCTCTCATCTGGCCGGTCGTGATTGTGATTGCCGGCGTTCTTGTCGAGGACGTCTGGCTCTCCTCACTCCTTGTGATAGGCTCAGGAATGCTCGCCCTAGCGGTCGTTGACTACGCCTTCCTTCGGGGAGGTTGGGACAAGGCCATTGTTGGAGCAACGATTCTGCTCCTCAGCGTTCCGTACGGGAGGGTTTCAATTACTAAGGGCGCATACGCGACGCTCGTACTGTCGCTGGCCTTCGCACTCGGCGCTTACCTGGTGCTCAGGAAGGCGATGAGGGAGTGAGATGATTGAAGAACTCGCGAAGCTCTCAAAGTCACCCCTCGGCAACCCTACGAGGCTGGCGATAGCCCTCTACCTGCTGTCGAGGGAGAGGGCGACCTTCGCTGGCCTGAGAAAGGCGCTGAACCTCACCGCGGGGAACCTTGAGTTCCACCTGAAGGCCTTAGAAGATGCCGGGATTGTAAGGACGTACTACGGATTCGGGAAGAAGCCGAGGAAATTCGTCGAGCTGACGGAGAAGGGAGTTGAGGAGCTGAGCGAGGTCCTCAGAGTCCTGAGGGAGGCAGTTGGGGATGGTTGAGTTCTTCCTCGCACTCCTTCTCTGGCTCTCCGTTTTCGTGCCCTCCTCCATGCTGGCCTCTATCACAGCAAAAAGAAGCTCCAGAAGAGCCAGCCCGGCTATGCAGGTCTCGATGCTCCTGATTTCCACGGTGGTGATATGGCTCATGGGCGGGCCCGGGAAATTCGGTCTCTTCCAGGGATGGAGTTTCGTTTTTCCGGCTTTTTTCCTCGGATTCGGGGTTTCTCTCGTTCTCAACCTGCTCCATAGGGACACTGGAGTTCCGGAGTTTCTGCCTGAGGGCATCGGAGGATTCGCCCTTCTCTTACTGCTCGCCCCGCTTGGTGAGGAGGTCTTCAACAGGGGTCTCGTGGAAGGTTACTTACTCAGGCACGGCCACTTCTGGAGCGCTATCCTGTTTTCCGCTTTTCTCTTCGCCCTGCCCCACTGGATGGCCGTCGAGGGGAGCAAAGGAGAAAAGGCCTATACCGTGCTTGGAGCCTTCGTCATCGGCTCTCTGGCGGGCTACTTCTTCGCGCTCGGTGGACTGGTTCCGGCCTTCATCCTGCACTCCTCAGCGAACTTTGCCGGTTTAACCGTTCTGAAGCTCAGAAAAACTCCACGTTATAAATAGATTAAGCGCGAATAACCTACCGGTGGTGAGAATGGAGGATGTTAAAGAACTCAAAAGTGTCCTTGAGCGCGTGGAGGGCAGACTCATAGCCGCGGGGAAAATATACGGGGCCATGAACTTTGCGGTGTGGTCATCGATAATGCTCCTGTACTACGTGATAATCGGCCTTCTAAACCCAAGCTGGAAGTTCAACCTCGTTTACTGGCCGGCGGGCTTCATGTTGGCGATGCTTTTCACCGGAAAAATCTGGAAGAGCCTCAAAAGGCTTGGAAGGCTGACCTCCTCCCCGCTTTGGAGGGTTAACCTCTCGCCGTTGGCGGGGAGGTTTGAGGGGTTCTCATTAAGGAACCCGTTGGAACGGGTTCTTCGAACCCCTCTGGCCGGGCCTCCGGCCAATTACCCCTCCTCTGAGCGTACAAACCGCCCAGATTCGGGGTTATGGTTTTTACAGCCCTCTTCAAAATATTAAACGCTCCAACCAAGTCCGCATTAAAAACAAGCCCCGTCGCGGGACACTTAAACAAACCTCTGACAAACCTCGCCCTTTCGTGGAGCTTCCCGCAAACGGGACAGGTCTTAGAAGTGAAAGCCTCATTCACAAGCACGACTTGAATACCATACTCTTCCGCAACCTCTGTAAGGCGTTTGATAACGTAATTAAACCGCCAGACGTGGGATAGAAGGAAGTTTTGCTTTTTACCTCTATCAGAATTCCGAGCTATCCCCTTCGGATAGCCAATGACAATCTTAGAAACCCCCAAATCGTAAAGCTTCTTAACTGTCTGCCTTACTGCCGTGTTAATGTAGTGCTTCGCCTGAAGTTTGGCATTCCCATGCATTTTCTTGAGTTTCCTACTCGTCTTAGCTCCAGATTTATTGAGTTTGGACTGGTAATCGGCAATTTTTCTTCTCCAATAAAAATCAATGCTTTTAAGCAGTCTTCCGTTCACGAGAAAGCTTTCTCCATTCTCAACGTAAACGGCCATCAAATTGTTCACTCCTAAATCAATTCCTGCTGAGAGGCTTCCTTTGGGGTGCCTTGGAACGCTAACCCATTCTTCGCCTTCAAGTTTTTCCTCGACTGTGAGGCTTATGTGGGCATACCACTTCCTCCTAACCGGGTCATAAGTGATTTCTAAGCGACCCTGCTTCCCCTTCAAGTGTATTCTACCCTTGAATTGAATGTCAAGGCGTTTGAACTTTCCGAGGCCTTTTAGAATGAGCTTATTTCCTTCAATTTTGTATTGGTCGTTTCTTAGGACGATTAAGGGTTTTCTCCTCCCGTCTTCTTTGAGATAGTTTGGTGGTTTTGGTTTAAGCCAAGAGGGGAGTTCTCCGTTACGCTTTTTTCGAAGGAGTGAGAAGAAACTCCTCCAGCTTTCAGCGTTCTTCCTCGCTATCTGCTGGACGGTTGCTGAACCGATTTCCCGTTTAAATTCCTCATAAACGGTTTTCTCGGTTGAATTGAAGTCCACGATTTTGTCCTCGAAGAATTGTTGTCTTCTCAAGTAGTTTACTCGGTTCCAGACTTTAGCTCCAGTATCGGCTAACTGATTGAGAGTTTTCTCCTGTTCTTTTGAGGGCTGTAGTTTTACTGTTACTGTTCTCTTCATTTCAATGTATGGTATGGATTTTAGGCTTTAAAAGAGTATCGCTTTCCTAATTGAAGGGCCGTTGAGCAGTTTACTGCATCCCCGTCCTAAAGGGCGGGGCTTTTAAAAGAAAAAGAAAAATATAACAGAGAAAGGTGCCGAGGAGACGGGAAAGTACCTCCGGGCACTAAAAGAAGTTCTCAGCTCCCTCTAAGCTCTTCCTCGGCCTTTCTCTTGAGCTCCTTGATGCGCTCAATCCGGTACTCCTCGACCAGCTTGAGGAACTTCTCCGCCTCCCTCTCCTCGTCCTCCTTCTTCCAGCGCTCTAACAACTCCTCGATGGCCCTCTCCAGCGTCTCCCTCTCAACGACCGCGAACTCGTCAACGCGCTTTACGTCGAGTTCTTCACTCGTGAAGAATGGCACGTGGGCCTCGCGGAGAACTTCCTTCACGGGCCCTGGAAGGGGTTTCTCGGTTATCAAGGCTTTAATTCCCTTCTCGACCAGCTCCTCCGCTATGGCCTTTCCGGCTCCAGCTGGGTTGATTACGAAGAGAACGTCGCCCCTCCTAAGTCCGATCTCGCGCTCTATCCTCTCGAGCTCGCGCCAGCTGAGGACTCTCAGCACTTTCAGCGGAACCGCGCTACCGCGGATTTCGACCACGTTCATCCTCTTGACCTTGACCAAATCCCTGCTCAGGCGCTCTATAACTGCCTTTGCTTCCCTCAGCTGTTTTTCAAGAACCTCTATGCGCTTAACCTTCGCCTCAAGCTCCCTTTCGCGGAGAACCTTCCGCCTTACTTCCTCATCGTAGTCCGCTATTCTGCGCTCAAGCCTCTCGATGGTTCTCCTCTGCTCGCGGATTATGCCCCTGAGCTCCTCGTTCTCCCTCTCAAGGAGCGCTATCCTCTCCTCAAGCTCGCGGATTTTCCTCACGTAGGGCCTGACGTCAACGCTCGCCTGCTCCTCTGGCTCCTCTTCCCTCGGCCTCTCGCGCCTCGCGACCTTCTGCATCGCCTCGCCGAGGTTGTAGCCCTGGATTACAAGGGCCTTCACCTCGTCGGCCCTCTTGCTCAACCCCGCCTCGCGGAGCTTCGCCTCGACGTGCTCAAGCTTGGGCTTGAGCCTGAGGTAAGCCTTGTAGGCGGCAGCTAAGGCGTCGCGCTGGTGGTCGTCGTCAACCTTGATGCCGAGGTTTCTCAACAGCTCGTTCTTCTCCTCGACTCGGAGGCTCTCCCGCGGGACGAAAAGCTGAGCCTTGAAGGAACGGGCTATCTTCTCGACGAAGCCTGGGGCCGGCGAAACGTCGGTCGCCACAACGACCGGGTGTCCAATCTCGCTTATGAACCTGAAGACCTCGCCGACCGGCATGTTCCTCTCGCTGTAAAGCGCCACCACGTTGCCGCTGAGGTCTATGACCGCTATTCCAACCGTTATGCCCGGGTCAATGCCAACTATGACGCTCCGCCTCTCCCTTACGGCCTCCTCGCCTTTGAGGGGAGCAAAGCCGAGCTCTGCCCTCTCGACCGGGTAAATCCTGACCTCGACGTCGCCACCTCGCATAGGTCTCACGATTCCAGCTAACTCTTCCCTGCTCGCGTAGATTCTGAACTCGCCCCTCGCCAGGCCGTAGTCCTTCTCCTCGGTCTCGAGGTCGAAGGGAATGTCCGCCCTCTTCAACCTGTCCTCGATTTCCCTCACCTTGTCGCGGACGAGGTTGTGGACGCGCTTCCGATAGCGGTCCTGGCTCCATCCGCCTTTTCCGTGGCTCCTGCCCCTGGTTACCTTGACTATAACCTCGTCTTCAAAGGCCAGAACCTCGTAGCCGACTCCTTTACTCGCGAGCAGGGCGGAGAGCTTGGCCTCTTCGTAGGGGTCGAACCTGTCGGTCGTTCTTATCCCGTGCTCCCTCGCGAGGCTCTGTAAGCTTCTCTGCTCACCGGGCCTTCCCGTTACCTGGACGAGCTTCGTGCCCGGCGGAAGGGCGCGGAGGAACTTCCTCAGGTCGTCGCCGAGCTCGGTGACGCTATCTATCGCAACTATATCGGGCCTCTTCGCCTGGATGAAGCGGATTAACCTGTAGAGCGTGAACTCACCCTTTCGCTCGAGCTTTCCGTTGTACCAGCTCACGACCGCGAAGCGCTTCGGGTTCTCGCCGATGACATCAAGGCCGATGATGAGAATGAGCATCACCCTCCACCGGAAGTGACGCGGGGGGCTTTTTAATAGTTTGGCCGAGGGGACTTAGGGTTTCACCAAAACCGTTATTTAGCCCTTGAGTTATATTCAACCCCGGGGTGATAGGGTGAAGATGCGCCTCGTCTTTGACAAAAAGTACGACATCATGAGCGGGGAGTACATCGTCAGGGTCAGGGAACTCGACCTGGACGAGGAGCTGAAGGCCATAGTAGACGGCTTTGACCCCAAGGTCAGGATTAGGGGCGAGGAGCTCGGCCTCAACGAGCTGACCGAGAAGGTCTTCAAGGCAGGCACGAGAGAGGACGCGGAGAAGATAATGAGCGAAATAAGGGGAGCCCTCGTCGAGACCTTCAGCTCACTCATAGCCCGCTTCAAGGAGGCCCAGAGCTTCAACGGCTCCGTCGTCTACGAGATTGACTTCAACGAGCTATTCAAGGAGTGACTCCAGCGCTTTCCTTATCGCCTCGTTTATCGTTTCCTGCGCCATCGACGACCTCGGCTTCTCGAGGGCCTGGGCGTGGCTGAAAGGCACGTGGATGAAGCCCGCTTTCGTTTCCATTCCAGAGACGGCTATCGTGTGCAGGGCCGTGAACATCGCGGTGTTGCAGACGTAGGTTCCGGCAGTGTTGGAAACGCCGGCTGGGATTCCGGCCTTTCTCAGGGCCTTTACAACGGCTTTTATTGGTATCGTGGCGAAGTAAGCATCTGGAGCGTCCTCGAATACCGGCTCGTCCTCCGGCTTAAAGCCGTCGTTGTCTGGCATCGTGGAGTCCATCACGTTTATTGCGACCCTTTCGACGGTCACGTTCGGCCTTCCGCCGGCCTGGCCGGTCAGGAGAACGATGTCGGGCCTCTCCTTGGAGATTAGCCTCGGCAGAATCTCTCGAACCCTCGTGAACGAAACCGGTAGCTGAACCTTCAGGAGCGTTGCTCCGTTGAGCTCGTCGGGAAGCGCCTTAACGGCCTCCCACGATGGGTTTATCTCCTCACCGCCAAAGGGCTCGAAGCCGGTAACCAGAACCTTCATGGGACCACCGGAAAGGGTAGGTTTTTAGGGTTTAAAAGCTACTCCGGGCGAGGGGTGATGATGAGGTACGACGTCCTAATCATCGGTGCCGGGCCCGTTGGCAATTATCTCGCTAACCTTCTCGCGAGGGATTACAGCGTCGCCGTCGTCGAGAGGAAGAACTCCTTCGGGGGAAAGGCCTGCACCGGCATAATCGGAGCCGAGAACTACGAGAGGCTCGGACTGCCAAAAAAAGCCGTCCTGAACGAGCTCTACGGGGCAACTTTCTACTCGCGAATCCAGAGCTTTTCGATTGGGAGGAAGAGCTCTCAGGCTTACCTCGTTGACAGAAAGACGCTTGAGCGGGAGCTCGCGAAGAGGGCTATGAAGCGAGGCGCCGATTACCTGATGAGCACGACATTTAAGGGTTTCAAGAACGGGAAAGCTATTCTCCAGCATCTCGGGGAGACGCTTGAGGTAAAGGCGGACTTCTACGTCGGGGCCGACGGCGTAAACAGCACGGTGGCGAAGGCTATGGGGACGAAGACGAAGGCAGAGTTCCTCAGCGGTTATGAGGTTGAGGTTCTTGGCGAGTTCGAGAGGAAGAGCGTCGAGGTCTGGGTGAACAAGGAGATAACGCCCGACTTCTTCGCGTGGGTCGCTCCAATAGATGGCGAGACGGCCAGGGTTGGAACCTTCGGAAGCATAGAGGTCCTGAACAGGTTTTTACGGCTCAGAAGGTTAGAATCCACGAGGATTCTCGAGTTCAAGGCCGGAACCGTCGGCTTCGGCTGGAGGAAGCCCTGGGTGCGGGGTAACGTGGCACTCGTTGGTGATTCCGCCCTTCAGATAAAACCGACCACCGCCGGGGGGATAGTCTACGGGATGCTCTGCGCCGAGGGCCTGAGGAAGGCCTTACTCGAGGGCAGGCCCGAGAACTACTGGAACTACTGCTCGTGGGTGAGGAGGCAGATAAGCTTTGGCCTCAGGTTCAGGAAGCTCTTCCTCGGCCTCGACCAGGAGGCGATAGAGAGAATCTTCGAGGTTCTGGGAAGTGAAGAGGCGAGGGAGGTAATAGAAACCCAGGCGGACTTCGACGACCACCTGAGAACCGCAAAGGCGATACTCAAGAGGCCCAAGCTCCTCGCAAAGCTCATAAAGGTCAGCCCGAGCCTGATTAGGGCGTTGCTGTGAGGTGGGAGCATGAGGTGGAAGATGGGCCTTCAGGAGGAGTACCTAAAGGCGATAGCCGAGGGGAAAAAGCGGATTGAGGGTCGCCTGTACGACGAGAAGAGGCAGGCCATAAAGCCGGGCGACGAGATAGTCTTCGAGAACAAGCTCGTCTGCGTCGTGAAGGACCTGAGGGTTTATTCGTCCTTCAGGGAGATGCTGGAGAAAGAGGGCCTTGAGAACGTCCTGCCGGGAGTGAAGAGCATTGAGGAGGGCGTCAAGGTCTACAGGCGCTTTTATTCCGAGGAGAAGGAGAAGAAGTACGGCGTGGTCGCGATAGAGGTCGAGCCTGTTGCGTGGATTGGTGAGCCTAAATGATATAGACTTCAAAGCCTAATTCCTTCAAAACCTCAAAGTCGCTGTCCAAGGTTATTATCGGCAGGCCGTTAACAATCGCAATTGATGCTATGAACAAGTCCCTAAATGACATGGGGCTCCCTTTTTCCCTCAGTTTCTTGTGGAGATATGCCGCCATCCCCGCGCATTTCCCGTCGAACGGAAGCTCAATGAGGGTTTCAAGCCATATTAGCTCGTCCTTCCTGGGCATTCCGATGAGAATCTCAAACTTTGTTATGGCGGTTATGTAGAAGGTGTTATCCAAAGTTGTGACCTTTTCAAAGACTTCTTCGTTGTTCCTAGCGATTTCAATTATCACGTTTGTGTCAAGAACCGCCCCCATTTCTCAAACTCCTCCTCAATCTCCTTGAGCTTTCTCTTTGTTTCTCGGTACTCCTCCTCGCTCAGAATTCCTTTCAGATGGCACAGGGCATCAACGTTACCCTTTCTTTCCCTCAAAAGCTCCCTAAACAGCTCGCTGAAGGATTTCTTACCCTTAATCCGGACGAGTTCGTTGTAAACGTCGTCCGAAATCGTTATCGTCTTAACCATGCTCTCACCAATACACTGTGTGCATGCATCATATTTAAGCATTATCATCCCCGTTTGAAAACGTTAAAACCCTCATGGTTTACCGAGCGAACAATATCGGCTTTTTTTGACTATTATTTTAAAAATATAAAGCGTATTTATGAACAACTAATATCAAAAATTTTTTAGATTCTTAATAGTTAATCTTTGTTGAACTATCATGAGGGGGTGTCTATATGCAGAGTCCGCGGAAACTTGGACTGTTACTGTTCTTGTTATTACTCACGGGGAGCGTTACATCCATCGTTGTGGCAACAGCGTGGCTACCCGATGAGAATACCACCATTGAAATCCTCGGGTATAACCTTTACAAATTCGAAGGCTCCGGGCACTACGCCGTCTTCTACCCCCTTCCAAACGGTTCAGTCAAACTCTTAAAAACCGGGAAAGTGGGGCTCCTCCCAACTCTCATCAAAATCCCCCGGGAGGAATGGCTGAGAGCATTCTCAGCGGAAAACAACAACGTCCTCAGAACACAGCCAGTCCCCCTCATGATATTTGTAAACGATAAGGGACTCGGCTTCGCCACCCTCAGGGGGAGCAAAGTTGTACTCCAGCCGCTTGAAGTCCCCAACAAGCCAACTGTCATGACGGCAAAACCCTGCCCAAAGGGCTACGTTCCCGAGGGGCCAAGATACTGCGTCCCAAACGATATCCCCACAAACTGGGTCGAAGTCCTTGAATCAAAAACAATCACGGAACCAATATCATTCATCGGAATCCGCGTCGAAAACAACGTTCTCAAGGAACTCGACTTTGAAACGTGGCTGTTTCTCAATAGGGCTACTTACTCCTACTGGACGGTGGGATTAAACGTTGGACCTGTTACGGTCTACACGAAAAAACTCGGAGAACACTTTGAGGGAAAAGGCATTGACATAGGCTATCGCACTCCCGATGACGTCCGTCCTGAAGGATCGATTTGGTCACGTTACGTTAATCTTTATGTCAAGTATCAAGTGGTGGTTTTTGGCGTCCTCGCCTACGACCGCTACACTGGAAAGTTCACAAAGCTACCTGTAATGGCCACATACCCGCTGGAGATTCTCTCCGAAGGCAGATACACTGTCGAGGAGACATCTAATGGACCCAAGTTCGTTGAGAGAACGAAAGGGTTATGGTCCCCCTTCATTTCCTCAGATCCTTACTACTACCACGTTCCTGACTCCTCCCAGGTGCAAAGAATTTGGTTATTTTCAGGAAGAAGAAAGACAATAGTTTATATGAGAGGCCACTCAAGTTGGAGGTTCACCTCCGAGTCAAGCCTCTCCGTTCCGATTGGGCCGAGAATCGCTAGGGCTCTACAGGAGACGGGTCTCATATCAAGGTACCCGAACCTTGCCAAGGTTCTAAATTCAATATCGCTCACGTTCGGATTCCACTATTACTCGGGAGAGCAGTCTGGGTTTCTTTACTCCATCAAGGGGATTCCCAAGCGCGATTGTTACGCGTTGGTGTACATGATGAAGGTAAACACAACTGATTATCGTCACGTTGATGTCCCAATGCTTTTAGTTACGGTGACGGACGGAAAATCCTCCGGAATTTGCGACCCGAAGACGGAACTCTGCATAGACTCTGCCGATAAGAGCTGATACGGCCTTTTTCTTTTATCCTGTTATCCTGTAAAGAAAGATAAGGGAGACAGGGCCGTAAATCACAGATACCTCTCCTTCACCCACCTGATGAAGTAGTCCGGGTTCAGCTCCTCGCCGATAGCTTTCCTGAGGAGCTCCTTCGGCGGGTAGATGCTTCCCCAGCGGTGTATCTTCTCCCTCAGCCAGGCCTTGATGGGCTCGAACTCGGCCCTTGCAACCTTGTCCTCGAAGTCCGGGATGTCCTTCTTCATATGGTAGTAGAGCTGGCTCGCGAGGAGCGTTCCGATGCTGTAGGTCGGGAAGTAGCCTATCGTTCCGTGCGCCCAGTGGATGTCCTGGAGGATTCCCTCGGCGTAGGTCTTCGGCCTTATTCCAAGGAGCTTCTCCATCTCCTCGTTCCAGAGCTCCGGCAAATCCTTCGCCTTAACGCCCTCGTTGAGCATCATCCTCTCAAGCTTGAAGCGGAGGAGTATGTGGAAGTTGTAGGTGACGACGTCGGCTTCAGTCCTAATGAAGTCCGGGCGAACGATGTTGAAGTACAGGTAGACGTCCTCCGGCGTGTAGTTGGCCATGAAGGGCAGATTCTCCTTCAGGACGGGGTAGATTAGCCCCGCGAACTCTCTGCTCCTACCGATGATGTTCTCCCAGAACCTGCTCTGGCTCTCATGGATTCCAAGGGAGACGCCACCGGCTATGGGGCTGAACATGAAGCGCTCGTCCTGCTGGAGCTCGTAGAGGGCATGTCCGAACTCGTGAACCGTGCTCAGTATCGTCCTCCTGAAGTCGTAGCCCTCGTAGCGCGTGGTTATCCTCACGTCCCTGATTCCGAACTCGGTCGTGAACGGGTGGGCGGAGACGTCCAAGCGGGAGCGGACGCCGAGTGGGAAGCCGAACTTCTGGAGAATCCAGAGGTTGACCTTCTCCATCTGCTCCCTCTCATACTTCTCCTTCTCGAGCGGGTGCTCCCTGGGAACCTTGCCTTCCTCCATTATTTTCTCGAGGAGGGGCTTGAGCTCCTTCTCGAGCTTGTCGAACATCCTCTCGACGTCCTTGGTGGTGGTTCCCTCCTCGAAGAGGTCGAGCAGGGCATCGTAGGGCTCGTCCTCGTAGCCGAGATAGTCAGCGGCGCGCTTCGCCAAATCGATTATCCTATCGAGCCAGGGCTCGAACTTGGAGTAGTCGTCGCTCTTCTTGGCCTCCTCCCAGGCCTTGGTGGCCTGGCTCGTGACCTCGCTCATCTCCCTGAGGAACTCGGGCGGGAAGGCCTTGCTGATTCTTATCGAGCGGTCGAGGACGCGAACGACACCGCGCTCGTACTCGTTGAGGTCTTCCAAACCTTTCGCCTTCTCAACCAGCTCGACGAAGTCCGGCTTGAGGAGGAACTCCTGGCTGAGAACCGAAAGCTCGCCCTGGGCTACGCTCCTCTCAAGGATTCCCTCCCTGGGCATGTTGACCTCCATGTCCCAGCCAAGGACGCTCTGGGCGTGGTTGATTGCCCATATCCTCCTGTACTTGGCCAGAATCTCCTTAATCGTCTCGTTCTGGAAGACGCTTTCCATAAACACCACCGGAGAATTTTGGAAGCCGAACTTTTAAACCTTTTCGATGGACATCTAAACGCTCCGTTGGAATGAACTTACTCACTCCATTTCCGCAGTCGTTTGAGGACAACCGCGGTAACGGCGAGGATGATGACGAGGCCCGGCCCGCAGATGGCTTTTTCTTTTGTGTTTGTTGAAGTTGGAGTAGTTGTTTCCATAACTCCCACCGTTGAAGTGTTCGTATGCTCTAACTTTTGTGCCCCGGAACTGCACAACCCAAAGGTTACGCTCGAATTGAAGTACGGGTTAGGTAAAGCCTTGAAACTGGGAAGGGTCCTAATGTAATCCCCTTGTGGACTCATAAGCCTGAGCAGGTCAAAAGCCAGCTTTAAATTCCCGTTCACGTAATAAAGAGCGTAAACACCGGAAGAATTGTCAACTGGAAGGAGGTAGTTTCCCGGGCCGAGAATTATTCCAAAACTGGGTCCACAGGCGTAGTAACAGTTCCCGTAGTCAAATCCTGCGGTGGGAATTATTAAGTAGCCGTCCCCGTCTTTTGCCGCGGCTAACTTCCACTCCCAAACCTTTGGCTGGTAATAATTCGCTAATTCATTTAACGGAATTCTAAGGGTCGTGTCGTTAAAGCGGAAGACCATATAGTCGCTTTCAACAACACCCCTTGCGACAGAACCATTGGAAGCGTGAAAGCTCTCGATTGACTGCCAACAGGTTCCGTTGAGAAGATAAACGCGCGTAGTGTTTAGGATGGGTGGTAGCTCTCTCAAGAGGAGCTCATAATGTCCCCCCAAACACTAAACCGGAACTCGTGGAGTTCCCAAGGCTCGTGAGAGTTTGTCCACGTTGGAGAAAGGTTGAAGAACTTGGGAACACCGCTCACGACAAGATAAGGATAATAATAGGGAATCCACCCGGGCTCTTTCATTGTGGCAATTAAAACCGTTGAGGTTCCATTTGAGATGAGGGAGTAATGGAGCGAGATGTAACGTGAATACCCACCGCCAAAAAACTTGAAGAAAAACTTATGGGCTGGTAGGGGTGTTATCCACCTTTGGGGCGTCATTGCGATTACAGGGTTTTCAAGGTTTCTCAGTGGGTCTCCCTGAGGAGTAATCAGCCTCAAAACGTCCACGAGGGGTTTTAGCTTTCCCTTCGAGTAGAGGAGGATTGGGATTGACTGGTTGGCCCATAACTCGGCACCCTTCGAAAAGTTAACGCCTGCGTAAACTTTTCCGTTGGCTTTCCAGTAGCTCAAACGCAAGGGATAAATTAGGAAGGCTTTTCTGTGAATTACCATGTATGAGGCCGTTGTTGAGTTCCAGATGTAAACCACATCCCTGTAAATGACTCCCCCAAGGTTCTTTAAGAACTGCTCCGGGTAGTATTTTAAGAGTTCCTCCGCTGGAATCTTGAGGGTTGTGTTTGAGCCGTTGAAAACCACGTAGTTCCCCTCTAAGTGTCTAACCATCTGGGAATTCTTGGTGTAGTGAGTGATGACCACGGGTACTGCATAATTACAGGTTAGATAATCGTAGGCTGTGCCGTTTTCCGCCTGCCAGTGAATGATTGGAGCGCCGTCGTAAGAGAAGAGGGTAAAGTCGTTCGTTGGCCATGGGAGCGTTACGTTTCCGAGCCTGTGAGTTACTCCGGAGAGGTTCGTGAGGTTCACGTACTGGAAGGTCCAGTTGGTAATGTTATTGAACGATGGGTACGCGGTGTAAAGAAGGCGGTATTCGCCGGGGGACGAACCATTCACCAGCCAGTAGGGTTTCACCATGATAATGAAGTATGGCAAAATTCCAATACTGTGGGGTTCAAGTCCCTCGATGGTGATTTGATAGGCCTGGAAGGTTTGAGTGCTGGAGGCAGAGACACCGTGAAATGGAACTATTGACATTGAAAGGATGAAAATAAGGAAACCAATCATTATTCGGGACATTTTCTCACTCTCCTCACTGTTTTTTCTGCAAAGAGAGCAGTTGTCCCAAGTAGGACAAGGAAAGCAGGCCCACAGATGCTCTTTTTGCCCCTATTCTCAACCACGGAGTTAGCAGTTGAATTGGTAGTATTCGCACTACCTTTGGCGCAGACAAACTTTTCCAAATCCATGAATTTAGGTGAACGGACGGTTTTGTTATCTGCAACAAAAAGTACGGGGATGTCCTCAACACCTTCCCCTGCGAGGACTTTGATTACCCCCATGTTAACCAAGATGACGCCGTGCTTTGCCTTAAACGCTTCCAGCTTCAGAACCGAAGCATTGACTCCTTCCGGGAGCGCAAGGGAGTAACTTCTTCCCAACCTGAAGTGAACCGTTCCATTCTCAATCCTCACGGGGACGCCGGTTAAGGAACCGCCGGGGATTTTGTAGTTGGAGACGTTCCAGACGGACCCATTGCAGGTGTCTATCTTTGTCCCGTTGGGATACGAGACGATTTTACAAGCTGAAACGTTTTCAAAACAAGCCCCATTGAACCGGTAGAGCGCTTTCACGGTCACGTTCTTGAGGAGCGTGAAGTTGTGGGACACACCTTCAATTGTGATTGTCACGTTTTTGTACGGGACGTGAGCCCTGTTGACGGTTAGAACGTAGAGCGTTCCGTTCACAAAACCGAGGAAGGTTTCCCGGCCGATGTCAGTGCCCCCAAGAAAGACGGCCTTGCTCCCGTCGGTAAGGATGTAGTACTCATCCACCGCACACGACGGTCTAGGCATCCACTCCCCCGCTATCATTTCGCAGGTGTACGTGTTCTCTCCGATTCCAAGGAGAAGCCAGCCGTTGATAATGCTGATTGAATCCACGGAATAAATTTTGTACGGCGAGCAATCGGCTGAGACGGCCGGGAGAAAAAGCAGTGAGAGCACAGAGATTACCAAGACCACGTTGGGAATAACTTTTGACATGCCCCCCACCGAATCTCACGTGGCTCCTCGGATTTCACACAAGCCATTGACAAAATAATCAAAGCTCCTAAAAAGCTTTTGGTTACACTAAATCTCAATAGACAACTCAATACGTTTTATATTTTGTCCATTTAATTGGGTAGTAACCGCTTACCACTCATCCAACTCCACCGTTTGGCTTAAAACCCAAGACAACGTAACGACTCCAATCAAGGTCAGGGGTGATAGAATGGTCGAGCTCGTCGTCCTCGGTCACGTTTCGATAGACACGATAGTTTTCCCGGACGGGAGGAAAATTGAAATGCCCGGCGGGGCCGCGGCGGCTGTAGCGACTTCAGCCTCTCTGGCCGGCGCTAAAGTTGGTCTCGTCACGAAAGTCGGCGAGGATTTTCCGCGGGGATGGCTTGAAAAATTAGCTCAATACGTTGACATCAGGGGAGTTCAAATCCTGCCCGGGAAGACGATTCACATCTGGGTTATCTACAAACCCGACGGAAGCGTCGAGTCGCCGGTCGAGATGGGCGTTGCGGAGAGAATGGGTGAGACGCCGATTCCTGAGGAGTACCTTAAGGCAAAAATCTTTCACGTGGCCCCGATTCCGCCCGAGGAGCAGTTGAAGGTCCTTGAGAGGCTGGAAGGGAAGAATGTGAGCCTCGACTTCAACCCGACATACTACGAGGACTACCGGAGAAAGCCCGACCTCGTGAGGGAGCTCGTATCTATGAGTTACGCAGTTTTTCCAAACGAGAGGGAGGCGAAGCTAATCACCGGCCTCGATGACGTGAAGAAATCCGCCGAGGAGCTGTACTCCTGGGGGGCGAAGCTTGTTGTGATAACAAGGGGAGAGAAAGGAGTCCTGATTTACGACGGAGACTTCCACGAGTTTCCGGCGCTTCCCGTTGAGGGGGAAATTGACCCAACCGGTGCCGGCGATGCCTTCGCGGGTGGCTTTCTGGCCGGGCTCGTGAAGGGGAAAGCGCTTGAGAAGTGCGCGAAGCTTGGCCTTGAGCGGGCGCGGGAGGTTTTGAAGAAGAGGGGAAGCTGGAGCATCAGCGTCTGACCAAGAGGTAGAAGAGAACGTATAGAAGGACTACGAAGATGGCGGCAAGGGCAGTGTTGACGAAGCTTGGAGTGTAGAGGGACAGCAGGTAGGCGAAGTAGTAAATCGGAACGGCAAGCAGGGTTCCAGCGAAGAGAACGTAGTAGTGCTCTGCCGGAGCGCTTCTCTTGGCGAGGTAGATGGATTCCACGTACTGGATGGCGAATATTAGCGTAAAAATGCCCACAAAGCCCCCTATCGAGCGATAAACCAGCAAAAACCCCAGAAATGCGAGGGAAAGATACCCGGCTGGCTCCCATAGAGGAGCCACTAGGGCCAGGGGCAACACGAGGATGAGCTCAATACCTGGGCCAAAATCCATGTAAACGAAGAACGCGAAGAGGGAAAACAACCCCGCGGGGAGAAGCTTCCTAATCATTTGCCGAGCACCTCCGCGATTGCGGCTTTGAGCGGTTTCCTAACGTCCCAGTCTATTATAACGCCGTAGCCGGCGAGATTCTTAAGCACAGCCTTCCTCTTGAGCTGGACGAGCTCCATCGCGAGCTTTTCTTCCTCCGTTTTTGGTTCGTAGAGACTGTTGGGGTTTGGACTTATCACGACAACGTTGTAGCCATAGCGGGCGAGAATCTTCAGCGCATTCCTGCTCTCCTCCGTCAGAAGGGGCGAGAAGTAAATTATCTGGGCCCTCGGTGGAAGGGACGTCTTTACGAGGTGCTCAACCTGGTAGGCGATGAAGTTGTTGTTATCGGGCCTCGCAGTGCTCAGGAAGTCAATGCACTTGAAGAAGTGCCTCTTGCCGTAGTCAACGCGAACCCACAGGGGAATTCTCTCGGCCAGGAGAAGTCCAAAGCTCGTGCCGTCGTTCAGCGCGTTGAGCATGAGGGAAGCCGCCGCCCGGATTAGATAGTCGAAGACCGGTTCGTTCAGCCTTGAGCCGTCAACGACGAAGACGACGTCAACCTTTCTCTCGCTCTCGAACTCGTTGGCCATTATCTTACCTGTTCTCGCTGTGGCCTTCCAGTTGATGACCTTGAGCGGGTCGCCGGGCTGGTACTCCCTAATCGCGTGGAACTCGAGGCCGCCTCCGATGAGGGGAGACGGGAGCGGACCTATCGTTATTTTAGTTCCCTTGGTGGAGTAGGGCGTCTGAACATCGTAAAGAATTGGAACTCCAACTATCTCAGTGAAGTGGTCAACGAACCTGTCGGAGGAGAAGAAGCCAAAGGGGTCGCGGTAGGACACGCGAAAGCCCTCGAAGCGGTGAATCCCGCGCCTCATCCTGACCTTGTACTTGAGAACTCCCTCCTCTCCTGGCTTTAGAGAGAACACCTTCTCGGGCTTTCCAATCACCTCAAGGTCGGGCACGAGGTCGCGGACGTAAAAGTAGTCAATCCTGAAGTCGGTTTTCACGTGAACCTCAATCTCAACCTCCTGGCCCTCAAGGAAGCGGTTGTGATGGACCACGCGCCAGATTTCAACGCTTCCCGTCGGCTTGAAGAACAGGTAGGAAACCGAGAGGAGCGTAAGGTAGGGGAGCACGAGATAAACGAGGCTCCAGCGGAGAAGAAGGAACGAAAAGATTGGAACAACCCACAGGGCAATGAGGTAGAGGGCGAGCTTTGAAGTTGGGGAAACTTCAAGCTCCTCTTCATCCTCCTCAAGAGGAACCACAGAGGGCCGATACGGGAATCCCCCGAAGCCTAGCATGCTCACCCCTCACTCAAACTTGGGAACCGGAACCTTCTCGAGGAGCTTTTCCATAACGCTTTCCTGGGAGACTTTGGTGTACCAGAGCTCGCGCTTGAGGATTAGCCTGTGGCTCAAAGCGGGAACGGCAACGGCCTTCACGTCGTCGGGAATCACGTAATCCCTGCCCTCTATTGCCGCGTAGGCTCTGGAGAGCTTCATTAAGGCCAGGCTACCCCTAGGAGAGGCTCCAATCTCGATGCTCCTCTTGTCCCTCCTCGTCATCTCGACGACGTTGACTATGTAATCGAGTATCGGCTCGCTGATGTAGACGTCCTCGATGGCCCTCTGCATCTCAAGGACTTCCTCAGGTGTCACAACCGGCGTTATGTCCACGTCCTCCTTCTTGCGCTCCATTCTCCTCCTGAGGATTTCCTTCTCTTCCTCCTTCGTTGGGTAGCCGACCCGGAGGCGGACGAGGAAACGGTCAAGCTGGGCCTCTGGGAGAGGGTATGTTCCCTCCTGCTCTATGGGGTTCTGCGTCGCTATGACGATGAAGGGCTTTGGAAGCTCGTAGGTGTTGCCCTCTATCGTTACCTGCCGCTCCTGCATCGCCTCGAGCAGAGCGCTCTGGGTCTTCGGTGGGGCACGGTTTATCTCGTCAGCGAGGAGGATGTTCGTAAAGATTGGCCCCTTCCTGAACTCGAACTCAAGGGTCTTCTGGTTGAAGACAGAAACGCCGAGTATGTCGCTTGGGAGGAGGTCAGAGGTGAACTGGACGCGCTTGAACTGCAGGCCGAGAGCACTTGCAAAGCTCTTCGCCATCAGGGTTTTCGCCAGTCCCGGGAGGTCCTCAAGCAGGATGTGACCATCTGCCAAAATCGTCGTGAGTATCATCTTCAGCACGTTTTCCTTTCCCACTATGGCCTTTCCAACCTCTTTAAGGACGAGGTTGGACTTTTCGTGAACCTCCTCAATCTTCATTCAGCTCAGCCTCCAGAATTTTTATGGCCCTTTTAAGGCCCTCGTAGGGGTTGGGGGATGAGTAGAACGCCTTTAAAGCGGGAGGCGGGTTGGAGCGGAGCTCCTGATAGTTGAACTCCCCATCATAAAGGGTGTAAAGTATCTCAAGGAGCTCCTCCTCGGCCAGGTTTCGTTTCCCTGCCTTGGCTCTGCTCACAATCGTGAGGGCCCTCTCAAAGTCAGGTTTAAGCGGACGGGTATAGGATTCCTCCTTTCTCGGGGAATACGGAATCTTGACGTCCTTCTCAATCAAGATTATGCCGAGGATTACGGCCAGGGTAAATGCCGCAATCCAGCGAACGTAGTACTCGCCGGGGACTATGGACAGGAAAACCAGCAAGCCCGCAAGGAGCATTCTTCCCCTAAAGCTCTCAATCAACTTCCGCAAGCTCACGGGCCTTCCCCCTCAGTTTGTTGTAAACTTCAAGGGCCCTCTCGGCGTCGCTCCAGCTCAGCCTCTCCGGGGCGTACTTTGCCTTCTCGAAGAGCTTTGTGAGTTCAACAAAGGCATCGTGCATGTATTCGACGTGCTCGGCGTGCTCCCAGTGAGTCCAGCTCTCCCTGTAGGGTATGCCAAGGCCCTCTAGCCACAGCACGGCGTTCTTGTAAATCTCAACAATTGCCTCCCGCGGGTCTGAGAACCTTTCAAGGCCTAGCTCATCCAGGGTCTTATCGAATTCAACGGCCTTCTCGATTTTTCTCTTTCTCTCAACTTTCTCCCTGGCCAGCTTTATGTAGTAGTAAGCAAGGTAAACAAGCCCGAGGAGAATCGGAAGGAGAAAGACCAGCCAAAGGTGAGTTGCCACTGGATGATTGAGGAACTTCGTGGCTTGAGTGCTGTTTCCACCGATGAGGGGACCAACGTCGGGAACAACGGTACAGTTTGTGAGGTTGGAGGTTACGTTGGTGGAAGCGTTGTTGGCAGAAGCGTTAAAGAAAAGCGTAGCATTGGCAGCGGTAGCGTTCGTAGCGTTAGCATTCGTAACGTTCGTAACGTTTGGAAAGCACCTCAAAGTCAATTCACTCGATTTATGACTCCAATAGGACATTGTCCCGAACATCAGCATCAAGAGAATACTTACCACGGTGGATGCAATGGCGGCTGCTATCGGTGAACCTCCCTTTTCCCTCGTCCATCTCCTTCCAGCTCCGGGCAAATCCCTCATGTAGAGCGCAAACACTACGAGAATCAAAAGCCCGACGAAAACTCCAAAGAATATAACAAACGTCAGAAAATCGGCCGCTTCAGGGTTTTTCTTATGCGGCGCCGAAAAGGAATAGCTGTCCATCAGGAGGGACATCAAGATTACCGTTATTGTCAGCAACGCAACGAACTTGACTTTAGTGGACATTTTGAGCCACTGGGAATGGTAACGGGGAGAGGTTTAAAAGGTTTACGAATTAGTAAAAATTCAGGTGAGAGCATGGAGAGGGTTCCGAAGCTCTACGTTGAAGGCAAGAGGGAAGAGTGCGTTGAGAACGGAAGGGCGGCGAGGGAGTGCGTAATAATAGACGGCAACGTAGAGGTGTGGCTCAAAAAAGGAGACGCAGTTCCGGATTTCATAGGGGAGAAAGCGAAGTTCCTAATCAAGGAGGTCTACGACCGCTTTTACCTTTACGTGGACAGAACCACCAACAGGATGAGCGCCGACGCGGTTCTCGTTCTCCCAGACGGCAGGACGAGGATTTACCTCAGGAAGGGCGACGAGCTGATGCTTCTCCCCGTTGAGGGCTTCACCAAAACGCTGATAGCGAACGTTGGAAACAGGGTGAGGACTGGAGACGCCTTCGCTGCGGTAACGACGAGAAAGGGGGAAGTCCACTACCTCAAACCGCCGAGGAACGGGACCGTAGTGTTCATTGACGAGATAACGAACAGACCCCACTACGTCTACTACATCCTCCCCGAGGAGTAATCACTCGCCCTTCATTCCCTTTATCATCGCATCGATGCTCGACTTCAGCGCGAGGTTTATGGCATCAAGCTTGTCCATTCCTTTTATCGTGCGCGTGTTGTGGGCGCTCGTTATGATTAGGGACCATTTGTATATTTCGTCCTTAACCGGAATGCTCTGGAACATCGCGATGAACTTCTCACCGCCAGAGCTCACTTCAACTATCTCAACGTCCGTTTCCCCGAGCTTCGAAGAGTAGACCTCACGAACCTCAAGGTTACCATACTCGTCCCGAAGGACGTCAGAAAGGTATCCCATATCAATCACCATTATAACATTAGGCAAAGGGCCTTATATACCTACCGCACGGGAAAGCCATGAACCAAAAGGGTTATAAGGGGTCGAAGTAAGTCCCAGTGAAGCAATTTTTGGAGTTGAAGGAAATGAAGGTTGAAGCTGGCGATTACGTTCTGTTCAACTACGTTGGAAGGTTTGAGAACGGTGAAGTTTTCGACACGAGCATAGAGGAGCTCGCTAGGAAACACGGTGTTTACGTTGAGGACAGGGAGTACGGCCCGATGTGGGCCAGGATTGGCGTTGGTGAGATTATCCCGGGCCTCGACGAGGCCATAATCGGCATGGAACCGGGGGAGAAGAAGACCGTCACTGTTCCTCCGGAGAAAGCCTACGGCATGCCAAACCCGGAGCTAATCATCAAGGTTCCGGTCGAGGAGTTCACGAGGGCGGGCCTTGAGCCGCAGGAAGGACTCTACGTCATGACCGACTCGGGGATAGCTAAGATTCTGAAGGTTGAGGAAAACATGGTTTCCCTTGACTTCAACCACCCCCTGGCAGGAAAAACGCTGATTTTCGAGGTCGAGGTAATAGAGGTAAAGAAGTCAGAAGCCGATGTTGATAAGGGAAGCACCCTTGAAGATAACTGAACCCATTGCGACAAGCAACGCCGCGTACTTGAGACCGGCGTTGTAGCTCCCTTCTCTTATTACCCCTATTCCAAGTCCAGAGACCAGGGCCTGGATTATCACAAAGATGAACAGTATGTTCGTCATTGAGTCAACGGGCAGGTTAACTCCGGTTCCCGGACCGCTCATTGAGGCCATGACCTTTGTAACGATACCGAGAATCATCGGGCCCACGAAACCACTCGTCACTATGAAGAACATCGCCTGCATTCCAGTCGAGGCTTTTCTCTCCTGCTTTATCCTGAGGATTTCACGCACGTCGTTTCCAACGAACACCAGAACGTCACTCATCGGCGCTCCCCTTTCGAGGGCCTCTATAATAATCATCATCGAGCGGTAGATAACCTGGGACTTCCTGTTCCTTATGGCAAAGGCCCTGAGGGCATCAATGGTGGAGCGACCCTTCTTTATCTCCGCGACTGTCTTCTTGAACTCCTCGGTGAGGGCGCCGAACTTGGCGGTAGTCAGCTCTTCCAGCGCCTCGGAGAAGGATATACCCGCCCTCAGAGAACTGGCCAGATAGAAGAACGCATCTGGCAGGTTCTTCTCCATGTCCTCGATTCTTTTGGATATCCTCCAGTAAGGATAGACGAACGCCATGCCGAGGAAGCCACCAACGAAAGCAACGAGACCGTAGAGCCCGTTGCTCAAGAGGGAAACGAGGAGCCCAGCGATAACGCCTATAAGGAAGGAGACCACTAGGTATTCCGCCGCGAGGAAGTTTATACCGGCTGAATAAATGTAGAGTTCATAGCGCTTGAGGTGTTTCTCGGGGATTATTTTCTCAACCAGCGCAACGAGGAGCGATGAAATTCCCTTACTGGCCAACACTCTCACCTCGGTTCAGCCTTCTTAATCATGTTGATGATAATCAGGGACATCGCCGGGAAGGCTAGGATTAGGATAATCGCGAGGGTCTGAATGTCAAATATCAGTTGCTGGGCCATAACTGAACCCGCAAGGACACCCACGACGAACATCGTCGGCATGACGATGGTCATGAACATGTAGATGAACGCTATACCGTTGACCTTCTGAACGTACTCAACGAGCTTCATCCTGTACTCGAACGAGAAGTCCTCGGCGAGCTTGTAGAGTATCTCCGCAAGGTTTCCACCGAACTTGACGGCCCTCAAAATCTGCTTAACGACCCTGCTTATGTTCTCCGAGGCCATTTTCTCCTCGAACTTGGTGAGGGCGTCTTCGAAGGAGGAACCTGTCCTCATGTCCCTTAGGATTAGCTCGAACTCCTCTGAGAGAACCCCGTAATCCGCCTTCGCAACCGACAGTATCGCCTCCGCTATACCAACACCGGCGCTGAGGAGGGACGCCATGTGCCTCAGAGCGTAGGGCATCGTCCTCTCAACTTCGGTTACGCGCTTCTTCCACACCATCTTGGGGTACTGCCTCATGTAAAAGAACCCGCCTAGGAATCCGAGGAGCCCTATGAGTATTGAAGTGTCTATGGGCATGTAGAGGAGGTACGCGAACACGAAACCGAAGAACCCTGATATCATGGCGACGCCGAGCATATAGGCTACGTACTTCTCCTTGGGCATGAAGATGCTCGCTCTGTACAGGTCCTGGTCGAGGCCCTTGATGGAGTTCGTGAGGGACTCAACGGGGCCCCTGAAGTACTTGAGTATCGTCTCGGCGAGTCTCTCGGAGAATGGCTTGCTTATCTCCTCCTTACGCCACTCTATGAGTTCTTCAACCAGACGTTCCTGTTCGCTCTGCATCTTTTCCTGCTCTATCTCCTTCTGGAGCTCCTTGAGGGCACGAAGTCTTTCCTGGATTGACCTGCCCTGGGGAACGCGACGGAGGGGCTTCTCGGTAATTTCTATCGTCTTGCCACCCAACCTCTCAAGGAATTCTATGAGCCCCATGGTAACACCTCACATCATCCGTTGAATCTGCTTGCTGGTTTCAATGCTACTCTCAGAGGCTATCTTCTTCATCAGACCTTCCTCATCAATGTAGAACTGCCTGATGTAGTAGCCGACTTTGTCTATGCTTCTGATGCCGTTCTCAATCATCCATTCAAGGATTATCTTGCGCTTCTCAATCTCAAGCTCTATCTCCTTCATGCTCATTCCTGTATGGTGGGCAAGGGTGTTAAGGGTTCTGCTCGGAACTCCTGTAGGAACGAGTTCATCCTTGGCCGGGTCGTATTTGTAGAGCTTGTTGAGCTGTATGCTCTCACCCTCTATTCCCGAAACCTCCGCTATCTCCGTAACGCGCCTTATGGTTCCCTTCTTCCTGCTGTGGAAGCGGACCTGCATGATGATTATATCAAGGGCAGGAATCATAATCCTCGGGACGTTCATCGGCGGACTCTCCAGCCTGACTATCGTCTCACGGGCGCTGTTTGCGTGGATTGTTCCCATACAGTTCGACACAAGGATTCCGTTGGCGACGTAGTTGTGGTCCTCCTCAACGGTCAGGTCGTAGAGGTACTCTATGCCCAGCTCCTTGGGCTCGACTTCTTCAACGCTCACAACCTCGTCCCAGTAGACGTCTCCATCGGCGATGAGCTCAAGCCTCTTCGCCTGAACCCAGGTCTCTTCATCCCCCAGGTCGCTCGCAACCTGCTGGAGGGCGAGCGCTATGCCCCTGAGCGCGGAGCGCCTGATTTCCTTCATCCTTCCCTTCTCAACGTGCCTTATGAGGCTCTCCGAGACCTTCTCGCCGGCATAGCTTGAGGCGAGCTTCGAAAGCTCCGAAACCGTGAGGTTAAGCCTTCTCCTGAGGGGTTCGAGCATCGCCGGCGAAATCGGAACGCGGTCGGTTCTCTTTCCGCGGTGGGAGCGGTACTTTCTGATGAGCTCCTCAAGCTTCCCCCTCTTCCTTGAGTGCCTGAGCGGTATTGAGCGGTGGAATTTAACCAGGTCTTCAACTCCCCTGACCGTGACCCTGAATATTACGCCCTCCTTGTAGCCCCTGTTCCTCACGCGGGAGACGGTGCTTATTATTCCAAGCCTCTGGAGGGCGTACCAGACCTTTCTCGCGAGGTTCTCGCTCCTTGTTGTCAGGACAACCGCCGGGCCGTTCTCGTCTATGTATGCATCGGCATCGAAGAGACCCGCTATGAAGTGCCTCAGCAGGTCGTCGTTCGAGAGAACCAAATCCGGAACGTCGAGGCCCTCCTTGCGCCCCTTGGGTATCCCGAAGGCCCTGTGGAGGAACTCGGCGAAGGGCCTTGAGCCGTAGGTTACCACCGTGTAAGCGGGTTCACGCTTTATCTGCGGCTCGCTCTCGGGAAGGAACTCTGAGATGGCAGAGGTGAAGGCTTTCATGTAGGATTCATCGTCGAAGGTGGCCGAAATGTAGTAGCCGTCCGAGGATATGTAGCCGTCTCCAAGGAGGACTCCAACGGCGTAGGAAAGGCTCTCGTTCACCTCGCGGACGAGCTTCACGGGCTTCGAGTTGATTGAGAGTAGATACTGCGCCATCTCGGGAGGAATGCCATCGTTCGGAACCTTTACGAGGCCGTTTCCGTTGGGGACTAGGTAGTAGTCGCTTATCCCCGCGTAAACCTCGGGGTTGATGATTGCTCTCCTCTGCGGCGGCCTTGGGGGCTTCCTCATCACTGCCACTCTGTCACCGGGTTTGAGCTTCTCCGCTTCCTTTCTCACCACGTCGCCGTCGGAGAACACGAAGAACGGATGGGTCTTGGTGAGTATCACCTCGTTGCCCGTCCGCGTTCTCACGCGGATGAGTTTCTCCCCTTCTCTAACCTTCCTCCTCCAGACCCTCGAAACGACGTGCTTTCCTGCCTTGAGGTCTGGACCAACGCTCACAACCTCGAACCTGTCTTCCTCGTCGAGAACCACATACTCCAAATCCTTATAGGTTTCAATCCTGTCGGAGTATTTCCTAAAGAGTTCCTCTAGCAGGTCTCCGATTAGGACGAAGCGACCGTCCGAGAGCTGGATAACTGAGAAATCGTAGAGGGCTCCATTATGGCCCGTGTTCATGGCTGTGAACATCGTCCTTGCCTCGGGACCACGAACCTCACCGACGATGATTCTGTCGGGACGCATACGGAGGGTGTTCTTGACGAGGTCGTCCATGGTGACCTCTCCCTTGCCCTCGAGGTTCGGTGGCCTCGTCTCAAGCCTTATCCAGTGCTCCACCGGGAGCTGGAGCTCGGCGGTATCCTCTATGCTTATGACGCGCTCGCTCGGTGGGATGAACATTCCAAGGGAGTTCAGCATCGTCGTCTTTCCGGAACCGGTTCCCCCAGCGACGAGAACGTTGGCCGGTTTAACGCCGAGACCGTCAACGAAAACCCAGAACAAAGCCGCTATCTCTGAGTTTATGGTTCCGTACTTGATGAGGTCGATTATGGTGAGCGGGTCCTTCTTGAACTTACGTATGGTTATCGTCGGACCGTCGAGGCTTATCGGCGGAATCGTCGCGTTAACACGGCTTCCGTCCGGAAGACGGGCGTCGAGGAGCGGGCTCTGCTGGTCAATCCTCCTGCCGACTTCCCTCGCTATCCTCTCGATGATGTTGAGTATCTCCTTCTCCTCGGGAAACGTGATGTTGGTCTTACACATGTTGAAGCGCCTGTGCCAGACGTAGACTGGCCTTCCCGTTCCTATGACCATAATTTCCTCAAGGTTGTCGTCCCTGACGAGCGGGTCGAGCTTGCCGTAGCCTATCATCTGCTGGACTATCATGTCGGCCAAGACTTCAATTCTTCCTTCGGAGTAGTGAGGGGCCTCCTCCTTAATCATCTTCTTTACCGCGTTGAGGAAGACTTTCCTGCGCTCCTCTGGGTTGGGTATCGCCGTTGGGTCTATCTGAATCTCGGTTATGGCCCTCTCCTTAATGCGCTTGAAGAGCTGCTGCTCCTCCCTGCTGAGCTTGGGGAAGCGGACCTCGTAGATTGGAACAGGCTCACCCTTGACCTTGATTATACGGACGTTGCCATATGCATCCAAGACTTCACCCCTGCCGGCAAAGGAGGGCTCTTCTGGGGCGGATGCTCCAAGGATGTCCTGTATATTAGCGGAGGGCTTCCTAGCAGGCTGGGGAACGCTCCTAGCCGGGGAAGCTGGAGTAGGTTCAGGTTTTGAAAGAATCTCGCTCAGGAAATCGGCACCGGTCTCGCTACCCTTCGGCGCGGGGAGTGGGGGTGAACGTGAGACTTTTGATTCAACTGGCTTGGGCTTCGGTTTCGGCTGGGGAGTCGAGGAGCCTCCCAAGAGAGAACTCAGCAGGTCGGCACCAGTTTCGGGTGTTGACTGCTCCCGCTTCTGTGCTGGAGCCTCTTCCTTTCCCCCGAGTATGGAGCTTAAAAGGTCAGCACCGGTCTCCTTTGGCCCCTCTTTCGGCTTATCCTTTGAAACACCCCCAAGTATGTCCTCAAGGCCTCCACCGGAAGATGAAAACGGGAGGGGTGGCTCTTCCTCTTTCTTCTTGAGAACCTTCTCAAGGGGGTCCTCGCTGCCGGAGAGTATCTCGTCTATCCAGGAGAACCCCTCCCCCTTCTTCTTTTTCTCACCGAACACGAACTCTCACCGTCCGGAGTTGTTATTCCAGCTCACGCGATAGGTTATATCAATCCTGTCACCCATGAAGACTACCCACACCGGGAAGTCAGGGCCGTTATAAGGCTTCCTATCAACACTAACTGGTGAACCCACCCTAACGCCAGAGATAAGGGTGTCGGTGAGTTTAAAGAGGTTGTTCTCCGGCATTGTAACGTTAACTGCTCTCTTCGCCGGCCCATTAACGCCGGAGTAGCCCCAGACGAACCTCTGAAGGTACTCCTGGTAGGTCATGGTGTAGTTGGGAGTGTAGTCGTAGGTTTCGCCATCGAGGAATATAACCGGCTGGGCAACCGCGAAGAAGACGTGGAACAGCTTGTCCTTGCTGTTGAAGTTGGGAACGTTGGTAATCCTGAAGTCAACGAGACCCTCGTATTTGAGCACCTTCACGTTTCTGTCGAGGATGGGAAACATCGAGCGAACGCTCAGGAAAGTGGGCCTGTTTATGAGCCGGGGATAAACCGAGCCGCAGACGAGACTATCAAGGCCACCGTTGTTGTCGAGAACCGCGCTGACGAGAGTGCCGTTTTCGTAGGTGAGCTTGGTGAGCCTGCCCGCGTCGCCGCAGGGCGAGTTGAAATCGAGGAGTGGAACAAGGTAGGAGGAGTTCTCGGTTATCCTGAAATTGACCACGACGGTCTCGTAGGGTGCGAGCCAGAAGCCAACAAGGTAGTTGACGGATTTGGAGAGGAGCTCCCTTGAAACCGCACCCTGAAGCTCACCGGTGGCCGTTCTGTAGTTGTAGAGGTACTCACTTCCGTTTCCGCGGAGAACCCTGAAGTCATACCTGGGGTTAACGAGGACGTACTTGGGATAGGGGGCAGTGTTAACGAGGGTGACGTTGAAATCAACCATTATTTCACCGAGGAGGCCTATGTTATTGTAACTCATTCCCCCAGGGAGCGTGCCGGGGAGGGTGTAATCTTGGGCTAGGGAAAATGCGGGAAGCGAGAATAACAGGGTGAAAAGCAAAAGAAGTGAAAGGAGTCTCCTCATGGGCACCACCTCACGTTGAAACCTTTGCCACGTAGAGGTACTGCTGGTTCTGGAGTATGTCCGGGACGAAGATTGACGGAACCTTAACGATTACGAGGAACTCGGTGTTGGGCGGGAGCACCAGCATGTCCGAGGACTGTTCGAGGTCTATGACCTTCCATCCGTAGCTCTGAAGGGCCTCCTTCGCCTGGTCGCTGGCCTGTATCTTTCCGGCGGCTATTGCCTTCAGTATCTCCGCGAGGTTAACGCTGTAGGAGTAGCTGGCGGAGGAGCTCTGGCTGGCGCTCTGGGAGTTTGAGTACGTGTCCGAGACGGTGGTGCCGTTGGAGTACTGGAAGTCGCCCGGATTGTATGTTGACGCATGGTTCTCGTTGTAGGTGGTCGAGGTGGAGGAGCTGGTTGAACTGCTCTGGCTCTGGGATTCGCTGACCGAAATCTGACCGGCGTTTGTCGGAAGGAGGACGAGTTCAACGTAGCCCTGGTTAACTATCTCGCGGTAAGAACCCTTGGTGCCGTTCTTAGCGAAGAACATCACGGCGTCGCCCGGCTGGATGAAGCCACCGGTAATCCTGTCCCTGGGCAGAACGAGGGCAATCTCAACGTACTGAACCTTGTAAACCTTGTACTGGAGCAACTCGGTGTAGCTCGTGATAGCACTCAGGAGGGATTTAGCTTCCGCCTTGGATAGGAACTGTTTGGTGCCCTCCTTCTCAAGGATAACATCGTTGCCCGGAATGTTGTCAATCTTCCAGAAGTAGTAGTCCCTCCAGAGCGAGAGAAGGTATGAATCGGGGTTTATGGAGTTAACCTCCTCAATGGTCTTGGCGCTCATGACCTGGCTCTCAAGGGTCTTCATGGCGGAGACGACCTTGGTCCTGAGACTGTCGGGGAGGGGCATCGAGAGGAGCGGCTGGAACGCAACCTCAATGGCCTGAATCTTAGCCTGCTTGGTCTGGTTAAGCTGTTTCTCATAGGCTATCCTTTCCTGCTCTTTGACGCACTCCTGATAAACCTGAACCGCCTTGTCAAAATAGGCCTTAACGTTTATCTCCTTCAGCTCATCGACGCTGTTGGCGCTCTGAATCTTCTGGAGAACGAGGTTTCTGACCTGAACGGCTTTCTGGGCACAGTCCTTGTTGGAGAAGTTGTAGTGTGAGAAGTAGTAGTTGACCTCGTTGACCTTCTTGGTACGAAGGTCCTTCAGCTCGTTTGCGCTCCGGCTCTGCATGTAGGAATAAACGCCGATTGAGATAATTAGGATGATTATGATTAAAATTGACGCACCAATCAGAATCCTCTTGCGCCTCTCCCTCTCACGAATGCTACTGATGGAGCGCGGTCTGCGCGGTGGCTTCTTCGCCGAAGCCGTCGGTGGTTTAACCGGGGGAGTCTCGGGCTCGGCCGTTACCTTCCCGAGCTCCCTCAGACGACGTATTTTCGCTTCAATATCCTCTGCCACTTTGAGCACCACCATCATAGTTATCGCTAAGCCATTAAGGTCTCGAATAGTTTTTGAGCATTAATCCTTATTTAAGTTTCGGTGAGAACGTGGAACGGTTGGAAATAGTTGTCAAAGAAGTGAGAGGAAAGTGCCCTGTCTTCAAAGAAGGTGACAGAATCGTTGTAGAAGGCCCAACGATAAAACTGGACGAGACCGATGCAATTTGCACCCACGCCTTCGCGTCGCTACTGCCCTACATAGTGGCCCTGCGAAAGGGTATTAAACCGAGCGAGCTAGGCCTCGGAAGGGGAGAGAAAGCCTACGTTCAGTGCCTCGACCCGGGACCGCCGTACACCGACGGAGGAACTGTAATCTTCGAGATAACGGTGGTTAAAGATGAAGCAGAGGAAAGCCTGGAAGGTCGTTAGGGAAGTTATAGACGAGGCCGACGTGATAGTCGAGGTAGTCGATGCGAGAGACCCGATAGGAACGCGCAACAGGAAGCTTGAAAGGCTCGTACAGGAGGAGGGCAAACCGCTACTCATAGTGATGAACAAGGCCGATTTGGTGCCGAAGGAGTGGGCCGAGGAGTACAAGCGGAAGAGCGAGATACCGGTAGTCTTCATATCCGCGAGGGGGAGGAAGGGAACCGGAATCCTGAGGAGGGAACTCAAAAAGCTCGCAAAGCCCCTCCTGGACGAGAAGGAGAAAGTTAAGGTGGCCCTCATAGGCTATCCCAACGTCGGCAAGAGCACGATAATCAACACCCTGAAAGGAAAAAGGGCCGTCGGAACAGCCCCGATACCTGGCTACACCAAGGGGAAGCAGCTGATAAGGCTCAGCAAGAAGCTCTGGCTTCTCGACAGCCCCGGAGTCGTTCCGATAGACGACTTCGACGAGCTGGTCATTAAAGGGGGGTTCCCAGCGGATAAGATTGAGGAACCCGTCAGGCCGGCCTTAAAGCTAATCTCCAGAATCCTCGAGACGAGGAGGGAAGCCATAACCGAGAAGTTCGGCATCGAGGAGTTCGAGAGCGAGGAGGAAATCCTCAGGCGGATAGGGGAAAAGAGGGGCCTCATAAAGGCCGGCGGAGAGGTTGACTTGGAAGAAACTGCGAGATGGCTCCTCCGCGAGTGGCAGACAGGTCGCTTCACGCTGTTCGCGAGCGAGGAGGAGAAGAGCCAAGACTTCATCTGGAACTTCAAAGATGTCCTCGAGGGCGTTGAGAGGGAACTCCTCCTCGACCCGAGGAGAATCCTCTGGCGCTATGAGGATGAGCTGAGAGAGAAGCTCGACAACCAGAAGAGAGCAGGAGTAAGGGAGATAGAGGGAATAACCGTCGGCATAGCGACGGGCTTCAAGAAGTGCGACTCTGCTTTGAAGTTCCTCGAGGAGCTGACAGGGAAGAGCGTCATCGCGAGCGAGTGCTTCGGGAAGAAGTGGAAGGGCGTTATAGCGATACTGGAGTGATGGGTATGAGGCTAATCCTGACGACATCGCGGGGAATAGAGGACTTCGCGAGGGCCGAGGTTGAGATGCTCCTCTCCAACCTTGGAGTTCCGTTTCGGGTGGAGGAAAAGCCCCTCGGCGTCGAGGGAAGGGTCTTGGTAGAGGTCGATAAAGCGTTTTACACCGACGAGAAGGGACGGAAGAGGGAGCTGAGCGTTTCGACCTATCTGAACGAACGTTCGAGGCTTCTCCACAGGGTTATAGTAGAGATAGCGAGCGAGCGCTTCGAGGGGATAGCTGATGAGGAGCCGGAGAGAGCTTTGAAGAGGATTGAAGGGTTCGTGGCTTCGCTTCCTGTGGAAAGGTATGTTAAGGTCAGCGAGAGCTTCGCGGTAAGGAGTTTCCGCAAAGGCGAGCACAAGATTACGAGCGTTGATATCGCGAAAACCGTTGGAAAAGCAATATTCGAGCGTTTAGAGCGCTTTGGAAGTCCAAGAGTGAACCTCGACCACCCGGCGGTTATATTCAGGGCCGAGCTGATTGGTGAGGTCTTCCTCCTCGGGATTGACACGACCGGCGACAGCTCGCTCCACAAGAGGCCGTGGAGGGTTTACGACCATCCAGCTCACCTGAAGGCCAGCATAGCGAACGCGCTGATTGAGCTGGCAGAACCGGACGGCGGGCCCTTCATAGACCCCTTCTGCGGCAGCGGGACGATTCCGATAGAGCTGGCCCTAAGGGGTTACGAGGGACGGATAATCGGCCTCGAGAAGTTCAGGAAGCACCTGGACGGCGCCAAGATGAACGCCCTCTCTGCGGGGGTTTTGGATAGGATAGAGTTCGTTCTCGGCGATGCGACGAGGCTGAGCGAACACGTCGAGAGCGTGGACTTCGCGGTCAGCAATCTGCCCTACGGCCTCAAAATCGGCCGCAAAAGCGCCATTCCAAAGCTTTACATGGACTTCTTTGGCGAGCTTGCGAAGGTCCTTGAAAAGCGTGGGGTCTTCATAACGACGGAGAAGAGGGCGATAGAGAGGGCAATAGAGGAGAACGGCTTCGAAATTAAGCACCACCGCCTCATAGGCCACGGCGGGCTGATGGTGCACACCTACGTGATTGAGTAAAACTTTTAAGCGGATTTTTCCTACTTTTTCAGGTGGTCAGATGAAGGTCAGGTCACTCGTTTTTGGCCTCGCGGTCCTTATGGTGACCCTCGCGGGGGTGGTATACTACTCTTTCAACTACTACAACTTCAACTACCAGTGGAAGACCAACCTCGAAGATTATCGGGAGTACCGGCTCATCGGGAACTCGACGCTGAACGGCTACGTGAAGGCCGACGGCGAGGTAAGCGTCTACATCCTGACGAAGGAGGACTTCAAGAGGCTCAAAAAAGGCGAGCCCTTCAGCTATTACAGAGCCTGGGAGCACGTTAAAGCTGTTGAGCTCAACGACGTCAGAATTCCAGATGGGGATTATCTCCTCGTCATCAAGAACGAGGAGAATGGGATGCAGTGGATTTCCGTTAAGCTGGTGGATAAAAAGTGAAATCAGCACAGAATCGCGTCCTCGCTCAGGACGTCGAACTCGACCCTTCCGATGCCCTCAATCCAGGCCTCAACTTTATCCCCGTGCCTCAGTGGACCGACTCCTGCGGGAGTGCCGGTTGCTATTATGTCCCCCGGTTCGAGCGTCATAACGGAGCTTATGTACTCTATGAGCTCGGGAACCTTGAAAACCATCTCGCTCGTCCGCCCGAGTTGCCTAAGTTCGCCGTTCACCTTCAGGCCGATTTCGAGGTCGTCTATCTTTAGCTCGCGCTTATCCACGACCCTCGGGCCGACTGGCGCGAACGTGTCGAAGCCCTTCGCAATCGTCCAGGGAAGGCCCTTTTCCCTCGCCTCGGCCTGAAGGTCTCTCGCTGTAATGTCGAGCAGTATCGTGTAGCCGAGGACGTAATCAAAGGCTTTCTTCGCCGGAACTCTCTTCGCGCGCTTCCCGATTATAACTGCCAACTCGACCTCGTGGTCAACCCTCTTGCTCATCCTGGGCAGAATTATCGGCTCGCCGGGACCGATGAGCGCACTCGGAGGCTTGAGGAAGAAGACCGGTTTCTCCGGAACGTCGCTCTCCATCTCCCTCGCGTGCTCGGCGTAGTTCTTGGCGAGGGCTATTATTTTGCTCGGGCGCAACTCATAGAAGCCGTCCATGTAGGGCAACCGGACCATGCCATCACCGTTTGGAGTTCCAGGGAGGCGAATTAAACATTGCCATACGATAGGCAAAAGTAATAAGAGGAACCGCCAAAGATTGAGCGGTGGTGGTGTTGCGAAAGGTCCTCGTGAGGGAGAGCGGAACGCTCGCGGTCTTCGCGGTTGTGGTGTTTGAGGTCGTTTTCATCTGGATTGCCATCGGAATGCTGAGCTTCGCGCCGATGTGGTTCGCCCTCCTCTTTCTGGCCATGCCGGTTCTGTTCATACTCCTCGCCCTCGCGAAGGGAACGAGCGTCTTCACCGGCAACAAAAAGGCCTCGGCCCTCTTCGAAAATTCTGAGGTGTCGGAGAGCGGAGTTACGCTTCCAGAGGAGCTCGAATACGAGACGGGCAGAGTAACCCTCGACGGCTACTGGACGAGCACCGGGCGGAGCAGGAGCTACAACGTCAGGAGGAGCTTTGAGGCCAGGGAGAGGAAAACTGGCACGTTCGTGGAGTTTCCGGACGAGCCCTTCAGAGTCCAGGTGCTCCGCGACGGAACGGGTAGAGTTGAGGCACCAGCGGTAAGAATCCTCAGCGGGCCCTACAGGGACGCCCTCTTGATTTTCTTCACGGACGAAGGGGAGGTTACCGGCTCGGGAAGCCTTACCCTGAGTAAGGGGAGCGACGTCGCGACGGTGACGTTCCGGGGAGAAGGAAAGGAGCTAAGAGGAAACGTGCAGGCCGAGCTGTCGAAGGCGAGGAAGGTGAGAATCGAAGTCGGCTCGGGAAAGGTCTGGAAGAGGATAGCCGAAGGACAGAGCTTCGACTTCACGTTTTCACCCATCCCCGAGGAGAAAACTGTAGTCTTCGCCAACTACAAGACCGTAAGTCCCATGTCGCTCGTCAAGGCCCTCTGGAGGGACACCGCCGTGCTCGGCCACGGAGCGTTTGAGCTCAAGGCGGTGCTGGACGTTCCGCTCGCGAGGGACGTCGTTGAGAAGGCTGAATTTCAGGTTGAGCTGAAGAAAGAAGGGAACGTGGAAAAGAGGGAAAGGAGCGAGTTCGAGGAGGAGTGGGGGTTCTGGGATTAAACTCAAGACTTCACTTTCTTTTCAAAAACTCTAATTATCCACTCTATCCACTCCATCTCACTTGAAACAGGGGGTTCGTTGGATAGTTCCACAACAAATCTTGAGCCATGTGGCGATTTTTCAGTCTTTGTGTACAAGTACAATCGTTCCCGTTCTTTAAACCCATGAAAAACCAGAAAATTTGACATTGCCTGGGACACTGTTCTGATTTGAATAATTTCCACTGCGGGGTATTTTTCTTGGAGATTTTCAAGCAGGAGTTCAAATGCTCTCTTGATGTTGTGCTCATCAATTCCCCTCAAAAATGGATTTGGGGAGAAATCAAAAACAACAAGTCTTGAATCCTTGATAAAATACCTAACTCCAAAGAGATAAGTTGAGAGCGTTTCTGCACCATCCCCATAGTGAACGCTCAAACACTGAAACTCCTTCCCATCATAGAACATCTCCAAAAGCTTGTTTTCAATTTCCATCTTTGCTTTTCTACGAGCTACATATTCAACCCAGCGTGCCTCTTCAAAGAACCTGCATGAATTCTCGCCTGAAACAACAAAAAACTCTCCGCCAATGTAATCATCATTAAGAACTTTAAGCTCTTGGTCATGCCTAAGTGAAAACACAGCACCATACAGAGGTACAGCCTTGTCAATGAAAGTCTTCCAATCGAACTTCCCAAGAAAGCCCAAAAGCCATTCTATCCAATCAATCCCAAGAAGAACGAAGTAGGGGCAGAACTTGTAAACTAGTCCCGAGAACTCAAGATTTTCTTCCGTATAATCAGCGAGATGTTTCAAAATATTGAGTTTTTCACTTAGAGAGTAAAACTCTTTCCAGCACTTGATAATTTCCTTGGCTTTTTCGGGATTCCACAGGAGTTTGTAGGGCTTCTTTTCTTTACTCTCTCCCCGAGAATTCCCACATACAGCCAAGATTTTCAAACGCACAAGTTCTTGTAGAACTCGCCGAACGGATTCAGTTCGCACATCAAGAGTTGGGTCGTTGTTCTTTTGGGATATCTCCCTAAGTTTTTTGGTGAGGTTGTAAATTGTAAGCTCCTCGTTCTTACTTGCAAGTTCAATTATCTCTTCAGCGACTTTAAACTTGTCAATTTTTGCTGGCCTTCCCACCTAAGCCACCAGTACATAGATGGAGGATATTCACAAAAAAGTGTTTCTTTTTGAGAATACGTCGTTATAAAGTAAATTGTGGGATAACTATTGACAACACCACGGAGGTGATACGATGGGAAAGAAGGGCTCCAAACCCATGACCTGGGAAGCCGCGAGGAGAATCCAGAGCGCAGTAGATAGCGGTAGGGCCATCAAAGCTGACGGAGGCTTCAAGTCCAGAGCCATGAGCGCCGCCTCGAGGAACTCGAAGAAATGACCTACACCTTTTCATTTTACGTTGCAAAGTAGGGGGTTCCTAAGATGAAGTTTAAACGCGAGGTCACCCACGTAATCTTCTTCGACATCGAGTACTACGTCCCCAAAGAGTACAGAAACCGACCCGGACTGAAGGCTAACCCATACCTGGATGGAAGCTTCGTCATCGGGGGCGTCTTCCAGAGGTACTTCCCCATAGAGGATAAGCTGGAGGAAAAGGAGGAGTTCTGGATATGGGACATGGAAGGCAGGGACACGATGGAACAAGAGAAGAACCTCTTGGAGAAAATCTATCTCTACTTCAGGGAGAGCTGGACACGGTGGGAACTGCTGGGTGGAGGCCCCAGGTTAACGGAACCTATGGTGGCAGGCTTTGGGATAACGCGCCTCGATGTCCCCGTGCTCTTCATCAAGAGCTTGGTTCACAGGATAGCAGAGCCGGAGAGGCTCTACGACACCTACTTTAAACTCAGGCACTTCGACCTCAGCGTCGCCTCAGCCCCGCTGATTCCAGAGAACAAAGACAGAAAAGTGCTCTCCCCTGTGTCCCAGAACTGGGCCGTCAAGAACCTTTTTGGAGACGGAGAAAGAAAACCGAGCGGCACAACCGTGTGGGAACTTTACGATGAGGAAGAATACCAGAGCATAATGGAAAGAACCCGCGGAGAGGTTGAACTCGCAAGGAGGGTTTACCAGGAACTTAGAAAGATAAGGAACGGCCTTCCAGGCCGCCCCTGATTTCACTTCTTCAACGGCTCCGGAATCGCCTTCTCCCACTGCTCACGAGCAAGCTCGCCGGTGTACTTGAACTTCTCCACCTTCTTCTCGGCCTCCTTCCTCTTCTTCTGGTGCTCCTTCAGGAACTCCTGAACCTTCTTGATTAGATAGCGCTTGCACTCTCCACAGGTCAGTTCGCCAGCTTTACACGCGTGGTAGCGCTCCATGAGCTTCTTGTCGTCCTCCTCGAAGAAAATCTCCAGCCACTTGAAGACGACGCACTTCTCAGGGTTTCCTCCCTTCTCCCTCTGCTCTTTGAGCGTCGGCTGACCACCAGTTAAGGCGAACTTCCAGATTTTCTTTCCAGCTTCTTCGGGGTCGTCGGTGAGATAGACGGCGGTTTCAGGTTTGGACGCGCTCATCTTGCCCTCGAGGCCGGTAAGCGGCGGAACGAACTTCGAGTGCAAAGCGGCGGTCTTGTAGTAGCCGAGGCTCTCGGCGAAGTCGCGCTGGAGCCTCCAGTAGGGGTCCTGGTCTATGGCAGCGGGAATTAAACAGCGCTTCTTCTCGAAGAAGGTCGGTGCGGCCTGTATGGCCGGGTAGAAAATCATTCCAATCTTGCTCTGCTCGTTGAAGCCGAAGACCGCTTTGGCCATCGAGTAGTTTATCTTCTTCGCTATCGGGAGGGCCATCTCGTAAATCTTAGTGAACTCGCTGTCCTGGAAGATGAAGGTCTTGTCGGGGTCGAAGCCAACCGCTATGATGTCGAGTATGTTCTCGTAGGCCCAGCGCTTGGTTTCATCCAGGGTGAGGTTCTTGAAGAGGAACTTCTCGTCGTCGGTTATCTGTATGTAGAGGTTGACGCCAAACTTCTCCTGGAGCCACTTGGTGGCGTAGAAGGGGATTATGTGGCCTATGTGCATCGGCCCGCTCGGGCCTCTTCCCGTGTACAGGAAGAAGCCCCTTCCGCTCTCGTAGTCGGCCAAGATTTTATCGTAGTCCCTGTGGGAGAAGAAGAAGCGCCTGCGGAAGTATATCGGCAGTTCGCTCTTCGTGAGCCTTGCCGTCTTCTCAAGCAACTCGTCAGTCAGCGGGCTGGTTCCGAACTGCTCTATCAGCTTGTCGTAGTCAACTAAACCTTCAACGTCCCAGGGGGTAACCTTAAACTCGTCCATTCAAAGCACCTCCATTTCCAGTGGAAACGAAGCTCGTGGCTAAGGCGGTGCAGAAGAGAAGGACCTCACCAAAGCCAAAAACGACCACCGAGCATGGGAAGAGAAAGGGAAGAGAGAATTTAAAGTTTTTGGAAAGAAAAGGTTAAAGTCAAAATGATGGAACTCCGTATGGTGGGAGAATGGAAGTGGTTGTTGAGGCCGTTTATGAGAACGGCGTCCTGAAGCCCAAGAAAAAGCTCAACCTTCCCGAGGGGAGTGAGGTCAGGATTAAGATAGTCCCGACGAGAGTTTCCGAGAGAACCTTTGGGATAGCGAAGATGAGCAAGAGGGAAATCGATGAGATAATCGAGGAGATTGAAGATGAATGGTGAGACAAACGTCTTCTTTGATTCCAATTTCTAATCTACCATCTCGGTGGAGTAGAACTGGCAAAGCCCCTCATTGAGAGCGTGGAAGACGGTCGGATTAAGGGGTTTATTAATCCAATCGTTGCCTCTGAAGTTCTATTCTTTTATGTGAAAGCTAAGACAGGCTTAAAATCATACGAAATCAAGAAAAAGCCGTCGGTTCTTGCAGACATCGAGCTTGAGCCCGTCTTTGAGCTGTTTTCGCTCTTCAGTATGCTCGATGTCAACTCAGAGATTGTCAAAAACTCGAAGAGGGCAATGGAAAGCTATTATCTGCTTCCCACCGATGCCCTGATAGTCTCGACCTGCGAGTTCTACGGAATAAGGAGAATAGCAACGTTTGACGAGGATTTCAAGCGTGTCAAGTGGCTGGAGACTATCAGCAACCAACAATGAATACTCAAAAAGAAAAGCCCATAAAAACCTCACCTTCCAACTCCGCTCATGGACCGCGAAACCGAGGGGACGCTGTTAGCCTTCACCGTGCTGGTCCTGCTCGGCCTCGAGCCGGTTGTAATCAAAGCCAATCCAGTTAATCCATTTGCCTTCGCCTCGCTGTCCGCTCTGGTAGCCTCGCTAATCCTCTGGCCGGTTATACTGCTCGGCGGTCGGGCGAGAGAAATCCGGGAGAGGCCGGCCGAGCTGAGGAAGACCTTTCTAACGGGCCTTTTCGCGACGGCGGTGGCATATTCACTATTCTCCTACGGAACGAGGCTGAGCACCGCTGTAAACTCGGCGATACTCACGCGCTTCGAGGTCTTCTACTCCTTCCTCATCTCGTGGCTCCTCCTGAGGGAGAGGATAACCGGAAGGGCGGTAGTTTCGGCCCTGGCACTCATCACGGGCGTCTTCCTCGTGGTCGCGCAGGGAAAGAGGCCGGAGCTCCTGAAGGGCGACGTCCTGCTTCTTCTGACTCCCATCTTCTGGCAGCTCGGGCACGCGGTGGCGAAGAGAAACGATTACAGCCCGGTGACGATAGCGACGCTGAGGAACACCTTCGGCGGGCTTCTCCTCCTCGTTCCAGCCTTTATTACCGGCTTCGCCTTCACGAAGCTCGCGCTGGCGGAGGGGCTGATAATAGCGCTCACCCAGAGCCTCTGGTACTTGGCGATAGCGCGGATTAACCTCTCGAAGGCGACGGCCATTTTAACGCCCGCGCCCGCTTTAACTGTTCTCGTCTCGATTGCGCTCCTCGGCGAGAGTGTAACGCCCTACCATCTCGCGGGCTTAGCCTTAATAACCCTCGGAACGTTAGCCATCAGCAGAGAGGAAAGCGGGGTGAGGGAATGAAGGTCGTGATTCTCGGCTCGGGTTCATACAGTGGGACGCCGAAGCCCCTCTGCACCTGCGAGAACTGCTCGCGGGCCAGAATCAACCCTGCCTTAAGGAGAACGCGGTTCTCGCTCTACTTTGATAAAACGCTCGTCGACCCGAGTCCAGACCTGCACTACCACCTGGAGAGGCTGAACAGGAAAGTGGAGCGGGTTCTCATCACCCACGGCCACTTCGACCACGTTTTCGGCTTACCAGACCTTCAGGTCTTCAAACGCGTTGAGTTCTACTCCCACAGGGAAGCACTTGAAGTTGCGAAAAGCCTTGCAGGGCTGGCTTTCGGCTCGGAAAGCCCGGAGGGGCATGAGTGGGCCTACAACGAGCTTGAGTTCTGGGAGGAGACGAGAATCGGGAAGATGAGGGTAGTTCACTTTTCGGTTACCCACACGGTAACGGCCGGTGGCTTCGTCATCGAGGTGAAGGGAAAGAGGATAGCGATAACCGGCGACACCGGGCCGGAGATTCTGAAGGACGAAAAAGCAATAAAGCTCATGGAAGGGGCCGACCTGCTCATAGCCGAGATGACCCATAGGGAAGCCATTCCCGGCTCGCACCTAGGGGTCAGGGAGGCGATAGAGCTTGCTAAGAGGGTCGGGGCAGGCTACACCGTCTTCGCGCACATAAGCCACAGCAACTACCCCCATGAGGTTCTGGAGAAGAAGGTCAGGGAAGCCGGGATTTCGGGCGAGGTTGCGAGGGACTTCACGTGGGTTGAGGTTTAGGAATGTTGTTAGTGTGAAATATTGAAAATTTATCTAGAGTTTTTTATGACATCTAAGCATTGAAATACACAATGAGTTACCTTTGTGTTCTGAAAGGACAAAGTTCATATGGGGCATTATGGGAATGGTAACAGATGAGGTATTTGATGAGCATTAGAGAAAATATTGTTAACAATATGTTGTATGCCTTGGTTAGTAGTTTCTCCTGAATATAATCAGACAACAACTTTTTCCCATGGAATAAGTTATTTCGGATTCCATATAGCAATTTTAATAGAAACTCAAATGCTATTTCAATGTTGTCATCATTCGGGTCATTCCTAAATTTCTCAATGTATTCCTTAAGCTTTTGTTTTACATCTCCATCTTTTCCCCTTAGTTTGATTGTATAATTCTCTTTGAGAATATACTCTATATTAGTTAAGTGCTTGAATAATATGGCCCGTTTTTCGGATATTGTTAGTAATTTTGCAGTCTGAATTATTTTATTTTTCTCTGAACTCCCCTGAGACCTTCTAGTTGATGTGTAAAAATGATAATGATTATAAAAAGCATTATAACCTACCCACAAAGAAAAAAACTTGTTAAATCCGTCAGCTTCTTGTTTTGCCTTTTTGAGCCATTCTAAACTTTTTAATAATGTATATTCATAATCAACAAGAATACTATCCTTATTAATCTTGGGAATTTCAATATCTCTAAACATAACCTTTATCGTATCACTGTCCATGAACTCTACAGCATCTTCTACATCAAGAAGACCTTCAACCTTTAAGTTCAGTATCTCGCTATTCATAGGTAGTGTTATCACAGCCTATATTAATAAATTTTTCGCTAGGTATCCAAAAGCAAAAAATCAGGAAGTAGAAACAAAATCAAAGCTTTCCGTTCTCCCTGAGCCACTCGCCGTACTTGACAAGGGCGTAGACGGCGTCAACCGCGTCCTCTGTGGTCTCGTAGACCGGAATGCCCTTCTGCTCGATGTTCCTCGCCATCTTGTGCGGGAAGTCTCCACCGGGGGCGACGAAGACAATAGGCTTGCCGTAGGCCTTCATTCTCTCGACAGCGTCAATGATTCCCTCGTCGAGGGCAGGGCTCTGGAAGAGCGCGATGACGACGAGAACGTCGACGTTCGGGTCTTCGAGGGCGTAGCGCATGGCCCTCTCGTACCTGCTCGACGGGGCGTCGCCTATGACGTCAATCGGGTTCTTGTAGGACATGTGAGCAGGAAGCTTTCCTGCCTTAACGTCCTCTTCGAACTTCTTAAGCGTCTCCTCGCTAAGCTCCGCCATCTTCAAACCGCGCTCGAGCAGGCCATCGCTCATCATGACTCCTGCTCCACCGCCGTTGGTGACTATCGCGACGCGGTCGCCCTTGGCCGGCTTCTGCATTGCCAAGACCTTCGCGTAGTTGAAGAGCTGTCTCATCGTGGTCGCTTCCAGAACACCGCTCTGCTCAAAGGCCGCCCTGTAAATCGCGTAGGAACCCGCGAGGGAACCGGTGTGGCTTGCGGCCGCTTTGGCACCGGCCTCGGTCCTTCCGCTCTTGAGAATCACGACGGGCTTCTTGAGGGTAACGCGCTTTGCCGTTTCGAGGAACTTCCTTCCGTCCTTGACGCCCTCGAGGTAGCCGGTTATAACGCCGGTCTTCTCATCGTCGCCGAGGTAGTCCATGAAGTCGCTCTCGTCGAGGTCGGCCATGTTGCCGAGGCTGATGAACTTGCTCATTCCTATCCTCTCTCTGGCCGCCCAGTCGAGGATTGCCGCTCCGAAGGCACCGCTCTGGCTCATGAAGGCGACCTTTCCGAAGGGCGGTCTGGCCTGCCTCTCGGGCGGGTTGAAGTTACAGTCGAAGCCGTTCTCAAGGTTCGTGACGCCGAGACAGTTCGGACCGACGACACGAATGCCCCACTTCTTGGCGCGCTTCACGAGTTCCTCCTCGAGGTCGGCCCTTCCGGCCTCCTTGAAGCCCGCCGAAATGACTATCGCGCCCTTGACGCCCTTCTCACCGCACTCGTCTATAACGTCCGGCACGAATTTGGCGGGAACCGCGATGACCGCGACGTCAATCTCGTCGGGAATCTCCTTGATGCTCCGGTAGACCTTGAACTTCTTTCCGTTGACCTCGATTTCACCGCCCTTGACGTTGACCGCGTAGACCTTGCCGTTGAAGCGGAGCGTCACTGAGCGCATTATGGCGTTTCCAACCTTCCCGGGCACGTGGGAGGCGCCTATGACAGCGACGCTCTTGGGGTAAAACAGGAAGTCGAGGCTCCCCATACAACCACCTCCGAAGTTTTTTCGGCCGATGTTATTTAAGGCTTCCGAGGGTGGACGTTTTATCCAGGAGACTTTTTAAAGGCGGTTCCCCTTTACATATATAAAGCTACCGGAACGGAAAAGGTTAAAACGCCTGAGCGTTTAAAGAAACATTGGAGCGTTAAGATTGGGTGGTCATAATGTCTAAGGTGAAGGTTATAACCGACCCAGAAGTCATAAAGCTGATGCTCGAAGATACGAGGAGAAAAATATTAGCCCTACTGCGAAACAGGGAGATGACTATTTCACAGCTCAGCGAAATTCTCGGAAAAACTCCACAGACGGTCTACCACCACATCGAGAAGCTTAAGGAAGCGGGCCTCGTCGAGGTCAAGAGAACCGAAATGAAGGGCAACCTCGTCGAGAAGTACTACGGAAGAACCGCCGACGCGTTCTACATCAACCTCTACCTCGGCGACGAGGAGTTAAGGTATTTCGCCCGCTCGAAGCTCAAGACGAAGCTCGACATCTTCAAGGCCCTCGGATACGAGTTTGACGAAGGCGAGCTCCTCAACGTTATGGACGAGCTCCTCAAGAAGGAGCACGAGTTCAAGACCGAGATTTCCGAGGAGATTGAGGCCAACGAGGAGAGGCTCAAGGAATTCTCCAACGAGGACATAATCCACGCCATAGACTGGCTCGCAATGGCCAGGATGGGACGCGATGAGGAGAGCCTCGAGCTCCTCAAGAAGCTCGGTGAACTGCTCAAGAAGTGATTGCTATGGCGAGGGGAATCAGGCTTCTCGTGCTTGACGTGCTCAAGCCCCACCAGCCGATAGTCACGGAGCTGGCCCTCGGACTGAGCGAGCTCGAGGGCGTCGAGGGAGTCAACATCACGCTCGTCGAGATTGACAAGGAGACGGAGAACGTCAAGATAACGATAATGGGCGACGACCTCGACTACGACGAGATAGTCAGGACGATAGAGGAGTTCGGCGGTGTGGTGCACAGCATTGATATGGTCGCAGCAGGTAGGAGAATAGTCGAGGAAGAGGAAACTCCTCAGGACAAGCTGGAGGAGTACTGAGTGAGGGAAGTCATAATAATCACCCAGCCCGAAAAGGTCAAGGTTCTATCGGACGAGACCAGGTTCAAGATACTCCAGCTCCTCAGGCAGAGGCCAATGACGATATGGGAGCTCAGCATGGCGATAGGCAAGGACAGGACAACGATTTACAGGCACGTCAAAGCCCTTGAGAAGGCGGGTTTTGTGGAAGAGCTGGGCAGTGAGGGCAACGAGAAGCTCTACGGCAGGACCGCGAGGCTCTTTCTCATAAAGGCCGAGCCCCACGAGAGCGTGGAGAACTTCCGACAGGCGTACCTCCAAGTGGAGGCAGAAAGACTCGTAAGAATCCTTGAAAAAGCGGGAATAGGAATTAAGGACCGGGAAAAACTGAAGGAACTCGTGAAGGACATCCTCAACGAAATCGAGATTAACTCCCAGCCGTTCATTAGGAGAATCTCCGAGGCCAACGTGGAGCTCAGTGAAATAGAGCTATTCCACTTCCTCAACATGCTCGTTTTCCTCCAGAGCTGTGAGCTCTGTGAGATGGCCGAGAAGGTTAAGAAGCTGATAGAGGTTTAAGAAACTTAAGACGGTTCACCGTCACCTTTTTCCTTTAAGGAGCGAGAGGAGCAGTGCCAGGATGAGAGACAGTCCGAGGATAACCACAAGCCCTCCAACAAAGCCCCAAACTCCCTGCTCTTGATAACCCTGTTTTAGGGCCTCAAAAATCCACGACTTTCCCCAGGCGAATGTTCCCGCGAGGGTTCCAATCACAAAACCTCCAAGGGAGAAGAATAACTCATAACGCGTTTCAATTCTCACGAAGAGGAGGCCAATTAAGATGGCCAAAGCCCCGGTCGGCAGGCTGAACGCAAGGAGAAAACCGAAGAGAAAGTAGAAGAGAGAACGCCAGTTAAGCCCCGACCCCGCCATGCCAGCACCCCGGCTCAGAACTCCTCCACCCATTTTACTGCCTCTGGAATCCGCTTCGCGAGCTCAAGGGCCGTGAAGTTCTCTCCGAGCTCTTCTTTCACAATGTCGCCGGCGAGACCGTTGAGAAAGGCACCGACCGAGGCCGACCTCAGCGGAGAGTTTCCGAGCGCGAGCAAGGCCCCGACGAGACCGGCAAGAACGTCGCCCGTTCCACCGGTCGTCATCCCCCTGTTGCCTGTCCTGTTGTACTTCCAGGTTTCTCCGTCGCTGATGACGTCGTAGGGGCCCTTCAGCAGGATTACGCCGCCAATTTCGCGGGCCTTTTCCCTCACCAGCCCGGCCCGCTCAATCAACCCCTCGGGAGACTTGACGCCGAAGAGAACGCTGAATTCACCTGCGTGGGGCGTTAGGACGAAGGTCTTGCCTTTTAGAACGCCCAAATCCTCGGCTATCGCCTTCAACCCGTCAGCATCGATGACCATTGGCTTTTCACAGAGCCTCACGAACTCTCTAACGAACTCCTTAGTTTCCTCAGCGAGACCTATTCCGGGCCCGATGACGACCGCATCTACTTTCTCGGCCAGCTCGAGCAGGCCATCAAGGTGCTCGGTCGAGAAGTTCTCGCCTGGGAAGGGCCTCAGAATCAAATCGGGGTCGCTTATCCTCTTCGCAGGTTCAGCAGGCATCGCGAGGTAAACGAGGTCGACGAGGTAGCTCGCCCCCTTGGAGGCGAGGTACGGGGCACCGTAATAGCTTGAGCTGCCACCGATGACCAAAAGCCTGCCGTTCTGCCCCTTGTGCTGGCCCCTCTTCCTGAGCGCGAACTTTGCATCACCTGGCCCGACGAGATGGTAGAGCTCCCTCGGGTAGCCTATCTTCACTATAACCCTCTCAAATTCCTCGTACTCCTCCTTGTCCCACTGGAAGGTAACGGCAAAATCTGCTTTAACGCGGACGTCGCTCGGGTAACCGCTCGGCAGGTCGACGCTGACTATCTTCGCCTTTCCGACGTACTCGTTGATTTTCTCGATGGCCGAGCGTATGGGTTCCCTTGGCTCGCCCCTCGTGCCCGCTCCGAGGAGGGCGTCAACTATCACGTCGTAATCGCTCAGGTCAAGCCCTTTTATGTATGCGGAATCCTTGAGGACGCGGATTTTCACGAATTCAAGGCCCTTCAGGATTTCCCAGTTGTGTTTGGCTTCCTCGCTCCTTATCTTGGCCTCGTCGCCCACCAGAAAAACCGTGACGTCGTTCTCGAAGCTAAGATGCCTCGCGGCGACGAAGCCGTCGCCGCCGTTGTTCCCGGTTCCCGAGAATACCGCAATCCTGAGGCCCTTTCCAAAGCGCTCCTCTATCGTTCTCGCGACGCCGGCGCCGGCGTTCTCCATGAGCTGGTAAGGGGTTATCCCGAGCCACTTAGCGTTGATGTCCCAGACGTAAACGTCCTCAATTCTCATGGTATCACCGTTGATTGTTGGGCCCAACGTATTAAATCGTTTTCAGTCGTTCCCCCGAATCACCACGAGGAGAAGCAGAGAGCCGTACCAGAGGAGTGCCCAGGGCAGAAAAAGGAGAGCCGTTTGAAGATAAATTCCGCCTAGGAAAACGCTTGGGAATTCAAGGGGAATGGCCAGAGCAAGGTAGGCCGTTAGAAGAGGTCCCAAGGGTAGACGGTCGCCGGCTACACCCATCAGAAGCTCCCAAGCGGCCATAACAACTACGTAGCTCACCCAAGCAAAGCCAGGCAATTTTCCAAAAATCCCAGAAGTTGTACATGACCGTTAGAGAGAGGGAATAAGCGAAGGCAAAGGACCTCATAAAAAGCCTCAAAAAGAGGAGAAGACGAAGATGTTGTTCCAAGTTTTTCACCCCGACTACTTAAAGAACATCTAGCGCTCGCCTGTAGGCATCCTCCGAATAAAGCACCAGGTAAACCTTCTCCACGCTTCTCGCTTCCCTTAAGAACTCCTCAACGGTTTCCTTGAAGGTTCTAACAACTTCCTCAAGCGGACAGCCGTAGATTCCGGCGCTTATCGCTGGGAATGCTATGCTTTTGACGCCCAGCTCGTCGGCCTTCCTGAGCGCCCCCAGTATAGCCTTCCTGAGCTTCTCTTTCTTATCCCCGTCCCAGCGGCCGCCGCAGTAGGGGCCGACCGTGTGAATGACGTACCTGATTCCGTACTGTTCAAGTCTCATCGCCGGCGTTACAACGACCTCGCCGTGCTCTATTGAGTCCTTTCCAAGCTGTTCCCTCAAGGCTTCCTTGCTTATCCTGATGTACTCGCGGGCGTCTCCAGCGGCGGCCTTGGCTATGGCGTATGCGACGCCACCACCGTGCTCGAGGTAGCGGTTCGCGGCGTTTACAATGGCCTCGGCAGGAAAGCGGGTGATGTCGCCTTTAACAACCTCAAGCATTGCCCTCACCCACGATGCTCCTCAAAAGCTTTCTCTCCCTCTCGGAGAGGAAATCGTCACTCCCGACTATAAACACCGTGGCGCCGTGGACGAGGGCGTAGTCCCTGAGCGCCGACAGGAACTTGAGGACGCTGGGGAAGCCGTTTTCGAGGACGAGGTAGTCGAGGCCGTCAATGACGATGATGGGCTTTTTACCGGCTTCCCCAGCTTCCCTCATGAACTTGACCGCCATGTCGAGGATTTTGGGGAGGTTTGTCGGCGAGATTGCCCGCTCGTCGTGAACCGTCGTTATCCAGAACCAGTTGGGAGCGTTCCGCGGACTCCGGGAGAACACGAGGGCGGAGGAGAGAACGTCCTCCGGGGCAGAAGGAACTAGAACAAGGCCGGGCTTTTCATCGAGGCCAACGTCCTTGATTGAACCAATGGAGAAGTCCCCGACGAAAGACGTCCTCAGGAAGGTTCTAACCGACTCAAAGGCGAGGACAACGCCGAGGAAAGCGGGAATGATACGGAGCCGGAAGAAGGGAATCAATCCTGAGAGAGCCACGACGACGCCGAGGAAAGCCTGAAGGGCCGACATCGGCAGGAGCGTTCTCCCCCCATAGAATCCAAGAAGAAGGGCCGAGAGAACAATCCACAGGCCGAGAAGGGCGTAGGCTGACGTTTCGTGTTCAGGATAGAACAGGAAAACGATGAGCACCGGGAGAATCGAAAGGTAGAGCAGACTCCTCGCTGTTTCATTGTTTAGGGTCAATTCGTCTATCGCCTCGACGTTGCCTGCCCACAGAAAGGCCGAGAAAAAGGCTAGGCCAACGATGTAGACTCCCCTATCCGAGGAGAAGACCGGAACGGCGAGGCTCAGCCAGGCTAATGAGTAGTAGAGGAGCGCCTTTCGGCCAGTAAGGTGATGGTTGTAGAAGAGGAGGACGTAGGAAACGAGCAGTGCAACGCCCAGGAAAAGGTCAAGATAGTTCACGCGCCACCTCCTCCGCCCGGTTCAGTATTTTCTCCTCATCCAGCGTAAGAACTTCGCGGTCGAGCATTAAAACCTTTCCGTCAACTATCGTCGTCTCGACGTCGTTGCCGTTGGCGGAGTAAACGATGTGGCTCACTATGTCGTGTATCGGCCTCAGGTGGGGCCTGTTGAAGTCGAAGATGACTATATCGGCCAGGTAGCCGGGCTTTATGACGCCGGCGTTGAGGCGGAGCGCCTTTGCACCGTTCACCGTCGCCATCTTGAAAACCGTCCTTGCATCTGCAACCGTCGGGTCGAGGTTGTGGACCTTGTGGAGTAAAGCGGCAAGCTTCATCTCCTCGACCATGTCGAGGTTGTTGTTGCTCGCGCTTCCATCGGTTCCGAGGCCGACGTTAACTCCAGCGTTCAGGAGCCTCTGGAGGGGCATCACACCGCTGGCGAGCTTCATGTTCGAACCGGGATTGTGGGCGACCGTGACACCGTTCCTCGCGAGGATTGAAACGTCCCTGCTGTCGAGCCAGACGCCGTGCGCTATTATCACGTCGCTCCCGAAGAAGCCGATTTCGTCGAGGAGCACAACGGGGCTCTTCCCGTAGCGCTCCTGAATCTTTCCGAGCTCGGCCATTGTCTCTGCCACGTGAATCGTTATCAGCTTCCCGTGCTCGTCCGCGAGCTTCCTGACCTCCTTCAGGAGGGCAAGGGAACAGGTGTAGGGCGCGTGGGGCCCGAAGACGAAGTGGACCCTCTCCGAGTTGAGGCCCTCGATGGCCTTCATCTCGCGCAGGACCTCTTTAATCTCCTTCTCCGTCCGCTCGGGGTCGCCGAGGTCTATCATGCCATAGGAGAGATACCCGCGAAGGCCCGCCTCAAGGGTTGCCTCGGCAACCGCGTCCATCTGGAAGTACATGTCGAGGAAAGTTGTCGTGCCGGTCTTAATCATTTCAAGAGCTCCCAAGTAGGCGCCGACCTTGATGTGCTCGCGCGTCAGCTTAGCTTCCCTCGGCCAGATGTGTTTCTCCAGCCACTCCATCAGCGGTAAATCGTCGGCGAGACCGCGAAGAAGACCCATCGGCGAGTGGGTGTGCAGGTTGACGAAGCCGGGGGAAACGACCCTTCCAGTCGCGTCTATAACGGTATCGACGCCCTCGTTGATTCCCTTCTTAACCTCGACGATTCTGTTCCCTTCGATTAGAACGTCCGCTTTAACGACCTCAGGTGTCTCGCCGTAGAGAACGTAACCGTTCCTGATGAGAATGCTCACTCCGACCACCCCCTTTTAAAGGGGTGTGTTTTCTGCTGAGGTTAAAAAGATGTCGAAGAACACCCGAGGCGCCATAAATAAAAGAGAGACGGGAATCGAGGCTAACCCCAGTGTTTGTAGAGAGCCACCAGGGTTCTGAGCTGGGTGGTGGCAATTTTAATCTCGAGGTACGCCTGTATCATGTGGCTCAAGGCATCAACACTGTAGCCAAGCCGTATGGCCCTTTCGTAGTCGTGCTCGGCAAGACGAGCCAAGCTTAATGGGCCCTCAAGCAGGATGTCCGGGACTCCCAGCTCCTTCGCCTCGCCGTACAGTTTCTCAAAGAGCTCGCGCTGGTGGTTGTACTTGTTCCTGAACCTGTTGATAATCCTAGCCCGTCTCATGTTCTCCCTGCTGTATTTGACGACGTTCACTACGACACCGGTGGTGTTGGATATTCCGCCTACGTTAACGGCCTTAACTTCAATTACGTACGTTCCAAAGCTCAGGTTCTCAAGGGTGTAGGACGTTAACAGACCAACGTTGACCCACGTACCGTTGTTTACCCTGACCTCATAGTGGTCTATTCCAAGTTTATCCGCCCCGACCCACGTAACGGTAACGTTAACGGTATCGTTGGCGGGAATCACCGTGCCGTTCTCGGGTGAAGTTATGGTTATCCTCGGTACGCTGAGGCCGCCAATGACGTAGAGGCTGAAGTGATTAACAACGGCCCAGACGTAGTTCTCCTCGGTGTTAACGCCTGCGTCGTAAACGAAGGGACCGTTTGGAATGGTTGAATTCACGTAGTCGGCCACGCGAACCCAGGTGCTTCCGTTCCAGTAGTAAAGGCTCAGCGTGGATTCATCTATCGTTCCGAGTTCGCTCTCGTTGTAGCGCACCTTGAGGGTGTACTTCTCAACGACGTTTTGGGTGGTGTCGTTTGATTCCACGGAGACCTTGATGTACTTAACGGGAGCAAGCGCGGTCTCGTTGGTGTCGTTGGAAGGCGATGCAACGACCAAGGAAGTGGCGTTTTCCTCGTTGAGAACGCTTTCATCTGCCGTTACGGTGGCGTTGACCGTCAGAAGGGCCCCGGTTGTGGCAGACTCGTTGACGTCCATCGTCAGCTCAAGGTCTCCACCCCCAACGGTCACATTGGAGGTCTCGTTGGTCACCACAACGTTTTCAACGATGGTTCTCTGCCCGTAGAAGACCAAGGACGTCTCCCCCACGTTTCCGGAGGAATCCACAACCGTTATCACTGCGGTGTATTTTCCAACGTACGGAACCGTGTAATCGTAGCTGTAGAATCCAGGCGAATCCCCGAGGTTCGTGGTAAAGCTGGTGCCGTTGGGGAGCACTATCGTCAAGTTAACGGCCCTGAGCGTATGGTCGTCCGTGCAGTAGAAGGAGATTGTAGTCGAGTTGCCAACGTCAACGACGGAACTGCTGAGGTTCGCCTTCAGGATTATCGGGTTCACCTCGTCCCCGCTGTACTGGTCGAGGAAGTACTCCTTCGTGTACGGGTATCCTGGGTTCCTGAATGCAACCAATCTAAGTTGTGAGGCGTCGGGGTCGTAGCCCTCAACGACGAAGGGCCCGTTACCAACGAGGGAGTGTCCGTGCTCCAGTATAAAGGCGGAGGTCGAGGCATACCTCTCCTCTGCCTCCTCCTTGGAGACGTAGGGCCCCAGGTATTCCGGAATCGGGGCAGTACGGGCCAGGGATTCCAGCTCCCTCAGAAGGTCCTGAGAATGCTGCGGATTGAGCTGGTCAAAGCCCTCCAAATCCAGCTTGTGCTCGTTGTACGGGGGTTTGCGAATGAGCTCTTCAACGGCGTAGTAAATCTGCCAGGGAGCGAGGGGATACGGGACAAGCAGTGCCAGGCTATCAAGTTCCTGACCTGGAATTGGCACGTTGTTCTGGTACATGACAATCTGAACGGTGGTATCGTTTACCTGCTTAAACTCAACGGCCTTAATCTTATCAAGAACGCCCACGTAGTATTTGTTCGCAGGGTACAGTGAAAAGCCGTCCTGGGAGTACGTAATCTCCCACGCGAAGGACATGCTGGCTATGTAATCTGCAAGGGTCATGCGCTCTCCGTCGTGCCACGTCCCCAGCGTGCACGAGAGGGTTAACTTCACCGGCACCGTCGAGGTGTTTCCAACGGGTTTCCAGGTGTTGGTCAAGTCGTCCCATACGAGAGCATTTGCGGGAACGCTGACGTTGTACTCCGCCGAAACCGGCGAACAGTAGTTGCTAAAGACGAGGGACCTAAGGAGCCCACCGCCGTAGGTGGCGTAGGAGTCGTAAATGTTGGGGTTGGCCGGCACCCCGAGGAGGGGGTTACTGCCTGGGTAGTAGCTACCCGTGTACAGGCCTACGCTCACAGTGCCGTCGGTCGTGTTGGCGGTTATGATTGACAGGCCGTTGAGGCCACTGCGCGGGCTCGTGGCGTAATCGTAGAGGCGGGAGGGGTTCACGGGGAAGACGTTGGTAACACGGGAAACGTAGACCCTGAAGGACTCGTAGACACCGAGGGCGGTTCCGAGCTTTATAAGGTCATCCTTCTGGGACTCATCGCTAAGGAAAACGTCCGCAGTTCCATCGCCGTCGAGGTCGACGTAACCGTTGTTTAAGAGGGCCCCGATTTCGTCGGTCGTCCAGTTGAGTATACCCTCAAGCCTGGTTCCCGTGTAGTACTGAAGGTTCAGGGAAGTCGCCCCAGCGGTGACGTTTCCATCGCCGATTGCAGATAGAACGTCCCCGACGGTGCTCCTCTCCGTGTTCTCTGGCGACCATTTCCAGCCGCCGAGAGCGGGTGCGTAGCCATGGCTGGAGTACATAAAGTACACGGTCCAAAGACCGCCCCCAGAACCAAGCCATCCTTCGGTGTAGTACGACCACCCGTAGGAGCGCGGGTCCGTTGAGTAAACGAGGTAGCTGGCCTCGCTTCTCGTGACTTCCTTTCTAACGACGCGGAAACCGGCCTTCTCAAGCAGGTCCGCGAGGTAGTTGCCGAGCACGTTGCGCTCGTCTTCAACGCGTATAAGCCCCGTGACTTCAACGGGCCTGCCGTCGAAGTACCACGTTCCGTTCACCAGCTCAAGGGTGTGGCCCTCCTCCGCCACCTCCTGGGCCGCGGCGTTCATGGCATCGTTTATCATTATCAAAGCCTTGGCTTCGTTTCCATCGGGGCTCATCCCGAGGATTGTTGGAATTGGCGCAACATCCTTGGAGTAGAAGTCAAGCCAGTCCGCAAACGGGGTGAACATCTCGTCCCCCATCCCCAAGAGGGCGGTGCGTATAAAGTAATCCCTGTTGATGAGCCAGTTTATAGCGAACCTTATCTCCCTGACCGCGAAGGGGTTGAAGTAGGGCGTTCCGTTAACGGTTATGATGTACCTGCTTCCAGGGTCGTGAACCGGGTTAAAGAGTATGTCAAAGTACTCCAGGCTGTTGGGAACCAGGGAAACGTTGGAGAGAACGTCCTCAGGAATCCGGGAGACGGAGTAGGTCTGATAGCCGAAATCAACGTCTCCCTTAGAAACAGCGTACAGCAGGTCGGTGGCGTTGGCGTAACCGCCGATAAGCACGCGCTCCGGCACTGGACCGAGGCTCGGGTTGGAGGTAAGCACGGTAAAGATGACGTCGTTGCCCAGTGAAGTGTTGACGGGGTTCTTGGCAACGGCCCTAACGTAGTACCGGGACCCAATGGAGAGTCCGTTCAACTGGAACTCGAAGGGGCCCGTTGAGTTCACGAACCTGTGTTCAGTTTGAAGGGTGGTGTTCGCCCCAACCGGACCGTACTCAAACCACACCTCCGTGAGGGCACCTCCGAGGTCAACGAGGAACCCGCGGAGTGTCACCGTTCCGTTGTTGAGAACAAGGGGAACTCCAGTGAAGACAACGGGAGTTGATGGGGTGACCAAGGGATATTCATCGGTGCTGTCGCCGTCCACAGTGTAAGGAACGTCCCCTATGCCGTCTCCGTTCAAATCAGCTCCAGCGTAGTCGTTCCAATAGTTGCCGAGATAGTTGGTGAACTGAGAACCGGGAACGATGATGGTTCCGTTAACGTAATCGTAGGAGATTTGCTCTGGAGAATACCACCTGGCAGTGGAGTTCTCCATGATGACGTTCTGGGAGTTGTTGAAGCGATTTAGGTAGAAGACGTTGCCGGTTGAATTGTACATGTAAACGCCAGTCCAGGAACTGTTGACAACCGTGTTGTTAACGAAAGTATTGTTGTAAACCTCCCAAAGCCAGAAGCCCTTCACGTTGTTGGCGATAACGTTGTTCTCAACGAGGGAATTCCTGGTGCCGTGTCTTAAAACGACTCCAACGGCTGTTTCATCCATCACGTTGTCAAAGACGTGGAGGCCACTCGAACCATCCGCCTGGAACGCACCGTTGTTGTCCCTGAAGTAGTTCCGGAACACGCTCGCACCCGTGACGTTGTAAAGCTCAAAGGCGTTGTAGCCGCTCCCAACGGCAAAACTGTCCCGAATGGTCAGATTACCTGAGTTAACGACAACCAAGGCCTGTCTTGAATTGTTGGCAAAGCTGTTCCCTCCAAGAACCACGTCAAAACTGTCCTCAACTGCTACCCCCGCGCCGTTGCCGAACACCCTATTACCTAAGATTACGCTGAGGTTCGATTTTATAAGTAGAATGCCGTTGTTTGCCCCCATAATCGTGCTGTTGAGTATTCTCAAGCCAGGAGAGAGGTAGGCGGTTATCACCTGATAGTACGAGGAGTTTCCGTGGTTCAGGTAGCAGTTCTCCACGGTGTTGTTTGGGGAGTATTGAAGATAGATAACGTCACGGTAGGTATTGTAGATGAAGTTGCCCATGAATGTATTGTTCGGAGAATCGCTGACGTAGAATCCGTTTCCATTCGTTGAACCGTTTATCAAGTTGCCGGCGAAGAGGTTGTCATGAGAGCGTCCAACATAAACACCCGACCCTGTGCTGTTGAAAACAGTGTTGTTGGCCAGTAGCGAAGAATTAACGTTCCAAAGGAAGATACCCTCGCGACCCGAATATGAAATCGTGTTGTCAACAACAGAAACATTCTTGGTGTAAGATACGTGAATTGCCGAACCTTTTTCAATGCCCAGAGTGTTGAACCGAACAACGCTTCCAGTGGAGTTATAAAGGCCTATCCCCTCAAGAACGACTCCAACCAGCGTGTTGTTCTCAATAACGGAGTTCAAAGCTCCCTGCCCCTCAATTCCAAGTCCAATACCCGAGATGGTGTTTTTCAGAACCTTGCTGTCAACCGTGCCCCAGAGGGCAACACCCCTCCTAAAGGCTCTATCTATCGAGTTGGAAACGACCGTAATTGACCTCGAATTCGTTAGCGGAACGCCGTATTCAACGTTCCGAAGCGTGTTGTCCGAGATTGTCACGTTGTAGGAGTTCCAGAGATGTACCCCGGACGCAGAGGGGCCCACGTAAAGCATGGCAAGATTGCTGAGAACGTCGGAGTCGGCCCACTCGTCGGAACTGTCCGATACCGCCCCAGTCCAGGGCACAGAACTGACGGCGGAGCTACCAGAACCCCCCGCAATCCACGCGATTATTGCAATGTCCCCCTGACGACCACCGAGGGCTTCCCAGGGTATCCTAACCTCCAGGGTCTTCAGTCCAGTTGTAGAATCACCGGTGTAAGCAGCAGAATATCCACTAAACCGGTCCTGATAATCGTAAATCCATGAGCCAGTGGCAACGTCGTACTTAATCAACTGCAAGCCCTCGTGAGTGCCGTTGTCGAAGGTGAGCTTGCCTCCGCTCCACCATCCATAGAGCTCGTAGTCAATGCCGTAACGCGAGTCAAAGCCAATGGAGCGGTTCCACGCATCGTTCTGCTCCCGGTATCCAATGTACCCAAACTGAGTGTACGGGTCAACGTCAATCGCAATGCCGTAAGAAACGTCCCAGCTCTCGTTGTTCCGGGTTGTCAGCGCGATGTAGAGATAGTCGGAGTCCCACGAAACGTAGAGCGACTCCAGGTTCGCACCGGGAAGACCACTGTCCGGAGCGGTGGCAAGGGGGCTTGACTGACCCCAGTCCTCAAGGGAGCCATCAATTGTCTTGGGAGTGGGCTGGAATGGGAACGAGTACAGCTCATCAACGCTGTTCCACCTGATAACGGCGTTACCAGAATCCTGAAGGGCAATGGCGTCGTACACGTTGTTCTTGATAGTGTTGTTCTCAACAACGAAGTTGGTGCTGTTCTGAATGAGTATACCCTGCACCCCACCCAGAACCGTGACGTTTCTGATTACGAAGCTCGCCGAAACGTCTTTGACGAGGATTCCGCACCACCTGTCACCAGCGTTCACCGTAAAGTTCTCCAGAACGTATGGGTCGTTTGGAGTTCCTGAACCGGAAATCAGCCAGTCGTAGGCGGAGAAGCCCTCGTTGCCCTCTATCGTGATGGGAGGAAGAACAGTAACGTTGCTAAAGAATCCCAGTGGATAGTCATCCCTGTTTTCGGAGTCAATTATGTACGGAACGTCGCCCACCCCATCGCCGTTGGCATCAGAACCGTAATAGTCGCTCCAGTAGTTGCCGAGATAGTTTGTGAACTGAGAACCGGGAACGATGATAGTCCCGTTAACGTAATCGTAGGAAATCTGCTGGGGAGAGTGCCAGATGGCCAGGGAGTTATCGGCAATTACGTTTTGGTCATTTTTAAAGACGTTGAGGTAGAAGACGTTGCCGGTGGAGTTGTACATGTAAACGCCAGTCCAAGAACTATTGACAACCGTGTTGTTAACAAAAGTGTTGTTGTAAACCTCCCAAAGCCAGAAGCCCTTCACGTTGCCAACCATTACGTTGTCCTCGACGATAGAATCGTGAACGCCGCACCTGAGAGCAACCCCTACGTTGGTGTTTTCCATCCTGTTGCCCGCGATGACGAGTCCCGTTGAATTGTCGGCCTGAAGGGAACCTCCAGAACTGTTGGCAAAGACATTCGAGAGGAGCCGTCCGTTACTGGAGGAGTAAACCTCAACACCGTTGTAGGTGGCGTTGAGGAACCTGTTGGATTGAACGGTAAAGTTCGTCAAGTTTTGAACGACGAGCCCCTGCCTGAGAAGGTCAGAGATGGCGTTTCCTGAGATGCTAACGTTGACAGAATCAATCGCGACAACGCCAGCGCCCACGCCGTAAACAACGTTTCTCTCAATCCTGGAGTTATGTGATTTGGAGAACAGGTAGATTCCATTATTCACTTTTGTGACCGTGTTGTTGACCGCAACAGTGCCGGGAGATTCATAGACACTAATTCCCTGAGATGTTGAGATGTTGCCATGTTCAACGTAGTTCCCCGCGAGCAAGTTTCCAGGCGAAAACTGAAGTTGAATACCGTCCTCACCTGTATTAACTATCCTGTTACCAGTAACAACGTTGAGTGTGGAGTTCCAGACGTAGACACCGTCTCCACGGAGAACGTTGTGAATTTCGTTGTTGGATACGTTGTTTTTGTCGGCGCGGTTCAGAGAAATTCCGCTGTAGAGGTTCCCGTCTAGAAAGTTCCCCGCGACGGTGACGTTGGAGACGTTATCACGTAGATATATACCGAACTGGTTTCCAATAAGGGTATTGTTTTCGACGGCCATTTCGAAGACATTTCTAACCAAAAGAATCCCTTCTCCACCGTTGTTTGTGATTTGGTTGCCGTAGATAGTCCCTCCAAAGGTATCGTGGACGTACACACCCTGTGAGGTAGCGTTGGCTATGCTGTTGTCGTGAATCACCGTGTAATTGCCCCAACCGACTCCGATGCCATAGCCCCTGTTATTAACAAGGGATATCCTGTTGTAGGCAATCTCCGTCTCGGGAGTATACCCCAGGTACACGCCCCCGCTGGTTACGTTGAATATTGTGTTATTCAGTATCCGGTTCCCACTTCCCGCAGACCACATGTAAACACCAAAGCTGGAAGTATCGTGGAGATAGTTCCCGACGAGAACGTTGTTGGAAGCGTTTTCGTTCAGCTGTATGCCGTAACGCCCAGAGAAAACCTCGTTTTCAGAAACCACGTTCATGTGAGAGGCCGTCAGGGCTATTCCACTGTAGTTAACAGTGTATATGATGTTGTTGAGAATCCTGTTACCCTCCGGGCCGTACCGGAGGTAAACTCCATAGGCCATGTTTCTCATAACGTTCCCCGACACCGTGTTGTTGGCGTGGAGGCCCTTCTCCAGGAGAACACCGTACCAGACTATGTTCTCGAAGGTGTTGTTGGAAACAACTATATTGCTGCTGGCTCCAAGGCCTGTAAAGTTCGTTAGCACAACGCCAGCCCCGGAATCGTGAAAGTAGTTGTTGACTATAAGCCCGCGCGAAGAGTTCTCAACGCGAACGCCATCGTTGGTGACGTTGCCGAGGTCAGAGAACTCGATGACGAAGTTGCTAACGTTTTCGAGGTAGATGCCGTAGTAGGAACCGAACACGGTAACGTTCCTTATGACAAAGTGGGCCCTTACATTTCGTATTTCAATCCCTGCCTGACTTCCAGAGGCGTTTATAACCCAGTTCGCGATTATGTATGGATTTTCCTCGGTTCCATTGCCCCCAAGAACAACGTCGGACGATGCGAGCTCGGAGTCCCCGTTTATAACAACGGGGGAGTGGTTCCAACTCGGGGAATTCGCGGACACAAACGCCATTGGTGGGAAAATTGCAAAGAGGGCAATTGCCACCAGCAACAGGGAAACTAATTTTTTCATCCCGTTCCCCCCGCTTGACGCCTTACCAACCCCATGCCGGATTTTAGTTTACATGATTACAGCATTAATTTTGTAGTATTTCCAAGAAATTATATAAGACTTATGTCTATGCAAAAGTGGAATAGCCCAAAGGGAGCGCTGGAACGTATCAAGTTATTAATTTTGAAATCCCAAAAAGACCAGAGGGAAGGTAAGAACAGAGAACAGAAAGGGCGAAGACTCACACGAACATCGTTTTCAGGACATCGGCGCAACCGCACTTCCTCTCTTCAGGAATCCTCGGGATGCCCTTCTTAAGCAACTCCTGAACCTTGTAGTTGTTCTCGGCCATGACCTTGAGGACCTCCTGGGCATCAACCGGCTTGTCGGCCCAGACGTCGTAGTCGGTGACCGTTGCGATGTTCACATAGCACATTCCGAGCTCCCTAGCCAGGTTTATCTCAGGGACGAGCGTCATTCCGATGATGTGGGCGTACTGGCGGAACATGAAGCTCTCGGCGCGCGTTGAGAACCTCGGCCCCTCGATGCAGACATAGGTGCCCTTCTCGTGGACCGGGAAGCCGAGCTCCTTGGCAGTCTCGTAGAAGATTTTCCTCATCTCGGGGCAGAAGGGGTCGGCCATCGAGACGTGGGCCACTTTAGGGCCGTTGTAGAAGGTGTAGTCGCGCTTCTTCGTGAAGTCAATGAACTGGTCGGTTATCACTATATCGCCGGGCTTGTACTCCTCACGGAGCGAGCCAACTGCCGTAATGCCTATGACCCTCTCGACTCCCAGCTCCTTGAGCGCCCAGATGTTCGCGCGGTATGGAACCTCATGGGGCGGGAACTCGTGGTGCTTGCCGTGCCTCGGTATGAATGCCACCTCAACGCCCTCGATTTCGCCAATCTCAATCGGCGCGGAGGGCCTGCCGTAGGGCGTGTGAACCTTGACCGTCTCCTTCGGCTCGAAGACGCCGTAGACCCCGGAACCACCTATGATACCTATCCTCGGCATGGTCATCACCGTGTTAAATGCTCGCTCCACTCATATAAGGGTTGCCTTTCCAGTGGAAACGAAGGGCGGAAACTTTAATAACCTTTGGGAACTAAATATTCCGGGGGTGGTGAGATGGAGGAGAAACCAGTCAAGCTCGTCCTGCCGGAGGTAAAGAACCCGATATTCATCGAGGGTTACCCTGGAATAGGCCTCGTGGGTCACATAGCGGGCAACTTCCTGGCTAAAGAACTCGGAATGGAGATGATAGGCTACGTCGAGAGCCCGTTCATCCCGCCGATGAGCATAGTCCTCGAGGGGAAGCCCAACCCACCGCTCCGCTTCTACGGCAAGGACAACGTAATCGTGGCCATAGCGGACATCTACGTCCCCCCGACGCTCGTTAACGAGATAGCAAAGGAACTCGCGAGCTACCTCAGCGAGATGAAGGCCGAGAAGGTAATCTCCATCGGCGGAATCGGCATAGGCTTCTTCAAGGAGAAGATGGAAGTGTGGGGCGTCGGCGCGAGGGAAGAGCTTAACAGGGAGCTCGAAGAGGCCGGAGCGAAGATACTCCAGTACGGCTCGATTATGGGGATGAGCGGAAAGCTCCTCTGGGAGGCCGGCAAGAGAGGGCTGAACGCCTACGTGCTCCTCGGCGAGACGTTCGGAGACAGACCCGACCCTAGGGCCGCTGCCAACGTCATCGAGGTCCTCAAGAAGCTCACGCCTATTGACGTCTCGACGGAACCGCTCATCAAGGAGGCGGAGATGATTGAGGAACAGCTCAGGAAGATGCACGAGCAGATGGAGCAGGCGAGGAAGAAGGAGATGAAGCAGTACGAGAGCCTCTACCTCTGACCTCCTCTCCGCCCCAAAGGACGGAGGCCCTCAACATGAGGACTTCGGTTGCGGTAAACCGCATATGGGTCGGCCAGAGACCCATCCACCCAACGGATATACCGCTAGGTATCATCAATACCAACTACATGCAAACCTTAATAAACTTTGTGGTAGTAGTAATAATAATGTGTGGCATAAAACTCACACAAACTTTCAAGTTGATGAAGCCAAACAAGAGAAAAAGGGAGTTGTTGGACGCAACTATTGAAAGGTTCAAAGAGTGCGTTAATGCTTGGATTTCAGAAATTGAACAGCTTGGCGAATACCCAACGAGGAAAAACGTCCATTCATTTGCATATAAAAAAATCCGAGAGCAATTCAAAGACCTACATTCTAACGTGGTTCAAGAGGCTATGAACAGAGCCATTGAGGTTTATAGGGCTTGGCTTAAGACAAAAGGACAAAAACCTGTTTTCACAGCAGACGTTGTTTCGTTTAAGAACGTTGATGTTAAAATTGACAGACACTTCATCAACGTTCCGTTAATCAATAAAGAACGGGTTTGGTTGCCAATGCATGTCCCTAAAAAACTCAGAAAGTTCCTCAAGATGAAGCACGGCAGGGTCCAAATTTCAAAAGTCGATGACGAATACTACGCCCAAATTAGCTTTGAGGTTCCAGAGCCAAAACCATATGAACCAAAAGGCTGGCTTGGTGTAGATATCGGGATTAACCACATTGTCGTAATCTCGGACGACAGGGGAAAAATAAATAAGTTCTATGACAACGCAATTGCATGGAAAAAGAGTGTTGAATACCGTAGGGCAAGATTGCAGTTTCTTAAGGATAAACGAACAAAGAAGGGGGCTTGGAGGATTCTCAAACGACTTTCCCACAAGGAGAAGAACAAGATGGCTTACATAAACCACAAGATAGCAAAGGAGATTGTTGAACTAGCCAAGCACTATCACTATGGCATCGCCATTGAGAATCTTAAGGGGATTAGGCATCATTACAACGCCAAAAGGCACAGAAAGAGGCTCCATAAGTGGGCATATGGAGACTTGATCGATAAAATTGTCTATAAGGCCAAATTAAACGGAGTTCCAGTAGTTTTTGTTGATCCGAGAAATACCTCAAGGACTTGTTCCAAATGCGGGTATTTGGTTGAGAAGGGGGTCAAAGGGAGATGGTTTAGATGTCCAAAATGTGGTTTTCAATTGGATCGGGATTTGAATGCGGCAAGAAATATTGCAAAGCGGGCTTTCCGCCTCGCCCCCTGGGGGGCTTCCAGCTCACAAAGGAGGTGGTAGCATGGAGGCGGTAATCCTCGCTGGAATCGCGAGACGGGTTTTGGACGAGCTCCTGAGGAACCCATACCGAACGATAGAGCTCAGGAGCGCGCGGAACGTTTTGGCCATCGAGGAGGCGATAGACGAGGCCCTCAGGCTGTTCCTCACCTACGACCCATTCGACGACGTCTCCACTGGAACCGAAGGTCTTCTCGCGGAGCTGATAGAGGCCAAAGAGCTTGAGACGAGGGTCTCCTGGGAGGAGAGCGACGAGAGAGAAATCACCGTCTGCAGGGCGAAGGTGAAGCTGGTCGGCCTCGGACGGGTTGTGGAGGTCGAGAGAAGGGACGGAATCCTCGTGGCGAGGGTTAGAGAGCTCTTCCCGCACGAGATGAGCATGGGCTAAAACAGCCTGAGCTGTTTTCCCTTCGATTTTCTGCCCCTCTTTGGCGGTTCGAGCTTCCTGAACTCAAGGCCCTCCTTTTCGAGCAGTTTTTTGGCGCCGGAGGTGAGCGAAGGGGCAACGAGAATTCCCCTGACGTTCTCGTGCTCCTCGCGAAGGGTTTCGACGTAGCGCTTGAGCTGGCTGACCGCGTGCAAATCCGCTCTCCTGCGCTTCAACTCGAGAACGACGAGGTTTCCGTCCCTGTCAACGCCGAGAACATCAACGATGCCGTGCTTAATGGGCTTCTCGCGGTGGAGGGGCTTAAAGCCGGGCTCTATAACCTCGGGGTTCTCGAAGATGAGCTCGGCCATCTCGGCCTCGCTACCCGTCAAAGCGAGCTCCTCGTAATCCTCTGCGTGGAAGACCGTGATGAGATAAACCTCGTCGAGTTCTACCTCCAGCGTTTCCCTCGGCTTTCTCCTGACCGAGACGAGAACGGGCTTTTCGCGGAGCTCCAGCCTAACCACACTCCCCGGCGGTTGCCAGTTAACGGGTTCGCGCTTCTCCTTCTGGTGTATCAGGAAAGAGCCGTCGGGCTTGACGATTATCACCCTGTCGCCGGGGCCGAGCTCACTCTTTGCCCGGCCATCGTAGTGAACCCGACAGCGGGCGAAGATTGTAAGCACTCCCTCGGAGGAAACGGCCGAATCGACGAGGAGCTTTATTTCCTCTGGAGACGGGTTCTCCCTGAGCTCAACCTTGGGCATGGAGAAGAGTTGGGGAGGGGATTAAAAAGATTAATCCTCAACTCCCTTTTCTGTAATCCTGAAGACGGCCTCGCCCTCGGGCAGGTGCGGGCTGTCTATGAGCCTTGCGACTCGCTTTCCGGCCTTGCCCTTCCTGAGGTAGATTCTGAGCGTCGCGCTGTGAGCGAGTATGTGACCGCCGACGGGCCTCGTCGGGTCGCCGAAGAAGGCATCTGGTTTCGCCTGCACCTGGTTCGTCACGAAGACCGCTATGTCGTAGAGGTCGGCAAGACGGTGCAGGTCGGAGAGGTGCTTCGCCAGCTTCTGCTGTCTCTCGGCGAGGGTTCCCCTTCCGACGTACTCGCTCCTGAAGTGGGCCATGAGCGAGTCAACGACGAGGAGCTTGACAGGCCTGTCGGTTGAGGCCTTCTCCTTGATTATCTCCTCGGCCTTCTCGACGAGAAGCATCTGGTGGTTGCTGTTGAAGGCGCGCGCAACGTAGATGTTCTTGAGCGTCTCGTCCGGGTCCAAACCGCGAGCCTCGGCTATCTGCCTTATCCTCTCGGGCCTGAAGGTGTTCTCGGTGTCAATCCATATCACCGAACCGCCGAGGCCACCTTCCTCAGGTGGCTTCTGGACCATAACGGCAAGGGTGTGCGCGAGCTGGGTCTTTCCAGAACCGAACTCACCGAAGACCTCGGTTATGGCCTGCGTCTCTATTCCCCCTCCGAGGAGCTTGTCGAGGGCTTTGCTTCCAGTGGAAATCCTGCCTATGGTCTTCCGCTTCTCCATGTACTCGTCGGCGCGCATGAAGGTTCCAATGTTCGCGGCTTCCCTAGCGGCCTGGATTATTTTGAGCGCGGCACCCTCGCTTATTCCAGCTATCTCCTTGAGCTCGAGCGGTGAAGCGACTGCTATAGCCTCAATACTGTCGTAGCCGGCCTCGCGAAGCTTCTCAGCGGTGGCAGGACCAACGCCAGGCAAATCCTCAAGGGTTTTGATTTCCTTCTCCTTCTTTTTTGAGGACGATGACGGTGAGCTTTCGGCTATTTCAAGCTCCTCGAACTCCTCAAGCTCTTTAACCTCTTCAACCTTCTTCTTCGCCATGAGACTCACCCGGAAATACCCTTAATGGGGGTAAAGTTCGGGGGTTAAATAACTTTTCCCGGAAAAATCGGGAAGACAATCTTTTAAGACTTTCGCCCGTTTCGAAAAACGAACTTTAAAAACACTCAGATTTTACTGAAAAGCCCAGAAAAAAGAGAACTACAAAAGATAGACCATGAGCTCAGGATTTTCCAGTGGAAATGGAGCCCCTCAGAACTATCAGTCTGGCACCCTTCGGAATCGGTTCGTCGAGCGGGGGATTGAGAACCGGACCATCGAGATAGTAGCCCAGGAGAAACAGGTTCTTCGTCTCCTTGAGCTCGCGGAGGGCCTCCATGTACGGCCTACCCCAGAAGTCCCGTCCGTCCATCACGGTGACGTCGTAGCCCTTAACCGAGCTCGTTATGTCGTCTATAACGTCAACCACCTCGGGCTCGAAGACAGAACTCGCGAGGAGCCTTCCCGCCAGGCTTCTGCTCACGATGACCCTATCAGCACCGGCCCCCTTCAGGAGCTCAACGCTCTCCTCGCTCAGGACCTCGACGAGAACCTTTGCATTTGACATCCTCTTCACCATGAGGGTAACGAAGACGGCCTTCGAGTCGTCTTCGAGGGCCAAGATTACGTGGGAAGCCTTTTCAACGCGAGCCCTCTCAAGGGTCTCCCTGTTGGTGGGGTCACCTATGAGGACCTCTATTTCCTCTGGAAGCTCAACCTTCTTGCGCTCCTCCTCGCTGGGAAAGACCACGACAATCGGGGCCAGCCCCAGCTCACCGCGCTCGATTGCGCCGATAAGTTCGTTAACGCAGGTTGAAACACTACTCCCCTGCCCGATTACCAAGTAGTGGTTGGTGTAGTTAACCCGATGCATGCCCATCATCCTCCTGAGGGACGAGGAAATAAAGTTCTCGGCCAGAAGGGAAACGAGGGCAGTGAATGTCGAGATTCCGGCCACGGAGGCGACCATTGCAACGATTCTCCCCGCCTCGGTATTTGGTGTAACGTCGCCGTAGCCTATGGTCGCCATCGTTATGACGGCCCAGTAGAAGGCCGTGAAGAAGTCAACGCCCTCAAAGTAAGCAAAAGCCGTTGCAAACGCTATTGCCAAGAGCAGAACCGCGAGGGCTATCTGGATTAACCGGTTTCTGCTCACCTTGACCCTCACGCGGAGCAGTCGCCTCACGACGGTTACGGGTAGCATGGGCTTCATTTCCACTCGAACCTTAAAAAGATGCCCCATACTCAAAACGATTCATTGATGGTCATTAAAATACTACCGAGAACAGTTTTTCCAGTGGAAACAAAGGTCTTTTTCGATGCTCATCGAAAAGACCCCCCAGAGTTTCATTTCCACTGGAACCCACTTTCGGAAAACGGACGGTTTTGACAGGGTAGTTAAAAGTAACGGGAATTCAGGGAGATTGTTTAAGTACGTAGCTGTTGAATCGTTCAATAAATTGTGCGAAATTTTATTATGCTGTTCAAAATTCTCGTGTATTGTCCACGTTAATTTAGTTGTTTGTTCATAGAAAGATATAAAAACCGGCACCGATAACAAGAATGGGAGCTTTTTGTCAACTTTAAGTCGGTCTTCTATGAGAAGCTTCAAAAGCCCGCTCCACTGGAAACAAAACTCTGGGGGGGATATGTACTGTTTAACTTTTCTAATTCTGCAATCGTTACTGTTTACCTAAACTGAACTAAACTGTTCTTTAGTGTTCGTCTTTTGATAGCCATACATGTTCATTTTTCTTTCAGTGGAAATAACCAATCCTAATCTGTTTCGGGTTTCCAAATACCAAATCTCGTGCACATCTCTGTGCATTTGACTTTCCCGTTTCCTCTGGAAGGGCAAACCATTAATTCACCAACGCCCTATTTCGGTTGGTGGTTCCCGTGGAGATTAGGGATGTTGTTCTCGACTGGTTGCGCTCCGGCAAGGACGATGCCAACGACATCGTCGACCTGCCCTGGGAAGTTAAGCAACTTGAACCGAACCTCTACGTCGCGGACCACCCCAAGATGCCCTTCACACTGCTTCTCTCGTTCGGAGAAGGCTTCATACGACTGCTGGCCCCTATGGGTCTTGAAACGTTCTCCATGACCAAGGACGAAAAGCTCAAGGTCTACCATGCGCTCCTTCGACTGAACGCTGAAATCAACCTGATGAAGTTCCTCCTCATGGGCATGAACGACGACGTTTACCTGGCGGTTGACCTGGACACCTCCAACCTCGGTAAGGCGGAGTTCAACGACGCACTCTCGGCCCTTCTCGTTGGTCTGCTCTCAGCCGTTTCGGCGCTCAACCTCGAGGAGGAGTTTGAGGCCCTGCTAAAGGAGCGCGTGCTCGCGATGGTCTACGAGAGACTTCGCAAGGGTGCGAGCAGAGAGGAGCTTCTTGACTTCCTGGTTTCCCGTGTGGGGATGCCAGAGAACGAGGCTTTGACACTTCTCGCTGAGGTTCTTCCCGAAGAGCAGGATAGGGGCTACCTTTAGGGGCAACTTCCCCTTCCTTCTGCATCTCCTTTTACATTCTCCTGTTCAACAAGGCATATAAACCCAGACCCCACACTTGCTATGCTTTCCACTGTATCCGGTGCTTCCGGTGGAGATTTGATACAATGTGCAAAATTTCGGGGAATATCTGGATTAAATCCAGATAATATTCGATATGTTTGACAAAATGTTCCCATTTGTGGGCTTAATTACGACGGTAATACGGCGTGAGAGTATGATTTCCGGTGGAGATGGGAGCCATGGGGGACAGGGACGACTACCTGACGTCGATATTCGAGAAGTACCTCCATGCCAAGAAGATTTTCAAGAACAAGGAAGTCCTGAGACACAGCTACACGCCAAAAGAACTCCCTCACAGGCACGAGCAGATTGACGAGCTGGCTCATATCCTCGTTCCGGTTTTAAGAGGTGAAACGCCCTCGAACGTCTTCGTCTACGGCAAGACCGGAACCGGTAAAACCGTGACGGTGAAGTTCGTAACCGAGGAGCTCAAGAAGATATCCGAGAAGTACAACATTCCCGTCGAGGTCATCTACATCAACTGCGAGATAGTCGACACCCACTACCGCGTTCTCGCGAGGATAGTCAACCACTTCAAGGCTGAAAGTGGTGTGGAGGTTCCCCTCGTCGGCTGGCCGACCGATGAGGTTTACGTCAAGCTAAAGGAAGTTATAGACGCGAAGGAGCGCTTTGTAATCATCGTTCTGGACGAGATAGACAAGCTCATCAAGAAGAGCGGGGACGACATACTCTACTCTCTCACGAGGATAAACACCGAGCTCTCGAGGGCGAAGGTTAGCATAATCGGCATCTCAAACGACCTCAAGTTCAAAGAGTATCTCGACGCCCGCGTTCTGTCAAGTTTGAGCGAGGAGGAAGTTGTTTTCCCGCCCTACGACGCCAACCAGCTCCGGGACATTCTCATGCAACGCGCAAAGGAGGCCTTCTACGAGGGCGTTCTCGACGATGCGGTCGTTCCTCTCTGTGCGGCTTTAGCTGCTCGCGAGCACGGCGACGCGAGGAGGGCTCTGGATTTGCTCCGCGTCGCTGGAGAGATAGCGGAGCGCGAGGGGGCGAGCAAAGTAACTGAAAGGCACGTCTGGAAGGCGCAGGAGAAGATTGAGCAGGACACGATGGAGGAAGTCATAAAGACCCTCCCGCTCCACTCGAAGGTTCTCCTCTACGCGATAGTCATGCTCGACGAGAACGGTGAGTTGCCAGCCAACACCGGCGACGTTTACTCCGTCTACAAGTCCCTCTGCGACCACCTCGACGTCGAGCCCCTTACCCAGAGGCGCGTGAGCGACCTAATCAACGAGCTCGACATGCTCGGCATAATCAACGCCAAGGTCGTGAGCAAGGGGCGCTACGGCAGAACAAAGGAGATAAGGCTAAACGTCACACCCTACATGGTGAAGAACATCTACCGCCACGACGAGCAGGTTAGGAGCCTGCTCACGCTCACCCTCTCCAAGCAGAGGAGGTTGTTCTGATGCTGATTGAGGATTTAATCAAGAATAAATACTTGATAACTCCCTCGGCCTACTACCTCCTTGAACCCCACTATAAGAGGGACTTCACTCTGGCGGAGCTGATAAAGTTCGCCAAAGCTCGGGGGACCTTCGTCATAGACTCCTCCATAGCCGAGGCCTTCCTCGCTGAGAAGGGTCTCTTTTCCACTGGAGAGCTCACCGAGCAGACCCCCCTTGAGGTCTCTGAGGAAGAGCCTCTTGAGGCTTCTCAGGAGGAAACATTGGAAGAAATCACCGAATCAGCTGAAACTCCCGTTTCTGAAACTGTTACAGCTTCTCAGCCTGAAGAAATTCCTTCTTCTGAAGACGTTGAATCCGCGGAAGCATCGAGTTCTATTTCCACTGGAGATGTTGTGGAAAGCGGAGTTTCTACGACCCCTTCTGAGAAAGAGAGCTTTGAATCCACCGAGATTGTTGGCGAGACTTCAATTTCCACTGGAACTGCCCTCGAATTGGGGCAATCTATTACCCCCAATCCTGTCGAAGAGCCAGTTTCTGGCGAGATTTCAGAGGGGGAGAGTTTTGTTTCCACTGGAACACCTGAACATGAAGAACTCGTGGATGAAGCCGCTGGTTCATTGGATTCGTCACTAACAGAGGTCGTCGAGGATTCACTTCCAGTGGAAGCCGAGCCCCTGAACGGCAACGGCTACGGAAACTACGCCGATAGCGAGGAGTACTATGAGAACGGCGAGAACGGAAACGGGGTGAAGCCCAAAATCGTCTACGGCGACTACGGGATTCCCATAGCGTACGTTGGCGAGGACGTCGAGGGCGAGAAGAGCTACTCGACCTACGAGGACGTTGTGATAAAGCCCAGGGAGGGCTTCCACTACCGCGCGAAGGAGATTCCCGACGAGTGGGAGCTTACCTTCGATGTCAAGAACGTGAAGTTTGAGGCCCCGAAGGTCAAGAATGCTTCAAGTAAAGAGGGCGAGATAATAATTCAAGCCTATTCGAGCTACTTCAAGTCGAGGCTCAGGAAGATGCGCAGAATCTTCCGCGAGAACCCTGAAATTGGAACTGTCATAGACATCGCGAAGCTGAGCTACGTCCGGGACGATGAGGTCACGATAATCGGCCTCGTCAACGACAAGCGCGAAACGGCGAAGGGCTACATGTTTGAGGTGGAAGATGCAACCGGGCGGGTTAAGGTCTTCCTCGGCAGGGACAAGGAGAACGCTTCCCAGGCCTACAACGCGATAATGCCCGATTCTGTCGTTGCCTTCCGCGGTCAGCCGGGCAGGGGAATCTTCTTCGCCAACCGCGTCTTCCTCCCTGATGTGCCGAAGTTCAGGCGCGAGAAGCCTCCACTGGAAGAGAAGGTCTACGCGATTCTGCTGAGCGACATCCACGTCGGCTCAAACAAGTTCTGCGAGAAGGCCTTTGAGAAGTTCCTTGAATGGCTCAACGGCGAGGTCAACAGCAGGGCCGAGGAAGAACTCGTGAGCAGGATTAAGTACATGATAATCGGCGGTGACGTCGTTGACGGCGTCGGTATCTACCCGGGCCAGTACAACGAGCTGGCCATTCCCGACATCTTCGACCAGTACGAGGCATTGGCCAATCTCCTCCGCAACGTTCCCGACCATATAACCATGTTCATCGGCCCGGGCAACCACGACGCCGCGAGGACCGCTCTGCCACAGCCGGGCTTCTACGAGGAGTACGCTAAGCCGATATACAAGCTCAAAAACGCCGTGATAATAGGCAACCCCGCGGTGATAAACCTCCACGGCAGGGAGTTCCTCATCGCCCACGGAAGGGGCATAGAGGACGTCGTTGACTTCATCCCCGGGAGAACGCACCACAAGCCCGCCGAGGCGATGGTTGATTTGCTCAAGCTCCGCCACCTTGCGCCGACCTTCGGTAACAAGGTTCCCATCGCTCCCGACCCCGAGGATACACTCGTCATCGAGAGCGTTCCTGACCTCTTCCAGGCCGGCCACGTTCACGTTATGGAGTACCGGATTTACAACGGCGTCTTCGTCATCAACAGCGGAACCTGGCAGGCCCAGACCGAGTTCCAGAAGATGGTGAACATCATACCCACTCCAGCGCGCGTGCCGATAATAGACGTTGAAACGGCCCGTTTGAGAGCCGTTGTGAGCTTCGACCAGTTCTGTGAGGGGGTTTGAATGGGGGAAGAGCTTTACTCACCCGAGATGAAGGCTTACTTCGAATCACTTCAGCGAGAAATTGACAGGGCCTATGAGATAGCAAGGAAAGCCCGCTCTCAGGGGAAGGACCCCAGCCTCGACGTTGAGGTTCCCCAGGCAACCGACATGGCCGGCCGTGTTGAGAGCCTCGTCGGTCCCCCAGGAGTCGCCGAAAGGATTAGAGAACTTGTCAAGGAATACGGTAAGGAACTGGCGGCTCTTAAGGTCGTTGACGAAATCATCGAAGGTAAGTTCGGCGACCTTGGGAGCAAGGAGAAGTACGCGGAGCAGGCCGTCAGAACCGCCCTCGCGATACTCACAGAGGGTATCGTCTCGGCTCCGCTCGAGGGAATAGCTGACGTCAAAATCAAGCGCAACACCTGGGCCGATAACAGCGAGTACCTGGCCCTCTACTACGCCGGCCCGATAAGGAGCTCCGGCGGAACGGCGCAGGCGTTGAGCGTTCTCGTTGGGGACTACGTGAGGAAAAAGCTCGGCCTCGACCGCTTCAAGCCGAGCGAGGAGCACATTGAGAGGATGGTTGAGGAGATAGACCTCTATCACAGGGCCGTTACGAGACTGCAGTATCACCCTGAGGCCGATGAGGTAAGGCTCGCGATGAGGAACATTCCCATCGAGATAACCGGCGAAGAGACAGATAAAGTCGAGGTCTCCCACAGGAACGTTCCCGGCGTCGAGACCAACCACCTGCGCGGTGGAGCGATTCTCGTTTTGGCTGAGGGTGTCCTCCAGAAGGCCAAGAAGCTCGTCAAGTACATAGATAAGATGGGCGTGGAAGGCTGGGACTGGATAAAGGAGTTCGTGGAGGCCAAGGAGAAGGGCAAGAGCTCCGAGGAACCCAAGGCCGACGAATCTAAGGCCGAGGATTCTGGGGCGAGGGAAGAAGTGGCAGAAAAAGTCGAGAAGGGCTTCTACTACGAGCTCTACGAGAGGTTTAGGGCCAACATCGCCCCGAACAAGAAGTACACGAAGGAGATAATAGGTGGCAGGCCCCTCTTTGCCGAGCCTTCGGAGAACGGTGGCTTCCGCCTGCGCTATGGGAGGAGTCGCGTCAGTGGCTTCGCGACGTGGAGCGTTAACCCGGCCACGATGCTAATCCTCGACGAGTTCATAGCGATAGGGACTCAAATGAAAACCGAGAGGCCCGGAAAGGGCTGTATCGTAACGCCTGCAACAACGGTGGAAGGGCCGATAGTCAAGCTCAAGGACGGGAGCGTCGTACGGGTTGACGACTACGAGACGGCTCTCAGGGTTAAAAACGAGATTGAGGAGATTCTATACGTCGGAGACGCCCTCGTGAACTTCGGCGACTTCGTCGAGAACAACCAGACGCTTCTGCCGGCCAACTACGTCGAGGAATGGTGGGTTCAGGAACTCGTTAAGGCAATCGAGGAGCTCTACGAGGTCGAGCTCAAGCCGTTCTCCGATAACCCGCGCGAGGCCGTTGAGGAAGCGGCCGAATACCTTGAAATAGACCCTGATTTCCTTGAGCGCCTTTTGAGGGACCCACTCAGGGTTAAGCCAAGCGTTGAGCTGGCGATACACCTCTCGAAGGTTCTGGATATACCTTTCCATCCCTACTACACCCTCTACTGGAACACTCTGAAGCCTGAGGAAGTGGAGGAACTCCAGAAGGCTCTTCTCAACGCCCAAATCGAGTGGGACGAGTTCAGGAAGCTGAAGTTCGCGAAGAGGGTAATCCTCGAAAACGACCCCCAAATCAAGCGCTACCTTGAGCTCCTCGGTCTGCCCCACAGGCTCGAGAGGACCGAGGACAGGAGGAAGGTCATCGTCATTGACTACCCCTGGAGCTCGGCCCTGCTCACGCCCCTCGGCAACCTCGAGTGGGAGTTCAAGGCGAAGCCATTCTTCACGGTCATCGACATCATCAACGAGAGCAACCCGATAAAGCTCAGGGACAGGGGAATAAGCTGGATAGGGGCCAGAATGGGCAGGCCCGAGAAGGCTAAGGAGAGAAAGATGAAACCACCGGTTCAGGTGCTGTTCCCGATTGGGCTGGCTGGGGGCCAGAGCAGGGACATTAAGAAGGCCGCGGAGGAAGGAAAAACAGCTAAGGTCGAGATAGCCTTCTTCAAGTGTCCGAAGTGCGGTCATACGGGTCCGGAACACCTCTGCCCGGTCTGCGGGACGAGGAAGGAACTCCTCTGGCACTGCCCCAAGTGCAACGTTGATTATCCAGAGAGCGAGGCGAAGGAGTTCGGCTTCCGCTGTCCGCGCTGTGACGTCGAGCTTAAGCCCTACGCGGAGCGGGAGATAAAGCCCTCCGAACTGCTGAGGCGGGCCATGGACAACGTCAAGGTCTACGGCATCGACAGGCTCAAGGGCGTCAAGGGTATGACTTCCGGCTACAAAATGGCCGAACCCCTTGAAAAGGGTCTCCTGCGGGTTAAGAACGACGTCTACGTTTTCAAGGACGGTACAATCCGCTTCGACGCGACGGATGCTCCAATAACCCACTTCAAGCCGAAGGAGATAGGAGTCAGTGTCGAGAAGCTTCGCGAGCTCGGCTATACGCACGACTTCGAGGGCAAACCGCTTGAACGGGACGACCAGATAGTCGAGCTGAAGGTTCAGGACATAATTCTCTCCTACGAGGCCGGGAAATACCTCCTCAAGGTCGCGCGCTTCGTTGACGACCTGCTCGAGAAGTTCTACGGCCTGCCGAGGTTCTACAACGCCGAGAAGATGGAGGATTTGATAGGCCACCTCGTCATAGGTCTTGCCCCACACACCTCTGCCGGAATCATCGGCAGGATAATCGGCTTCTCCGACGTTTTGGTCGGCTACGCGCACCCGTATTATCATGCGGCCAAAAGACGCAACTGCGATGGGGATGAGGACAGTGTGATGTTACTCATGGATGCATTATTGAATTTTTCTCGTTACTATTTGCCCGAGAAGCGCGGCGGTAAGATGGACGCACCGCTGGTCGTCACGACGAGGCTCGACCCGCGCGAAGTGGATAGCGAGGTCCACAACATGGACGTCGTCCGCTATTATCCCCTTGAGTTCTATGAGGCTACCTACGAGATGAAATCGCCAAAGGAAATCAAGTTCATCGAGCGCGTTGAAGATAGACTTGGAAAACCTGAGATGTACGAGGGCATAAAGTTCACCCACGACACCGACGACATCGGCCTCGGCCCGAAGATGAGCCTGTACAAACAGCTCGGCGACATGGTCGAGAAGGTCGAGAGACAGCTCGCTTTGGCGGAGCGCATTCGCGCGGTCGATGAGCACCACGTTGCGGAAACCATACTCAACTCCCACCTGATTCCCGATTTGAGGGGCAACCTGAGGAGCTTCACGAGGCAGGAGTTCCGCTGCGTGAAGTGCAACACGAAGTATCGGAGGCCTCCGCTCATCGGACGCTGTCCGAAGTGCGGTGGAAAAATCGTCCTGACGGTGAGCAAGGGCGCGGTCGAGAAGTACCTGCCCACTGCGAAGATGCTGGTTACCCGCTACAAGGTCAAGGACTACACGAGGCAGAGGATTTGCCTGACCGAGAAGGACATAAAGACGCTCTTCGAGACGGTTTTGCCCGAAAAGCAGAGGACCTTACTCGGCTTCTCGGCAGACGTCTGCGAGAAGATGATTAAGGAGCGCACTGGCTCCTCGAATGGAAAGAACGGCTACCTCGACGGCTTCAACGGGAAGAACGGGAAGGCGAAGAAAGCGAAGGTCGGGAGCGAAGCCAAGAAGGAGAAGAAGCCCAAGACCGAAAAGTCGAAAGGCCTCAAGAAGGAAGTCAAGAAAGAGAAGGCGAAGGCAAAGAGAAAGCGCATAAGCCTCGACGAGTTCTTCGGGGGTTAGCTATTTATAGTCCCTTCACCTATTTCTTCCGATGCTCGACCAGTTCAAGCTCCTCCCCAGCGTTGCCTACCTGCGCGTCGAGAGGCAGGCTTTCATCGGCTACTCCATGCCCCTGGCCGGCTGGGTAGGGGAGTATCTGATTAACTACCAAAAGCTCCCCAGGCCGAACTTCCTTGGAAGGGCCATGAGGAAGCTGGGCTTTTCTTTTGCTGGAGAGGAGCGGGACGAGCGTTCGATAACCCAGTTCTTCGTTAAGGGGGGCGTTTCAATAGGCGCGAGCTGGGACATCGAGCGGGAAAGCCTATTCCTCCAGGTGATTCCGCTCCGCTCCCGCTTATCACGGGGTTTAACAGTTAGGGCCGAGAACATAGAGTTCTATGACCAGTTCGTCGTTTCCATCGAGCCGGCCGGGAAGCTTCCGCCGGGCGTGAGGGGGATAGGGATTAGGGCCCTAATCCTCGAGGACTTCTACCCCGTCGAGACCCCCTACTGGGGAATGCTCCACGAGGACTGGGAGAGCGAACTCAACCTGCTCGTCATGAGAGATGAAGTTTATGACTCTTTGAGGCGAGAGGAGTATCGCTGTCCGGTCTGCTTCTCTCCGCTCGCGGAGGAGAACGGTATCCTAAAGTGCACCCGTTGCGGATTCGTTTACGCGCCGGAGAGCGACTTCGAGAGGGTCGTCGAGCAGTTCAGCGTGGAGGAGTTTGCATTTTAGCAACCTTTGCTTGCGCAAAGCTTGACCAAAATGGTTTAACTGTCCAAAGGGGCAAAGGGAAAGTTGCATGCGTTATCAAACAGTCAATGGGTTTAGGGTTTACGCCCGCAATAGCTCTCTGAGAAGGTGTTTAACTTGGAAGCGCCCGAAAGGCGCTAACGGAGGAAAACACGTTCAAAACTGGCGAGTTTAGAAGGAAACCCTCATGAGAACAAGCCAATTCAAGAGGCATGCCGACTTTGATGGAACTTTGCTCAGCAAAGTTTCTTAACGTGAGGCGAAGCTCCACCTCGGGATTTGGGAGTACGAGCACGCCTTAGCAAAGCTTGACAAAAAGTTTGTGATTCCCTTACAAGACCCTCCTGAAAAAGGATTTTACTACTTCTTTAGCCCTTAGAAGAGGAATTCCCCAACAAAGGTCCTTTTTGCAATGGTTCTACTTAGACCGCGCTCCATCGGAGCGCTAAAAGGCTTGAACCTCTTATAAAAGGCGCTTTTAAAGGAATTCATCCCTTCAAAAGGAGTAACTCAAGAAGAATCTCCTCAACGAACAGCAATTCAAAAGAAAATCACGAACTTTGATGAAACTTTGCGAAGGCAAAGTTTCTATGGTAGCCCCGCCGGGATTCGAACCCGGGTCGCGGGATCCAAAGTCCCGCATGCTTGGCCGCTACACCACGGGGCTGCCCGATAGAAAAGCCGAGTCCGGGCTTATAAATCTTAAGCCCCGCAAAAGTTAGAAAGGCTCAGAGAATCAGCGACACCAGGTCCCTTATCGCCTTCTCCGGGTCCTTGGCTTTGGTAACACCGCTCGCGAGGAGGACTCCAACGCTTCCGAGCTCAAGAGCCTTCTTCACGTCCTCGCCCGTGCTTATCCCTGCTCCTGTGAGGACCTTAACATTGGGGTTGACCTTCTTGACGAGCTCAACGGTGTTGGTTATGACTTCCGGCTTGGCCTTGCTGACGGGGATTCCCGTTCCTATGAGTTCCGGTGGCTCGACTGCAACGTAGTCCGGGCCTAAAGCTGCCACCGCCGCGGAAACGGCCGGGTTGTTGGAGCAGACCATCGTCATAAGGCCAACTTCTTCCGCCCTTCTAATGCTCGCCTCAAGGTCCGCCAGAATCATTCTGTTCTCGGAGTGGTTGAGGAGCGTTCCTACCGCGCCAGCCTCCTTCACCGCCTCGGGAAGGACGTGGCCGGTGTGGCTTCCGGGCTTAATCGGGTCTATGTGCTGGGCAAAAACCGGAATCTCAACGCTCTCCGCTATCATCCTCAGGTCCGCGAGCTGGGGCGCGACGACTATGGTTATTCCGGTCTCCCTGTAAACCTTTTCCGCGGCCTTTGCTATCTCCAGCGCCCTTTTCCCGGTCGCCTCTATGTAGGTCTTGAAGTTAATCGCTATAATCGGCTCCTTCAGCTTCGTCATGGGTATCACCGTTGGTGTTAAGTTCTTTCCCCTTAAACGTCTTTCGGGGAGTTTCGTTTCCACTGGAGAGGGGCCTGCCGAATGGGTCTATCAAACCGGCCCTTATCAGAGAGGAGCTTATCTTCGGCCCGAGGGAGCTCCTTATTATTGGAATCACGACTATCTCGAGCGGTTTAAGCCCGCGCTCCTCCCGGGCCCTGTTCACTATCAGGGCGCCCTTGTAGGTCTCCTCGCTGACGACTATGGCTTCGAGGCTCTTCATTTCCCCCGCGAATCCTATCGCGTTGTGGATTTTGATGACGCGGTAGTTCGTGTAGCCGTTGACGTCAAAGAACTTGAGCAAATCCCTCAGGCGTAGCTCGTAGGGGAGTATCTTCTCTGCGTAGGGCTTGTCCTTAATCATCTCATCCGAAGTTAAGCCGACGTAAACCACCTTCCCGACCTCGAAGGCTTTTCTGAGCAACGCCTTGTGGCCGAGGTGTAGCCTGTCGAAGGTCCCGCCGACGACGACTTTCCTGAACTTTCTCATGGTTTCCATTAGGTTTGAGAACCAATAAGCTTTTTTATCAGCTCCCGGAAGTCCCCTTAGGTGGTGACATGAAGGGGAAGTTCTCCGTTCTGCTGGCAGTCATGATTCTTCTCTCGACTGTTCCCTTGGGAGCTTCGGCGGGTGAGGATAAATCCATCAACCTCTTCGACGTTAGCATCTTCCTCAGGGTTTCCCAGATGAACATAAACGGCTCCCTCGTCTGGGCCGGCTCCTTCACGATTGAGGCAAACCTTGTGAACCGGACGTTCGTTGACTACCTCAACTCCCTCGCGAAGGTTAACGAGACCAACGCCACCAGGGAGTTCGCGAACCTCGTCTACGGCGTCGTTTATGAGAGCTTCAAGGACTTCATTAACGGCCGCCTCTCGGGCTCGAACATGAGTGCCGTCATATACGTCCCCCCCGGCGGGCCCGTCCAGGTTACCGGCAAGTGGAAGGCAGTGATACGCTTTACCCTCACCCCGTTCTTCGTGAACGAGGACGGCAAGTACCTGACCTGTCCGTACTACGGTTCTATGAGGATGAAGTTTTTGGGCGTTGTTTATCCGTTCAAGTGGCGCAGGTTCACGCTCGTTCTCCCCAAGGACTACGACATATACACGCTCGTCCCGGCCCCAAAGGAACTCGTTGACAACGTCGCAGTCTGGGAGGACGGTGATTACTTCCCGATGATTAAGCTCTACAACCCCGTCTATCGCCTGGTTCAGTTCCTCAATTCGACAAAGAGATACCTTAGCGTTTCCTTTGACCCCACTGAGGGCCTGGTTTACTTCAACGCGACCTTCGTGGGTGCAAACGCGACGCCCTCTGTTGAGAGCACCCTTCTGACTTCCTTCCGCGAGACGATGCATCCGCTCAGCATCTCCGCGAAGAAGATGCCAAACGGCCTCAAGGTGATAGGCGTCGTTAAGCCTCAGGTTTCCGTCAAAAAGAGCTGGCGCTCTGTTCAGTGGCTCGTCGTCGTGAAACTGCCCGGACGCTTCGATAACATAACTGTAATCGGCGGGAAGTACCAGCTGGGGCCTGGGGATACACTCATAATGGAGTTCAAGCAGGAGAGAAACACATACCTCTACGCAATCGCGGGCGCGGGAGTTATACTCATCGCCGGTATTGTCCTTTTCCTGAGGAAACGCTCCCGGGCCTCTGGAGGGCTGGGCGGTGAAACCGAGGAAAAAGGAGCCGAGTCTGTGGGGGAGGTCCGGGAGGAAGGTGAAATCCTGGGAGAGGAAAGCCCCTGGGAGGGTGATGGAGATGAGCCTTGACTTCTTTTTCTATCCCAAGAGCGTTGCCGTCTTCGGCTCCTTCAAGAAAGGTGCGATAGCCTACGAAATCCTCAGGAACATCGTCGAGGGCGGTTTCGAGGGTAAAATAATTCCCGTCAACCCGAAGGGCGGAAGGGTTGAGGTCGCCGGAAGAACCTTCCGAATCCGCGAGAGGCTTGAAGAGCCGGTTGACACCGCCATAATAGCGATTCCCGCCAAGTTCGTTCCCTCCCTAATCGATGAAATCGGCCCGCTCATTAGGGGCGCCGTCGTTATAAGTGCGGGCTTCTCCGAGGTAGGGAACGAGGAGCTTGAGCGCGAGATGGTTGAGAAAGCCAAGAAGCACGGCGTTCGCGTTATAGGCCCCAACTGTGCCGGAATCTTCGGCGTTCATGGCAAGTTCTTCGGCTCCTTCGAGGTTAGAGTTAACCCCGGTGGACTGGCCTTAATCAGCCAGAGCGGGGCCTTTGGCGGTGCGGCGTTGGCGATGGGCAACGACGAGGGGATAGGATTCTCGGCCTTCGTTTCCTATGGAAACGCCTCCGACCTGAACGAGAGCGACTTCCTTGAGTACTTCGCGGACGATGAGAACACCAAGGCGATAGCCCTCTACATCGAGGGAGTTAAGGACGGCAGGCGCTTCCTGAAGGCCCTCCGCTACGCGAGCGAGAGGAAGCCGGTTATAATCCTCAAGGCCGGAAAGAGCGAGAGCGGGGCTAAAGCGGCGGCAAGCCATACTGGCTCGCTGGCTGGAAGCTACGAAATCTACCGCGCGGCCTTTAAGCAGGCCGGGGCAATAGAAGTTGAGGAGATGGAGGAACTCTTTGATGCGGCCAAAGCCTTCGAGATGTATCCTAAAGCTGGGAGGCGCGTTGCCGTAATCACCAACTCCGGAGGACCGGGCGTTTTGGCCACCGACAAGCTCGAAAAGCTCGGCCTTGAAATAGCCAAGCTGAGCGATGAGACCGTCAAGGAGCTCCGCTCCTTCCTTCCGCCTCAGTGCTCCACCAGAAACCCGGTTGACCTTATCGCAGATGCCGACTACGAGCGCTATAAGAGGACGATTGAAGTTGTATGCAAGGACGAGAACGTTGATGCCCTCTTGGTAATCTGCGTCCCGCCGATTTTCATTCCGAGCGAGGAGATAGCCAAAGCCGTAATCGAAGCAAAGTGCGACAAGCCGGTTGTGGTTAACTTCATGGCCGGCGAGCTGGTTCGCGGTGGTGTGAAGCTCTTGGAGGAGAACGGAATCAAGAACTTCCCCACACCGGAGCGCGCGGCAAAGGCCTTGAGATGGTTGGCGCTTCGTGGATGATTTCCCTACTTTTTGTTTTGAAACGTTTGCCATCCGGTAGCCTTTTATACTCTCACCCTTCATTTTTCGACCGTCATGATAGCGCTCGGTATAGAGGGAACCGCACACACTCTCGGCATAGGCATCGTGACTGAGAAGGAAGTCCTTGCCAACGTATTCGACACTCTCACAACCGAAAAGGGCGGAATCCACCCGAAGGAAGCCGCCGAGCACCACGCGCGCCTTCTCAAGCCCCTTCTCCGGAAGGCCCTTCAGACTGCTGGAATAACGATGGAAGATATAGACGTTATAGCCTTCTCCCAGGGGCCCGGTCTCGGCCCGGCTTTAAGGGTTGTGGCAACAGCGGCGAGGGCTTTGGCGATAAAGTACGGCAAGCCAATCGTTGGGGTAAACCACTGCATAGCCCACGTCGAGATAACCAAGATGTTCGGGGTTAAGGACCCCGTTGGTTTATACGTGAGCGGAGGGAACACCCAGGTTTTAGCTTTAGAGGGCGGTCGCTATCGCGTCTTCGGCGAGACCCTCGACATAGGCATAGGCAACGCGATAGACACCTTCGCGAGAGAACTTGGCATCGGCTTCCCCGGCGGTCCGAAGATTGAGAAGCTCGCGCTTAAAGGTGAGCGCTACATAGAGCTCCCCTACGCGGTTAAGGGAATGGATTTGAGCTTCTCAGGCGTTCTGACCGAGGCCGTGAGAAAGTACCGCACCGGCAAATACCGCGTCGAGGATTTGGCCTACTCCTTCCAGGAGACGGCCTTCTCCGCTCTGGTCGAGGTCACCGAGAGGGCTTTAGCCCACACCGGTAAAGATGAGGTCGTTCTCGTCGGTGGAGTTGCAGCCAACAACCGCCTCCGCGAGATGCTCAAAATTATGGCCGAGGACAGGGGCGTTGAGTTCTTCGTTCCGCCCTACGACCTCTGCAGGGACAACGGGGCGATGATAGCCTACACCGGTCTGAGGATGTTTAAAGCCGGAATAAGGTTCTCGCTCGACGAAACCATCGTAAAGCAGAAGTTCAGAACGGACGAGGTTGAGGTGACATGGAGCTGATAGTTCCCCTCTATGTTCTGTTAATGGATATCGTCCTTTTCCTTGCGATTGGATACGCATTCTTCTTTATGTTGCGTCGCTTAAACAGATACGATACCGAACTCAACACTATGGTGAAGTACTCTGTAATCTTTCTTGGGCTTGCGGAGCTGGGTCGCATAGTGGATTTAATAGATGACTTCTGTTGCAGACAATCCGCAAGATACTTTGAAATGGTTGCGTACCTAATTTCAATAATCGGTGTGATATACACTGTGGTCTACTACATTCGGCTGGTTGAATCCAGGTATATCCCTTCCCCCCAAGCCCCCCAACGGAAGTCCGCCCTTGGTGCCCACGTAGTCTTTTCCAAGAACAGACTCCTAGACGTTATCGAGCTCCTGAAGAGTGCTAACTTCCCTGTTCTGGCCGTCACTAGGTCCCCGGGGATGTACGAGGGCTTTGACAACGTCTCAACAGTCTGGGTGACGCAGGTTTCCGGTGGTGTGAATCCCACCGCCTTACACGTTCTTCACGATGTTATTCTCCGTTTCGTCCGTGACAATCCTGGCTCGGCAGTTCTAATAGATTGCGTTGAGTACCTGCTCCTCTACAACGACTTCAGAACGGTCTTCAAGTTCCTCACGAACCTTAAAGACCACGTCGTTCTCCAGCACGGCTCGGGTCTCGTAATCTTCGTTGACGACTCCGTTCTGAGCGAGCAGGAGAAGGCCCTCCTCCTGAAGGAGTTCGAGCCCCTTTAGAACCTCTTCTTCAGCCTCAGCGTGTACTTCGGGTAGATTTCCTTCGTAAAGCGCACGAACTTTGCCTTCCTCGGCGAGAGCTTTATCGTTATCTCGGTTTCGGGGGGCAGGTAGGTGTAGAACTGACCGTCTATGGCGAGCACTATCTCCCTCTTCAGGGCCATGTTGCGAACGTCTATTCTGCTCTCAGCCGGCACTACCATCGGCCTTGAGCTCAGCGCTATCGGCGCGAGGGGAGCTATCACAGTAACGCTGAGCCTCGGGTCAACGAACGGTCCACCAGCGCTCATCGCGTAGCCGGTTGAGCCCGTGGGCGTCGAGATTATGAGGCCATCCGCCCGAATCTCGTCGGCGAGTCCCCCATCTATGTAGTATTTCAGGTGGATTATCTTGCCCGGGATTCCCGTGAGGATTGCCACCTCGTTGAGGGCATCGGGAACGCTGGCTTCTCCGTCGAGGTAAGTTCTGAGCTTTATGCGCTCGTCTATGTAATACTCGCCCTCAATCAGCTTGCTTATCGCGAAGAACGTCTCGTGGGGCTCGACCTCCGTGAGGAAGCCGAGGGTGCCCATGTTGACGCCAAGGATTGGTATGTCCCTCTTCGTCTTGTGCTCGACCCTGAGAATGGTTCCGTCACCGCCTATGACGATTATGAAGTCCACGTCGAAGTCCTCGAGCGGGAGAACGTCAGCCTCCTCAAACTCCTTCAGGTGCCTGTATGTGTCCTCGTCAACCACAACATCGTAACCGCTGACCTTGAGAAAATCGTAGACGCGGTAGGCCAGCTTTAGGGCCTCTGGCCGGTCCCTTCTCGCAACGACGCCGAACCTCATGGTAATCCCCCTTATCTACGGCCCCTACCAATTAAACCTTTTCTCCTCAGCTTTGCCCCGAAGTGTGTCGTCACGAGGGCCCCGAGGGCCGTTGGAATCCAGTAGGAGATTAGCCTGTCGAGGAGCGTCGCGGTGACGGCTATCTCTTTGTTTATCCCCAGGAGGACGTAGATTCCCGAGTTCACGGTCTCGATTATGCCCGCCCCACCTGGGATGACGCTCAGCATGCCGACCACTATCCCGACCATCTGGACGACCATAACGTCCACGAGGGAAACGGGGTAGTTGATGGCCCTGAAGGCGTAGTATGTCCTCAGAACTGTGAAGAACCAGGATGCCGTTGAGTAAATCAGCGCGAGCAGGAAAACGCCCTTGTGTCTAATCAAAAACCTGAAGTCGCTCTGGAACCTCGGCACGTCAACTTCAACCGCCTTTTCAAACCTGTCGCGGTACTTCTCGGCCTTTCCGGGTGCGAGCCTTTCGAAGAGCCTGAAAAACCAGTAGAGGGCCCCCTTGGTCTTCTTCTCGCTCAGCAGGATTCCGAGGGTGAAGAGGATGAGTCCCGCGAAGACCAGGTCAAGCAGTACAAGGACTGCCGTGAGCGAAAGCGAACCGAGCCTGTAAACGTAGGCGGTGGAAAAGGCCAGCATAACCACGACCGGAATCAGGTCGAGGATTCTGTCCATCATAACCGTCGCAAACACCTGGCCGTAGGGCTTCTCCGTTTCCTTCGCCAGGAAGTACATCCTGACGGGCTCTCCACCGCCCCTCGCCCCCGGCGTGACGTTGTTGACGAATATCCCCGCGAGCAAAGCCAGGAGTATCTTCGTGAAGCTCGCCCGCACTCCAAGGGCGTTGAGGAGAACGCGCCAGCGCAGACCCCACGACAGGAGTCCGAGGACGTACATGATAACCGCGAGCAGGAAGTAGTTGAGCCTTGCCCCCCTTAGAATCTCCACTACGTCCCTTATTCCGGCCCACCAGAGGAGGAGCGCAATTATCGCTATTCCCACGGCCAGGAGGGAGTACTTCTTCATGCTCACACCTTCCTGAGCCTTGCTATGAAGAAGCCCTGGGTTAAGTGCCTGTTGGGATAGAAGCGCTGAACATTCTCAAGTCCGATTCCTTCGGAGCCTATGAAGACGGCCTGCTCCTCCAGCTTCAGGCCCTTCTCGAGCATGAACTTAACGTTGGCCTCGTTCTCCTCGTAGCTCAGCGTGCAGGTCGAGTAGACCAGAACTCCACCCGGGCGGAGGGACTTTATTGCGGCCCAGATGAAGGCCCTCTGGTAGCGGGCCGTAGCCACTATGTCCCTCGGCGTCCTGCTCTCCCAGAGCTTCGGCCTTATTCCCAGGGCGGTGCACGGGGCGTCGAGGAGTATCTTGTCGGCCTGAAGCCCGAGCTCCGGCAGTTTCCTCGCGTCCATTCTGATGAGCCTGACGTTTTTCACACCGAGCCTTTTTAGCTCTTCCTCCATCTTCCTAAGCCTGTTCCTCGACTTGTCAATCGCGATGATTTCACCCCTGTTCTGGAGAAGTTGCGCTATGTGGCTCGTCTTTCCGCCGGGAGCGGCCGCCATGTCGATTATCAGCTCCTCCTCGCTCGGCTCGAGGACGTGAGCGACCACCATGGACGGCAAGCTTTGGGCGTAGAAGAGGCCTTCCTTAAAGCTCTCCAGCTCGCTCAAACTGGGAAGTTTGAACTTGGGAGTCGTAACCTCAACGGCCAAACCCCTCGTCGAAACTATCATCTCCTTGGCGCTCATCCTTGCCACTCCAATCCCGACGAGCAGGCCCCTGGGGTCCCTAATCTCGACCTCGTCGCCGGGCTTTATGCTCCTGTCCGCCTGAAGGACTCCCGGCGCGTAGAGGTTTGCCCCCTGGTAGACGCTCTCGCTCGCGAACTTGTTGGCCCTGACGACTTTTAGCCCCGGCTCGTAGTCGTCTGGAAAGTTGGGGCCTTCCCTCTCGAAGTAGATGCCCTCCTTGAGGTAGGGACTCCTCTTCGGCTTCAGTCCCTCCCGCCTGAGGATTCGCATCAGCTTGTCCCTGCTCGTCTTGAGGGTGTTCACTCGAATGTAGTACTTCTCGACCGGCGTTCTGAGCGATGCCATTATCTCCTCTGCCTCTCTACCGAAGAGTTTCCGGTAATACTCTTGAAGCTCCGCCGGAAAGGCCTCAAAGGTCGAAGATTTCCCACTCCCTTCCAACGTCAATCAGCCTCTCAAGGCCTTTTTTGAGCGCCTCAACGCTCCCGAAGTTCGCCTCGAACTGGAAGACCTTCTCCTTGCTCCCCTCAATCCTCTCAAGGACTTCCCTTGGCGAGACCCTTCCGTCGCGCCTCCAGTTGTAGACGTCGCTCAGGAAGTTCTCACTCCCGTAGATGAAGCTCCTCGGGAAGAGTTCAAGGAACAGGCTCAAAAAGCCCTCGCTTATCCTCTCCTTTGGAACGGCAACGACGAAGTAGTAGCTCTCGGGCGTCGCACCTACCTCAATCTGGGGCTTTACCTCGAAGGCCGGGTGCGGGTAGTCCATTCTGATCCACTCGCCGTCGAGGAATATGTAGGCTCCAAAGACCTCCTCTACATCTTCCACCTTGAAGCCCTTCTCCGGAAGCTCGGCTTTGAGTTCATCGTTGAGCGTGAATATGTCGTCCCACAGCCGGTTGAGAAACTCGTGGATTTCCTTAACGTTCATTCCCCTCACCGTAAAGAGAAAGGAGAAGCGGGCCTTTAAAAGCTCATCCCCGCGTGAGCTGGGAGAGCGCCTCGTTGATGCCCTCCATTATGTTGGTCTTTACGACCTTCTTCTCGGTTTTGAGCGGTATCTTGACCGTGTTGCCGAGGATGGTCGTCGAAAGCGTTATCTGGACTTCAACGGTGCTCTCCTCGCCGTTCTTCACGTGGAGGGCCCAGACCTTCGGCAGGACGTTCTCATCGAGCTCTATGACGGCCGTGACGGTCGCGTATCCCTTTGCGGGAATGACCGTGGATTTCGGCAGGTAGCCGGTTCCAATCTTGATTCCGTTCGCGTAGAGGTCAAACGTCAGGTTTGCCACCGGAATTGGGAACGAGTTGGGGTTGTAGAACTCCATATCGGCGATGAGTATTCCCCTGTTTCCCTTCTCCCCACCCCAGCGGACTTTGGTGCTCAGCAGGGCTGGAGTGTACGCGAGGCCTCCAAGGATTGGCTTGCTCTCCGCAGTGAAGTTGAGCTTCCCAAGCAGGTCCATGTGGACGTTGCGCTTCACGCTGAACTTCAGGGGAATCACCTTCAGGAGTCTGCCGTTAAGAGAAATCTTCGCCGTCCCGTTCTGCCCGTTGTTGAGGTAGTCAAAGAGCGCCCTCACAAGGTTGTGGTTGTCTATGCCGAGAACGACGAGAGCGTTTTTCTCTGACAGTTTCACCCTGTCGGTCCAGGCAACCGTGAGTCCCATGAAGTTCATCGTGACGTTGTTCATTGAAACAGGGAGGATGATGGGCTTGCTCCATTCGCCCTGGATGACGACCTCGGTGCTTGCCTCGGTCACGTTGCCCCAGCGGGCCGTGAACTTTGGAGGTGAGCTCAGGAGCGCGTAGGCGATGTAGGCCCCCCACAGGAGCAGTGCCAGGAGCACGATTGCAACGAGCTTCTTTATCATTCCAACCACCTTTTCCCACTCTTATCCCTCAATCCTTATAAAAGGTTCCCAGCTTATTTCCCTGGTGGTAGAATGGGGCTGGAGTCCATCTTTTGGGCGTTCTGGTACATCCTTCCCGCTTACGTAGCCAATGCTTCCCCGGTACTCGTTGGAGGAGGACGGCCGATAGACGGCGGGCGGAAATGGCGGGACGGAAAACGACTTCTCGGTGACGGAAAGACCTGGAGGGGCTTCATCGGTGGCGTTGCGATTGGAACGCTCGTCGGGGTAATCCAGTACTTCATAACGCCGGACTTCTACGGCTCACTCGGAACCGCGGTCAAGCTGGCCTTCCTGCTCTCCTTCGGAGCCCTTATCGGCGACCTTGTGGGTAGCTTCTTCAAGAGGCGCGCGAACCTCCCGCGCGGTGCCCCGGCGATAGGCCTCGACCAGCTCGGCTTTCTCATAAGCGCCCTGGCCTTCGCCTACCCAGTCAAGACCCTTTCCAGCGGGCAGATTATATTCCTCCTCGTCGTCTCGCCCTTCGTTCACTGGGGGGCCAACTACTTCGCTTACAAGATGGGCTGGAAGAGCGTCCCCTGGTAACCCTTTTTAACCTCCCCTCCAATTTTCCCCGGTGGTCGAGATGAGGGTTACCGTTCGCTACTTCGCCCGCTACCGCTCCCTCGTTGGAAAGAGCGAGGAGGAACTCGAAGTCCCCGACGGGATAACGGTGCGGGAGCTTATAGAAATCCTCAAGGAGAGGCACCCAGTTCTCAAGAACGAGGTCTTCGCCGAGGACGACGACTTGGCTGACGTCAACGTCTCGCGGAACGGGAGGTACGTCCGCTTCGACGAGGTTCTGAGGGACGGGGATATAGTTGCGATATTCCCCCCGGTGAGCGGTGGTTGAGATGCTGAGCGAGAGGGAACTGGAAAGATACGACAGGCAGATAATGATTTTTGGGGAGGAAGGGCAGGAGAAGCTGAAGAGAGCCAAGGTGGCCGTCGTCGGCGTTGGCGGTCTCGGAAGTCCGGTAGCTTATTACCTTGCTTCTGCCGGAATCGGGACGCTCCTTCTCATAGACGAGCAGAAGCCCGAGTTAAGCAACCTCAACAGGCAGATACTCCACTGGGAGGAGGATTTAAACAAGAACCCCAAGCCCCTCTCGGCGAAGTGGAAGCTTGAGAGGTTTAACTCCGACATAAGGATAGAGACCTTCGTCGGGAAGCTCACGGCGGAGAACGTTGAGGAAGTCCTTGAAGGCGTTGACGTCATCGTTGACTGCCTCGACAACTTCGAGACGCGCTTTCTTCTCGACGACTACTCACAGAAAAAGGGTATCCCTCTTGTTCACGGGGCCGTCGAGGGGACGTTCGGTCAGGTGACGACGATAGTTCCCGGAAAGACGAAGAACCTGCGCGAGATTTTTCCGAGTGTCAGGGAAAAGAAGGGGAAGTTCCCCATAATCGGGGCAACCGCAGGTGTCGTCGGCTCAATCCAGGCGATGGAGGTCATAAAGCTCCTCACGGGTCTCGGCGAGCCACTTCTCAACAGGCTCCTCCTCGTGGACCTGGCCTACAACACCTTCGACGTCGTCGAGCTCAGGTAGACGGCGCCTTCACGTCCTCCTTTTTGTTGACCGAGGTTATTCTTATGGTTCCCTTCCAGAGGCCCCTTTCCGTGACCTTGATTTCCCCACCGATGCCGTTCGTGGTCGTCGTCGCGAGGATTCCGTAGGTGAGCTTCATTCCCGTGAAGCCCTTCTCCGTGAAGTACAGCTCGGCCGTTGCGTCGGTCACCGTGGTGTTCATCTCCGGCGTTGTGAAGTAGAGCTCCGCCAGCGGGAGGATGAGCTCCTCCGGAACGGAATACACCAGGACGAGGGTGCCGTTTTCTGTGTAGTTGCCCACCGGCTTGAGCTTCAGCAGTTCCCTCGCGAGAGAAACGGGGTTGACACGCCAGAAGGCGGTGTTGTTCTCAACAGTCACGTTTCCGAAGTTCTCAACGTAAACCTTCTTTCCGATTACAACCCAGGTCGTGTTGAGAGTCACGTTGTCGGGCAACGTGGTCGTCCTTGTCTGTATTCTCGCCTTCATCCCATCGAGGTCGACGTATCCCCTCTCCTCTATGACGAGGCTGACGTTGGTCTGCTGGGTTATGTTGCCGGCCGTCATGTTTATCCTGAGTTCAACGCTCGCGTTTTCGGTGTATGTGTACTGTTTTATCTCCTGAAGTGCCTGGAACGGGTTAATCGATGTTTTCTCAGCGGATGTGGCCGTCGACGTAACGCTTGAGGTGCTTTGGGTTGAGCCGGTCTGGGATGCAGTTGGAGACTGAGTTTGAGGGGTGGTTCCTCCAATGCATCCAGCGGAGATTGCGATGAGTACCAGCAGTAGCACAGTGAGTTTCCTCATGCCCTCACCCCTCCCCGCTCAGAGATGAAAACTTTAAACCTTCCGGAGGTACTCCCTTAGGTGGTCGTCGTGAAGGTTAGACTGACGAAGGAACCCTTCAGCGTTGATGAGGCGATAAAGCTCCTCCGCGTCCCGGAGAGCGGGGCCTACGTTGTCTTTCTCGGCCAGGTCAGGAACGAGAGTCACGGGAAGAGGGTTCACAAGCTCATTTACGAGGCCTATCCGGAGATGGCCGAGGCAGAGATTGCCAGAATAAGGGAGGAGGCGCTGTCGCGTTTCCCGATTCTCGACATTCTAATATGGCACCGCTACGGCGAGTTGCCCGTTGGTGAGGACACGATTCTCATAGTGGCCAGCGCGAAGCACAGGAAGGAGGCCTTCGAGGCCTGTTCGTGGGCGATAGACGAGGTCAAGAAACGCGTCCCCGTGTGGAAGCGTGAAGTTACCGACGAGGGAACCTTCTGGATTGAGGGCGACAGGCAGATTCCCGAATGACTTTTCCGTTTTTTGCATACTATCTCGAATAGTTAGCAAAATCCGAATAGAAAAAGTATAAATATGGTTTTTCCTACCGTTCTATGGTGGGCGGTAATGGAGAGGGCTGTTCATGCAGGTTCGGTGTTTCAAACCATTCCGACTCAGTCTGTGGTTAGTGTCGCCAAGCCCCCGTGGTCAAGTAAGAACCACAACGGTAAGCTCGAGAGGCTCATCCTTCAGATTGGCGCCGGTAAGGGGAAGTTTTCAGAGGTTGGAGGAATCCCCAGGTCTATCGGTTGCATTGGTAACAACAGGTTCATTCTCCGCAGGGAGCCGATGAGCCTTGAGAGAATGAAGGAGCTAATCCTTGAGTTCAGGAAACTCGGCGGAAAGGAACTCTGGCTGACCAATTACGACAACGTCGAGACACTTCTGGCCCTTGCAGTGTTCGCGAGTGAGCTTGAGTTCCCGGAGGTCTATGCCGTCGTCCTCATAGACGACCTCGACAAGGTTACGCCCGTTGAAGGCGTCAACTTCATTGCAGAACTCAGCTATCCGGAGCACACCCTCGACGAGCTCTCGGCGTACCCCTGGCTCCACGGCGCCCTCGTCGTCGTTCCTCCTGAAGAGCTCCGCGCCGGTTCGTTCCTCGGCAACTTCAACGGTGAGGTCTACCTGGACGTTCTCTTTCCGGGTTCGGCCAGGGGACTCAACTTCAACGTCATCGAGCTTCGCAGAATCTACAATCCCAGCACCGAGCGCTACCACGACTGCCTTGCCGGAACCGTCGCCGTCACTGCCGAGGGCTACGTTCTGCCCTGCCCGCTCCTCAGGAACTACGTGGTTGGTGACCTCACCAGGATGACCCTCAAGGAGGCCGTCAGGAAGAAGAGGCTGAGGGCGTTCTGGAAGATGACGAAGGACAAGATAGAGGCCTGCTCTACCTGCCCGTTCAAGTACATCTGCCACGACTGCAGGGCCCTTGAGTACCAGGCGACCGGCGAGATAGACGGCATGGAGTACTGCCCGATGCTCCTCTAAAACTCAAGGATTGAGCGGTACCCGCTTCCGTCCTTCTTTACCATCCTCTGGAACGCGGTCTTCTTGTTGTTGTCGTTGAGCTCCTTGAAGGACTGCTCGAAGTACTCAACGAGGAGCTTCTCAACGTAGGCGCTGAATTCGAGCACCTTTCCGCCCATGTCCTCCCTTGACGAGAAGAACCACTCAAGGAGATAGCCCCTCCCTGGGAGGTAGCCAACTGAAATCTCGTAGTCCTTGAACTTGTCGAGAACCTCCTCTTTGAGCTCGCTCGCTATTCCAATCACGCCCCTGTCGTGGACGTTCATGTCGACCAGGGGGAAGAACCCGACGAGGAGTTTCTTCTCCTGAAGTCTGTTTATCATGTACCTTATCGTCGGTCTCGTCTTCCCGAGGCGCTCCGCTATCCTCTTCATTGGTGTTCTCGCGTCCCACTTCAGGATGTCCATGAGGATTGCGTAGTCGTAGCTCAGCTCCCAGTCGCCCCACTCCTTGGGCTTCTTCGGCGGGGGATAGGCCCAGACTTCGTAGTACTCGAAGTCGTCTGAGTACTTGGCGAGCATCTCGTCTATGTCCTTCACCTGGTCCTTCGGGACGTAGAATATCACCGAGAGCCCGTTTTTGAAGCCGAAGGCAGGATTAACGTAGCCGATGAAGGGGTTCTTGGTCATTCTGAGGGCGACTTCAATCAGTCTATCCGCCGGAACGCTCAGAAATCCCACGAAGCTCTTCAGCCCAAGAAGCCTTATGTTGTAGGTCGCGCTCACGACGAGGTACTTGCCGTAGTATCTGTCGTAAATCCTTTTCAACCTGTAGTAATCCAACCCCTCAGCCGACGCTATCTTCCTGAGGCTTTCGAGGGGGTACTTGCTCAGAAGCTCAACGAGGAACTCTATTTCATCCTCTTTTACACCGCCCATTATCGGCACCACCGGGGCGGAAAAAGTTATATCGTTGGAGTATTAAATTCTTCCGGTGGTGCCCATGGTGAAGATAGAGGTAGTTGACATTGAAAAACCCGAGGGGGTCGAAGTCATAATCGGACAGGGTAACTTCTCGATATTCACCGTTGATGACCTCGCGAGGGCCCTTCTCACGGCCGTCCCGGGAATAAAGTTCGGCATAGCCATGAACGAGGCGAAACCACAGCTGACCCGCTACACCGGAAACGACAAGGAGCTTGAAGAGCTAGCCGCGAAGAACGCCGTGAAAATCGGCGCGGGCCACGTCTTCGTAATCCTAATGAGGAACGCCTTTCCGATTAACGTTCTTAACACCGTCAAGAACCACCCTGCGGTGGCCATGGTCTACGGGGCAAGCGAGAACCCCTTCCAGGTCATCGTTGCCGAGACCGACCTCGGACGGAGCGTCCTTGGAGTGGTTGACGGCAAGGCCGCGAACAAGATTGAGACCGAGGAGCAGAGGAAGGAGCGCAGGGAGCTCGTTCAGAAAATCGGCTACACCATCGACTAAACCTTTTAACCCCTCTTTTCTTCTCTTCTCCGGTGGTCTCATGAGGCTGGCGTTCATAACCTCCAACCTCGGCAAGGTTGAGGAAGCCAGGAAGTACTTCGAGCCCCTTGGGGTTGAGGTCTACCAGCTCCACTTTGAGTATCCTGAGATACAGGCGGACACCCTTGAGGAGGTTGCAGAATACGGCGCGAAATGGCTGGCTGAGAGAATTGAGGGCCCCTTCTTCCTCGACGACTCGGGCCTCTTCGTAGAGGCGCTCAAGGGCTTTCCCGGGGTCTACTCGGCCTACGTTTACAAGACCCTTGGCTACAACGGAATCCTCAAGCTCCTTGAGGGCGAGACGAACAGAAAAGCTTACTTCAAGAGCGTCATAGCCTACTGGGACGGCGAGCTTCACATCTTCACTGGAAGGGTGGACGGCGAGATAACGACCGAGCCGAGGGGAAGCGGCGGCTTCGGCTTTGACCCAATCTTCAAGCCCGATGGATTCGATAAGACCTTTGCCGAAATGACAACCGAGGAGAAGAACGAAATCTCCCACAGGGGACGGGCGCTGAGGGCCTTTGCCCAATGGCTAAGGGAAAACCTTTAAATAAGCCTTCTCATCAATCCCATGCGATTGTAGTTGAATAGGTGACGAAGGGGGTCGCGATGACGGGCAACCTTGATGCCATCGACCTTAGGCTTTTGAAGGAACTGCGCGAGAACGCGAGGGAGAACATAGCGAGCCTCAGTAAGAAGCTTGGAATACCGAGGACGACGGTCCACTACAGGATTAAGCGCCTTCTCGACGAGGGCATAATAGAGAAGTTCACGGTGAAGCCCAACTACAAGAAGCTCAACCTGGGCACGACGGCCTTCATACTCGCCAGATACGACCCCGACTCCGGCTTGACCCAGAGGCAGGTCGCCGAGAGGATAGCGGCACTCGAAGGTGTCTACGAGGTTCACATAATAGCCGGTGAGTGGGACCTTCTCATAAAGGTCCGCGCCCCCAGCTCTGAGGAAGTCGGTAAAATCGTCGTTGACAAGCTTAGGGAAATAAAGGGTGTCGGTCAGACGGTAACCATGGTGTCCTTCGTTACGGTTAAAGAGGAGCTCTGAGGCTTTAGGGCGATGATTGGCGTTCTCCTTTCTGATTTATGATGATGCGAGGTTTGATGAGCCCTACATAACACAGCACTCGTAGATTATCTCGACTTCTCTGACAGTTTTTGCCCACTCGATGACCTTCCTCGGCGGATTCGTCAATCTGTCAACTCCTTTCAGAACCGCCCCCCTGTCGAATTCCACCCGCCATCTTCCCGTTGGCCGCATGCAGCCTATGCTCAGCTCCCCGTCAAAGCGCTCGCGCGCGTACTCGACGACCTTCAGGCTCTCCTCAACGCCCGGTTTCGGGACGTTTTCCATCTCCGTCCCCTTCGTCGGGATGAGAACGTCCAGCACTAGGACGTCTATCGGGTACTGAGCGAGGAGGTCAATTGCCTGGTACTCCCAGTGGATTCTCCCGAAGTCAAGGCCTATCGTTATGTGGGGCGCCACGCGGATTCCGTTCTCGGTGAGAAGTTCAACTATGCGAAGGTAATCTTCTACGGTTTTGTCTATCCTGTAAACTCGCCTTATCACGCCGTCATCGCCGACGAAGTCGAGGGAGACGACATCAACGTATTTCAACCACTCCAAATCGCTCTCGTCTATGAATCCGACGTGAGCGTTGAGCTTCAGGTTCGTTCTCCTCTTAATTTCCCTCACTTCGTCCGCGTACTTGTCAATCGGCACCTTCAGGCGTGAATCCATCCCCCCGCTCAGCAGACAGCCCCGCCCGCCGGAGCGCTCAAGGTCGAGGCAGAAGTTCAGGAGCTCCTTTCGCGTTGGCTTCTTCATGCCCTCGAGGTAGTGCCTCCCGCAGTGGGCGCAGTTGAGCGCGCAGTAGTTTCCGGTGATAGAGATTGATGGAAACTTAACTCCAGGAATGTAGATTTTTAGTTTTTTCATTTAACTCACCCATGGGGGTTGTAGGGGGCGGAGTTCCCTCCGGTGTTTAAAGGAGAAGGAAGGGTTTGAATACTTTTGAGCTTTCTTTCCCTCATCAAAGCACCCGGATGGAATGAGAAGAGAGGGTTAAAACTCTAACTGGACGTTTGTGGGAAAATGGCAAAAGCAAGAAAAGGTAATCAGAGGAACGGGTTGCGGAACTTCCTGCCCGGATATATCGCCACTCCTTCAAGCTCCTCCTCTATGCGGATGAGCTGGTTGTACTTGGCGTTCCTGTCGCTTCTGGCTGGAGCGCCGGTCTTTATCTGGCCGGCGTTGATGGCAACGGCTATGTCGGCTATAGTGCTGTCCTCGGTCTCTCCGCTCCTGTGGGAGACAACGACTCCATAGCCGGCCCTAAAGGCGGTGTAAGCTGCATCTATCGCCTCGCTCAGCGTTCCAATCTGGTTGACCTTGAGGAGGAGCGCGTTTGCCGCGCCGAGCTCGATGCCCTTCCTTATCCTCTTCGGGTTGGTGACGAAGAGGTCGTCGCCGACTATCTGTACCTTCCTTCCGAGTTCCTTCGTTATCTCGACGAAGCCCTCCCAGTCCTCCTCGTGGAACGGGTCCTCAATCGAGACTATCGGGTACTTGCTCACGAGTTCCTTGTAGAGCTCAAGGAGCTCCCCGCGGTCGTACTCCTTTCCACCAACGACGTACTTGCCGAGCTTCTCGTCGTAGAACTCGCTTGAGGCCGGGTCGAGGGCGAAGGCTATCTCGTCGCCGACCTTGTAGCCGGTCTCCTCGATGGCCTCGGTGAGGAGGTCGAGGGCCTCGCTCGGCTCCTTGAGTGGCGGGGCGAAGCCGCCCTCGTCGCCGACGTTGACGGCGTTCTTGCCGTACTTCTCGGCTATGACCTTCTTGAGGGTGTGGTAGGTCTCGGAGACCCACATTATTCCCTCGCGGAAGCTCTTAGCCCCAACGGGCATTATCATGAACTCCTGGAAGTCCAGCTCGTTGCCGGCATGCACACCTCCGTTGATGACGTTGCTCATCGGAACCGGCATGACGTAGGCGTTGGTTCCGCCGATGTACTGGTAGAGGGGCAACCCGAGGGCGTTCGCGGCGGCCTTGGCAACGGCCAGGGAAACGCCGAGGATTGCGTTGGCGCCGAGGTTGCTCTTGTTCTCGGTACCGTCGAGCTCAATCATGAGCATGTCAATGTCCCTCTGCCAGGTGACGTCCATTCCAATGATTTCTGGTGCTATAATCTTGTTGACGTTCTCAACCGCCCTCCTGACGCCCTTTCCGTGGAAGCGCTTTCCGCCGTCGCGGAGCTCGACCGCTTCGTGGGTTCCGGTTGAGGCACCGCTTGGAACCGCGGCACGTCCCATGCTGACGGGGGTGTAAACCTCGACCTCAACGGTTGGGTTTCCCCTGCTGTCGAGGATTTCCCTCGCTATAACCGCCGTAATCTCGAACGGGTTCTCCATGCTAATCACCTCGGGTGATATTTTTCCTTCCCCAAATATAAAGTTGGCGATGGGCTTTTAAACTGCCCCGTTGAGGCCGGAACATGGACTGGAAGAGGAAGCTCCGGGAGGAGGGTTACATCGAGCTCGAAGGCATTAGAATCGAGCTGAGCCTCGACAACACCTTCATGGACATCGACTACATTCCGAGGATTCTCGTCTACTCCGAGGAAACCGGGCGCTGGCACGTCCTCAGGAACCCCATTCCCAAGGGCAGAACGCTGGAGGAGAACTGGGACAACGCGGTTAAGGTTCTTGAGGCCATAGCTCGGGGAGAGGTCAAACCTGACCTCGGGGAGCCTAAGATAGAAAAGCGGCTGACATCGGTGCTGAAAAAGCTGGATGCGCTTTGAAAATTCTCCATGCTTCGGGTTTTTCTCCAAACGGGGGAGAGAAAACGCTAAATAGTTCTTCCAAGCTACCGACTTTAGGTGGTCATTGATGGACGCCCGTGAGATTGCACGCTACATAGACCATACCAACCTCAAGCCCTACGCGACAAGGGAGGACATCATAAAGCTCTGCGATGAGGCGATTCAGTACGGCTTCTACGCCGTCTGCGTTAACCCCTACCGCGTCAAGCTCGCCAAGGACTACCTGCGCGAGAAGCAGGTAGACGTCAAGGTCGCGAGCGTCATCGGCTTCCCGCTTGGGGCCACTCCAACGGAGGTTAAGGTCTTTGAGGCGAGGAAAGCCCTTGAGGACGGTGCCGACGAGCTCGACATGGTCATCAACATAGGTGCTCTCAAGGATGGGGACTACGACTACGTGAAGAGGGACATAGAGGAGGTCGTCAAGGTAGCCCACGAGAGAGGGGCAAAGGTCAAGGTCATAATCGAGACCTGTTACCTCACCGAGGAGGAGAAGGTCAAGGCCTGTGAGCTGGCCAAAGAGGCCGGAGCGGACTTCGTGAAGACCTCGACCGGCTTCGGAACCGGGGGAGCGACGGTTGAGGACGTCAGGCTGATGAGGAAGGTCGTCGGCTCCGAGATGGGCGTTAAAGCGGCCGGCGGAATCAGAACCTACGAGCAGGCCGTTGAGATGATTGAGGCCGGGGCCAGCAGGATTGGAACATCGAGCGGTGTAAAAATTGTGGAAGGTGCCCCGAAATGAACGAGCTCAGGGAAGTCGTCCTGAGGGCGATTGAGGAGCTTAAGAACGATGGCATGAACCCTGACGTCATGCTTGCGGGGCCGGGATTTATCGAGCACTCCAAGGATTTCCTCACGGGTCTCGGGCTTAAGATTTACCGCATAGAAGAGCTTGGCTACGATGCGGTTATCGCCGACTCGGCCTACCTTGGTCAGATTAAGAAGGCTTCGCGCAGGATTTCTGTTGAGCCGTTCCTTGAAGAAAAAAGGGTCTGGGAAGAAATAGAGAAGCTTGATGTTTAAAGCAGGCTCTCGATTTCTGGATACCTTTTCTTTATTGCGTTTGCTAGCCCCGTGCCGACGACTATTCCAGTAACCGCCTGTACAAGGTTCACTGGAAGCTCGGAGTACGCCGCGGCGAAACCGAAGGCGTAGTACTCGAAGACGAAGTAGCCGGAGACCATTAGGATTCCACCTATCGTCCCTGCTACTATGAGGCCTGCAGTCCCCTCAAGCTTCTGGGATATGTAGCCAACGGCAAGACCCTCAATGCCCTTGATAACCAGTGTTATCGGTGCCCATCCGGGATAGCCGGATATGACGTCTCCAAGCGCCGAGCCGACGCCTCCGGCAAAGGCCCCTATAACGGGTCCGAAGAGCATTGCCACGAACATGACCATCGTGTCACCGAAGTTTAAGTAGCCGTTCGTTGCCGGCACGGGTATGTTCACCACTTTCGTGGCGACGGCAACGAGGGCCGTTGAAATCCCTGCAACGGCAACAACGTTGACGCTCCTGAACTTCTCGCGGTTGAGCCAAATGTAGAGTCCGAACAGGCCTATTGCAACCGCGAAGGCGTAGGGCGCGTACCTTGAGAGTTCAACGAGTGCCTCGTCCATTCAACCACCGGAATAGAAAAGGGGAAAGGGGTTAAAAACTTCACTTGAGGGCGGCCTTGAGGGCGTCCTCGAATATCTCCATCGCGACGTCTATCTCTTCCTTGGTGACGACCAGCGGCGGGATGAACCTTATGCTGTTGTCGCCACAGCCGAGGAGAACGAGACCGCGCTTCGCCGCCTCTCCGACAATCCTATCCCTGAGCTCGGGGTACTTCTCCTTGGTGTCCTTGTTCTTGACAATCTCGACGGCCTGGGCCAGACCGAGACCCCTCGCGTCTCCTATAACCTCGTAGTTCTCCTTGAACTCCTCGAGTATCTTGTGGAGGTAGTCTCCGACCTCCTGGACGTGCGGGAGGAGCTCCTTGACAATCTCAACGACCTCTATTCCAGCCGCTATTGCAACGGGGTTGCCACCGAAGGTAGTTGCGTGCCTTCCGGGCTTGTCGAAGCTTATATCCTTCCTGTGGACGACACCCGCCAACGGAAGTCCGCCGCCGATGGCCTTACCGAACTGGATGAGGTCCGGCTCAACTCCGAAGTGCTCGATGGCCCAGAACCTTCCGGTCCTGCCTATGCCCATCTGAACCTCGTCGTCGGCGAGGAGTATTCCGTACTCGTCGGCGAACTTCTTGAGCTCCTTGAAGAAGTTCTTCGGCGGGACGACGTAGCCGCCTTCACCCTGTATCGGCTCGAAGAATATCGCGCCAATCTCGTGGGGCGGAACGTGCCTGAAGACGTACTCCTCTATGAAGTCGAGAACGCGGTTTATGAGCTCATCGGGCTCGTCGTAGCCGTCAATTCCCCAGGTGTTCCTGTAGGGGTTCGGGTAGGGTATGTGAGTAACGCCCGGCATGGTCGGGAAGAAGCCGTCCTGCTGGACCCACTTGCTCGCGGTAAGGCTCAGAACGGCCTGGGTCCTTCCGTGGAACGCGTGGTAAAACGCCAAGAACTGCTTCCTTCCGGTTCCATACTTGACGAGCTTCATAGCGGCCTCGTTGGCCTCGGCACCGCTGTTGCTGTAGACAACTTTCTTCTCGAAGTCACCCGGAGCGAGCTCGATGAGCTTCTCTGCGAGGATAACCGCGTTCTCGTAGAAGAAGTCGGTGAGCGAGTAGTGGGTGAACTTCTCGGCCTGCTTCTTTATCGCCTCGACGACGCGCGGGTGGGCGTGGCCGACGTTTATAACTCCAACACCGCTCGCGAAGTCGTAGAAGACGTTTCCGTCAACGTCGTAAACCCTTATTCCCTCACCGCGCTCTATGACTATCGGAAGGTTCTCGGGGTCCTGGGTTGTAGTGGCGAGATACTTGAAGTTCCTTTCAATTATCTCCTTGGCCTTCGGCCCGGGGAGTTCCTTAACGTTCGGTCTAACCACCATGTCCATCACCGGGCGAAGCTCGACGTTCGACTATATAACTCTATGCTCAAGGATGAACATCTTTGACCGAAAGTTTTTCGATAAGCTTCCTGGAAGGTTGAATTCTGAAAGCTCCCGGTGAAGCGGGGAAGCAAAGTTAATAAACTTGAGTGAGTGTTTCACTTCGGTGAGTGCGTGGTGAGAAGGGAAAGTCAGAAGCGCTTCGATGGCAGGGAGTTTGGCAGGATGTTTCTGGTCCTACTGTTCGTGAACCTTTTCATGTTCACCGTTGTTGAGTCACTCCTTAAGGGAGATGGCCTGGTGGAAGGTCTGTGGCTGTTTTTGAAGGTTCTGCCCTGGTGGATTTTGATGGTTTTTCTCGTGGCTTTGAGCCTGGATAAGAGCCTCCTCTTCGATGACGATGAGGAAGATAGTGAATTGGAGGTGTTTGAATGAGGAGGTGTTTTCTTTTCTTGATTGTGTTTTTGACGATAACATTGGTGACCGGAGATAATTACACTGTAGATGTGATAATTTTCACATTCCTGGGTTATCTATGTGGAATAATAGACTCCGGTTCAATGACGAAAATTAAAGAGCCCTACATCATCGGCGATTCCAACGAAATCGTTTACCTGACGAAGGAAGAGCTAAAGAAGAAACTGGAGGGCTAATCACTCCCCGTTCTTCTCTCCCCACTTCTCAAGGAACTCCTTGGCCGAATTAGCGGCTATCGCTCCCTGGCCGACCGCGACCGCAATCTGCTTGAAGACGTTGGTTATGTCGCCGGCCGCGAATATGCCCGGAACCTTGGTGCGCATGTACATGTCCACCGGGATGTAGCCGTAGTCGTCGGTTATGCCGAGGTGCTTGACGAAATCCGTTTTGGGCTCGTAGCCGATGAAGATGAAGACTCCATCGACCTTCATCTCCTTCTCCTCGCCGGTCTTGACGTTCTTCAGCCTCACCGCCTCGACCTTGTCCTTTCCAATTATCTCGGTGACGACGGTGTCGAGTATCGCCGGAATCCCGCTCTCCCTGAAGCGGTCCTGCAGTATCTTGTCGGCCCTGAACTTGTCGCGCCTGTGGACGAGCGTTACATCAACGCCGATGCTCTTGAGGTAGAGGGCCTCCTGTAAAGCGGTGTTTCCACCGCCGACGACGATGACCTTCTTGCCCTTGAAGAGCGGGCCGTCGCACGTTGCACAGTAGGAAACTCCCCTTCCTGTGAACTCCTCCTCGCCCGGAACCTTGAGCTTCCTCGGCGAGGCTCCGACCGCTATGATTATCGTCTTCCCGCGGTACTCCTTGCCGTTCTTGGTCTTCACGGTGAACTTGCACGGGCCCTCGTAGTAGGCGCATTCAGCGGGGTCAATCCTCTCGACCTCGTCGAAGACCACCTCAACGCCGAGCCTCTTGACCTGCTCGTGCATCCTGTTGGTCAGCTCCGAACCGCTGATTCCCTCGGGGAAGCCGGGGTAGTTCTCTATGAGGTCTGTTAAGGCCATGTTTCCGCCCAGGTCCTTGCTGATAATCAGCGTGTCGAGGCCGAAGCGCTTGGCGTATATCGCCGCCGTAAAGCCCGCTGGGCCAGCTCCGATGATGAGGACGTCCCAGAGCTTCTTCTCGTACTCACCACCGCGTGAGAATCCTCCAAGGCTGAACATCTCTCCCACCTCCGCGCTTTCCTAAAGTGGGTTATTTAAAAGCATTGTTGCCCAAAGATGGGTAAAACTAAACCAGCTTAACCGAGCGGTCGAGGGCTAGATGGAGGGTGTAGCCGAGGAAAGCACTCAAACCGACGAAGATTCCCTCGCCAGTTGACATCTTGAGGCCGTACTCGACCAAAAGGAACGCGAGCAGTCCGTAGATTCCTGCGAAGAGTAGCGAGTGGACGATTCCCCTGTGCTTTGGCATGAGCCACGTGAAGGCGTACCACGCTACGAGCCCTGCCAGGGCACCCGCGACCCACGAGACGACGGGGTCGAGCCACGCCGGGTTCATGTGAACGAATCCCCTGGCCCATAGGAAGACGGCGCTTCCGGCGGCGACGCTGACTATCGGCTTTGAGCCCCTGTGAATCAGCGCGTCCGGGTGGTCCATGTCGGGTAAATCGCTTCCCAGGACGTAGAACGCATATCCAAGGATTAGCGCCGTTGAGGTTAGCTCAATCGGTAGCTTGGCGTAAACTTTCAGGAGCTCCCCTATGAGCACCGCTATTGGATAAGTCACTATTCCGCTGAGCACGTGGGTATCGTAGTTCGGCAACTCACTCACCCTTCAGCTTCTCCGCCTGCCCCTCCTCTAAAAACTTTCTGACGTAGTCTGGAACCTTGTAGTTGCCCTTCGGGTCGCCGACGAGGAAGCCGAGCCTTATGAGCTCGTTCAGCTTGTCGTAGACCTGCATTCCCGGCTTCTTGACGACCTTGGCGACCTGTATGTAGCTCACCGGCCCGCCGTTGAACTCAAACACTATCGCCTCAACCAGGTCCTTGTACTCCTTCGGAATTCTCGTGAGGTACTCCTCAAGGCTCTTCGGTTCTTCGAGAATCGTCGTCACGACGTAGTCGTCAATCGGGTCGAACTTGTGCTTTGCGGACTCGCTTAGGACGTAGTGAAGGAGTCTTAAAATCTGCCTCGGGTTGCCCTTCCCGAGCTGGTGGATTAACCTTATCGCCTCCTCCGTGAAGGGATACAGCGGGTCGTCGGTGTCCCTTATGCGAACGCGGTTGAGCCTCTTCTTCACGAGCTCAAACGTCTCGTCAAGGCTCATCGGGCGGAGCTTGAACTCGTAGTGGAGGCGCATGAAGAAGGCGGGGAATATCTTCGTGTACTCCTCATAAGCTTCTGGAACGCAGGCGAAGGCAACGATACAGCCCTTCGGCATCGTGCTTATGAAGTGCCTCAGCATCTCGAAGAACTGAATCTTCTCGTGCTCCCTTGCGCTCTGCATGTTCTCCAGCTCGTCCAGGAGGAGCGCGCAGTAGGGATACTTGCTCATCTGCTCGACGAGGAGTTCAGCGATGTCCCTGCTCTTGTACTCCTTCGAGTCGCTGAGCATCTTCTCAAGCCTGTCGATGAATCCGAGCTTCCTGCTGAGGTTTTCGAGAAATATGTTCGTCCTGCTCTTGGGGGGCTTCAGCGCGTAGAAGATGTCGCGCGTGAGCTTGAGGATGTCGTTGGTATCGACTTTGACATATATCGCTTTGCCTTTGTTCTCCTCTATGGCCTTCGCGAGCGTTTTGAGCCTCTGCGTTTTACCCATTCCAAGAGGCCCGACGATGCTGAGCGCTATCGAGCTTTTGTTGCCTATTACCTCCGAAACAATCATCTGGAGGCGCATGTCTATCTCCTGATAAACGTGAATGCTCTCGACGTCGGTTATTCCTTCGCTGGCGAGCTGTTCAAAGGGATTGGCCGAGAGGCCGTAAACCTCGTATGACTGGTAAAGCTTAAGACCCTCCATTTCACCCACCGAAGTGTTTAAGGCCTTTCAATATAAAAACCTGTTCATCGGTGAGCGGAAATGATTCTCCTCGTAACGGCACCGCCCGGCAGGGAAGGCGACGCGATACTCGAACTGGAGTGGGCACTGGGAAAGGTGAGGGTTAAAGGAACGGACTGGCGGGGCGTCCTCCTCGCTGAAACTCCCCTACCAAAGGACGAGGCCCTTCAAAGGCTCAAAAACTTCGAGACGCAGGCTATACAGAGAGTAATCCCCATCGAAAGGCTCGTTCCGGCCAGGTGGGAGGAGATAGAGAAGGCCGTCCTTGAGCTGGGGAAAGCGATAGACGGAACCTTCGCCGTCCGCGCCAGGGTTCGCGGGAATAAACGGCTCTCCCAGAGGGAGCTCGAAATCAAACTTGGCTCGCTCCTCGTCGAGCGCTATAATCTAAAGGTCAACCTGAGCGAGCCCGATTACACGGTTATCATCGAGGTTTTGGGTAAGAAAGCCGGAATCGGCCTCGTCCGGAAGGGTGAGGTTCTCCGCTTCGAGGTGAAGGAATAAATAGTTCGGGTGCCAACTAATCACATGCTCCGGAAGGTTGCCTACCTGACCCTGGCACTGGCCCTCGTTCTCCCGCTGCTGCTAATCTTCAAGCCGGGCCCGAGGTTTGAGACCGTTGAGACGGCCTCGGGTGAGGTTGTGCCCCTTCCAGAGCCCCGTTTAAGGGGTGAGATGAGCGTTGAGGAGGCGATAGCGAAGAGGAGGAGCGTCCGCTCCTACCGTGACGAGCCCCTAACCCTTGAAGAGCTCTCCCAGCTCCTCTGGTCTGCTCAGGGAATAACGAGTTCAAAGGGCTACCGCTCGGCCCCGAGTGCGGGCGCTACTTATCCCTTCGAGGTCTACGTCGTCGTTGGTAAGGTTGAGGGCCTTGAACCCGGAATTTACCGCTACATCCCCGGGAAACACGCCCTTGAGCTGGTAAAGCCCGGTGACTATCGGATGGAGCTCCAGAGGGCCTGTCTCGACCAGGAATGGGTCGGTAGCGCCCCCGTTGACCTCGTTCTCGTCGCCTTCTACGAGAGGACAACTGACGTCTACGGTGAGAGGGGAATCAGATACGTTCACATGGAGGCCGGCCACATCGGCCAGAACATCTACCTTCAGGCAACCGCCCTCGGCCTCGGAACGGTCGCTGTTGGGGCTTTCCACGACGATGAGGTTGCCTCGCTCCTTGGAACTGAAGGTGCTCCGCTCTACGTCTTTCCGGTGGGGAGGCATGGTTGACCACAACACGCTCGGCTACCTCAGCTTCGCCCTCATGACCCTGGCCCTCGTCACCGGCCCCCTCTACTTTCTCTCGCCGAGGTGGAAGAGGGTTCTTTTGTACTTCCACGTTATCCTGGGCCTTCTAGCCTACATCGCGATGTTCCTGGCGATATGGCTCGTTCGCTGAGGAACAAAAGCTTATTAGGCCCGCCGACAAATTATTCCGGGGGTTGGAATGCTGGACGTCGATGAAGTCATCGAGAGACTCGGGAAGCTGAGCTACGAGGAGGCCTTGGCCTACTGGATAGCCAGCGAGCTGGAGGAGGCCGAGTTTTATCGCAAGCTGGCCGAGAGGGCTAAGAACCTTGGGCTTCCAGAGAGCCTCGTGGAGACTTTTCTCAGACTGAGCGAGGACTCCGAAAGGCATGCAGTTGAGCTCAGGGAGGAGTTCAAAGCCTCTTTCGGCAGGGAGCCGTCAACGGAAATCCCTCCTCTTGAAGTTTTACCAGTTCTCGACCGTTTTGAAAGGGCCGACCAGGTTAAGGAGGTCCTTGAAACCGCTATGGAGAGCGAGCTCATAGCGATGAACGCCTACAAAGCCCTCGCCGAAAAGGTTGGGGATGAGCGGTTAAGAGAACTCTACCTCAAGCTCGCCGACGTGGAGAGGGGCCACTACGAGGCCCTGAAGAGGGAATACGAACGGTTGGGTGGTTGACATGGTGGTTGAGGTTCTGGAAGAAATTAAGAAGCTCAACGAGCGCGAACTGCTCAGCTACTGGATTAAGGGTGAATACGAGGAGGCCGAGACCTACCTGAAGCTGGCGGAGAGGGCCAAGGAGCTCGGCCTTCCCAAGGAAGTCTACGAGACCTTTGAAAGGCTCGGCAAGGAGTCCAAGGGCCATGGCGACGAGCTCTACAAGATTTACCGGGAGAAATACGGCGACGAGTTGATTGAGGTGAACGTTCCGAGCGTTGAGGGAACCCACGTTCTCGGCAAGTTCTGGAAGGTCGAGGACCTCGAGGACGTTCTCATTAACGCTATGGAAGCTGAAAAGCTCGCCGAGACGATTTATCGGAAGCTGGCGGAGGAAACCGATAACGAGGAGCTCAAAAAGGTCTACCTCTACCTTGCGGACGTTGAGAAGGGCCATTACTCGGCATTAAAGGCCCTCTACGAGTGGAGAAAAAAGAAGGGGTTACTTTGACTCCTTTTTCTCGGTCTTGGCCTTCTCGGCTTTGGCCTTTTCCTTGGCCTTCTTCTGCTCCTCAAGTTTCTTCCGTATCTCCTCTATCTTCTCCTCCTTCAGGGGGATGAACTTGTCGTCGTAGTTGTCGTAGCTCGCGAGCAGAAACTCGTCGCTCATCTCCAGAGCTCCCGTCGGGCAGACGTCAACGCACTGGGCGCAGTAAACGCACCTTCCAGTCCACAGCGCCACCTTCCTGATGTCGGGCAGGTAAACGAAGACCCCCGCGGGACAGACGGTGACGCACATTCTACAGCCGACGCACTTGTCGACGTTGTACTTAAGCTGGCCCCTGAAGTTCTCTGGAACCGGCACCGGCTCGGTCTTCGGAAAGAGGTTGGTCGCTGGCTTCCTGACGAGGTTCCTGAGCACCGTTGGAACTAAGATAGGCGCCCTCACATTATCACCTCCATCGCAAGGAGGAGTGAGCCAACGAGAGACGCTAAGAAGACGTTCTTCCAGAGGAAGTCCACCGCCTGGGTTATCTTCAGCCTTCCGGTTACGGCCCTGAAGACGCTTCCGACGACGAAGAGCAGGATAAACACTTTCAGCGTGTGGAAGAGCAGGTTAACGACGTCCGCTGAGAGGCCCGTCAGGCCGAAGTAGCCCGCTATTCCCCAGGGGAAGAATATCGCGACCACCAGGGAAGCCGCTATATAGGCTTTGAGAGCCTTCGTCAGCTTGAGCAGTGCCAGATACCTTCCGCTGTACTCGACGAGCAGTCCCTCGGCTATCTCCTCCTCCGCATCCGGTATGTTGAAGAACCCGACCTCTATCTCGCTCGCCAGCCAGACGCAGAAGACGTAGAGGAGTATTATCGCTCCCACGAAGCTCATCGGCGTCCCTATCTCCCAGATGTTGTGCTGGTAGAATATGCCCATGCTGAAGGGCTTGTCAACGCCGAGCTTCCCGAGGCGCCACATTATGGCGAATATTGCCAGCATCATGGCCGGCTCCCTGGACACCATTATCGTCGCTTCCCTCGCCGCTCCGATTTTCGCGTAGGGACTGCCTGAGCTTATCGCTCCAACTATCTTGAAGAAGCTGATGAGGGCTAATAGGTAGATGAAGACGATGACGTCGCCCTTCGAAGCCAGTACCGGAGTAAAGCCCATCGGCGTGTAAGCCAGGAGCGCTATCGCCGTTGCCAGTGCCAGAACCGGGGCCGCTCTGAACATGTAGTTTGCCGTGTTCGGGACTATCGTTTCCTTGCTCATCAGCTTGAGGAAGTCGTAGAACGGCTGTATCAGCGGCGGCCCAACGCGCCTCTGCATTCTCGCAACTAACTTTCTGTCTATTCCCTCCCAGAGGAGCGAGGCCAGTGAGACGAAGCCGTAGAGCCCGAGAAGGCCTGCAATCGGATAGATGATGTTTCCCATGAGCATCACCTCGAACAGCCGAACCCTACAGGGGTTGGGTCTCCCTTCACGTCGGGATTAATCTCGCGCGTCTTCTTTATCGAGGCCTTCAGGAGGTCCTTTTCGGTCAGGATTCTCTTCTTGCCATCCTCGACCACCGCAACCCTGTCCGTACAGCTCAGACACGGGTCTATCGAGGCAACCGCCACCACGAAGTCCGCAACCTGGTCTCCCTTGACGCCCTCGGCGACCGCGAACAGGTTCGGGAACGTCGGTTCCCTCGGCTTCCAGCGGAGGGGCTTGTCGCTTCCCTTCTTTCCGCGGACGTAGTGAATCAGCTCACCCCTCGGCGCCTCGTACCTTCCAATGCCCTCTCCGTCCACCATTATCCTGAGCTTGGCGACGAGAACGTTGTCCTTGGGGAAGGTCTTGATTTTTCCATCTGGCATCTGGTCGAGGGCGTGCTCGATAAGCTCCAGACTCTGCCACAGCTCGCCTATCCTTACCGCCATTCTGTCAAATACGTCTCCCCTCGGCCTCTCCCCGGTAACGTCCTGGGGCATGACGGGCTTTATTCCCAAATCCGGATAAACGCCGAGCCTCTCGCTCCAGCGCGCGTCGTCGCGGATTCCGCTTCCCCTTCCCGTCGGACCGACGGCTCCCTGTTCCAGCGCCACGCGCTTGCTTATAACAGCGGTGTCCCTGAAACGGGCCTCTATCGTCGGGTCGTGGAGGAAGATGTCCTCAATCCGCGGGAAGACCTCTTTGTAATAGCGTATCATGTCGAGGATTATCTGCCTCCTCTTCTCGTCTATGTCCCTCCTGACGCCGCCTATGGTTACCATCGAGTAGTTGACGCGATTTCCGGCAACTGCCTCAAGCGTGTCCATGACCTTCTCACGGGCGAGCCAGGTGAGGTGGAGCACTGTATCGTAGCCTATGTCATGAGCTAAAACGCCGAGGTTGAGCAAATGACTGTGAATCCTCTCAAGCTCGCCGACGATTACGCGGATGTACTCTGCCCTCTCGGGCACCTCTATTCCGGCCGCTTCTTCAACGGCCCTCGTGTAGGTGTGGTTGTGGGAGAAACTGCATATCCCGCACATCCTCTCGGCCAGGTACATTATCTGGACGTAGTTCCTCCTGAGGGCTATCCACTGGATTCCGCGCAGGTTGTAACCGAGCTTGACGTCAACGTCAACTATCCTCTCGCCGTCGAGGGTGAGTATGAACTTCTCGGGCTCCTCCAGACCGGGGTGAATCGGACCGAAGGGTATCTTGACCCAGTATTCAACTTTGGTCATTTCTTAGCACCTCCCTTGAGGTAATAGGGGTGGCCTGCGTTGTGCACCATCTCCTCGGGAACGCCCTTGTCGTCGAGGCGGAGTGGATAGATGCCTTCGGGGAAGTCCTCCGGCAGGAAGAGCCTCCTCTTGTCCGGTGCATTTTCAAAGTCTATTCCGACCATCTCCATTCCTTCCCTCTCGAACTGGAGGGCTATCGGAAAGATATCGCTGATGTCCGGGAGCGTTGGGTCGTCCTTCGGCGCGTGGACGTCTATGAGCAGTGAAACGGCAGGGGCGTCGTCGTAATAAATCACGAGGTGACTGAGGAAGCCCAGGTCGTCCCCCCAGTCCTGCTCGATGCCTATCGAGTAGTGGGCCTCGCCGTCAAGCGTTTTTATGAACCTCATCAGCTCGCGGTAGCTTTCCCTGTCGATTCTCACCCAGACCCTCTCGCGCCCCCACTTGTTGGTCTTGACCTCAACCTGGGCGTTTGGAAAGCGTTCCGCTATCGCCTTCGCGACTTTCTCGGCTTTGGTGGGCTCTTTAACCTCGTTCGCCTCGTTAATGGGATTATCATTCATGTTCCTCCCCTCCCGGGACTTCTCCTTTCAGGATTTTAGCCAGCTTTTCCAGTGCCAAAACAACCCCATGTAGTATTGCCTCCGGTCTCGGCGGACAGCCCGGAACGTAAACATCTACGGGAATCACGTTGCTCAGCGGTGCGTTGGTGAAGGGGCTCTCGTAGAACACGCTTCCGCCCGTTGGGCACGAGCCGACAGCTATTACTATCTTCGGCTCTGGGGTCTGCTCGTAGACGAGCTTGACCCTCTCAAGGCTCTGGTTGGTTACTGGCCCGGTTACGAGGAGTATGTCCGCATGTCTTGGACTGCCGACGAGCTTGACTCCAAAGCGCTCCGCGTCGTAGCGTGGCGTTAGAGCGGCTATGATTTCGATGTCGCAACCGTTGCACGAGCCCGTGTTCACGTGGAAGACCCAGGGGGATTTTCCGATGTAGCGACACAGCTGGGCGATTCTCTTCTCAAGCCTCTCGCGCTCCGATGAGTTTGAACCGCCGTTAGCGGGAACTTTGATGCTCACTTTCTCACCTCCTCAACCCCATATCAGTATCACGCCCATCACGAAGGCCGTAACGATGACGAGGTAGCTCACGTAGTCGGTCAGCAGTCCGGTGTGGTCGGCCTTGAGGACGGTGAAGAAGCGCTTGAGTGCGTAAGTTAGCCCCCACATGACGTTTCTTCCCGTGTAGTGGCCCTCAAGGTGTTCGAAGCCCGGAATAACCTTGTCCGGGTCCTCACCGCTGATGAACATCTTCGTCCCGTCGCCAACTTCTTTCGTTCCCATTCCGCTCCTCTTCGCCCACTGGTCGAGGAGGTAAGCTAATATGAGCCCGACGATGAAAACGAGGACGAAGTAAAGTGCATCCCAGTAGCCGAACATTTCACGCACCCCCCAGGACCGCGCTTATGTATGCCAGCTGGTTCTCAAGGGCCTTGACGGCTGGAATCATGACCTTGTCGCTTATCTGCCAGGGGAAGAGTCCCATGACGACTATCGCGACCGCGAGGATTATTATGGGCCAGAGCATGCTTCCCTCGGGGTCTCTGGCCTTCATGACCCTCTCGTTCGGCCTGCCGAAGAAGGTGTAGAGCACCTTGACGTATGCTGCCGTACAGAATGCCGTTCCGATTATCGCTATCGCACCGAGTATCGGGTTGAATATGGCAGAACTCTCGTATATGAGCCACTTGCTCGCGAAGCCGTTTAGCGGCGGCATTCCTATTATCGCGGCCGCCCCGATGAGGAAGGCGAAAGTTGTCTTCGGCATGGTCTTAGCTAAGCCGCTCAGCTCGTTGAGGTCCCTCGTGCCGAGCTGGTGAATCACAACGCCCGCGATGAGGAAGAGGAGGGCCTTCATGAGCGCGTGGTTGAAGGTGTGGTAAATCGCTCCCGCCATTGCTATCTCTCCCGTCTGGCTTCCATAAGCGGCTAAGCCGATTCCGAGGCCGAGGAGAATGTAGCCTATCTGGCCGACCGAGGAGTAGGCGAGAAGACGCTTCATGTCGTTCTGGATTACCGCCATCGCGTTGCCGACGATGAGGGTTATGCATGCGAAGATTATGATGACCCAGCCGACTGTCTTCATGCTGACGCTGTGCCCGTAGATACTGAAGAGTATCCTCGCCAGGGCGTAGATTCCGCCTATCTTTATGACGAGACCCGAGAGCATCGCGCTTATCGAACTCGGCGCGGCCGGGTGCGCGTCTGCCAGCCACATGTGGACTGGAGAAGCACCGCTCTTGAAGAGGAGTCCCGCTATGAAGAGGGCCAGTGCGACCTTCGCCGTAACGGTTGGGTTCTGGGCGAGCTTAACTGCCAGATAGCTCATCGTCAGCGTTCCGTACTGGCCGTAGAGGAGCGCTATGCCGAGCAGGATGAAGGCGCTCGCTATCGAGCCGACGAACATGTACTTGATGCCGGCTTCAATGCCCTCCCAGGTGTCGTTCCTAAAGGCCACCAGCGCGTAGCTCGCTATACTCATGATTTCGAGGAAGACGTAGAAGTTGAAGAGGTCGCCGGTTATCGCTATGCCCAGCATTCCGAGTTCGAGGATTATGATGAGGGTGTAGTACTTGTCGAGGCCGGTGTCGTGCTTCATGTAGCCGAGGGAGTAAACCACCGCGAGGAAGCCCACGAGCGTTACCATGAGAACCATTATCGCGCCGAAGAGGTCGACCTCCCAGACTATCCTTATCGGGAAGCTGACGCCCTGGCCGAGCGGGCTCTTGGCTCCGAGGGTGTAGACGAGTATACCATTCTCCCAGACCGAGTAGAAGAGCGCCGAGCCCACCGCTAAGGTGGCGCCGCTGATTATGACTGCCCACGCCTCCCTCGCCTTCCTGCCGAGGAGGTTCACTATCGGCATCGAGAACGCTCCGAAGAGCGGGATGATTATGAGGTAGGGTAAGATTGCTTCCCCGTTCATCCCCTCAACCTCCTTAGAGCTCTCACGTCAAGGGTTCCGTAGTGGCGGTAGGCGTTTATCGTCAAAGCGACCGCGAGCGAGAGCACACAGACGCCGATGACTATGCTCGTAAGCACTAAGGCCTGTGGGAGCGGGCCGACCATCGGGCTCTTCAGCGTCTCGTAGCCGGTGTAAATCGGTGCGGTCGGGATTTCGTTGAGCTCTATGCGGTAGCCGAGGCTTATGAGGAGCAGGTGTATTCCGGAGTCTATGATGTCCAGGGCAAGAATCAGCTTGATGAGGTTCCTCTTCGCGAGGAAGGCGTATATCCCAAGGACTATGAGCAGGAAGGCCGTGATGAACTGAAACTGAATCATGACTTCCACCTCCTGTAGAGCGCTATCGCGGTCAGCGCGCTGACGAGGCCCGTGAAGACCTTAAGGCCGACGGCGAGGTTCATTATCGGCAGGAATCCGGCGGAGAGAAGCGTTCCGGGCTTTCCGTTGAAGAACGGGCCGTTGTGCCAGAGCGTGTTGTAGAAGAACGCCACGCTCATGCCGAGCATCGCGGCGCCGAGGAAAACGAGACCGCCGATACCCTCGAGAGCCGAGTACAGGCTCTTGTTGTAGTGCTTCTTCATCTCGTCGAGGCCGAAGGAGACGAGGAACAGTATCCCCGCTCCGGCTATCGTTGCTCCTCCCTGGAAGCCACCTCCCGGTGTCAGGTGACCGTGCATGACGATGTAGGCTCCGAAGATACCTATGAGCGGGATTATCGCCCTCGCCGAGGTCTTGACGATGAGCCCCATATCGCTACCGCACCTCGGCCTCATTTCTCATCCCTCCTCCAGGGCCTCAGAAGAGCAATCGCGCCGGCTATGGCCGTGAACAGGACGGTCGCCTCTCCAATCGTATCGTAGCCACGGTAGTCGAACACTATGTCGGTGACTATGTTCGTACCGCCGACTTCCTGGACGCCATGTTCGATGTAGTAGTTGTCCGTATACCTCAGGGTGAGCCACTCCTTTCCCCCGGGCCCGAACTTGAGGCCGTAGTTGGGGTTCGCAACGTAGAGGAGCGCCCCGAGGATGAAGAGCAGTGAGAGGTAAGCGATTGTTCTCTTCACGGTTCCACCTCCCATCTCTCGGTCTTGGCTATGCCGTAAACCACAACCGCCGTAACGACTCCCGCACCGACCGCCGCCTCGGCTATCGCAACGTCCGGGGCGTGGAGCATGTAGAACTCGAGGCTGAGGAGCAGGCTCATCGCCGCGGACATGAGTGCAGCGGCGAGCAGGTCTCTAAAGCGAATCGTGAGGTAAGCCGTGATGAGAACGCCGATGAGTATTATCGCCTGAATCGCCATGTCAATCGTGAGGGCGTTCATTCCCCATCACCCCCAAGCTTCTCCTCGTAGGCGTCAACGACCGCTTTAGCCGGCTTGTAACCGCTCAGGTGCGCGGCTTTCGCTATTGCATGCGCTCCGACGGGGTTCGTGAGGAGGAGCGCCACGAGGGCAACGAAGCTGTGAAGGGCCATCTGGAGGTACTTGGGGTCGCCGGTGACGTGAAGCTGATAGAGGGCGTGGGTTACAACCGCTAAAACGGCGAATATCGTTCCGAAGGTTGTGCACTTGGTAGCTCCGTGAAGTCTGGTATAAACGTCCGGGAAGCGGTGGAGGGCTATGCTCCCGAGCATGTTGAATGTGATGTTTATCGCGAGGAAGGCGTAAATCAGGTATTCGACCGGGCTCATTCCAATCCCCCCTGCAGGTATCTCGCGATTATGAGCGTTCCGATGTAGCTGAGGAGCGCGTAGACTATCGCGATGTCGATGTAAATCGTCCTGTCGTAGGCCGCTCCGAGGAGAACCATGCCGGCAACCACGAGCGTGTTCAGCGTATCAACTCCGACGACCCGGTCTGGAACGCTGGGACCGAGGAGAACCCTGAGTATCGCCAGGAACGCTCCAATCGAGATTATCAGCGCCGAGTAGAAGAACACGGGCTCAATCATTTCCCCAACCTCCTGGCCCACTTCTCAAAGGGCCCCGCGACGGGTTCAGAGCTCTCGGGCCTTTCCAGTCCCTCCGGAATGTCAATCCAGTGGACGTAGAGGGCCTTCTCCTTCGGGCAGGCGTCTATGGTAAGGGTTCCCGGGGTGAGGGTTATCGAGTTCGCCAGAATCGTGTACTGGGCGTCCTTTTCGAGCTCAACCGGGACCTTGACGATTCCGGGCCTTATCTTTCCGGTTATGACGAGATAAGCTACGTGGAAGTTGGCCTTGACCATTCCCCAGAACAGGACCGGGACGTAGGCAATCCACTCGAGCCATCTTATCGGGTTCAGGAAGCGGGTTGATTCCTCCCCAACGATGTCCTTCGTCGCGTACGCTACTATCCCCGCGAATATTAGACCGGCTATCAGTTCCTGAGTGCTCCAGAGCAGTCCGTTCGTTCCCGCCGTTAAAACCAGCCAGGTGATGTAGGCGAAGACGAACGCGACTATGAAGGGCAAGCTACCACCTCCGCATTAACGCTTTTGTTTACTCTCGATTGGGACTTCTCTTTCCGGCTTAAAACGGTTTTCCAAAGCTCAGTTTGGCAAAAAAAGGTAGGAAACGCCTTGTTGTAAACCAAAGGTTTAGGAGCCCCCATGTTCTAACCTATGCAACGAAGAACTTTAACGGTTTTCGGTGAATAAAAATTGAAGAATCAGAGGTTGCGGGAAATTACCTCCGCCACCTTTGCCCTCTTCTCCTCCCCGCCGTCGGGGCCGTAGTAGATGGCATTGGCGGGACACATCTCGTGGCAGGCCGGCTTCAAACCCTCGGCCCTTCTCTCGGCGCACATGTCGCACTTGTAAACAACCCTAACGACCGGCTCGTAGCTTATCGCCCCGAACGGGCAGACCGAGAGGCACATAAGACAGCCTATGCACTTCTCCTCGTTGATTATGACCGCCCCGTCCTTATCGCGGGTGATGGCGTTTACTGGACATACCGCCATACAGGGTGCGTCGTCGCAGTGGCGACAGTTAATCGGGACGCCGACGCCGTTGCTCGCGAAAACCACCCTTATGTTGGGCCTTCCGTCGTGAATGAAGTCGCATACTGCCTCACAGGTCTCGCAACCTATGCAGGCGTTGAAATCCACGAGGAGCTTCATGCTCTCACCTCCATCAGCCAGAGGTGAACATCGCGAGCGGCGTAGAGGCCGTCTTTCGTTGCCCTGCCTACGAGTGAAGGGCCCAGAACAACGTCTCCGGCCGCGAAGATTCCCTCCCTGCTCGTCATGTGTCTCGAATCCACGACGATTCTGCCCTTTCTATCGGTCGCTATTCCGCAGTTCTCTCCGAATGGAGGCGTCGGCGTCTGCCCTATCGCGAAGACAATGTAATCCACGTCGACCGTGAACTCGCTTCCCTCGACCGGTATCGGCCTCCTCCTTCCGCTCTCGTCCGGCTCGCTGAGCTTTGTCCTGATGAGCTCCACGGCCTTGACCTTCCCGTTCTCGCCGATGATTCTCTTCGGCATCGTCAGTTCGAGCCACTCAACGCCCCTCTCGCGGAGGAGGTTTATCTCGTAGCTTCCTGCCGGGGCTTCTCTTATCGTCCTGCGATAGCTCATGTAGACCTTCTCGGCCCCCATCAGGAGGCTTTCAAGCGCGGCGTCGCAGGCCGTGTGGCCGGCTCCAACGACCATTACCCTCTTGCCCTCTATCTCGGGCACCTCGCTCCAGTCCATGTGGCCGAGCTTGGCGCTCTTTATCCTGAAGAGGTATTCCAGGGCCTTGAAGACGCCTTCAAGCTCTATTCCCGGAATATCTGCGAGCCAGGAGCGCCACGTTCCAGTGGCTATCAAAACGGCGTCGAAGTCCCTAACGAGCTCCTCAAAGTCAACGGTCTTCTCGACGAACTCGTCGCCCTCGTCCTTCCTCCCACCGGAGACGACCTTGACTCCCGTGTGGAAGACGACTCCCATGCGCTCTGCAAGGTCTCTGTAGCCAAGTCTGACCCTCTCCACCGGAATCCTGAACTCTGGAATCCCGAAGAGCATTAAGCCACCTGGCTCGGGCAGTTTGTCGTAGACGTGAACCTCGTGGCCCTTACAGGAGAGGTAGCCGGCCGCCGCCAAACCTGCGGGGCCGGCGCCTATTATCGCCACCCTCTTTCCCGTTGGTTCGGGACGTTTGAGGCAGTGGAAGGCGAAGTTCATGCCGTTCATCCTCTCACCCCCGGCTTTGCGATTCTCGCCAGGGCGAAGGTTCCGGCTATGTAGTAGACGCTCAGCACGAGCGGGAAGGCGTAGAGGTTGTTCTTGAGGGCGAGGGCTATTCCTGCTGGAATCAGGGTCGCGAGGACCCAGAAGGCCACGAAGACTACGGTGAAGTCCACTATCTCCTTCGCAAGCCTCCTGGCCGTTAGCTCCGGGTGGCTGAGGTACCAGTAGTAGAAGCTGACGAACAGGAAGCCTCCGATGGCGTTTCCAAGGGTTACTGGAATCAGGTTGTGGAAGAAGTTGGCCCAGTTTATAGCCCCGTTGCTGAGGAAGACGCCCATTGGTATTGCCCACATGTTGGCTATGGCGTGCTCGAAGCCTATGGCAACGAAGGCGAATATCGGGAACCATATTGCCAGTATCTTTCCTGCCCCGTCCTGGACCCTCGCCGACTGCCATATCGCGACGTTCACGAGCCAGTTACAGCCGATTCCGAGGAAGAGAAGGGCAACGAAGTCCTTGGAGACCTTGCCGTGCGCTATGGCGACTATCGTCTTTCCGAAGGTGTTCGGGTCTCCGACGTGGCCGAAGAGCCCGGTGAGCTGGACCGCCAGGAGTGCTATGAAGACCGAGCCTATGAAGTTGCCACCGTAGCTCCCGAACCAGTTGTAGAGGACACACCTGAAGTCTGCGTAGCCCTTGGCCTTTGCAGAGCTGAGGAACTGCACGTTGCCCGTCCACAGGTCGGCTCCCGCTAATATTACCGCGATTAAGCCGACCGGGAAGACCGCTCCGAGGAGGAGTTTGAAGGCTGAGGGGTTGTCGTGGAAGCCCGTGGCGGCTATAACAGCTAAAACGAAACCGAAGGCTATGTAAGCTCCGGCCATGAAGCCCGCGAAGAGCAACCTTCCCGGGGTCGTCTTGAACTTCGGGGTTGCCTTCTTCGCAATCCCCTCAAAGGTGGAGTCAACCCCGTACAGGATTTCGCTCATTCCAATCCCTCCCCGATTTTTCTTGCCGATTCAACCCTTCTGCAGGTTGAGCAGAGGAAAACGGTGAAATGGCCCATCTTCCGGGCCCATTCAACCTCCTTAACAGTGAAATCCGTCAGCCTTCCGCAGTTCTCACAGCGGGCCAGCTCGAAGGTGGCCGAGCTCTCCCCGCTCTCGTGGTTTGGGAAGCCCTTCACCGCGTTTACCGGGCAGACCTCAACGCAGAGCAGGTCACCGTCGCAGAGCCTCGGCTCGAAGGTTATCCGTCTAACCCCGTTTTCGTCCCTGTAGCTCAGGGCGCCGGTTTTGCAGGCCCTCACGCAGGCGAGACAGCCTATGCACCTGTCCCAGTCAAAGACCGGGCGCATTCTCAGACCTCCTGAGGGCGAGCCTCTCGGCGTAGGCCTTCCTTCTTCCCGCGGAGAAGTCGTTGGGCTCGACGTATCTCAAAGCCCCCGTCGGGCAGGTCTGGACGCAGAGCGGAAGCTTCCCCTCGGCCCTTCTCTCCGGGCATAGGTCGCACTTCACCATGACCTTTCCTGCAATCTCCGGAATCCCGAAGGGACAGGCCAGGAGGCACACCTCACAGCCTATGCACTTCTTAACGTCCACCATAACGGCCCCATCCTTGTCCCTGAAGAGCGCCCCGGTCGGACAGGCGTCTATACACGGTGCCTTCTCGCAGTGGCGACAGTTCAGCGGAACGGCCGAGCTTTCAAACTCGAAGACCGTTATGAAGCTCCTCCCGTGCTCCCTCTCGCAGGCAACCTCGCAGGCCCGGCAGGCTATGCACTTGCCGGGGTCGATTAGAATCCCGCTCAAGCTACCACCCCCTCGGCCCTCAGCTCCTCCAGAATCCGCCTCGCTTCGGCCTCCCCAACGGGCTTAACGCGGCAGGCGCAGGCTTTAGTGTCTGGAATCTTCGAGACAGGGTCGAGGGCGTCGTTGGTCAGGACGTTGACCCCCCAGTGCCAGGGAATAGCGACAACTCCGGGCTTCACAGCTTTGGTAACCTTCACCCTCGCGGCGTATCTCCCGCGCCTCGTCTCTATGAGTGCCCAGCCGTTGTCTTCAAGCCCGAAACGCCTTGCATCGCTCGGGTGGACCTCAAGGAACGGCTCCCTCCAGCGCTTCCTCAGGAGCTCGCTCCTTCCAGTCATCGTCAGCGTGTGGAAGTGCCCGACGTAGCGCGTTGTCGTCAGGATGAGCGGGTATTCATCGTCGGGCGTTTCGGCCGGCGGTCTGTGCTCGACGCTCGCCAGGTGGGCCTTTCCGTCCGGCGTTAGGAAGCGCTCGGTGTAGAGCAGGGGCGTTCCCGGGTGGTCTTCGCTCGGGCACGGCCAGTGGATTCCGGCAAGGTTGCTCTTCAGCCTCTCAGGCGTTATGCCCCTGTACTGGGGCGTGCAGGCGTTTATCTCCCTCAGAACGTCCTCCGCCGAGCGGTAGCCGAAGCCCTTCGGTCCATTCCCGGTGAAACCGAGGGCCTTTCCGACCTCGCTCACTATCCACCAGTCCGGCCTCGCCTCCCCGGGTGGTTCGATTGCCTTGAAGCTCCACTGCACGCGCCTCTCTGTGTTGGTGAGCGAACCCTCGTTTTCGAGCATTGAAGTTGCCGGCAGAACGATGTCCGCCAGTCTCGCCGTCTCGGTCGGGAAGATGTCCTGAACGACGAGGAACTCGAGCCTTCTAAGGGCCTTGACGGCGTTCTTTGAGTTGGCCTCGCTTATCACCGGGTTCTCGCCGACGATGTAGTAGGCCTTCAGCTTCCCCCTCAGAGCCTCGTGCGTCGCCTCGACCGTCGTAAGGCCGACCTCACCGCTCAGCTCAATTCCCCAGAACTCCTCGAAGAACCTCCTCTTTTCCTCGTCCGTAACTGCCTGATAGCCCGGGAAGACGTTCGGGAGAACGCCGAGGTCGCAGGCTCCCTGGACGTTGTTCTGCCCGCGCATTGGAGAGGCTCCGTTTCCGGGCTTCCCTATGTGGCCCGTGATTGCTATGAGAGTTGCAACTGCCCTGACGTTGTCGTAGCCGTGAACCGACTGCGTTAGCCCCATCGCCCACGTAACTACGGCGTTCTCGGCTTTTGCAAAGGTAACCGCCGCCTCCTCTATCAGCTCCGCGGGAACACCGGTTATCTCCTCGACCCTCTCGGGCGTGTACTTCTCGATGGTCTTCTTCAGCTCCTGGAATCCGACGGTTCTCCTCTCCACGAACTCCTTGTCGTGGAGGCCGTGCTTTATGATGACGTGCATCAGGCCGTTGGCGAGCGCTATGTCCGTTCCGGGGTAGAGCTGGAGGAAGATGTCCGAGAACCACGCAGTCCTCGTGTAGCGCGGGTCAACGACGATGACCTTCGCGCCCCTCTCCTTGGCCTTGATGACGTAGCGGAAGCCGACGGGGTGGGTTTCGGCGTAGTTGTGGCCCCAAATCATTATCACGTCCGCCTTCTCGATGTCGCGGTAGGTGTTGGTCATCGCCCCCGCTCCGAAGACGGCTTTCAAACCTGCGACCGTTGAGGAGTGGCATAGGCGGGCGCAGTGGTCGATGTTGTTGGTCCCGAGCATTCTGGCCAGCTTTTGAACGAGGTAGTTCGGCTCGTTGTAGGTCTTTGCCGAGCCGAAGAACATAAGCCCGTTGGGGTCGTCTCTGGCTATCTCCCTCAGCCTCTCGGCGACCTCTTTGATGGCCTCACCCCAGCTCACCTCGACGAACTTACCTTCTTCCTTCGCCTTCAGCGGTTTTCTAAGCCTGTCCTTCGAGAGCAAATCGAGGACGGCGTTGCCCTTTGGACAGAGGCTTCCGTTCTCGTTGGGGATGCCTGGTATATCGTCAGCGTAATCCAGCCTGTAACCGCTCGGCGTCCGCTCGATGTAGAGCCGACAGCCGACCCCACAGTAGGGGCACACGACGGGGACCTTCAAGCTCCCACCCCCATGAACAGATATGTCCACGTGCACATTTTTGTTCCCTCATTCCGAAGTTCACCGAAGAATTTAAAACGCTTTTCCAAATCCTCGGTTCCAAACAAAAGGTGTTATACGGCCTTCTTTCGCCGAAAAAAGCTCGCAAAAAGCTTTTTTGTATTCCCTTTCCGGGATGGAAAACAAAAGTGTTTAACGAATCTGCCAAAAAATAAAGGCTCAAAAGGTTCAGAGGAGCTGGGCCATGTTCCTCTGGGCCCTCGCGAGCTTCTCTCTCGCCTTTTTGAGCACGTCGCCGAGCACGTGGGAGCCGTCGCGGAGTTCAAGGTAGCCCTCCTTCTCGGCTCCCCTGACGAGCTCTTCACCGCGCTGGTTCCTCGTTATCAGCACTGTCCAGCCGGGTTCGCTCTCGACGAAGCCCGCCGAAACGTCGCTCCACACCCCGGTGTAGTCGGAGCATACCAGACAGCCCGTCTGGAGGTAGGAAAAAGCTTCCTTCAGCGGTATCGCGAGAACGCCTGTCTCCCTGTGGATTTCGAGGAATTCTCTTGAGAGCCTTATGTCCTCTATCTCCTCGGCCCTGACGCCGTACTTGACGCGCAGGTAGTTCAGGAACGCCTCGAAGGCGAAGGTGCCCATGCAGAACAGGCTGACGATGTACTTAATCCTGTTGCCGAAGTCCGTTTCGAGTATCGGAAAGTCCCTCATCTGACCGAAGAACTGCGCCTGGCAGGGAAGACAGACAACCGCGACCCTCTTCAGGTCTTCCTCCTCTATCTTCGCCTTAATCCTCGCCGCGAACGGGACTATGCTCCAGCGGTTTCCCGCGGTTTCGAGGAGCTCTTCCTTCGTCCTTGCAACGACGGCCTCGCCTTCAAGGCCCTTCGTCCTCTTCGCGGTAACTACACCCTCTATGAGGTCCTTTTCGAGGGCGTAGGTGAGCATCGCAGTAACAGCGCCGCCGCTTGCGACCTTCCGTTTCAGTATCTCTTCGTCGGTTGCCCTGCCGAGGTAAACGGCCCTAATCTGGCCGAGAAGGGTTTCCCCAACGGGCATCATGTCTTAACACCCCCGAGGCATATAATCTGGCTCGCGCGCGGACAGCGGATGTAGCAGGTTCCACAGCGTATGCACCTCTCCTGGGCCAGGGTCGGCCTCTTGTCTATGAGCTTGATGGCCCCGGTCGGACAGGAGAGCTCGCAGGCTCCACAGCCTATGCAGAGGCCCGTTAGAACGACGTCGTCGATGAGGTCGAACCCGCTGAGCTTCTTCACACCTGCCGTAACCTTAAACAGCTTGAGCCTCGTCTCGTTTCCTGCCATGAAGTACTTGAAGAATGACTGGAGCATCTGGGGCGTCGGCGGACAGCCCGGTATGGAATAGTCAACCTCTATGACGCTGTTTATCGGCTGGAAGTTCCTGTGGTCCGGCCTCGGCGCCTGACCGCCACGGCAGAAGCGCAGTATTCCTCCCAACGCCGCGCACGAACCGAATGCAACGACGACCTTGGCCTTCTCCCTTATCTCCTTCAGCTCCTCTCCGATTCTCGGCTCGTTCATGCAGACGCCGCCGGTTATGAGGGCCACGTCGTACTCGTCGTACATGCATTCCCCGTCGCGGAGGTAGGATATGTCGAGCTCTACGCTATCCATGAGCTTGGGGTAGGCCCTGATGATGCTCACGTTACAGCCCTCACAACCGCCTATATCAACGTGAAGGACCTTCAGCTTCTCCATAACCATCACCTCATCCTCACGACGTGGGTCGTGCAGGGGATGCACGGGTCGTAGAGCCTCATAACTGCCTCCGCCGCCTTAACGCTCAGCCCCTTCGCCATCTCCTCCATAACCGGGATGTTGAACATCGTCGGGACGACTATTTTCGAGCTGACCACGCGCCCCTCCTCGCCGAGCTCAAGGTAGTGTATCAGCGTCCCCCTCGGCGCCTCGTAAACGCCGACTCCCCTGCCCGGGCCGAAGGTGATGTTTTTGACCCTGAAGGCTTCGTTCATGTCAATCTCGTCGAGAATCTCTCCCAGACGGAGGATTGCGAGCTCTGTATCGAGAACCCTCGCGAGGTGGATTCCGTAGAGAGAATCGTCCTTGAACTCGCGGTAGGTCTTCATCCTCGCCCTCGGGCCGGCCTCGACCTTCTTTCCGTCATAGAAAGCAACGAGCGTCGTTGATTCCCTCGCTGGTTCCTCCTTCCTGAACTCGTAGTAGGGCATCGTCTCCACTTTGTCAGTCCTTATGTTGTAGCGGTCGCCGTAGAAGAAACTGCTCGCGAGATAGGGCATCTCCCTCCTCGCTTCCCTAAGCTCCTCCGCTATCTCGGTCTGGACGTCCTCGTCGAGGAGAACCTCCTTCAGCTCTTCCCAACTCTTCATGAGGTCTGGGAACCTCGCCTTCAGGTTGTTGAAGACGCTCCACTTCGGAACGCGGAGCATTCCGCCTATCGTCAGGTTCGGCGGGTGCGTCGCGGCGCCACCGAGCTTGAGCAGGTAGTCGCTCACCTTGGCGTGGAAGTCCATGAGCTTGAATAGCACCTCGTTCCTTTTTTCCTCCCGTATCAGGTCTCCCGCCATCATGAGGAACTGGAGCGTGTGGCTCTGGGCCCTGTTTATTAGCCCCAGCGCTTCCCTCATGAGCAGGCCGTTCCTCGGAGGGGCTATTCCTATCGCGTGTTCGACCGCTTCCACCGCCGCGATGCCGTGGGACGCGTGACAGAGGCCACATATCCTCATGACCGCCTCGACGGCGAAGAGCGGGTTCTTCCCTATCACCATCTTCTCGAAGCCCCTGACCGGCGCGGTCGCGATGAAGAGCGCATCCTGAACGGTTCCGTCCTCCTCGTAAAGTATCAGCTTCGCCTCGCCCGCGACGCGACAGACCCTGTCAAGCCTGACCTCGCCCAAGGTATCACCCCCAAAACTTGAATTTCATCTCACCCGTTATTGTGTAATCGGCTTTTGATAAAAGGGTTTCCTGAACCGAAGGTTTGGAACCGGGGATTCTCGTCAAAACACCACCAAACGCCCTTATTTTGAAAAACGGTTTTGTTTTCCTTTTCAAGAACGGCAAACGGACGCACCCAAAGCTTTATATACCCTCGAACCTACTTCCCAACGGGACTCTTCTCGGAGTCTTTCGGGAAGGTTCCAGAAATGTGTAGGTTGTGTTGTGTATGTACGGAGACAGGTTTGGTGGATATGGAAGGGACTACGGAAACGAAGCCCCGGTTAAGGTTGGAGAGCGCTACACCGTTAAGATTGAGAGCCTTGGTAAGGGCGGCGATGGAATCGCCAAGATTCAGGGCTTCGTGATATTCGTCCCGAACACCCAGGTTGGAGACGAGGTTGAGATTGTGATTAACTCCGTCAAGAGGAAGTTCGCCTTCGCCTCGGTCATCGAGTGATTCTTTTCCCTTTCCTACTCTTATTCCCAGTTCTGAACCATATATTTTTTAAGGCCCTCCTTGGAGCGCCCACCGATGGTTAAAGTTCACGTCGAGAGCTACGGCTGCTCAAGGAACAAAGCTGATGGCGAGATAATGGAGGCCCTCCTTCTGAAAGCGGGCCACGAGTTAGTCGAGACTCCGGAGCAGGCCGATTACGTTGTCGTCAACACCTGTGCGGTTAAAGACCCGACCGAGCTCAAGATGGCGAAGAGGATTAGGGAGCTCCTCAATTCCGGGAAGAGAGTAATCGTTACCGGCTGTCTCGTCCACGTCAACCCCGATGTAATAGACCCGCGCGTTTCGGGGATTTTAGGCGTTAAGAGCATAGACAGAATCGCCGAGGCGATTGACGTTGCCGAGCGCGGTGGAAAGCTCGTCAGCGTGGAAGGCTGGCGGGAAAGAAACCCCGACAAGCTCGAACTCCCGAGGCTCTGGAAGCCCGGCGTCGCCTTCGTGGTTCCCATAAGCGAGGGTTGCCTCAACGCATGCACCTACTGCGCGACGCGCTTCGCCCGCGGGGTTCTCAAGAGCTACAAGCCAGAACTCGTCGTCAAATGGGTGAAGGAAGCCCTAGCAAGGGGTTACAGGGAGATTATTCTATCGAGCGAGGACACCGGTTGCTACGGCTTCGACATCGGGACGAACTTAGCTAAGCTCCTTGACGAAATAACGGCCATCGAAGGGGAGTTTCGAGTTAGGGTCGGCATGATGAACCCCAACCACGTCCTCAAGTTCCTCGACGAGCTGATTGATGCCTATCAGGACGAAAAGGTTTACCGCTTCCTCCACCTGCCTGTCCAGAGTGGCGACAACGAGGTTCTCAGGAGAATGGGGAGAACATACACCGTTGAGGAGTTCGAGGAGATAGTTCGTGCCTTCAGGAAGGAGATTCCGGAATTGAACCTCAACACCGACATCATCGTTGGCTTCCCTGGGGAGACCGATGAGGCCTTCCGGAACACGGTCGAGCTTGTAAAGCGGATTAAGCCGGACAAGATTAACGTCTCCCGCTACTCAGCAAGGCCGGGAACGATAGCGGCAAGGTGGAAGCAGTTGCCGGGCTGGCTCGTCAAGGAGCGCTCGAGGCTTTTGCACCGCCTGAGGCTTCAGATAGCCTACGATATAAACAGGGCTTACGTCGGCAGAACCGTCGAGGTTCTCGTCCACGGCCCGGGCAAAAAAGGGGGAGTGGAGGGGAGAACCTTCAACTACAAGGAGGTAATCCTCGACTCGGGCAGTGCCGGGGAGTTCATTGAGGTCAAGGTCACTTGGGCCGGCTCCACTTACCTAAGGGGCGTTCCTGTGGAGGATTGAGTTTTCTTGACGTCTCTTTGGGGATTTCTCAAGAACTTCTGGTTTTAATTGTGTTCAATCTAATGCAGAAATCGAACCATTAGGGTTCATTTTAGAAAACTATTTATACCACAGCCTCCAAGTGGGAAGGGAAGCTCAAACGGAGGTGGCTTGAATGAGGAGGAACGCCAAGAAGAGGTTGCTCCCGCTTGTTTTTGCATTGGTTCTGACTTTACTCGGAACTGCGCTCGCCGTTCCAAAGATTGGCATAACTGTTCAGAAGGTCGGTGCCGGTACCACCGACACTGTTGCCATTGATACTACCAAGGCTGCCGTGAACTGGGAGTTCTCGGGGCTGGTAATCACTGGTGCCACAATAACCCTTGACAAGGGTCCTGGAGTTGATGGAAACTGGACGTTTTATGTAACTCTTGAGAATGGGACCGTTATCTCAAAAACGGGTTCAATAACCTCAGACCAAACTACCATAACTGTCTCAGGCCTCAACATAGACCTTGAAGACACTTACATAACAAAGGTTTCCCTCGTCATCGCAGGCAAGCAGGTTTCCGTTAGCTGATGGAAGTTTTGAATAAACAATCGCCCCGCCCCCTCTTTATTTACCATGTCTGGAGTTGTACCAACTCTACGCGTCATTGGTTCCCTGGTTCTTGTCGTCGGATTAGTGCTTTCATCCGCATATTCCGTACCTTCAATGACTCTTGAAGTCCAGCCAATTGGCTCTTGCACCATGGGAAAATATTACATCGAGCTGAACATCACGAACCTTGAGAACCGCGAGCTCGTTAATCAGACTTTTAACGTCACGATTCCTGCGGTGGAAATTCCCCTATACTCAAAGCTTAAGGCGGGTAACGTCTACGTCCTCGATTCCTCTGGAAAGCCTCTCTACTTCTGGGTCATGAGGAGAACATCAAAGGTCTTCACGGTCTTTTTCAGGGTTTCCAGGATTCCTCCAGGGGGATGGGCGGTCGTCAGGATTTATTACGGTTCTACCAATCCATACAGAAGGTACCGGAAGCCCGAGATGCTCTTTGTGTACTTCAACGGATTTAACCGGTTGGGGGATTATCCCCACGTTGACACGGGAATATTTGACGACTCGAAAAATTTTGAATCCGGGGAGTTGAGGGTTCGGAACGGGAAGTTGATAGCCAACTCGACGATATGGCCGGATTTTTCCTCTTGGGACGTTCGTTCTGTTTCAAAGGAGGTTGAACTAACCAGGTTTAAAGTTAATGACAGATACGCCGTCGTTTTCAAGTTCAAGAGACGGTCGGATGTTCAATATGCCGAGAGCTATCCGTTCTATATGTTCATCCACGCGAAGGTCGGAAACAGGCACAGGTACGACTACATCGCGGTCAAGGAGAACGCAAATTCAAAGTTCCTCTTCGAGTTTGGAAATGATAGGGCAGGGACGGTTGAGATAAATAAAAAAGTGGGCAAGCAGTACTACATAGGCGAGATTTTAGTAACCCCTACCGGTAGCTGGGGAAGGGTTGAGAAGTTTTCGAGCGGAAAGGTTATAGCCTGGCACTCCTTTGAAAACCGTGGAAGGTTCAGAAACCGTGAGGTTTCGGTTGGCTTTGGACAGGCCAACGTTGACTGGTTCCCGGTGGAGCTGACGGCTTACGTTGATTGGGTTTACGTTATGAGAACTGCTGAGTATCGGGTTAAACTTATCGGGTTCGGAGGGGAATGCGAGTTTAATTAGGGTGGTAAAATGAAGAAGCGCGTGGACTGGTATTCCCTGCTTTCATACGCGCTTGCAATTTTTGTCGCGGTCGTGTTAGTCCTCCACTTCGTCTTCGGCTTCCAGTACGTTGTTATACTGACTGACTCAATGAAGCCCCACATAAACCCCGGCGACCTCGTCGTCACCAAGCCGGTTTCTCCATCCGAGCTTCACGTCGGCGACGTGATACTCTACGAGATTCACCTCGGAAACGCCACTTACAGGATAACCCACAGGATAGTGGCAATCAAACGGGACGATTCTGGCCGAATCTACTTCGTGACGAAGGGCGACAACCGAAAGTACACCGACCCCTGGCGCGTTTATCCGGACCAGGTTATAGGGAAGGTAATCCTCGTGATTCCGAAGGTTGGCATGGTCTGGTACTACACTCCCCTGATAGTCCTCCTCATCTTCCTGTTCATCATCGGCAGCCTGGCCTACGAGATTGCCCTCATACTCCTTGAAGAAGAGCCTCCGAGGCCCAAGTGGGCCAAACCTTCACTGCTCGCAATCAAAAGGAAAAAGCTGAAGAAGTACTACCGCCGTTAAGCCCACTCCTCCTCGGGGATGGCCTCTTTCTTGGCCGGGATGAGGCAGAGGAACTCGAAGGTGTCAGTTAGGGCCTTGTAGCCGTGGGGTTCGTTGGGCGGGACGTAGAGGAAGTTCCCGGCCTTGACGTGGTACTCTTCCTTTCCGTTGGTTATTATCCCCTCGCCCTTCATTATGAAAATCTCGTGCTCCCAGTCGTGCTGGTGTATCGGAATCTCGGCGCCCTTCTTGAGAACGAAATAGCGCATCGCGAAGTTCTTCGCTCCGAGCTTCGGAGAAACGAGCCACCTTATCGTCACTCCCTCAAAACCGGTGTCCTTCTCGGGGACGTCCTTGTAGTGCCCGACGAACATGGTATCACCGATTACCTTTAGGGAGTTTCATATTTAAACCTTCACGCTTTTAAGGCTAACATAGAGTTTCGACGGGTGGTTGCATGAGGCGTTTGATTGCACTTGCCTTGGTTCTCGTTGTTCTAGCCAGCGGTTGCATAGGCTCAAACCCTGACAACGGCTCAACGACTCAAACTCCCCAGTCGAGTGGGATTAACTTCGCCAAGTATCCCACCGGAAAGGTCATCGGAAGCTGGTGGGAGCTCTTCAACGAGACGTTCTACGTCAGCGACGGCTACGAGGGCCTGGTTAAGCACTACTTCCCGAACGCAAAGGTCGAGCCCTTCTCCCAGTTCAATGGAAGCGGTATAGTCGTTCTCTCGCCGGGGGACGAGGTTAAGTCGAGGATACTCTTCGGAAAACCCGTCCAGGTTCAGAAGCTCGAGCCCTTTGGCTACATCGCCTACAAGTACGGAACCCACCTCCCAGGCCCTTGGCTCGGCGCGATAGCAATTCTCAACTCCGATAAAGGCCCCCTCATGGTCGTTACCGGAACGAGCAGGGCCGGCGTCGGTGCTTCGCTCTACTTCCTCAGGGAGCTCAAGGACGGAAAGCTTTCCGTTGACCCCAACGCTGTCGTTCGCTCAGGTTCCTTCGAGGGAATTCTCCTCAAGGAGTTCGGCGACGTTAACTTCAACGGAATCCCCGATAGCGATGAGCACTACGAGCTCTACCAGCTCCTCTACGACGAGCCCTTCAACTACTACTGGAGGGTTGTGAAAGGCGAGAACGTCACGGTCAATGGCGGCTTTATAAGGCTCGTCAACGGCACGACGGTCTACATAAGGGCCCTCGGCTTCAACGTCACCGTGAAGGTTGAGAACCCGAAGAACGTCCAGCTGACCTACGTCATCGAGAACGTCAACCCGGAACTCATGGTTCTCCCCGAGGGAGTCAAAGTCCTTGACAACACCACGATAGAGTTCCAGACGAGTGAGCCGAGCTTTTCAATAGTTGCCAGGAACGTCAGCGAATACCGCGTCCTCGCTTTCGGCGACCACAGGCCGGCGAGCGGTGACAAGCCCCCGGAGGTCTTCCTCAAGATAATGGCGGACGTCAACAACGAGAGCGGGGCCTTCGTCATAGACGGTGGCGACCTCGTTTACTCCGGCACAATCTACCAGTGGGCCGAGCTCATGAAGGTCTGGCACTGGAACAAACCCGTCTTCATAGCGGTTGGAAACCACGAGTACCAGGGCGAGGGAGTGAGCATCTTCCACTACTACTTCGGTCCAACTGATTACGCCTTCAGCCTTGGGGGCTACCGCTACATCTTCGCCAACGACATAAGCAACGACTACAGCCTGACCGACGAGCAGTTCGCCTGGCTCAAGAAGCAGTTTGAAATAGCCAAGGGGCGCGGTGAGAGGCCGGTCGTCGTTATGCACGCACCGCCCTACGACCCGAGGCCCGGCGGAGACGACCACGCGATGAGCGAGGAGAGCGCGAAGGAGCTCCTAAAGCTTATGAAGGAGTACAACGCCTTCGGAATCTTCAGCCACATCCACATATACTGGAACGGAACCTACGACGGCGTTCACTTCATCATAACCGGCGGAGGAGGCGCGCCCCTCTACGCGAAGCCCGACGAGGGTGGCTTCTACCACTACACCATACTGACGATGGAGCCCAACGGAAAGGTTGAGATAAAGGTGGTCAAGGTCTCCACCTGAGCTTTTCTCTTTATTCTATTTGTGTCTATATAGAGACCTTTAGCAGGCTATATTTTATTGCGGCAAGGTATTTATTTTGTGCTATTTAGTTCCGCCCGGTGGTGTGGATGGACCCCTGGCTGCTAATCACAATCCTCCTGGGTTTTGCCATGGCTTGGGCGATAGGTGCCAACGACGCCGCCAACTCGATGAGCACGGCAGTGGGAGCGAAGGCGATAACGCCAAAGCAGGCGGTGGTCATAGCCGGAGTGCTTGAGTTCACGGGTGCCTACTTCTTTGGAAAGAGCGTTACCGAGACGATAAGGAAGGGAATCCTTGACCCGAGCAGAATCACCGACCCCAACGTCCTCATTTACGGCTCAATAGCGGCCCTTTTAGCTGCGACGATTTGGTTGATAATAGCGACCAAGTTTGGACTGCCTGTTTCAACCACTCACTCGATAATCGGCGGAATAGCCGGCTACGGCATCGTTTACGCCGGGACGAGCATCGTTAACTGGGGCAAGATGACTCAGGTGGTCCTCAGCTGGATTCTCTCCCCAATCGTCGGCGCGATAATGGCCTACCTCGTCTTTAAGGCCCTAACGAGGAGCATTTTCATGAGCAAAAATCCCGTTAAAAACGCCCGTGTGTGGTCGCCGTTCTGGATTGGGCTCGCCTTCGTTGTCATAGGGACGATGTTCTACATCAAGGTTCTCCACGGCAAAGACCTGAAGGCAGGCGTTCTCTTCTATGGAATCCCTGCGGGTTTCCTCGTTTTCCTGATTACCTACGCTCTGATACGGCTCAGGTTCCCCATAAACGACCCCTACATAGGGGTTGAGAGCATATTCCGGCGCGTTCAGGTCATCACCTCTGGCTACGTGGCTTTAGCGCACGGTGCCAACGACGTCGCGAACGCCATAGGACCAGTCGCTGCAGTCTACGCCGTCGCGAGTATGGGAATGGCGGGAATGAAGGTTCCTGTTCCGAGGTGGATTTTGGCCCTCGGAGGTCTCGGCATAGCGGTCGGCGTCGCCACCTACGGCTACCGCGTCATGGAGACAGTTGGGAAGAAGATAACCGAGCTGACGAACACGCGCGGCTTCACGATAGACTTCTCGGCCGCGACGGTCGTCCTCTTCGCGAGCTGGCTCGGAATGCCGATTTCAACCACTCACACCGTTGTTGGTGCGGTCGTTGGCGTCGGCCTGGCGAGGGGAATCAAGGCGATAAACACTTCAATCCTGAAGGACATAGTAATCTCATGGTTCGTTACCGTTCCGGTCGCCGGCCTAATCAGCGCCGTCATATTCAAGGTCTTAATGCTCGTGGGGTGATACCATGCAGGTTTGGACCAAACTCTTCGCGAAAAGCCCATTCAAGCCCCTGATAAAGCACGCGGAAGTGGTCATCCAGACGGTTGAAACCCTTGAGAAGGCCCTCCAGGCCTGGCACGATGGAAACGCGGAGGATATGGAGAGGCTTGCCATCGAGGTTGACCGGCTCGAAGACGTCGCCGACAGGATAAAGGAGGAAATCCGCGACTCGCTCAGCTCGAAACTCATGATGGCGGTCTCGCGCGAGGACGTTCTCATATACCTCCACATGCAGGATAAGGTGGCCGATTCAGCCGAGGACACCGCCAAGTGGCTCCTCGTCAAGAGCCCGTGCGAGATTCCAGCGGAGATAAAGGACGTAATCCTCCAGATGGGAACCGAGAGCATAAAAGCTGCTAAGCTCGTTTACGAGGCGATAGTGCAGATGGACAGGGTTATAGAGAGTGGCTTCGCTGAGAACGAGATAGCGAGGGAATACGAACTTATTCGGGCAATAGAAGACGTCGAGAGCAAGATTGACGGCCTCGACACCAGGCTGATGAAGCTCGTCTTCGAGAACGCCGATAGGCTCGATTGGGGAACCGGCTTCTGCATCCTGAACATCGCGAGGACAATCAGCAACATATCGGACAAGGCAAAGGACGCCGCCGAGAGGATAAGGCTGATGATGAACAAATGAGGGTTACTTTTTTAAACCTCCTTCCTAACTTTTTCGGGTGGGAATGAGGGACGACTTTAGAATAGTTCCCAACTTTTATGGAAGAATTGCCTCATCGTTTCACCGTGCTGGCGTTACAGGTGAACCCCTTACTTCTCAGGGTGAGTTGTAGGTGGTGCGAAATGAGAACTAAGCTTCTGCTTTTCCTTATCTCTCTCTTCCCGGCCATAGCGGTCGAGATAGACGTTAACAGGTTTACCTTCCACTACCCCAACGTGTCTCCCGAACGGCTCGGCTACCTGATAACGGCCGATTTGCTCTCTAAGTGGCATCCAAACTTCATCAAGTATCTTCTGGCTCCCCTGCTCTTAATTTTGCTCCTCTCGCACTTTGGCTCGGAATTCGAGCGGGGCAACGTTCTCCTAATGCTCTCAAGGCCCCTCACAAGGAGGCGCTACTTCCTCGGCTGGTCCGTTGAGGGCCTAAAACTTGCCCTGATTTCTGCTGTGGGGGTAGCTGTTTCCGGGACACTCGCGATGCTGGCTCATGGTTTCGAAGTTAAAGACTACCTCATCGGCTCCCTCGTCCTTTCGCTCTCGCTGGTCGGCGTCCTCGGAATCGCCCTGCTCCTTCTTCCATTAGCGACCTCTCACGATTCGGGGGTCTTCCTCGGACTTGGGGCGTTCGTTGTGCTCCTGCTCCTCGGAAAGTTCGATTATTCCTTCATTCCGACGGCTTACATTGAAAGGGCAATCTCCATCGGGGAGAGCGTCTCGGTCTCTCACCGCGCCGTGGGGGAGCTCCTGGCCCTTTCTGCTGGCCTGTCGCTCGCTGGAATGGAAGTCTTCCGTGGGAGGGAGTTGAGGGGTTCTGAGTCTATCATCGTCCCCGGTTTTCCCTTCTCTCCACGCGGGCTTCACGGTGTTTTCCTCGGGCTGAGCCTTCAGAGCAAACGCTTCATGGCTTTTGTCGCCTTTACTGCCCTAATGGCGTTTTTAAATAAGGCCACTCTCAACAAGTACCACTCCCTTTACGGCCCTACTGGCGTTTTGAACGCTCTAATCTCGGCTCTGGCTGGAGTATTCCTACCATTTGTTGTCCTCCCTCTCGGGGCGGTCTCGATAGGCTCGGCCATCGAGAATGGGACCGTAAGGGTTCTGCTGAGCAAGCCGTTGAGGAGGAGGGATTTCTTCCTTGGAACGCTCCTGAGCGACATCTCTGCCGTCTTCATCGGGACCACCCTCTACCTGGCCATCCTCGTTGCCTACGCCCTCCACTTGGGTGCTCCCTTGAGCAGAACCCTTGAGCTTGGCCTTGCCTTTGGCTCTCTCCTCTTCCTCTCGCTCGTCCAGTACTTGGCGCTCGGCTATTTGCTTTCGGTCTTTATGCGGGGCAGGAGGGTGCTTTTCGTCTCGCTGGTACTGGCCTTCCTGCTGAGCTTTGCAGTTCCAATCGCCGTCATTGCAGCCTCAAACTCGGCGGGGGAGTCATTAGTTGATGTTCTGGCCAAAAACTCCCTTCCCACGCCGAGTCCTTTTCTGCACTACACCGTGCTTGGGATGGCGGTCTCTCCGAAGAGGAGCCTTCCGCCAAGGCCCCTTTCAGAGATTCTCAACTATCCCGGGAGCTTGACGATGCTAATTTTCCCTACGCTGGTTTACCTCACAATCGCCTGGCTCAAATTCAGGAAAGCCGACCTGAGATGATGAGCCCAATCTCCGCTTGTGGAGATTAAGAATCGTAGAGAGAAGAACGAGAGAATCAGATGGCTATCATCGTCGAGGTCATCTGGATTTCCGGCATGCGCCTTATCTTCTCGGTTATGAACTGGTCGAGGTCCTTGAGCGTGTCCGTTTCAACTTTGACAACGAGGTCGTACTCGCCGTAAACGACGTAGGCCTCCTTAACTTCTGGCATGGCGAGAAGCTTCTCCATAACTTCCCTTTCCTTTCCAGCGGCCGTAACCATCAAAATAAAAGCCGTCACCATGGGCTATCACCAAAAATATTTAACCCGCGACCTATTTAAGCTTATCGAGTATGACGTTCGAGAACATCATCGGTCGTAAGAAACTGGAGCGGTTTCTGAACCACCTTGAGGGTCTTGGGTTAAGTGGGGTCAGGCCGTTCTCCAAAGGCACTACGAGCCTCGTCTTCCTCGGCGAGTTCAAGGGAAGAAAGGTCGTCGTGAAGCTCCAGAGGCCGGATTCGCCGAGGAACAACTTTGAAAGGGAGGCGAGGATACTGAGGGCGATAGAGCCCTTCGGAATCACGCCCCCGCTCCTCTTCACGGGGGTCTTTGAGGGCCTGCCCTACCTCGTCAGGGAGTTCGCCGATGGTGAGCCCGTTCTCTACGCCGACATTGAAAAGCGTCACCTCTTCGGAATAGCCGAGAAAACGGCCTTACTCGACAGGCTCTACCTCGACCACGGCCAGATTCAGGGTGGCAAGCACATCATCGTCGGCGAGGGGGTTTACATTATAGACTTTGAGAAGGCCGGCTGGAGGAAGCCGAACAACCTAACCTCGGCCTTTTCGATGCTCTTCGTCGGCAGAAACGCGATTTCAGAAAGGTTATACATGAAGTTCGGTCTCGACGAGGGTTTCAGGGAGGAGGTAAAAGAAGCGCTGAGGGAGTACAAGAGAACCGGAAAGCTTTCACGCCTTCTGGGCCTTCTTTCCGGCCTTTAGCCTGTCGGCGTAGAGAGCAAGGAGCGGAACGACGATGGCGAGGGCTATGAGTCCAATCCTCGGGTCGAGGAAGTAGTTGAAGACGAGGATTACAACTATCGAGATGCCAATCATGAGGAACAGGTCCCTGTCGTAGAGCCTCGACTTCGCGAGTATGTTCTGTTCTCGGGCGGTGTATGCGAGGTACGCCGGTATTCCGAAGGCCGCTATGGCTATCCCGATGTAGTTCTTCAGGAGCAACGAAACGCCTATCCCCACGGCCAGGATTATCGCTATGGCGCTCGTTTCCTTCATTCTCTCACCTGTCCCGGCACTATCGGCGGGCTCCTTTTAAAGGTTCCCGTGTTCATTGATGTCCATTGGAGTTAAGCTTTTATACCTCGGCGCCTATCATAACTGGGTGATAGCGTTATGAGCGGTATCGAATGGAACGAGAAGACCTTTTCTCGGTTCGCCTACGTGAACGACCCTCGGATTGAAGGGAGCAGAATAGCCTACACCCTGACCAAGGTCAACATGAAGGACAACAGGTACGAGAGCACTGTAGTCGTTGAGGACCTTGAAACGGGCTCAAGGCGCTTCATAGAGAACGCCTCAATGCCGAGACTCTCGCCGGATGGGAGTAAACTTGCCTTCACGAGGCCCAACGAGGAGAAGAAAGAAACAGAGGTCTGGGTTGCCGAGCTTGAGACGATGAGCGCCAAGAAGGTTCTCTCGGCCAAGAACATCCGCTCCCTCCAGTGGAACGACGACTCGAGGAGGCTATTGATAGTCGGCTTCAAGAGGCACGACGATGACGACTTCGTATTCGACGACGACGTTCCCTTCTGGTTCGACAGCATGGGATTCCTGGACGGTGAGAAAACGACCTTCTGGGTCCTCGACACCGAGGCGGAGGAAATCATAGAGGAGTTCGAGAAGCCCCGCTTCAGTTCCGGCCTCTGGCACGGGGAGGGAATACTCATCAACGTTCCGCATCGCGAGGACGGCAAGCCGGCGCTCTTCAAGTTCTACGACATCTACCTCTGGAAGGACGGAAACGAGGAGAAGCTCTTCGAGCGCGTTTCCTTCGAAGCGGTTGACTCCGACGGAAAGGCGATTCTCCTGAGGGGCAAAAAGGAAAAGCGGTTCATCAGCGAGCACGACTGGCTTTACATCTACGACGGCGAGCTTAAGCCCGTCTACGAGGGTCCGCTCGACGTCTGGGGCGCGAAGCTAACGGAAGGCAAGGTCTACTTCCTGACGCCAGATGCGGGCAGTGTTCACCTCTGGCTCTGGGACGGTAAAGCTGAGAGGGTCGTCGTTGGTGACCACTGGATTTACGGCTTGGATGCCAGCAACGGAAAGGCGTTGCTCCTCATAATGACGGCAACGAGGATAGGCGAGCTCTACCTCTACGACGGTGAGCTCAAGCAGGTCACCGACTACAACGGGCCAATCTTTGAGAAGCTGAAAACCTTCGAGCCGAGGCACTTCCGCTTCAAGAGCAAGGATTTGGAGATAGACGGCTGGTACCTCAAACCTGAGCTCAAGGAGGATGAGAAGGCCCCGGTGATAGTCTTCGTCCACGGCGGGCCGAAGGGAATGTACGGCCACCGCTTCGTCTACGAGATGCAGTTGATGGCGAACAAGGGCTACTACGTGGTCTACGTCAACCCGCGCGGCAGCGACGGCTATAGCGAAGACTTCGCGCTCCGCGTTCTTGAGAGAACGGGTCTGGAGGACTTCGAGGACATAATGGCCGGTATAGAGGAGTTCCTCAAGCTTGAGCCTCAGGCAGACCGGGAGCGGGTTGGAATAACGGGCATAAGCTACGGCGGCTTCATGACCAACTGGGCGCTAACGCAGAGCGACCTCTTCAAGGCCGGAATCAGCGAGAACGGCATAAGCTACTGGCTGACGAGTTATGCTTTCTCGGACATAGGCCTCTGGTACGACGTTGAGGTCATCGGCCCGAATCCACTCGAAAACGAGAACTATCGGAAGCTCAGCCCGCTGTTCTACGCGGAGAACGTGAAGGCCCCGATACTGCTCATCCACTCGCTCGAGGACTACCGCTGTCCGCTCGACCAGAGCCTGATGTTCTACAACGTTCTGAAAGACTTCGGCAAGGAGGCCTACATAGCCGTCTTCAAGAGGGGCCCGCACGGCCACAGCATCCGCGGAAGCCCGAAGCACCGCTCAAAGCGCTACAAGCTCTTCATAGAGTTCTTTGAGAGGAAACTCAGGAAGTACGAAGAGGGCTTCGACGTTGAGAAGATACTGAGGGAGAAACCTTAATATACACCTTTGGACATCCCCCTTTTCGGGGGGTGTCCAATTCTGTTCATTTCTTCCCCGGTTTTCTCGCCACGACTCCAAGTGCCTCTTCAACGCGCTTAACGCTGACGAAGCCCGCTTTTCGTAACCGCTCCATGACGCCCCTTTGGAGGTCTTTTCTTCTGTATTTCTTTCCAGGGTTGCCGACGTAGTGGAAGAGCCTTCCGCCGGGCTTCAAAACCCTGAAAAGCTCGCGGTAGAACTCCTCCGAGTAGAGCTGGCCGGCTAAGGAAAAGCGCGGCGGGTCGTGGAGTACAACATCGAAGCTCTCGTCGTTAAAGCGCTTTACGACCTCGAAGGCGTCGCCGTGAATCACCTGGATTTTACCGCCCGTGAAGAGCTCCCTGCTCCAGGGGTTTATCTTTGCCAGCTCGATGACGTTTGGGTCTTTCTCGATTGTTATGACGTAGGCTCCGCGCTTTGAAGCCTCTATGGCGGTATAGCCGAGCCCCATGCAGGTATCTAAGACCGTCTCGCCTTCCTTTGGTTTTACCGTGTTAACCTTGTTCCTCGTGTCCTGGAGCGGGTTTACTTCCTTCGTCCTGTGCATCCTGATGCCGTTTATCTCAATCGTCGGCGGAATCGTCGGGACGAGCTTGTAGAAGTGCTCTCCAGCGATGGCGGCCTTGTAAACTCCCCCCTCTTTAACGAAGTAAACGCTACCCTCGTCCCTTGCTATCCTCTCGATGACGTCTCTCGAAACTCGCGTTCCGTCGGGGAAGATGAACTCATCACCTTCCCGCGTTACCTCCCACGTCCTGTTGGTCTTCCTGAGGTCGAGGTTGAGCCTGACTGTCCCCCGTGAGAGGAGCATCCTCCTCGCGTCCTGAGCAGTTAAAAAGTAAGCGTTCATGGCCTTTCCCTCTTCCAGGATGGGACACCTTTTTATATAGTTTTACCTCACTTATTAATAAGCGGGAGGCTGATAGGATGAGGGCCGGCGAGAGGGTTCGCACCGGAATCCCTGGCTTTGACGAGCTCATCGAGGGTGGCTTCGTTCCTGGAAAGGCCTACCTGGTCACAGGCCCTCCAGGGAGCGGTAAGACCACCTTTGCTATGCAGTTCCTCGTGGAGGGCGCGAGAAACGGCGAGAGGGTTGCATACATATCACTCGTCCACAATCCTGAGGAAGTCATCAAAGACTTTGAGCGCTTCGACCCGGAGGTTAGAGACCACATCGCCCACGGGAACCTAATCCTCTACGACCTTGGACGGGAACTCTGGGGCTCCACGGCCAAACCTCCCCAGTGGAGCAGCGTTATGTTCCGCATCAAAGACCTAGCGAGGGAGGCGAAGATTTCGCGCCTCGCCATAGACCCGCTTACCGCCATAGACTTCCCCACAACAGACCCCGCCGAGAAAAGGGCGGAGCTGGCGACGTTCCTCCGAACCATTGAAGACCTTGGGATAACAAGCATACTTGTTGCCGAGCTGACTGAGCTCGACCGCTACACCGAGGAGCACTACCTCGTCGATGGAGTCATAATGCTCCACTACTACCTTGACGGCGTCAAGATGGTTCGCGCCGTTCAGGTTCTCAAGATGCGCAGGACGAACCACGAGACGAGGATGTACCGCGTTGAGTTTGGTTCCCGCGGACTCTCCGTTAGGGGGCCGCTCATATGAGTATGAGAAGGCGTTTCAGAAGAAAACCCGTGACAATAGCGGAAATACTCTCGGAGGAGAGTCCTGTTCGAAAGGCCTATTTGCTCGGCTACTTTCTGGGCTACTCCGGCCACTTGGCTTGGAGCGGCTGGTCGAGGGAGCTTAAGGAGCGCGTTCTTCGGGAGGCAGAGGCGAGGAACGTTCTCGGCCCGGCCCTCGACTCCTTCAGAAAAGGAAGAACTGAGGGTGCCTCGGACAGGGAGCTTGACGTCATGCTTGGAGTTTACAGGCCTCCCGTTCTTGAGGCGGAGCTCAGTGCGGAGTCAGTTCGCTCGGTCGTTGAGCGCTCAAGGATTCTGGGCATGCTCTCCGTCCGGCTTACTGGTGAAGCGAGGTTCCTCGGCTTCGTGCGCTTTTCCAACAGCAGGGGGCATCTGGGGATACCCTCTTTTCTCAGGAGGCCTTAGGTTACCCTCTCAAAAACTCTTTCAAAGTTCTTGAAGGCTATTGCCTCCACCTCTTTCTCGCTGAAGTTTTCCCTCAGCTTTTCAATGAGCGCAGGAATCTTCGATTCATCCTCAAAGCCCTCGACGCTCCTCCCGCTCCAGCCGCTCAGGTAGTAGACGAAGTCAAAGCCGAGGCCAACGTGTTTGTAGCCTATGAGGTCGGCCATGTAAGTTATGTGCTCGACGTACTTTTCCAGCGTCGGCTTCTCCTTATCCACGAAGCCCGGTATGGCGACGGCACCAACAACGCCGTCCCTCTCGGCTATCGCCTTCAACTGCTCGTCGGTCAGGTTCCTCGGGTGGTCGCAGAGCTTCCTCGCGTTGGAGTGCGACGCTATGACCGGGAACGAGGTAACGTCCAGCGCGTCCCAGAAGCCGGCCTCGTTTATGTGGCTGAGGTCTATTACTATCCCCAGCTCCTCGGCCTTTCCAACGACCTCCACGCCGAAGTTGGTGAGGCCTCCGTTGGTCCTCTCGAAGACGCCGTCGCCTATCGCGTTCCTCAGGCTCCACGTGAGCGTCAGAACGCGGAGCCCTAGGCGGTGAAAGACCTCGAGGAGTTCTAAACTCTCGCCTATTGGCTCTCCCCCTTCGAGGCCCAGCCAGAGTGCCACTCTGCCGTCCTCTATGGTTTTTCTCATCTCCTCAACGTTCCTCACGAGCTCGAAGCGCTCGCTCTCCTCGACGTCCTTGAGAAATGCGTTCAAAACCTCGAAGCCGTAAACGGTTGCGTCCTTTCGTCTGTCCGGCCTCGTCCATATCGCCATAACCCTTGAACTAACCCAGCCGTTGAAGAAGTGCCAGTTCCCTTCGAGGACGCGCGTTTTTCCTGCCTTCCTTTCGTCGTAGATGAAGGTGGGCAAATCCGAGTGTGCGTCGAAAATCATGGGCTCACCCAAGGGACATCGTCTCGACGTCCCTTAAGGTTTCCGCCCTGACCTCGGGTAAGGGTATTGACTCGGCCACCTTTTTGGCCTCGTCGTACTCCTCCCTCTCGGCGAGGGCAATCGCTATTCCCCTGAGGGCGCTGCTCTTCCGCCCGGGGTCTTCTATCATCTCCGCAAAGGTCAGCGCGTCCCTGAGGCTTCCGAGCTGGGTCAGGAGCATCGCCACCCTCTGGGCGCTCGCCGGTGAGAGCTCAACGTTGCCGGCCTCGCGGAGTGCCTCTTCAATAACCTCTACGTAAGTCGGCTCGTTTACGCGCTTCATCCAAAGGGCCGCCTCGAGTTCCCCAATGAGCTTCGACGCACCCTTGAACTTCCTCCTTATCAGGGCCAGCGCGTAGTGGTAGCGTCCCTCAAGCAGGGCGCGCCTTATCTCCGGCAGCCCAGTCTCGCTCATTATCTCGGCGAGCTGGAGCTTCTTTTCTGTGACGCCGGCCCTCTGGTTCACGTGGAGCTTGTCGAAGATGTCAAATGCGGTCCGGTAGAAGCCTATTGCGTTTTTAGAGAACAGCTCATCACCGGCGTTCTCCATGAGTTCAGCTATCTTGAGAAGGCCGTCAACTTTAGCCCGGTATTCTACCTCCGCCCTGGCTATAACGTCGAAAGCAACATCGAAAAGTTCCATAGCGGTTTCGGCGTCGCCGGTTGTGGCAACGTAGTAGGCTACCGTTGCCAGAGCTTCCCCCTTTAGCAGTGGGTCCTTTATCTTGCCGGCCTCCTCTATGGCGGTGTTGAAGGTCTCAGCCGCCTCTTTGTAGTATCCGAGGGCATGAAAGGCAAAGGCGATTATGCCGTATCCCACCGCCCTTGTGTACGGGTCTTTTGAGTGCTCGGCGATGTATTCAGCATCCTCGAGGATTCCGGGAATCCAGTCCTCGGGGCCGCCTTTTCGTCTTATGGCTAAGGCAACGTTGATGAGGGCTTCAATCTGGTCGAGCTCATCATCTAGCTCCCACACCCTCTCAAGCGCGTCCTCGAACTGCCCCCTCTCTGCCAAAGCCCTAATCTCTTCGAGGTCGGTCATGGCAACTTTTAATTAACTTCCAAATCCTTATAAACCTTCTCGGACGTCATACAACCATGCCGATGCTAACTTTGGCCCTCTACAACACCTACGATGCCAGAAGGCTTCACGAGGCACATCTGCGCGCAATAGCTCGCTCCGCCCCGATAGCGTACGCCTACGGCTTCCATCTGGCCCTAATCGGCTTCCCTCTCGATGGAAAGCCCCTCGACGTTGCCGAGGAGGTCAGCGAGCACACGACGATAGGGGAGGGTGGCAAATACCTCGTTGAACTCGCCAGGGGAAACCGCTTTCACCTCCTTGACTTTCCGAAGAAGGGATTCCCCCCGCAGTTCGGCGTTCCCGTTGCCACGACGAGAAAGCCCTCGGAGGAAAAAGAAATTACGCCCCTTGAACTTGCTGAGAGGGCCCTTAACGGCGAGCGTTTTCTCCTCCTCATAGGGCTCGGCCGGCACGGACTGCCGAAGGAAACCTTTAAGTTGGCGCGCCACCATATGGACGTCACGGGAAAGAGGGTCAGCCTCGAAACCTGCACAGCCATAGGCGCGATAGCCGTTAGAGTTGCCACCTACATGGAGGCCTTGAAATGGAGGAGTGGAAGAAGGAAGTAGCGTGGTTTTTGGTGGCAATCGTCGTCGTTTTCGGAATTCAGGCGGGCCTCAGGGTGGCCCTTCACACGGACTCGCCCCTCGTTATAGTGGTGAGTGGCTCTATGGAGCCCGTCTTTTACAGGGGGGACGTCGTTCTCCTCAAGGGCGTTACCAACCCCGACCAAATAAAGGTCGGCGACGTGATAGTTTACAAGCGTCCCGGTTACGAGTACCCGATAATTCACCGCGTTCGCTACATCTACACGGTTAAAATCGATGGGAAGCCTGAGAAGTGCTTCGTAACCTGGGGTGACAACAACCCCGTTCCGGACCCGCCGTACCCAACTTCGGACGGCCTGCTTGAGGTCCAGCTCCCCGACGGCTACATAGCCGGATGCGTGCCGACGTACGCCGTCGAGGCCAAGGCCGAGTTTGTGTTCCCGAAGATAGGCCTCATCCCGCTCTGGATTCGCAACGCCCTCGGCCTGGGATGATGTGAGGGTAGGTAACTGAGCCGTGATGAGCTAATCGGCCCCTGACCGCTTTCTGTCAATTTTTCTTTTCATCGAAAGGCATTTTAACTTCTATATGCCAACCCCTTCGGTGGTCGAATGGACGCGAGGGATTTTCACAGGGGTAACTTCATCGGCAATGGCAAAATAGAGGTTATTCCAAAGGTTCCGCTAACGAGGGAAACCCTTCCCCTGGCGTACACTCCGGGTGTCGCCGAGGTCTCGCGCGGGATAGCTGAAGAGCCTGAGAAATCCTATGATTACACCAACAGGGGCAACACGATAGCTGTTGTAAGCGACGGGACGAGGGTTTTAGGCCTCGGCGACATAGGGCCCCTTGGCGCTCTCCCAGTTATGGAGGGCAAGGCCCTGCTCTTCAAGGCCTTCGGCGGCGTTGACGCGTTCCCGCTCGTCTTAGCAGAGAAGGACCCCGAAAGGTTCATAGAGGTCGTTAAAGCCGTCTCACCTTCCTTTGGTGGGATAAACCTTGAAGATATAGCCTCACCGAAGTGCTTCTACATCCTCGACAGGCTGAGGGAGGAACTTGACGTTCCGGTCTTCCACGACGACCAGCAGGGCACGGCGAGCGTCGTTTTAGCAGGTTTAATCAACGCCCTCAAGGTAGTTGGTAAGAAGCTTGACGAGATAAGCGTCGCGCTCTTCGGGGCAGGGGCGGCCGGTTTCGCAACGCTCAGATTAATCGTCAAAGCTGGGGTTAAGCCTGAAAACGTCCGGGTCGTCGAGCTGATTGACGGGGAGCCGAGGACTCTAACGCCGGATTTGCCCCTTGAAGAGCTGTTCCCGTACAGGGGCGAACTCCTCGCGAAGACCAACGGCGAGGGGATTGAGGGGGGCCCGGCAGAGGCGCTCAGGGGAGCGGACGTTCTAATCTCCTTCACGAGGCCGGGACCGGGCGTCATAAAGCCCGAGTGGATAGGGAACATGGCCGACGACGCGATAGTCTTTCCGCTCGCCAATCCCGTTCCGGAGATACTGCCGGAAGATGCTAAAAAGGCCGGCGCGAGGATTGTGGCAACGGGAAGGAGCGACTATCCGAACCAGATAAACAACCTCCTCGGCTTTCCGGCGATTTTCAGGGGTGCGCTCGACGTGAGGGCTAAGACGATAACGGACGGCATGATAATCGCGGCATCAAAGGCAATGGCTTCGGTCATAGAGCCGAGCGAGGAGGAGATAATCCCATCACCGTTCCACCCCGACGTTCATCCCGTCGTGGCTAAGGCGGTAGCGGAGGAGGCCATGAAGGAAGGCGTTGCGAGGGTTCGCGTTAATCCAGAGGAGGTCGCGGAGAGGCTTAGGAAGTGGAGGGAGTTCTACTCCCAGTTCATAGTCCCCATGAACGAGGAGCGTAAGGCCTACCGGTAGAGCGAGTTTCCGTGCGCGTCTATGGCCACAATCAGCGGGAAGTCCTCCACCTCAAGGACCCAGAGGGCCTCCGGTATTCCAAGGTCGAGCCAGTGGGCGGCTTTAACGCGCTTTATGCTTTTGGCGGCGAGCGAGCCGGCTCCACCGGTGAAGGCGAAGTAAACCGCTCTGCCCCTGAACGGCTCAGCTTTCATTCCTCCCTTTCCTATTATCCCCCTGACGCCCAGGCCGAGAATTTCATCGAGGTAGCGGTTCATCCTTGCGCTCGTCGTCGGCCCTGCCGAGACTATCTCGTAGCCCTCCCCGGTTTTCCTCACGACAGGCCCGCAGTGGTAGATTACGGCCCCCTCGGGGTTGAAGGGCAGTTCCTCCTTCGGAAGGCTCAGAATCCGCCTGTGGGCCGAGTCCCTCGCCGTGACGATTTCTCCCGACAGGTAAACGACGTCCCCCGCCTTCAGTCTAAGGACGTCCTCCGTGCTCAGCGGGGTTCTCAGCTTCACTGCCATATATCGACCCTCCCGTCGGGTTTTATCCTGAGAAAAGCCCTCCGGTTGGCCCAGCACTGGACTATTAGGCCAACGGGAAAGCTCGCCGGGTGCCTGTGGGCGACCTCTATCTTCACGTCCAGGGCGGTCGTTCTCCCGCCCATCCCCATCGGGCCGATTCCAAGGGCGTTGATTTCCTCCAAAAGCTCCCCCTCGATTTCCGCAATCCTTTCGTCGGGGTTCCTCTCGCCGACCCTCCTGAGGAGGGCCTTCTTTGCCAGCAGGAGGGAGTAATCGGCGCCACCGCCGACGCCTATGCCCAGAACAACCGGAGGGCAGGGCTTTCCTCCGCAGGCCTTAACCCTCTCGACCACGAAGCGCTTAACGCCCTCCCAGCCCTCGCCCGGCGTGAGCATCGCCAAAGCCGAGCAGTTCTCGCTTCCGCCACCCTTCGGCAGAACCGCTATCTCGATTTCATCGCCCCCGGTAAGCTCCCAGTGGATTACCGGAACGCCCCTGCCCGTGTTGTCGCCCGAGTTCTTTCCCGTGAGAACGTCCACCGCGTTGGGCCTGAGCGGGACTTCCTTCGTGGCAAGCCTCGTGGCTTCCACTATCGCCCCCTCGATTTCCCCCAGGAACGGGCTGTTCAGGCCGGCTTTCACGAAGAAGGTGAGCGTCCCCGTGTCCTGACAGACTGGTATTGCTTCTGCCTTTCCAATCTCTATTGCCCTCAGGATGTTCTCAAGGTTGAAGCGCGCCACTCCGTTTTCCTCGCGCTCGTAGGCTTTCTTCAGAGCGGAAACGACGTCGTCTGGAATCCTCGTCACCGCAAGCCTTATCGCCTCGACGATTGCCCCTATCAATAGGCATTCACCTGTCTAAGGCTGGGTGTGAGAGTTAAAAAGATTGACGCGAGAATGCTATACAAGCTCCTAAAGTTTACCACCATACCGGTAAACTTTTCCCCAGAACTCTACCACTATACTGGTAAACGTTTCACTCGAACGCACACACCATACCGGTAGTTTCTGCTCCCAAGAACCCTGCTTCAGCGGGCGCCAGAATTGGGAAGTAATAAGGAAAAGGGCCTCAGCCCTTCAGAATCTCGACTATCTGCTCCGCGACCTGGACTCCAGCGCGCATCTGGGCCTCCTCGGTGGAGGCTCCGATGTGCGGGGTAAGGACGACGTTGTCGAGCTTGGTGAGCGGGTGGTCAGCGGGGAGCGGCTCCTCCTCGAAGACGTCGAGACCCGCTCCGTAAATCCAGCCCTCCTGAAGTGCCTTGACGAGGGCGTTAGTGTCAACGACGGCCCCACGGGCGGCGTTTATGAGTATAGCGGTCTTCTTCATGAGCTTAAGGCGCTCCTCGTTTATGAGGTGGTAGGTGGCATCGATGAGCGGGACGTGGAGCGTTACGACGTCGCTCTCCCTGAGGAGCTCTTCAAGCTCGACGAACTTTCCGCCTACTTCCCTCGCGCGCTCCTCGTTTGGCTTGGGGTCGTAGAGGAGGACGTTCATTCCGAAGGCGTTCGCGATTTTCGCGACCTCGTAGCCTATCCTTCCGAAGCCGATTATACCTATCGTCTTGCCCTCGAGCTCGATTCCCATGCACTGCTTCTTGGCCCAAACGCCTTCCCTCATCTTCCTGTCGGCGAAGGCCACCTTTCTGGCAACTGCAAAGAGCAGGCCGAAGACGAGCTCGGCGACGCTCCTTGAGCTCGCTCCGGGGCTGTTGACGACCTTAACCCCCCTCTCCTTCGCGGCCTCAAGGTCTATGTTGTCCAGGCCGACGCCGGCCCTTCCGATGACCTTGAGCTTGGGAGCGTTTTCGATGACCTTTCTCGTCACCTTCGGCTTGCTCCTAACGATAATCGCGTCAACATCGCGGACGAGCTCTATCAGCCTCTCCTCGTCCGGATACTCCTCATAAACAATCTCAAAACCCGCTTTCCTTAAAACCTCCAAAGCTTTCTCGTGCAGTGGCGCCGCAACGAGAACCTTCATGCTTTCACCCCCTCCTTTTTATAGCCATCAGCATTACCTGGTCGGAAGCGTCTTCCGCGCGGTCGGCTATGTCGCCGACCTTCGTGATTGCCTGGTTCCATATTAGCTTTGCGTAAGTTGTTATCGTCTCGCTCTCAAACACCATCGCCTTGAGCTTGTACTCGACCTTGTCAGCGTTCTCCTCGAGGTCTTCTGTCTCCTTTGCGAGCTCCAAAGCCCTGTCAACGTCCTCGTTGAGGGCTTTTACCGCTTCCATGAGCTTCTCGTAGGTTTTTACCGCCTCCCTCACGAGGGCCATTATCTCCTCTCTGAGCTCCTCTGGAACCTTCGGCTTTGCCAGAATAAGGGTGTGGGCCGCGCTCTCGGCCGCGTCCGCCACCTGGTCTATGAGCTCGCTCAGCCTCACGTAGTCTCCCCTGCTGGCGGGCAGAAAGGCCCCCTCGTAGAGCATGAGCTCGATGCTCCTCCTCAGCTTGTCGGCCTCGCTCTCGAGCAGGGTTACCCTCTCCTCAAGCTCCTTCGCGCCCTCAAAATCACCGTTCAGGTACGCCTCGATGAGCTTCTCAAAGGCCTTGACGGTTTCGTAAACGACGTTGAGGTGCCTGTCTATGGCGTCAAAAACGTTGCTCTCCTTACCCCCAAAGAGTGGCATCTTCACACCCCGCTCAACGATTGGTTGAACCCCTATTTAGGTTTTCCTTCCCCTTGATGAGTGCCCACAGAAGTTCGTTCCTCGGGGCTTCGAGGCCGACGGAGTGAGCGTATTCCACGATTTTGCCGTGAATATAGTCCACCTCCGTCCTTCTTCCGCGCATTATGTCCTGGAGCGTCGAGTTGTAGTTCTCCCGCGTTCTCTCTATCGTGTCCCAGAGCAGTTCGAGGGGGTGAATTTCGAACTCGATGCCGAGTTGCTGTGCGACTATACACCCTTCCCGCGCTATCTCTATCGAGATTCCCTCCAGTTCTGGAACCTCGCGCAGGGCCCCATTCTTAACCTCCAGAACCGTTCCAAGCCCGTTTATGACTGAGTTCACTATGGCTTTTGCCCACTTCCAGCCGACTGCGTTTTCAGTGACCCTCGTCTCTATCCCGGCCTCGTTGAAGACCTTCGCGACCTCCTCGACGAACTCAGCCCTTCCCGTTGGATACTTCCCGATGACGGTTATCCCCTTTCCCGTCCACCTGACGACGCCCCAGTCAACGAGCATTGCGCCGTTGGTGGTTATTCCCCCGATGACGTTGGGCGTCAGCTTCAAGGCTAACTCCTCGTTTCCGAGGCCGTTCTGGACGCTCAGAACCCACGTTTCTGGCCCGATGCAGTTCCTCGCGCACTCTAAGGCGGTCTTCGTTGAGTAGGACTTCGTTGTCAGGAGGAGCAGGTCCGGAGGCTCGTCCGGCGCGTGGAGGGAAGCCTTGACCTTCACATCGAACTCCTCTACTCCAGTAACCTTCAGTCCTTTCTCGTTTACGGCTTTAACCTGCTCCTCTCGTCCTATGAGAAGGACGTCGTTTCCGGCCCTCGCCAGGAGCGCGCCGAGAAGGGAACCTATGCTCCCCGCTCCGAGCACGTAAATCCTCATCCTCTCACCTCAGGAGCTTTCTCAGGTGGTTGAGCGAGTAAACGTAAACCAGCGCGAAGAGGGCCAGCTTGACCCTCTCGGGGACCTGGTACTGGCCTATTAGGTAGAGTGCCGACGCCGGGAGGAGTCCGAAGGAAGAGAGAACCCTGTTCCTCAGGAGGAGTAACGGAACGGCGACCCCGAGAACCGCTCCTGTGCTCCCGAGGTTGTAGAGGCCGAGCGCTATGGCAAGACCAGTCCCCCCGATTACCGCGTTGATGAAGCGCTCCCAGAACTTCACCGGCTGTTTCTCGTAGGGGTAGCCAAGGGCAAGAATGAGGGCCGAGAGCGCTATTAGCGCGTACCTCTCCTCTTCCCCGAGCGGGTAGGTCAGCGCGAAGGCGAGAACTGCGCCGGCCGAGAAGGGTCTGGCCTTTTTCTTCACCGCCGGGACGATGAGCGGAATGTATAGGTAAGGAATCCACTCCATGCTCCCACCGCAAGCGTTTAAAGAGTCCTCCTTAAATGCATACCGATGATAAGCCTAGTTCTCGTCGAACCTGAGGGGCCGGCGAACATAGGCATGATTGCCAGGACGATGAAGAACTTCGGCTTCTCGCGGTTAGTCCTCGTGAACCCGAACCTGACCGAGGAGAGCTACAGCTACGCGGTCCACGCTACCGACGTCCTTGAAAACGCGGTCATAGTGGATACCTTTGACGAAGCCTTAGAGCTGTTCGATTTGACCGTCGGAACCACTGGAAAGCCGGGAAAGAGGTTCATACCCTACCGCGCACCGCTCTACCCTTGGGAGCTGAGGGAAACCCTGAAGGGCTACACCGGCGAGGTCGGCCTATTCTTCGGCCGGGAGAGCATAGGGCTTAAGAACGATGAGCTTGAGAGGCTCGACCTAATCGTCACTATTCCGACGAGCGACGCTTACCCGGTTATGAACTTAGCTCAGGCGGTCGCGGTTATACTCTACGAGCTCTCGAAGGCTAAACCGGAACCTTCCGTCGAAGCCCTAAAACCTGCGACGATGGAGGAGAAGGAGGCGCTAGTAAGAGTATGGGCCGAGCTTTTAAACGTCCTCAACTACCCCAAGGACGAGGAGAGGCGGGCTGTCTTCGTCAAGGTCTTCAGGAAGGCAATCGGTAAGGCCTTCCTCTATGGTCGAGAAGTGCACACCCTCATAGGTCCGCTGAGAAGGGCCGTTAAGAGGCTGGAGGAATGCTGAATGCTCGCGGTGGAGAGGTTTAGGGTCAGCGGCCGGGACGTATGGATTGGGGTAATCTTTCACGTTAGGATTCAGGGAATCAGCTTCGCCTTCACGAGGGGCGAGCTTTTGGGGAGAATCAGAAACCTCGCCGGGTTCCTGCGGGGGAGAAACGTTGCCGTTTCCCTCGACGTCCAGCCGAGCAATTACACAGAGCTCGTTTATCGCGTTATGGTTGGGGAGCTTGACAACGGGAAAGCCCTTTCCGAGCTCTCCTTCGAGGGTGTAACGCCCTTTGAGAGGCGCGTTTACGAGTGGCTCACGAAAAACGTTAAAAGAGGCACCGTTATAACCTACGGTAGCCTTGCGAAAGCCCTTGGAACGTCGCCGAGAGCCATCGGCGGGGCGATGAAGAGGAACCCGTATCCGATAATCGTCCCCTGCCACAGGGTCGTGGCGAGCGACGGCATAGGCTACTACAGCTCCGGGATTGAAGAAAAGAAGTTCCTGCTCGAACTTGAGGGGGTGAAAGAATGGACAAGCTGAAGGCATATATAATCGGCTTCCTCGTTGTCCTCCTTGCGGTGGCCGGTTTCATAGTCTACAACTGGGGCTTCTGGAAGCTGGTGCAGGTTGTCCTCGCGATAGGCTTCGTCGGTTTCACGCTCGCGCTGCTCTTCTTCACGGCGCTGACACTCTACGCCGAGAGCTGGAAGTACGGGACTATTCTAGCAGTCCTCACCGCGATAGCGGGCTATGGCTCCTACCTCGTGCTCACCTGGCAGAAGCTGGAAATCGTTGGAGGAATCATAGCGTTCTTCGTCTTCCTGCTGGCCTTTGGAATATGGTACATAAGCGAGCCCGATTTGAGCATAGCGGACCGCTTCCGCTCGGCTGAAAAGCTTGAGAGGATGGGACGCTACAAGCAGGCCGCGAGGAAGTACGAGAAGGCCGGAAACTATGAGAAGGCGGCTGAGATGTACCTGAAGCTCGGCTGGCTTGAGAGCGCGGCGTGGGCCTACGAGAAGGCCGGGAAGTATGAGAAAGCTGCCGAGCTCTACGAAAAGCTCTACGAGAAGGAGAAGGACACCTACTACCTGAAGGAGGCCCACGAGTACTGGAAGAAAGCTGGAAACATGGAGAGGGCCGCTAAGGCACTTGAAAAGTACGCCGAGGAGGAGCCTTGGTTCTGGGAAGATGTTGCCAAGCTCTACGAGGAGCTCGGAAACGAGGAGAAGGCCAGGGAAGCCTGGGAGAAGGCCCTTGAGTACTACACCAAGGAGGCTCAGGAGGAGGGCGTCTTCTGGGAGGACGTTGGCAACATAGCGAGGAAGCTCGGTAGAGAGGAGCTGGCCCGCGAGGCTTACCAGAAGTTCCTCGAGTACTGCCTCAAGGAGGCGGAGGAGGACCCGATGTGGTGGAAGCACGTTGCAGAGGCCTACGAGTACCTGGGCGAGGCGGAGAAGGCTGAAGAAGCCAGGAAGAAGTACGAGGAGTACAGGCAGAGAATCCTTAAGGCCAACGAGGAGACCTCGCACTTCCCGGGGAATTAACCTTTTAAGCTCTCCCTCCCTACCTTTTCTTCGGGGATTGCCTTGGACGAGGAAAAGCCGAAGCTGAACGTTATCAAGCTCTCCAAGATGCCGATAAGGCTCGCGATGGAGGAGAAGTTCCTCCGCCTGAGCCCGGACGACAGGGTCGAGGACCTAATCAAGGGCCTCGAGCACAGAACCTGCGCCGTCGTAACCGACGAGTCCGGAAAACTGCTCGGATTCATATCCGTTGACGAGATAATAAACCTCCTCCTTCCGCCGTCCGATTACGTTCTCGTTGGCCTCGACGCCCTCAGGGAGGCCCACTTCGACTGGGACAGGCCGGTAAAGGAAATAATGAACCCCCGGCCGATAACGCTCTCCCCGGACGATAAGCTCGGCTACGCACTCAGCATGATGCTCGAAACCGGCGTGAGGCAGTTCCCTGTGGTTGAGAGGAAGAAGGTCGTCGGAACCTTCTCGGCTCAGAGCGTCATACGCTTGCTCAGGGTCTTCGCGCGGTGAGGGAAGTTGATTGAGCTAATCCTCTACCTCGCGCTCATGCTCTTAACGGCAGAAACCTTCGGCTGGCTGTTCTCGAGGATTGGACAGCCCGTGGTTCTCGGTCAGATAGTCGGAGGAATCCTCCTCGGGTTGGCGTTCCCGCCGACGGAGGAAGTGAAGGACATATCCATGATAGGAGTTTTGATGCTCCTATTTCTGGCGGGCCTTGAGAGTAGCGTTGAAGAGCTCAAGAGCGCCGGCAAGAGCGGTTTTTCCGTCGCTTTCGTCGGTGTCGTTGTGGCCTTCGCAATGGGCTTTGGGATAGCCTACCCATTCAAGGGCTTCGACCAGGCCCTCCTCTACGGCGCGCTGACGACTCCAACGAGCGTCAGCTTAACCGTCAGGGTTCTGATGGAGATGGACCGGCTGAAGAGCCGTGAGGGGACTACAATCCTCACCGCGGCGATAGTCGACGACATACTCGGCATAATCGTCCTGACGGTTGTCATATCGTCCCTCGTCTCCGGGGGCGTCAGCGTCGTCAGTCTCGTTGAAATCCTCGCCAAGGTTGGCATCTTCATAGCCCTGATGCTCTTCGCGATGCCGAGGGTTCTCGACTACGCCCTCAGGAAGGTCGTGAGGATAGGCTTCGCAGATTCGACGGTTACCCTTTCAATGGCCGCCCTCTTCGCTTTCGCCTACCTTGCCGAGCACATGAACCTTGCCTCTATCCTGGGTGCCTACCTGCTCGGCCTCGCGCTGAGCGAAACCGAGTTCAGGAAGCCTATTTTCGAGCACTCGAGGATAATAGCGCATTCGGTCTTCGTCCCGCTGTTCTTCGTCGACGTCGGTATGAACATACCGGTTAAAGACCTCAAGAGTGCTGGACTCTTCGCGGTGCTCTTCAGCCTCGTGGCGATAGCGAGCAAGGTAATCGGCTGTGGAATCGGGGCGCTAATCGGTGGTATGAGCCCGAGGGAAGCCCTGCGCGTCGGCGTTGGAATGGTTCCGAGAATGGGTGTCGAGCTCGCGATGCTGGCGATAGCGATGAAGGCAGGAATAGTCGGGAGCGATGCCTACCTCGTGATAGTCCTGATGATATTCCTGAGCACCCTCGTTACCCCACCGCTTCTCAAGCTTGCCTTCAAGGGTCAGTAGACGTCTCCAGAGTCTTCGAGCTCCTTCAGTTCCTCCTCAATTTCCCTCTCTTTCCGTTCGGCGTAGCGCTTGAGGTAGTCCGCGAGAACGTAGAGCGCCACTCCGCCAAGGGCCGTGAGAAGAAACGCCGCTGCGAGGGTTCTGAGGGTTACGTCGCCTCCGGACGGCAGGGGCATCGTCACCACCGGAGACCTTTCGAAGAAGGCCGTTAAAATCTTCCGCCAACCTTTTAAGAGCCCCGGCGAACCTTAGCCGGTGGTTGAGATGATGGGAATGAACCCAAGGCAGATGAAGAAGCTCATGCGCCAGCTCGGCATAAAGATGGAGGAGATGGAAGGCGTTAAGGAGGTCGTTCTTAAGCTTGAGGGCAAGGAAATAGTCCTCAAGAACCCCGTTGTCACGGTTATGGTCGTCCAGGGCGAGAAAACCTACCAGATTGTCCCCGGGAGCGAGGAGGTAAGGGAGGTCATAGAGATTCCCGAAGAGGACATCGAGCTCGTCATGGAGCAGGCCGGCGTTGACAGGGAAACCGCGCTCAAGACCTTGAAAGAAACAAAAGGTGACATAGCGGAGGCAATCCTCAAGCTCAGCGGGGAGTAATCACTCCTTCTTGAACTTCTCTATTGCCTTCATGAGCGGTATGAGGTGCATTAACGCCGGGCCTCCGGCCATAAGAACTGCGACCAAACCGGCCTCTATGAGCTCCTCCGGCTTCGCTCCCGCCTCCAAAGCCTTCTGGGTGTGGAGGTAGATGCACCACTCACAGCCCTGGGCAATGCCGAGGGCGAGCGCTATAAGCTCTTTCTCCCTGGTTGTAAGGGCCTTGTTGTCGAGGGTCTCGCGAAGGAACCTTGAGAACGCGGCAATCTCCTTCGGGTGCTCCTTCCCGAGCCTGTCAAGGAGCTCCTCAATCTCCTTAAGCTTGACCTCAACCTCGGCGTACTCCATAGAAACCACCGAGGTAAGTTGGGAAAAAAGAATCTTAAGGCTTTCCTGAACGAAACGTTCTCAACCACTCGTTGGAACTATTCCCTGCCTGCGCATCTTCAGGATGTCGTCTATAACGTCTACCAGCCCCGCTATTATCTGGTCGTACTTGCCCCCGTCCTTTCCGTAGATTTCCTTCAGCTTGTCCTCAAGTGCGAAGAGGTCCTCGGTGTCGAGGTCAAGGAGCTTCTGGGCTTCCCTCGCAATCACGCGGAGCGTGACCCCCCTGGTTCTGTCGTCGTCGAGCAGTTTCAGAACGAGCTTGAGCATGCCTGAGAGCATTTCCCTTGAAGGAAGCCTGTCCGAGAGCCGGGCCATGAGCTCAAGGGCTCCTTCAACGTCCCTCTCCTTACCGGACTTGAGGAGCGTGTCTAGTAAACTGCTGAAGAACTTGGAGGTTCCCGGGTAGAGGGCGTAGATATCAGCTAAAACCCTCGCGGCGGTTTCCCTTGCCCAGGGGTTCTTGCTCTTCAGGAAGTCCCCGAGAACCGGGAGAATTCTGTAGGCGTCGCTCGGGGTTAGATGACTCGTCAGCCTCGCCACAATCCAGAGCGCGTCCATTCTCCTGCTGTAGTCGTCGCTCTCCAGCATGCCGAGAACCCTGTCCATGACCTCCGGGTCGAGCTTTGCCATCTCCGCCACTATCTCCGTTTTTCCGGCGTCCAAGAGCCTCTCGATGTCGTCTATGCTGTACTGGCTTATTTCGAGCCTCTTCTTGGCTTCGGTCTCGCTCACGAGCTCTTCGCTCGTTACCGCGCTTTTCTCGAGCTTCTCAAGAACCTGCGACGCCTTGACACCGAGCTTGACGTCTCCCTTGAGCTCCTTTATCCTCGTTATCGCCTTCAGCTTGTTCCTCGTGCTTATATCCTTCTCGCGGGAGAGCATCCTCTCGATAGAGTACAGTGCCCTCTCAACGACGTAGGGGTCGGGATGGGCAAGTAAATCGGCTATCCCGTCGAAAACTTCGTTCAGGACCTTTCTATCGTCGGTCTTCATCGCCATCTCTGTAAGGGCCGTTATAGCCGCGCTCTGAACTTCCCTCTTCTTGCTCGACCCTATGAGCGAGAACAGCCAGCGGATAATCTTGTACGCTATCTTTGCGACCTTTGCGCCGAGTTTTCCAAGTCCCTCCGCCGCGTACTCGCCGAGGACGGGCATTCCGGACTTCACCACGTCCTTCAGGGCCTCGGTGACCCTCTCGTACTCCTCGTCGGTGAGCTCGCCGGTTTCGAGGAGTGCGTTTATGAACTCCAGCGCCTTCAGCGCCACCCGCTCATCGTCGTCCTTCACGAGCCCAAGAACCGCGTCCAGCGCGAGCTTCTTCCTCTCACCGTCAAGCTTTCCCTCGGAGAGCATGTCTATAAGCACTTGAACCACGTTGGCACGCACGTGGGGGTTCTCGTCGTTCAACAGTTCGAGCAGAACCTTGAAGACCTTGTCGTACTCCTCGGCCAGCGCCCGAACCTCCTTGAGGCGCCAGGCGAGCAAATCTTTTCTAAGGCCCTCCTTGTCAACTATGATATCGCCACCTTTTAGCACGGCGAGAAGCGTCAAACCCAGCATAGTCTCCCCCCACTATATTACGGTGCGTTAGGATTTAAGCTTAGCCCAAAGGTTATTAAGGGCCCCTCCGATGGGGTGGACGATGAGGGCAGTAGGCGTCATAAGGTACTCGCGAAGGGAGAGGCTCAGCAGGGAGGAGTTCGAGGAGCTCTTGAGGAGCGCTGGTTATGAAGTTCTGGCGGTTCTTGAGCAGAACAGGGAAGAGCATCCGCGCTACAACATCGGAAAGGGGAAGCTGGAGGAGCTTAAGGAACTCGTCAGGGAGCTTAAACCGGACAAGGTGGTTTTTGCGAACCGGTTAACGCCTTCCCAGGCCTACAACCTCTGGAAGGAGCTTCGCGTTGAGGTCATCGACCGCTGGCAGCTCGTCCTTGAGATTTTCGAAAAGCGGGCCCACTCAAAGGAGGCCAAACTTCAGGTGGAACTCGCGAGCCTCCAGTACGAGGTTCCGCTCGTGAAGGAAGCGATAAGGCGGATAAAGCTCGGCGACAGGGCCGGTTTCAAGGGAATGGGTGAGTACCAGACCCAGCAGTACCTCAAGCACATCAGATACAGAATGGGCAAGATAAGGAAGGAACTTGAGAGGGTCAAGGCCGAGCGGGAAATCAGGAGGAAGAAGCGCGAGGAAGTCGGCTTTATCCTCGTCTCTCTGGCAGGTTACACGAACGCCGGCAAATCAACGCTCCTCAACGCCTTAGCTGGAGAGAGCGTCGAGGCAAGGAACCAGATGTTCACGACCCTCGACACAACTACCAGGCGCTTCAAGCTCGGGAGCAAGAGGGTTCTCGTCACAGACACTGTCGGTTTCATAGATGGCCTTCCTCCCTTCATAGTTGAAGCCTTTCACTCGACGCTTGAGGAGATTGTCAAGGCCGACATAGTTCTCCTCGTCCTCGATTCGAGCGAGCCCTGGCGCGAGATAGCGAGGAAGTTCCGGGCGTCGGTAAACGTTCTCCGCGAGCTCAAGGCCCTCGACAAACCATTGGTCGTTGTCCTCAACAAGGTTGACCTGATTGAGAGAGGAGATGCCGAGGAGAAGGCGAGGCTCCTGGTTGAGCTGAGCGAGAACCTCGGGGTCTCGATTGAGGGGGTGGCGAAAGTTTCGGCCAAGGAGAGGCAGCTTGACGAGCTCTACTCGCTCCTCGAACGGGTTCTCCTCAAGCTCCCCAAGTACGGGGCCTTTGAGATAGTTGTTGAAGACCCCTCAAGGGTTCCGGCGGTGATGGCCTTCCTGAGCTCGGTTGGTGAGGTTCTGTCGGTTGAATACGGCGACGTAACGAGGATTAGAGCCTACGTCCAGACCGGCATGCTGAAGGAGCTCACGAGAATGGGGGTAAAGATAGAGAGGTCTTCGTAGTATGGGACGTAATTCTTTTATCCCTCTTTGTTCTAAAACCTTCGGTGGCGAGGCATAGGGAAGCTACGCGTTCTTATCCTTGTCGTTTTTCTGGTGGTTTCGCTGGGTTGCATGGGGAGTGGAGTCGAGGAAAAGGCTTCTCAGCCTGAGTTCTCGGTCAATATATCGGCTGGGGAGGGTGGCATTAGGTTCAACCTGTCTTTCGACGGGCGTTCCTTCGCTTACCTGCTACCCGGGGAATTTGGAGGATACGTCAACGTTTCTGGGGGAGTCCTTCTCTACGCCCTAAGTCCCTCTAACGGCACGAGCGAGTACGCATTCGTTGATTCAGCGGGGGCGGAGAGATGGAGAAGGGCCATTGAGGGAGTTTTCCATCCCGTTGGAGGTGGAGAAGGGCTCGTGGTTCTGGCGAGGGAGGTTGAGGACTGGTCTGAAAACACCATCGTGTACGTTATTGACGTTCCCACGGGGAATGAAACGCGGTTCGTGATTCGTGAGAGGGCCTTTCACGTGAGCGATGCTCTGGTTCTCAACGGAACCCTTTATCTCGCAGGTGCGAGCGCCTTCTCGGGTGATGCCTTTGTTTACGCTTTCGGTAAGAACTCGAGCAGAAGAGCCTTGGTGGACTCCGCTGGAGACCGTTTGGTTGGTGTGAGAGTTCTCATGGATTCCGATGGAAAGAGAATCGTCATCGCCTACGACCTCTACACCTGGCAGGGTGAATTCAAGAGAGGCCTTCGCGTTTTCAGTCTGCCCGGGCTTGAAGAAGAGGCAAGTTTTGAGGTTCCTGAGGGGCCACTTGTAGACGTTAAAATCAATGGGGGAAAGATAACCGTCAAAACAGAGGAAACAACCGTTAGCTACTCTCTTAGCTAAAGCATCCCGGCGAAGCTGAAGAGCTTAACTAGTGCAAAGGATATCCCTATCGCCGTTAGCGGCGTTGCGACCCACCCGAAGAGGATGTCCTTGATTACTCTCTTTTCAACGCCCTGACCAGCGAGCAGGCCAACCCCGACGACGCCGCCGACTATTGACTGGCTTGAGCTGACCGGCAGTCCGAGGAAGTTCGCGAGGCTGACCGATATCGCCGAGCCGAACTGGGCCGCGAAGGCCGAAACTGGTCCGAGGGCGGTTATCTTCTTTCCAACGGTGTGCATCACCGCGTAGCTGAAGGTCAGGGAACCGATGGCCAGGCTTATCGCGACCAGAATCCCGGCCGTTTTGGGCTCCATGAAGCCCGCCCCGACTATTGGACCCGAGGCGTTCGCGACCTCGTTGGTTCCGAAGTTGAAGGCCATGTATGAGCCACCGAGAATCGCGAGGGCCTTGTAGAGGGCTTCAATCGTCGAGACGCTCTTTATACCAGAAATCACGCGTGAGTAGAACTTGTAGAGAACCATCGCAAGGATTCCCGAGAGTATCGGTGAGATAACCCACGCGGCCGCTATTTTCCCGAGGGTGGACCAGTTCACCGGGGCGTTCATCGCCAGGCCAACGCCTATAACGCCGCCGACTATGGCCTGGGTGGTTGAAACCGGAAGGCCTTTGACAGTTGCCACCGTAACCCAGATTCCGGCGGCGAGGAGAGCTATCAGGGCCATCTCCATCGTGAGAAAGCCCTCCGGGACTATGCCCTCTCCGACGGTCTTCATGACCTTGTAGCCCTTCAGGTAAGCCCCGAGAATGACGAATATCGCTATCGTGAGAGTCGCCTGCCGAAAGCTCAGTATTCCCGAACCGACGGCGGTTCCCATAGCGTTCGCCGAATCATTTGAGCCTATGTTCCAGGCTATGTAGAAGGCCACTGCGATTATAGCAACCGCAAGTCCCTCCATCGCTCACCACTGGCTATATAGTCTATATAGTCAATTAAAAAAGTTTTCGAGAAACGATGAGCGGAAAAAACCATCGGAGGAATTTAAAGTTCACCCTTACCCAGAAAATCCCGTTTAGGGTTCCTTAACACGATACCGAAACCTAAATAAATGTTTCGGACTAACTACCGGTGAAAAACCCACAGGAGGCAGGGAAGATGATTGAGATACGTTTTCACGGTAGGGGTGGACAGGGTGCCGTTACGGCCGCCAACATCTTAGCCTCTGCAGCGTTCAAGCAGGGAAAGTACGTCCAGGCGTTCCCCTTCTTCGGTGTTGAGAGGCGTGGAGCACCGGTTACCGCATTCACCAGAATTGACGACAAGCCGATAAGGATTAAGACCCAGATTTACGAGCCCGACATCGTCGTCGTTCTCGACCCGAGCCTTCTCGACACCGTTGACGTTACCGCCGGTCTCAAGGACGGCGGAATCGTTATCGTCAACACCGAGAAGAGCAAGGAGGAGGTTCTTGAGAAGCTCAAGAAGAAGCCGGCCAAGCTGGCCCTCGTCGACGCCACCACCATCGCCCTTGACATACTCGGCCTTCCGATTACCAACACGGCCATCCTCGGTGCCGTTGCCAAGGCCACCGGCGTCGTCGAGCTCAAGTACGTCCAGGAGGCCATCAAGGAGACCTTCTCAGGAACCCTCGGCGAGAAGAACGCCAAGGCCGCTGAAGAGGCCTTCAACAAGACCGTTGTCTACGAGCTCTAATCTTCTCTTCCCTTCCTTAACCGAGGCGGGTGGTGGTAAAGTTGAACACCTTGTTTGGAGAAAAGAAAGCCCAGGCTGAGAAACTCGTCTTCACGTCAGTGGAGCAGTACCCCGAGGCGCCGATAACCCTTGGAACGACCCTCAGCAACTTCACGGGTGACTGGAGAACCTTCATACCCGTTGTGGACGACGACAAGTGCGTCAAGTGCTACATCTGCTGGAAGTTCTGCCCCGAGCCTGCAATCTACATCCGCGAGGACGGTTACGTCGGGATAGACTACGACTACTGTAAGGGTTGTGGAATCTGCGCGAACGAGTGCCCGACCAACGCCATAACGATGGAGAAGGAGGAGAAGTGATATGGCGGAGTACAAGCCGATTAGGAAGGTTGTGAGCGGTAACTATGCAGCTGCCTACGCGGCCAAGCACGCCCGCGTCCAGGTCGTTGCCGCTTACCCAATCACCCCGCAGACGAGCATCATCGAGAAGATAGCCGAGTTCATCGCCAATGGAGAGGTGGACATCCAGTACGTCCCCGTCGAGAGCGAGCACTCCGCCATGGCGGCCTGCATAGGTGCTTCCGCCGCTGGAGCGAGAGCTTTCACCGCAACCTCCGCCCAGGGTCTCGCTCTCATGCATGAGATGCTCCACTGGGCGAGCGGTGCGAGGCTCCCGGTTGTGATGGTCGACGTCAACAGGGCCATGGCTCCCCCGTGGAGCGTCTGGGACGACCAGACCGACAGTCTCGCTCAGCGCGACACCGGCTGGATGCAGTTCTACGCCGAGAACAACCAGGAGGTTTACGATGGCGTGCTCATGGCCTTCAAGATAGCCGAGACCGTCAACCTTCCCGCGATGGTGGTCGAGAGCGCCTTCATACTGAGCCACACCTACGACGTCGTCGAGATGATTCCGCAGGAGCTCGTTGACGAGTTCCTTCCGCCGAGGAAGCCCCTCTACGACTTAGCGGACTTCAGCCAGCCGTTCTCGGTTGGCGCCCTCGGTGGGCCGAACGACTACTACGAGTTCAGGTACAAGATAGCCAAGGCCATGGAGGACGCAGTCAAGGTCATCAAGGACGTCGGTAAGGAGTTCGGCGAGCGCTTCGGCAGGGACTACAGCGAGATGATTGAGAAGGGCTACGTTGACGATGCCGACTTCGTCTTCATGGGTATGGGTTCACTCATGGGAACCGTCAAGGAAGCGGTGGACCTGCTCAGGAAAGAAGGCTACAAGGTCGGCTACGCGAAGGTTAGATGGTTCAGGCCGTTCCCGAAGGAGGAACTCAGGGAGATAGCCGAGAGCGTCAAGGGCATAGCCGTCCTCGACAGGAACTACTCCTTCGGCCAGGAGGGCATACTCTTCAACGAGTCCAAGGGCGTTCTCTACAACACCGACGCCAGGCCGATAATCAAGAACTACATCGTCGGACTCGGTGGCAGGGACTTCACGGTTGGAGACGTCAGGGCCATAGCGGAGAACATGAAGAAGGTTATCGAGGCAGGAAAGCTCGATAGAGAGGTTGAGTGGTACCACCTCAAGAGGTGAGAACGATGGAGATTCCTGAGAACGTTAGAAAAAGGCTGAGCATCCCCGCTGAGGAGCACTTCTTTGCCGGCCACACGGCCTGCCAGGGCTGTGGCGCCTCGCTCGGAATAAGGTACGTCCTCAAGGCCTACGGCAGGAAGACCATCTTCGTCATCCCCGCGTGCTGTTCGACCATCATAGCCGGTCCCTGGCCCTACACCGCGCTTGACGCTAACCTCTTCCACACCGCCTTCGAGACGACCGGAGCTGTCATAAGCGGTATCGAGGCGGCACTCAAGGCGAGGGGAATAAAGGTCAAGGGCGACGACGGGGTTATGGTCGTCGGCTGGGCCGGCGACGGTGGTACAGCGGACATAGGCCTTCAGGCCTTGAGTGGCTTCCTTGAGAGGGGCCACGACGCCGTTTACATAATGTACGACAACGAGGCTTACATGAACACCGGAATTCAGCGTTCGAGCTCAACCCCCTACGGAGCCTGGACCACCAACACACCGGGAGGAAAGAGGCACTTCCTTGAGAAGAGGCACAAGAAGAAGGTCATTGACATCGTCATCGCCCACGAGGTTCCCTACGCGGCCACGGCAAGCGTCGCCTTCCCGGAGGACTTCATAAGGAAGCTCAAGAAGGCCAGGAAGGTTGAGGGTCCGGCTTTCATACAGCTCTTCGCCCCCTGTCCGACGGGCTGGCGCTCACCGACTGACAAGAGCATCGAGATTGCCCGCTTAGCGGTTCAGACCGCCTACTTCCCGCTCTTCGAGTACGAGAACGGAAAGTACAAGATAAACATGCCCTCGCCCAAGAAGGAGCCGAAGCCAATTGAGGAGTTCCTCAAGCTCCAGGGCAGGTTCAAGTACATGACCAGGGAGGACATTGAGTACCTCCAGAGCTGGGTGCTTCGCGAGTGGGAGAAGCTCAAGAAGCTCGCCGAGGTCTTCGGCTGACCTTTCCTTTTCCAACTTTGGGTTTCCATAAGGTTTAAGTTTCCATCTGACAACTCACCAGAGGTGATACATATGGCTGAGAGCCCGTTTAAGGCCGACATAGAGAGGGTTCAGAAGGAGTATAGCGAAAAAATGACGCCGGGAGCGATTGCCTACATCCCGGGGAGTAGCGTAATCAACAAGACCGGTTCCTGGCGTGTCTTCATGCCCGAGTTCCACAGGGACAAGTGCGTTAGGTGCTACCTCTGCTACATCTACTGCCCGGAGCCGGCCATCTACCTCGACGAGGAGAACTACCCGGTCTTCGACTACGACTACTGTAAGGGTTGTGGAATCTGCGCCAACGAGTGCCCGACCGACGCGATAATAATGGTTAGGGAGACCAAGTGAGGTGGTGAAAGATGCCGATTAGGACGGTTATGAAAGCCAACGAGGCGGCCGCCTGGGCCGCGAAGCTTGCCAAGCCGAAGGTCATAGCGGCCTTCCCGATTACGCCGTCAACCCTCGTCCCCGAGAAAATCAGCGAGTTCGTCGCCAACGGCGAGCTCGACGCGGAGTTCATCAAGGTCGAGAGCGAGCACTCGGCAATTTCAGCCTGTGTCGGTGCCTCAGCGGCGGGCGTTAGGACCTTCACCGCGACAGCTTCACAGGGTCTCGCTTTGATGCACGAGATACTCTTCATCGCCGCTGGAATGCGCCTTCCGATAGTTATGGCCATTGGAAACCGCTCTCTGAGCGCGCCGATTAACATCTGGAACGACTGGCAGGACAGCATAAGCGAGCGCGACACCGGCTGGCTCCAGTTCTACGCAGAGAACAACCAGGAGGCCCTCGATTTAATCCTGATAGCCTTCAAGGTCGCCGAGGACGAGAGGGTCCTTCTCCCGGCGATGGTCGGCTTCGACGCGTTCATCCTCACCCACACCGTCGAGCCCGTTGAGATACCTGACCAGGAGCTCGTTGACGAGTTCCTCGGCGAGTACGAGCCGAAGCACGCTTACCTCGACCCGAAGAGGCCGATAACCCAGGGTACTTTAGCGTTCCCGGCCCACTACATGGAGGCCCGCTACAAGGTCTGGGAGGCCAATGAGAGCGCGAGGAAGGTCATCGACGAGGTCTTTGCCGAGTTCGAGAAGAAGTTCGGCAGGAAGTACCAGAAGATTGAGGAGTACAGGACTGACGACGCCGAGATAATCTTCGTCACCATGGGTTCACTCGCCGGAACCGTCAAGGAGTACGTCGACCACCTCCGCGAGAAGGGGGTAAAGGCCGGTGCGGCAAAGCTCACCGTTTACAGGCCGTTCCCGATTGAAGAGGTTCGCGAGCTGGCCAAGAAGGCTAAGGTTCTCGCTCTCCTCGAGAAGAACGTCACCTTCAGCGTCGGCGGAGCCCTCTTCCAGGACTTCAGCAGGACCCTCGTGAACGAGAAGGAGAAGCCGGTCATAGTGGACTTCATACTCGGCCTTGGAGGCAGGGACGTCACCTTCAAGGACCTTGACGAGGCCCTCGCGATTGCGCAGAAGGCCCTCAACGGAGAGGAGTTTGACGAGGTCAACTGGATAGGCCTTAGGAAGGAGATTCTGTGAGGTGATGAAGATGGCCGTTAGGAAGCCCCCGATTACAACTCGCGAGTACTGGGCACCGGGCCACGCCGCCTGTGCCGGCTGTGGCTGTGCAACCGGAATGAAGCTCGTTACCAAGGCCTTTAGCGAGGCCATGGAGGAGAAGTACGGCGACCCCGATGCCTTCGCCATTGCCCACGCAACGGGCTGTATGGAGGTTGTTAGCGCCGTCTTCCCGTACACCGCCTGGAAGGCCCCGTGGGTTCACGTGGCTTTTGAGAACGCCGCGGCAGTGGCGAGCGGTGTTGAGGCCGCTTGGAAGAAGAAGGGACTCAAGGGCAAGATTCTTGCATTTGGTGGAGATGGAGGAACCGCGGACATCGGTATGCAGGCCCTCAGTGGTATGCTTGAGAGGCGTCACAACGTCGTTTACGTCATGTACGACAACGAGGCTTACATGAACACCGGAATCCAGAGGAGTTCCTCAACCCCCTACGGAGCCTGGACAACCACCTCACCGCCTGGCAAGTACTCCATCGGTGAGGACAAGCCCAAGAAGTGGGTCGCCCTCATAGCTGCAGCCCACCAGATACCCTACGTGGCAACCGCGAGCATAGGCAACCCCTTTGACCTGGTTAGAAAGGTGAAAAAGGCGGCAAAGGTTGATGGTCCGGCCTTCATTCAGATGCACTGTACCTGCCCTACCGGCTGGAAGAGCCCGCTCGAGAAGGGAGTTGAGATAGCGAGGCTCGCCATCGAGACAGGAATATGGCCACTCTTCGAGATTGAGAACGGCGACTTCCACAACATCAAGATACAGAGCCCAGGAGGAGGCGCGAAGGTCAAGCGCGAGGGAGGCAGAGTAGTTGCCATAGAGTTCAAGAAGCCCATCGAGGAGTACCTCAAGCTTCAGGGCAGGTTCAAGCACCTCTTCAAACAGCCAGAGGCAATCGACGTTATGCGTGAGCAGATAAAGGCCATGTGGAAGGTCCTCGGCGTAGAGGTCACCCTCCCGAAGCCGGAGGAGTGAGCCTTCTTTTCTTCTGTTTTTTCCATTTCGGAACGTTAAGTTTAAGGTTTCATTCTTTAGTCAACTCTTGGTGGATTAAATGACACTCGAAATTGAGAATATCGTGGCATCGATTGACCTGCATGGCCCCATAGATATGAACCTCGTGGTAAAAAATCTCGCTCCAATTAAGTATAACCCCAGAACTTTTCCGGGAGCCGCTTACAGAATGCAATCACCGGAGGTTACTTTTTTGATATTCTACTCCGGACGCTTGGTATGCACCGGAGCCAGAGACGTTAAAACGATAGAAACCGCAGTCCTGTATCTCAGGCATATGCTTGAATCTCTGGGAATGAAGTTTGAAGGAAGTCCATCTATTAAAATTGAGAACATTGTGGCCGCGGGTGATATAGGTCTTGGAAACGTCGAGCTTGAGGAAATCGCACTAACCCTTCCAAACGTTGAGTACGAGCCTGAGATATTCCCCGGTGTTGTTTACAGGGTGAGAGATTCTTCAATGACTATCCTTATATTCAATAGTGGAAAAATTGTCGTTTCTGGGGCAAAGACGGAGGAAGATATCAAAAAAGCAGTTGACCGCTTAAAAAATGACTTGGAGCGATACGGCTTAATCTCCAGCTAAAGGTACAAAGCTGATATTCCAAGCGCCAGATTTTCAACGCACTCTTTAATATTGAGTGTTATTGTTTTTTCACTTCCTGGCTGGCAGCCGAGAAGCAATATTTTAGTGTCAGGTAAGAGCTCGCTCACGTGCCTCAGGGTGACCTCAAGTTGCGGTCTGAACTCCTCGGGAACGTCTTCAATGGCCTCCCAGGGCTCGGCAACGACGAGCTTTCCTGGTTCCTCACCGAGCTCGAGGGGGACTGCGATGATAAGAAGCTCAGGGGCAAATCTAACCGTGACCCCGGCCTGGCTCTCCGGAACCTCCCTGCAGTTGAGGACGAGGAAGTTCGGGTTTCTAATGGCTATCATAAGGGCCTCAGCAAGATAGGCCCCGAAGCCGTAGTCGCCCCGCTTTTCGTTTCCTATTCCCCACAGGACTACTCTCCTTGCGTTCCCGATAACGTCACTCAGCCCTATCCTTTCCATTTTCACACCACCGAAACAAAAAGGTGTCAGAGAACGGAGTAGCCGGAAGTAACGCTCCTCTTCAGCTCCTCATCGCTTAGCTCGCGCTGGTGCTCCGGAATGTTCTTGGCGCGCCTCTCCTTAACGAGTTCGAGGACAATCTCAAGCGGGCCGTACTGAATCGCCTCTGCCGGGCACATAAGGGCGCAGGCCGGCTCGAGTCCCTCCTCGCGTCTGTCGGCGCACATGTCGCACTTGGTTATCGCCTTCACCTTGAGGCTGTAGAATGGAACGCCGTAGGGGCAGACCTGCAGGCAGGCTAGACAACCGATGCACTTCTCCTCGTGGATTCTAACTGCACCGTCCTCGTCGCGGTATATCGCGTGGGTGGGGCAGACCCTGAGACAGGGAGCATCGTCGCAGTGCTTGCAGTTTATCGGGACGTACTGCTTGTTCTCGGTCACGTAAATCCTGATGTTGGGATTGCCATCGTGAATGAATGCACAGACGGTTTCACAGGTCTCACAGCCGATGCAGGTGAGGTAGTCGAGGTAGAGGTACTTCCGCTCCATCAGAGCTCCCCCCTGAGCCATTTGTCTATTGAAACCGCCGTGTACAGGCCGTCCTTTATGGCCCTGCCGACTTTCGTCGGGCCGTTGACGACGTCGCCGGCCGCGAAGATTCCCTCGGCGCTCGTCATGTGCCTTGAGTCAACGACTATCCTTCCCCTCCTGTCAGTGGCGATGTAACCCCCGTTCACTGGTGGAGTTGAAACCATTCCTATGGCGAAGACGAGGTAGTCGAGCTCGACCTGAAACTCGGAGCCTGGAATGGGAATGGGTCTCCTCCTTCCGGTTTCGTCCGGTTCACCGAGCCTCGTCCTCAGGAGCTCGATGGCTTTAACCCTGCCGTTCTCACCTATAACGCGCTTCGGTGTTACGAGCTCGAACCATTTAACTCCCCTGTTTCTCAAAATGTTTATCTCGTAGGCTCCCGCCGGAGCTTCCCTTATCGTCCTGCGGTAAAATATCTCAACCTCGGCTCCGAGGCGGTTGCACTCGAAGGCAACATCGACCGCCGTCAAACCGGCTCCTATGATGCCGACCTTCTTGTCCTTTAAATCGGGAACCTTCTCCTTTGGAACGTAGCCGAGCTCGTGCCCCTTTATCCAGAAGAGGAGCTCGAGAGGCGAGAGTATGCCCTCGAGGTCGTCTCCGGGAATTCCTATCCTCCTGACGTTCCATATCCCCGTCGCTATGAGCACCGCGTCGTACTTTTCCTTCAGCTCGCTCAGCTTGACAACCCTCTCGTAGAACTCGTCGCCCTCGTCCTGTCTCTCACCTTCCATGACCTTCGTTTTTGGATAGTATGTTACCTCAAACTCTTCCTCAAGCTCTTTAGCTCCGAGGCGAACCCTCTCAACCGGAATCCTGAACTCCGGGATAACGAAGAGCATGAGCCCGCCGGGTTCCGGCATTTTATCGTAGATATCAACGTCATGACCCTTACAGACGAGGTAACCGGCGGCAGTCAATCCCGCGGGGCCGGCCCCGATTATCGCCACCCGTTTGCCGGTTTTCTCCGGTTTGCTCCTGCAGAGAAACGAAAACTTCATGCCCCTCATTTGAGCATCCCCCCGAAGAACTTCAGGTACTCGCTCGGGAACTCCTTAACGCGCTCGTGCTTGCACCTGTCGCACATGAACACAATCTCTGGGTAATCGTAGAACTTTCCGAGTTTGCGGTAAAGAAACTCCGCGGTCTTGACCGTGTAGTCGAGCTTTTTACCGCAGACCTGACAGTGGGCGTATTCAAATTCAAGGTCAATTCTCGTGGGCTTCCCTTTGATTGCCTGAGTGGGACAGATACTGTTGCACTCGTAGTTGCACTCCCCACAGAGTTCTGGGTGGAAGGAAACGACCCGTTTATCGTTATCCATAACGAATATCGCGTTGTGTGGACACACCTGAGCGCAGAGTCCACAGCCGATGCAGGCGTCGGCTTTAACCCCCTCGAATTCCTCCTCCATGGTATCACCTCAAAAAGAGTGGAGAAAGGAGAAATCAAATTCCAAGCTCTTTCCTCTTCTTCATGATGTGCTCGTACATCAGCTTTGCTGCCTTGTACGGGTCTGGCTCCACTATGAAGGCCGCTCCAACGATGTCGTAGAGATCCTGCGTAAGAATCTTCACGACCTTGGGCCCGCCGAGAACCGGCGGAACGACGCCAAGGTGAGTTGTTATTCCGCTGGCGACGAAGTAGGTTCCTATTGAGACCGCCTTCTCGGTCATTGCCTCAGGTGCCGAACCAACGACCGGCAGTGCCGAGATGGGCACATTGAGGTCCCTCGCTATGAGGTCGGCCAGGACGAGCATTCTCGTACAGTCAACGCACGAGCCCATGTTGAGCGCCGGGGGAATGCCCCACTCCTTGGCGAACTCCCTCAGGCCGGGCCCGACGTTCTCTGTGTCTGCGTACTCGGGCAGGAAGATGCCGTACTTCATCGCCGCGGTGGCCCAGCAACCTGTTCCAATGAGGAGGACGTCCCTCTTCATGAGCTCGTTGGCTATCTTTATGTGGTTGTGGTCCTGCTTCACCTTCGGGTTGTTACAGCCGACGAGGCCGGCGACGCCCTTTATCTTGCCCTCAACGATGGCTTCCTCGATGGGCTTGAGGGAGCCTCCAAAGTGCTCGAGTATGGCCTCGACGCTGAAGCCGACGTAGCCCGACATCTTTTCCTTCGGTATCTCGACCCTCTGCTTCGACCTGTTCGGGAAGTTCTCGACTGCAGTCCTGACGATTTCCTTCGCTATCTCGTCGGCCCTCCTCTCGTCGAACTTGATGTGAATTGCCCCTGGGAACGTCGCTATCGGGCTCGTGTCTATTATCTTGGTGTGGAAGCACCTCGCGACGTCGACCGTTGCGGGCATTATACACTGCACGTCAACGACCATGGCCTCGACGGCACCTGTAACGATGGCCATCTCCTGCTGGAGGAAGTTGCCCGCTATCGGAATTCCGTGCCTCATGAGGACCTCAAGGCCGGTACAGCACATTCCGACGACGTTTATGCCCTTGGCTCCAAGCTTCTGGGCGAGCTCTATCAGCTCGGGGTCCTGGGCCGCCTCGACTATCTTCTCCGAGAGAACCGGCTCGTGGCCGTGGACGACTATGTTGACGTAGTCCTCCTTCAGGACGCCGAGGTTGGCCTCGGCCTTTATGACCTTCGGTGTGCCGAAGAGGACGTCCTGGAGTTCAGTTGCTATGAGCGAGCCACCCCAGGCGTCGCCGAGGGCCGTCTTGAGTCCGTGGAGGAGTATGCTCACCGGGTCGTGGTCTGTTCCGATGTGTGTCCTGTGGAGGCTCTCAACTATCTCCCTGTCTATGCTCCTCGGGAGGACGCCCTTCTCAAACCACGGCATCCCGGCCTTTTCGGCGGCTTTTTCAAGCATCTCGTAGGTCTTCGGGTTGAGGTATGCCTTGAGAAATTCCAACGGTTCCTCGTCCTGCTTTCCGAAGTCCCTGAGAGCTACCTCTGCTACCTCCTTGGCGAGCTCCCTTATGCTCTTGCCCTCGGTTTCGATTCCGAGCCTCTTCGCAACCGCCTTGAGCTTCTCGGGGTCTCTGACCTGGTAGGGCAGGGTGTTCGAGACCATGTTGTCGAGCTCAAGGACGGGCTTTCCTTCCTTCTTGAACTTCTCGGCCATCTCGGCCGCGACGAGGAGCGTTAAAGCAACATGCCTCCCGTGGTCGCTGTGTGCAGCTGCACCGGCCGCTATCATTCTAAGGAGGTTTCTGGCAACGATTGTATCGGCGTCGGCACCGCAGACGCCTCTCTTGGGCTCTCCGCCGAAGGGATTAATCCTACACGGTCCCATCATACAGTTCCTACAGCAGATTCCAAGCAGACCGTAACCGCACTGGGGTTGCTGTTTCTCGAGCCTCTCCCAGACGGTTTCAATGCCCAGCTCTTGGGCGCGTTCGTACATCTTCTGGGTGGTGGGGTCTATCGATACTTCCTTATACTTCTTCATTTCGACTCCCCCTCATTAATCCGAATAACCTCGGCCTGAAAAGACCTAAACAGGTCCCAACCGTTGTATTCCTCCCCGTATTCGCCCTCTTTCAGCTTGATTATCTTCTCGGCGGTCTCCTTCCTGACCTTTGAGACCACCTCGTCTATGGTTCCGAACATAAGTGCGCCGGTCTTACAGGCCTCAACACAGGCTGGGGGCCTTCCTTCGGCTCTTCTGTCGGGGCACATGTCGCACTTGAACATCACGCCGTTGAGGGCGTCGAACTCCGGGATACCGAAGGGACAGACTATCGCACACATCTTGCAACCGATGCACTTGTCCACATCGACGAGAACGGCGCCATCTTCGTCCTTGAAAATCGCCCCGGTCGGGCAGACCTCCATACAGGGTGCGTTTTCACAGTGCCGGCAGTTCATGGGAACGTTGTATGCTCCCATGGGGAGAACGTGTATCCTCGGCTTCGGTAGCGGATTCTCGAATATCGCTGAGAACAGGTCCTTGCTCTGTGAGTGCTCCACTGCACACGCTATTTCACAGTGCCGGCAGCCTATGCACTTTGCTGGGTTTATGAAAATTGTAGGCTTTGAATCAGGTGGCATAGGAATCACCGAAGCTTATGTAACAAATTTGTATATAAATGGGTTTCCATTTCAACTTAAAACCGTGAATTTGTAATTCAAATTGTTACACTTTAGTTCCATATCTTTGTGTAATGAGATTTGGTTCTTATGACTGAATAGTCATACGGATAAGTTATCCTAAGGTTTGAAACTTTTAGTTATGCACCTTTGAACAGAAATGTTCGTATGAACAATTAGATACAATATTATCCAATTATGTTCCCTACAGTCCACAATTCTGCCCATTCTAATAGTTTTAAATTCGAACCTAAAAGCATTTATACGTTGGGTTTTTCAAATTTTTTGGTGTTGCTTATGGGAAAGCCCCTCAAATCGGTTGAAGACGAAAGACGAAAAAAGCTATTTCAGATAGCTGAAGAGTTGCGAGAACGAACCAAAAAGCAGGCCCCGGAAGAGGGGTTCAGAGTTGTAATCACCGGCAAGGGGGGTGTGGGTAAGACTACAATGACCGCCCTTCTCGCAAGACTACTCGCACGCGACGGCTATCGCGTTTTAGCAGTTGATGAGGACCCTCAGATGAACCTTGCACACGCACTCGGTGTTCCCAAGGAAATCAGGGATAAAATAGTTCCTCTCAACAAGAACCTTGACTACATCGAGGAAAAAACTGGGGCGCGACCCGGAACTAACTGGGGGCTGTACTTCTCGTTGACCCCAGATGTACGGGACGTGGTTGATAGGTTCGGTGTTGTTGGGCCCGATGGAGTCATGCTCCTCGTCATGGGAAGCGTTGTTCAGGCCGCCGCCGGCTGTCTCTGTCCTGAAAACGCTCTCCTTGATGCGGTTGTTAAGTACATCAACCTGAGGAAAGGTGAGATAATTCTCATGGATACTCAGGCGGGTCTTGAACACTTTGGAAGGGCTTTGGCCAAGGGCTTCAAGCAGGCCGTTGTTCTCACAGAGCCAACTTACAACTCCGTTCAGGTGGCGGTTGATGCCGCAAAGCTCGCGAGACAGCTCGGCATTAAGTATGTCCACCTCGTGATAAACAAAGTAAAGAAGGAAAGTCAGATTGAGAAGGTCGAGAGGATACTCGACGAGCTTGGATTCAACGATTTCACGACAAAAACGATAATCCCGTACGATGAGCTCGTGGAAGAGTACGACCCGGAAATTGAGGCCATACTCGGGAATCCGGAGTCTCCAACTTACATAAAAGCCCTCGAGCTGAAGGAGATACTGTTGAAGTACGCCGAGTGAATATTGCACAATTCTGACCAATCTTACCCTTTTTGGGACAAAGGTTTTTAAGTTCACCGAACTATTCTCGTCGGTGGTGTAAGATGACGATTAAGGCTCCGACCCTCAACATAGGCGGTCTGGGCGCTGACCCGCTCACGGAGAGGATAAAGGAGAAGCAGAAGAAGTGGAAGTACAAGATAGCGGTTCTCAGCGGTAAGGGTGGCGTTGGAAAGAGCACCGTCGCGGTGAACCTCGCGGCCGCGCTTGCGAAGAAGGGCTACTACGTCGGCCTGCTCGACGCGGACATACACGGGCCGAACGTTGCAAAGATGCTCGGCGTTGACAAGGCCGACGTTCTGGCGGAGAGGCTGGAAGACGGTCGCTTCGAGATGCTCCCGCCGATGGCCGACTTCATGGGTCAGATAACGCCCATCAAGGTCATGAGCATGGGCTTCCTCGTTCCGGAGGACCAGCCGATAATCTGGCGCGGCGCCCTCGTCACCAAGGCCATCAAACAACTCCTCGGCGACGTCAAGTGGGGCGAGCTCGACTTCATGATAATCGACTTCCCGCCCGGAACCGGTGACGAAATCCTCACCGTCGTTCAGAACGTCCAGCTCGACGCCGCCGTCATCGTCACGACCCCCCAGGAGGTTGCCCTTCTCGACACCGGCAAGGCCGTCAACATGATGAAGAAGATGGAGGTTCCCTACATAGCCGTCGTTGAGAACATGAGCTACCTCATCTGCCCGCACTGCGGAAACGAGATTGACCTCTTCGGCAAGGGTGGAGGCAGGAAGCTCGCCGAGAAGGAGGGCGTTGACTTCCTCGGTGAGGTTCCGATAGACCTCAAGGCGAGGGAGGCAAGCGATGCCGGCATTCCAATAGTCCTCTATGGAGATACCCCCGCCGCTAGGGCCTTCATGGAGCTCGCCGATAAGCTCGTGAAGAAGCTCGAGGAGCTCAAGGGAGAGGAGAGCAAAGAGAAAACCGAGTGATTTTTAACTCCTTCTACTCATTCTTTCCCGGGCGCGGCTCAGGCCGGCGGGAGCCGCTGCGATGGGGCCGCGCTGGACCAGGCTACGTTAAGCTTTTTAACCCCTTCCCCTACCTATCCCGGGGAGAGGATGAGAAGGGCTTTGGCTTTGATTTTGCTCCTCCTGCTCGTTTCACCGCTCGTTTCGGCCGGTGGGGTTAGCTATTATCCGGATAAAGAAAGCTTCGAGCACTTTTTGCACTCCAGCACCACTTATCGCGTCGTTCCGGGCAGGGATTACTGGGCAAAGGGCTGGGCCCGCTACGTTGACGCCAAACTCGGTGAAGTCCTTGAGCACGGGAACGGCACGCTCGTTCTCGTCGGAAACGTCTACGAGAACCCTGAGATGAAGAGGCTTTGGAACCTGACGGGTCTTCCCGAGAGTGCCTCGCTTTCTCCCATGGTAATCGTCGTCAACAACACCCTCTTCGTCACCGGAAGCGAGGACAACATTTACCTCACCCACGACGCCTTCTCGGAGATTTGGGTTCCCTCCCGAAGTGCCCTCGGTGTCTTTGCGATTCTGGCGTTTGTTATGGTTCTCCTGTTTGGATTGAGTTTAAGGAAGGACCGGAGCTACTCCGCTAGGTTCTTCCTTCTCGGTGCGTCCCTCATCTTCGTCTGGTTCACCCTATCGGAAACGCCCGTTCTGCCAAGCAACTTCCTTGAGTTCTTCTCACGGGCCCTGTCCGTTTCCGCGGGTGCAGTTCCATCCTCCCCGTTACTGGCCCTCGTTGGGCACCTCCTCTCCATAGTTTCCCCCACGGACGAGAACCTTTGGCTGGCCCACTGGCTTTTCCTTCTAACCCTGGCTGGACTCTTCTTCTACGTCGCCCCCAGGCGTGAGAGGGCGCTCGGCTTCATAGCCTTCGGGCTCGTTTTCTCGGCACCGCTCTTCCGCTCCCAGGTTGCTACGGTTGGAACTGCCCTGCCCGGACTCGTTTTGACGTTACTCTCGATTGCGATAGCCACAAACTCCTCTTTCGTCCCCGGTTCGCGGAGAACCCTGGAGATACTGGCCCTGGCCGGCGCCACGCTCCTCGCGTCCATCTTCAACCCGTACCTTCTGCTCTTCCCTCTGTTCTTCGCCCTGACGTACCCCGGCAGGAAGCTCAGGAACTCCTCCTACCTCGTCCTCGTGTGGGCAGGCTTCTGGGCCCTGTGCAGGGTTTACGGCTTCGACTGGCTGTCGAAGTGGACGAGCTTTCAGCCCCATCCCGGCTTCGTCGAGAACTTCATCCTTCAGTCCCTCCTTGGGCTCGTCATAGTGGTCTACGCCCTGTTAACAGGGCTGAGAAGAATAAGGTGGAGGGGCCCGACGGCCTTCATAACCCTGTCGACGCTGGCGTTCCTTCTGATTGCCCCCTTCGTGGGCGGTTTCTTCCCCTACGCGCTGACCCTCGTTTCGATACTTGCCGTCAGGCTCGTTCATTCGGTCATTCAAACTTGATTGCGCCGAAGACGGCTCCCTTAAGGTGCGGGCCGATTGCCTTGATGATTCCAGGGGCCTGGGTTCCCTTCTTGAGGACGAGTAGGGTTTCCATTAGGCCGAGCTCCTCCATTCTCTTGACGTCCCTGCCGTGGCCCGTCTTGATGAGTGCCTCCTCGACCTTCTCGCTTATCGTCCCCGTTATGAAGAGCTTGTCGTAGCCGTCGCTCAGCCACTCCTTAATCCTCTTCAGCTGGGCGTCGCTGAAGGCTAACTCCACTTCCCTGGCTCCAAACTCGACGTCCGTCACCTCGACCTCGACGGGCAGGTTGTCCACCCAGCCGAACTCCCGAATCATCTGCCTTACCGGCATGTCCCCGAAGGTTTTCTTGAGGTAGTAGAGCGGAATCAGCGCGTCCTTGGGCTTCGGTTTGAAGATTCCAATGTCAACGTAGGCGCCGTAGCCGACTTTGCCGAGGTCTATGAAGCGTCCCTTGTAGGTCTTTCCGACTTCGACGTTCTTGAGGCTGTAGGGAACCTCGCCGAACTCTTCTCTAACGAGGTTCGCGCTGATTTCCTCGTCCTCACCGCTGAGGCTGACCTTGACCCAGTTCTTGGTCGTTGCTGAGAGCTTCCACTCGACCTCCAAATCCCCCAGAAGGGAGCGGAGCTTCCTGTGGAGCTTGTCAAAACCACTCCTGTCCCCGTAAACCTTCTCAAGAATAACCACTTCTTCCATCTTCACCATCCCCGAAGTTCATTAAGAGCCCATTCCGTTTATTTAACCGCTCTTTTTCTTCCTCGGCTTCTTCCTCAGGCCGAGCTCGATTTCGAGTTCCTCTATGCGCTTCTTGAGCTCCTCAACAATTCGACTGTTGTCGTACTGCATGAGCATCTTACCGCATATCGGGCACTGGAACTCGTACTCCATCGCCTCGTCGAAGGTTAGCCTCGGATGGCCCTCCTCGCCACACCAGTAGTAAATCTCGCTGGTCTCTTCCTCGAGCATCTCCTTGAGCCTCTTCAGCTCGGCCATCTTTCGGGCCTTTATTATCTCGGGCAGTCTCTTGGTCTCAAGGCGCCAGTAGTAGTAATACCACCCGGTCTCAGGGTCGCGGATTCTCTTGAAGTCCGCCAGACCCTGGTCGTTGAGCTGGTAGAGAATCCTCCTGACGGTATTAACCCTGATTCCAGTCTTCTCGGCAAGCTCTTCATCGGTCGCCTCTTTCATCTTCTCGAGGGCTTTGACTACCTCAACGGCCTCCTCACCGCCTATGTCCATTGCGATTTCGATGAGCTCCTTGTTCTTCCGTCTTGCCACTGGGACGACCTCCACACGATTTGATTAACGGTCACCTAAACGGATAGACCCCAATAGAAATATTGGGTGCGGGGATATATATAAGTTTCCTGTCAAAACGACAACTATAATGAACAGAAAAGGACGTTAGTCGTTGAAGTACTCGTTGAGGAGTTCCTTCGCGGACGGCTTGTAGAGTTCGAGAACCTCAATATCCTCGATGACGTTTCCCTCACGGAGCTTGAGCTTCACCTTACCCCCGTAAACCTGAAGGTCGTCGAGCATGCCGTAGATGGCGTCTTCCGCCTCAAGGGGGCTCTTGAACTTCATTATGTACTCCTCTCCCTCGGGAAGGATGAGCTTGACCCAGTACTCGTTCTTCCTCTTGAAGGGCCTTGTTATCTTTGGCTTGAAGTTGTCAATCACTATTTCCAAAGGGCTCACCTCCGCTCTTCCGGCTCCCTAACCTTTTTTGAAACCCGAATTTTTAAGGTTTTCCAACTCGAGAACTTTCGTTACCAAGGCAAATCGAGGCCTAGCTCCTTTGACAGTTTGATGACTTCATCGAGCGGAACTATCGCGCTCCTCGCGCCTACCTTCTGGACGGTGAGATACGCCAGGAGCATGCCGAGCTTTGCCGAATCCCTGAGCGACCATCCCTTCAGGATTCCGTAGATTACGCCCGCGTCGAAGGAGTCTCCAGCCCCAGTGCTGTCAACAACCTTCGCGCTCAGCCCGCGAACCTCAAAGGTTTCATCCCCCTCGCGAACTATCGCCCCGCCACCGTTGAGCGTTATTATTAAATTTTTCGCGTTGCTGAGGGAAGTGTCGAGCGAGCCGTACTTCCTCCTGTACTCGTCCTCGTTCATGAGGAGGTAGTCAACCATGCCCTCCACTTCCCTTGGTAGAGTGGCCTCTCCGATGTCTACCGAAATCGGAATTCCGCTGGCGTTGGCGAAGCGGACTGCTTCCTCGATGAGCTCTGGGGGATTTGAGGAGAGGTGCAGGAATCTGGCTTTCTTTGCGTACTCGGGCTTGAACTTCCTGAGCGAGTTGGCTCCAAGGTGCTTGACTATCCTCTTGTCGTCGCCGTGAACCATCGCAACGGCCACTCCCGATGGGACATCAACGACGTCTATTCCCGAGGTGTCGACGCCGAGCCTTTCGAAGTACTTCAGGTGGGCTTCTCCTATCTCGTCCCTTCCAACAGTCCCGATGAAGCCGGTCTTCAGGCCGAACGTTGCGAGCCAGCTTATCGTGTTCCCTGCCGCACCGCCGAGGCCGAAGTGGGCCTCCCTGGAGACGACCTTCTCGTGAAACTCGGGAAAGCGGTCGAGCAGGAAGATTATGTCGTAGTTGAGGTTTCCCATGCCGATTACGTCGAGCATTCCACCACCTCCAGAGTTCCGAATACGACGTTTGAAGTTATAACCTTTGTCCGGGGAAAGATTTAAATATCCATTTCTACCCAGGTATGAGTAAGAGGTGAACAAAGATGATGCTCATACTTGAGGCCTACTTCAAGAACTATCCCGCCAGGAGGAAGGTCGCCGAGTTCCTCTTCGAGAACGGCCTGAGCGTGCGGAACGGTAAAATCTACCTCAAGAACGTTGAGGTCCCGATAAGCGAGCTCGCCAGGGCAATAGGCGTCAACAGGAAGATAATCTACCACACAATCGAGTACATCGAGAAGACCTACCCGCTAAAGCTCATCTTCGAGCGTCTCAACCCACTCCCCAGCTTGATAGACGTCGCCCCGCTCATGGGCTGGGAAGTGCTCGAGATTGACGTTGAAAAGGGGGACTACCAGGGGGCCTTTGCCGAAGTTATGCGGATTCTCGCGGAGAGCAACGTCCCGGTTATGGAAGTCTTCGGCAGGAACCTGAGGGAGGAAACGAGCAAGATATTCATCGTCATCGACGGAACGCTTCCTGTCGAGACCTTCGCGAGAATAAAGGACATCCACGGCTTCCAGAGGCTCATACTCCACACGCCGGAGAAGGAGAAGGAAAAGCTGGTCTGCAACTACTGTGAGGTCAAGTACTGCCCCAAGAGGGTTCTCCTTGAGGCAATCAACCAACGACCTTGAAGCCCTCCAGCCCCTCCGGTTCTTCCCATTTAACCTCGACGCGCGTTACCCTGGCGAGTGGCGGCCCCTGGTGGGCCCAGCCTATCAGCGCCTCGACCCTCTCTTCCTCGCCCTCGACGACTGCCTCAACGCTACCGTCCGGCAGGTTTCTGACCCAGCCGGAAACCCCGAGCTTCTTCGCTTCCCTCTGCATGCTCCAGCGGAAGCCGACCCCCTGAACGCGCCCGTATATCCTAAGGTGCGCCCTAACCTTCCTCATACACCATCCCGTTTCGATTTCTCCACAAGGGATTTAAGCTTTACTTGCCCTACTCTCCTTGGGGTGCCCTATGGAGGCGATATTCGTTTACACGACCTTCCCGGACTGGGAGAGCGCCAGGAAAGTCGTCAGAGAACTCCTTGAGAGGAAGCTCATAGTCTGCGCCAACATGAGGGAGCACGAGGCGATGTACTGGTGGGAAGGAAAAATAGAGGAGGGCAAAGAGATTGGAGTGCTCCTAAAGACCGAGGTGAGCCGGTGGAAGGCTTTGAGGGACGCGCTGAGGGAGCTCCACCCCTACGAGGTCCCGCTGATAGCGAGAATTGACCTCGACAAGCTCAACAGGGAGTACTCGGAGTGGATGGCGAGGGTGCTGTTCGGATGATTCGCAAGGTGAAGCCCGAGATAAGGGTCGTTGGCTTCGACGACGGGACGTTCTCCTTTTCTTCCAAGCTCGAAAGAAGAAAGACGGTTCTCTTCGGGGTCGTCATGAAGGGCTCAAGAGAGGTCGTCGGCGCGGTATCGAGGTGGATAACCGTCGACGGAACCGACGCCACCGAGAAGCTGATTGATGCCGTAAACCGGTCCCGCTTCAAGGATTTGAGAGTAATCCTCCTCAAGGGGATAACCTACGGGGGCTTCAACGTCGTTGACCTCGAAAGACTTCACCGCGAGACTGGCCTTCCGGTGATAGTGGTCGTGAGGAAGAGGCCCGATTTAAACGCCATGGAGCTCGCGCTTAAGAAGCACTTCCCGGACTGGAAGGAACGGGTTGAACTCCTGAGGAAGGCTCCCCCGCTCTTCGAGATGATTCCCAGAAAGCTCTACGTCCAGGCACTCGGCGTTTCTCCCGATGTGGCATTCGAGGTCGTCAGGGTAACCACGAAGACCGGCCTGATTCCGGAACCACTCCGCCTGGCGCACATAATGGCGAGCGCCTTCATGACAGGAGAAAGCACGAAGGAGTAGCTTTATAAGGCCGGAAAAATAGGGAAGGACAGCCGATGATGGCAACAGGGTAGCTACCGAGTTGATGAGGAAGCCGTTCCAGTCTGAGGCTATTCGCACGGGACGAGGAGGACAGGGAGTTTCGAGTCCCGCATGACTCTCTCCGCCGTGCTACCGAGTATCAAATCCTTGAGAATGCTCCTGCCCTTCTTACCGATGACTATGAGCGTTGCATTTTTCGCCAGTGCCGTCCCTATTATCGCCTGGCTGGCGGTTCCGACCATGACCTCAAGCTCGAAGTCGGCTTTGACCCCCTTGGCCGTCTTCTCGAGGTTCGCCTTCGCCACCTCAATGTTGTGCTCCAGCTCGTCGACCTTGCCGTAGTCAACCGAGTGCAGAAGTATTTCCCGCTCTATGAGCTCCTCGAACTTCCGGACGGTCTTGACTATCTTGATTGAGCACTTTGAGAAGTCTACTGCAACCAGAGGCTTCTTGAAGAGCTCGGAGCAGTCAACGGCCAGCTCGTAGGAGTCGTCCTTCTTGACGTACTTGAGCAGGAGGACCGGCCTCTTGGTGGCCCTCGCGAGGTTTGAGGCGGTGCTCCCCATGAACATCTGCCTCCATATGTTCTCGCCGACGCTCGGAGTCACGACGAGGTCAACCCCGGCTTCCTCGCTCGCCTCCGCTATCTCGAGCGATGGGATTCCCACCCTCACGTCGGCCTTGGCGTTGATTCCCCTCTCTCGCATCTCCTCGGCGAGCTTCTCAAGCTTCTCGCGGTAGATTTCTTCAAGCTCGAACGCCTCAAGCTCCGCAACGGTTATGTCGATGACGTGGAGGAGGTGGAGCTCCTTGGCACCGAGCTCGAAGAGTTTGGGGATGCAGTGCCTGAGGGCGTGGAGCGATACGTCTGAGAAGTCGGTCGGGTAGAGGATTCTCTCGAACATTTTGGTTCACCCAAGTATAATTCTGTTCGTCAATGTTTATTATCGTTGCGATGGGCCCTTTGGAAAGTGTTATAACGTTCAGGTCCAAGTTTGAGCGGTGATTGCCATGGTCAAAAGGGTGCACCTCTTCGACTGGCATAAGGAGCACGCCAAGAAAATCGAGGAGTTCGCGGGCTGGGAGATGCCAATCTGGTACTCGAGCATAAAGGATGAACACCTCGCCGTCAGGAACGCGGTCGGCGTTTTTGACACCTCCCACATGGGCGAGATAGTCTTCCGCGGGAAGGATGCCCTCAAGTTCCTCCAGTACGTCACGACCAACGACATAAGCAAGCCCCCCGCCATAAGCGGAACCTACACGCTCGTCCTCAACGAGAGGGGAGCCATTAAAGACGAGACCCTCGTCTTCAACATGGGGAACGACGAGTACCTGATGATATGCGACAGCGACGCTTTCGAGAAGCTCTACGCATGGTTCACATACCTCAAGGGTACGGTTGAGCAGTTTACCAAGCTCGACCTTGAGATTGAGCTCAAAACGTACGACATAGCCATGTTCGCCGTCCAGGGACCAAAGGCGAGGGATTTAGCGAAGGACCTCTTTGGCATAGACATCAACGAGATGTGGTGGTTCCAGGCCAGGTGGGTCGAGCTCGACGGAATAAAGATGCTCCTCTCAAGGAGCGGTTACACCGGCGAGAACGGCTTCGAGGTCTACATCGAAGATGCGAACCCCTACCACCCCGACCCGGAGAAGAGGGGTAAACCGGAGAAGGCCCTTCACGTCTGGGAGAGAATCCTTGAGGAGGGCGAGAAGTACGGCATAAGGCCGGCCGGACTCGGAGCAAGGGACACGCTCAGGCTTGAGGCCGGCTACACGCTCTACGGCAACGAGACGAAAGAGTTACAGCTCCTCAGCACGGACATCGACGAAGTCACCCCGCTCCAGGCCAACCTCGACTTCGCGATATTCTGGGACAAGGAGTTCATAGGTAAAGACGCCCTCCTCAAGCAGAAGGAGCGCGGTTTGGGAAGGAAGCTCGTTCACTTCAAGATGGTCGACAGGGGAATCCCGAGGGAGGGCTACAGGGTTCTGGCCAACGGCGAGGTCATTGGTGAGGTCACGAGCGGAACGCTCTCGCCGCTCCTCGGCATAGGAATTGGAATAGCCTTCGTGAAGGAGGAGTACGCCAAACCCGGCCTCGAAATCGAGGTGGAAATCAGGGGCAAGCCCAAGAAGGCCGTAACAGTTGCACCGCCGTTCTACGACCCCAAGAAGTACGGCCTCTTCAGGGAGGAGTGATTCTTTCCTTTTTCTCCAAACCCTTATTAGGTAACGGTACTGTTACCTGGTCCTGGGGGCAGAACCAAATTTTATTAGGGGACTAAAATCGCTGAATTTATATTCCCCAAATAATGAGTTAATGCCATGTCCAAAAAACACGCCGTCGGTGCCGTTCTCCTCTGGTCAACGGTTGCAAGTGCTTTCAAGCTCTCGCTCCGCTACATGAGCCCTCTCCAGCTCCTCTTCTGGGCCTTTCTGACGTCGCTCGTTCTCTACGGTGCCCTCTACTTCCGGAGCTTCAGGCCCTCCAGAGAAAACCTGCGCTCCGCTTACCTTGGCCTCGTACTCCTCCTCTACTACACCGTCCTCTTCTCGGCCTACGACCTTCTTCCCGCCCAGGAGGCGCAGGCGCTCAACTACACCTGGCCCCTGGCGCTCGTTCTGCTTTCCGGCCCCCTGCTTAAGAGAAAACTTGCCCTGAAGACATTATTTGGCCTCTTTCTTGGCTTTCTCGGTGCCCTTATTGTTGCAACCAGGGGCAACGTCCTATCCCTCGGCTTCTCGAATCCAATCGGGGATGCCCTCGGTCTCGGGAGCGCCCTAATCTGGGCCGCCTACTGGCTCCTGAACGTTCGGGACGGCAGGAGGCTTGAGGAGAAGATGTTCTGGAACTTCGCCTTTGCTCTCTTCTACGCCTCCCTGCTGATGCCCTTCGCGGGCTTTTCACCCCCTCCCCTGAAGGGCATTGCCGGCGCGGTTTACGTCGGCCTGTTCGAGATGGGCGTTACTTACCTCCTCTGGTACCGCGCGGTTGAGAGCGATGTTGCCTTTGCCTCGAACCTGGCTTACTTAGTGCCGTTTCTTAGTCTGCTCTTCATCTCCCTCATCCTCGGTGAGAGGATAGAACCGACAACCGTTCTGGGCTTGATTCTGATAGTGGTGGGAATCCTCCTTGGACGGGAGGAGTAGGCGCTTAACTGGCTTTATCTTTCGCTATCAGTCGGGGACGTTTGAACGAGTGAGAACGGCCTGAAGCTTTTAACGGCCTTTAAGAAAGGCTGGCGAAGAAGCTTTTGGAAAAAGCTTCACCAAAGAAACTTTGCCTTCGCAAAGTTTCATCAAAGTTTGTGATTCCTCTAACAGGGTGTTTTGAGGGGTTTGCACTTTTAACGGCTTTTGTAGATTGTGAATTCCCTAATTTTGGAAGCTCTCTCGTGCGGGTTTACCTTTTCTCGCGCTCCAAAGGGGCGCTTTTAGAGAAAACCCCCTCTTGAGGGCCTTTTAAAGGGAGTTTTCTCAAGAAAATAGCCGTTTAAAAGCGCAAACCTCTTAGAATTTATTTTGAATGAAGAATCACGAACCTTGGTCAAACTCTGCGGGACTGTCGTCCCTTGCGTCGAGCAGAGCTCGACGTCGCGCAGGCGAGCAAGCTTTAAGAAAGCTTGACCAAAAAAGTGCCCTATCTCGCCAACGGGCAAAAAGACAGTTGTGCACTAATTAAGGCGCGATTTTAAAACGAGTTTAACTTCAAAGATACCTTGAGGATTAGTTTCAACTTAGTTTTGGCGTCCGAAGGACGCCGTTTGGAGAGTGAAACACTCAACAAAGGGCAAGTTAATAAGAAACTCCACTTTACAATTGTTAAATCTTAGAACATGCACTCGCTCTTCCGCCAGCGCTGAAGCTTTTGGAAAAAGCTTCACCAAAAGTTAGTAGCTCCTCGTCAAATACCCCCATAAAATCGATTTTACTCACGAAATCGCGCTTTTCAAAGGAGAACACAAAAACAGCGCCCTATATGGTGTTTGCTCTCTTCTTGACGCCCTTCGGGCGTCGATTTTAAAAGCAAACCTCTACAAAAGGAGCAATTTAAAAAGTCCTCACACTCCAAACTGCCAACTGAGGAGAAAAATCACTCGAAATATAGCATTCCAGACGGAGCTACGGACCTTGGTCAAACTTCGCGCAGGCGAAGTTTGCAATGGTGGGGGCGCGGGGATTTGAACCCCGGTCCGCGGGTTTCTCCGGGTCAGAGCTCCAAAGGCTCATCCCCAATCAGCAAACCCGCAAGTCCTCATACCTCTGGAGCCCGCGATGATGGACCAGGCTACACCACGCCCCCGTCCGTCTCAACCTTAGCGATGGGAGGTTTATAAACTTTGCTCCCGGAAGTTTTATTAACCTTGACACACAAAAATCTACCGAGGTGGTGGTGATGGAGGAGCCGATAGTCATCGGAAAGGACAAGTTCAGGATTGGGGAGGACGAGACCGCTAGGAGGGAGCTCAGGGTTGTCAAAGTCCACGACGACGTTATACAGCTCCAGGAGGAGGTTCACGGTATCATAGCCCTCGTCGGCGCGAGCTCGAGCGTCAACATCAAGAAGGACGAGCTCAAGAACCTCATCAAGGTCGTCAAGGAGCAGTTTGGCTGGACAGACATCTGCGAGTGACCTTTCTCCTTTTAGGCCCCCCGTATCATTTATGGTGATATTAACGTTTTATAAGCATAAAACTCCCTATTCTCGTCGGGTGGTTGCCATGGCCGTTGGAGAAAAGATAACGATTAGCGTAATCAAGGCCGACATAGGTGGCTGGCCGGGGCACTCCAGGGTGCACCCGCAGCTGATAGAAACCGCGGAGGAAGTCCTTGCCAAGGCCAAGGAGGAAGGGACGATAATCGACTTCTACGTGGCCTACGCGGGCGATGACCTTCAGCTCATCATGACCCACAAGAAGGGCGTTGACAGCCCCGACGTTCACGGGCTCGCCTGGAAGGCCTTCGAGGAGGCAACCAAGGTCGCCAAGGAGCTCGGACTCTACGGCGCCGGACAGGACCTTCTCAAGGACGCCTTCAGCGGAAACGTCCGCGGAATGGGCCCGGGCGTTGCCGAGATGGAGATAACGCTGAGGAAGAGCGAGCCGATAGTGACCTTCCACATGGACAAGACCGAGCCTGGCGCGTTTAACCTGCCGATATTCAGGATGTTCGCCGACCCGTTCAACACCGCTGGCCTCGTCATTGACCCCAAGATGCACATGGGCTTCCGCTTCGAGGTCTGGGACATCCTCAAGCACAAGAGGGTAATCCTCAACACCCCTGAGGAGGTCTACGACCTTCTCGCCCTCATCGGTGCCAAGAGCCGCTACGTCATCAAGCGCGTTTACCCGAAGGAGGGCCACCCGATTCCGAAGGACGAGCCGGTAGCTGTTGTCAGCACCGAGAAGCTCTACGAGATTGCTGGAGAATACGTCGGTAAGGACGACCCGGTCGCTATAGTCAGGGCCCAGAGCGGACTTCCCGCCCTTGGCGAGGTCCTCGAGCCCTTCGCCTTCCCGCACCTCGTGAGCGGATGGATGAGGGGAAGCCACAACGGCCCGATAATGCCCGTTCCGATGAACTACGCCAACCCGACCAGGTTCGACGGCCCGCCGAGGGTTGTCGCGCTCGGCTGGCAGATAAGCCCCGAAGGAAAGCTCGTCGGCCCGGTTGACCTCTTCGACGACCCTGCCTATGACTACGCTCGCCAGAAGGCCCTTGAGATTACCGAGTACATGCGCAGGCACGGCCCGTTCGAACCCCACAGGCTCCCGCTCGAGGACATGGAGTACACCACCCTGCCGGGCGTGCTGAAGAGGCTTGAGGAGCGCTTCGAGGACATCGAGTGATTCCTCCCTTTTCTATTAACATTTCCGTTTAACTTTTCTCGATTGGGTTAGTTCTTATGTTTTTGGAAAACCTTATTAACTTTTGGCGAGACCTAACACTTAGAGTGATACAAAGGGGTGGTGGCCGTGAAGTTCACTGTCATACATATAAAGCTCAACGAGAACAAAGTTGAAAGCGAGGAAATCGAGAAAGATGGCATTTACGGCGTCATAGATTACGGTCTTGAGCTCCACGAGACCCTTGAGACTCATAGCATTGACCCGTACGACCCGAGGAACGTCGTTATAATGGGCATGGGTCCCTTCGCCGGCTCGGTTCTTCCTGGAGCACACAGGCTCATGTTCTTCTTCCGCTCACCCCTCTACGGCACGCTGTTCCCCTCGGCGATGGGCGGTGCCGCCTACGCCTTCAAGAACGTCGGCGTTGACTTCGTGACCTTCGAGGGCAAGGCCGAGAAGCCCGTCGTGGTTCTCCTCTACAACGACGGCGAGAACGTTAGGGTCGAGCTCCACGAGATTGAGCTTGAAAAGGTCATCGAGATATGGAGGGGCTACAAGGGCGAGGAGGGTGTCTATGCCCTCACCCAGTACCTAATAGACACGTTCGGGGGGCGCTTTGACTTCGAGTACCGCATAGCTGTCGTCGGTCCTTCTGCCCTCAACACCAACTACGGCGCTATATTCTCCCAGGCATTGAGGAAGGGCCAGCGCCTCGTCGGTAGCGAGGACTGGGCCGCTAGAGGTGGCTCTGGAAGCGTTCTGCTCAGGGCGCACAACGTCATAGGAATAATCTTCGGCGGAAAGCCGAGGAAGAGGAAATTCCCGGGCGAGGACATCTCGAACTTCAGGACGGCGAAGGGGATAGTTGAGGGCGTGCACAAAAAGCCCTACAACGAGATTATTGCTGAGAAAACCACCAAGTACCGCTTCAACCCCAAGCTCAACACCGGCGGAACCTTCGGCGGAAACTATCCGGCTGAGGGAGACTTCGTTCCGATACTCAACTGGCAGATGCCTTACATTCCGAAGGAGGAGCGCATAAAAATCCACGAGAACATAATGAAGCACTACTGGGAGCCCTTCAACGAGGAAGCAATAAAGCCCAAGAACTGGACGACCTGTGGCGAGCCCTGTCCTGTGGTCTGTAAGAAGTACCGCAACGGCCACCACGTCGAGTACGAGCCCTACGAGGCCAACGGTCCGCTCAGCGGAAGCATAAGCCTCCGCGCCAGCGACATAAGCGTGAAAGCCGTTGACTCCATGGGCTTCGACGCGATAGAGTTCGGAGGAACCGCCGCGTGGGTTCTTGAGCTTATCCACCGCGGGCTCCTCAAGCCGGAGGAGGTTGGCCTAAGTGGCAAGCCAGAGTTCACGAAGGAAGCTTTAATCGAGCGTCCTGTCGAGGCGAGCGAAATCAACGCCAGGCTCGTTGCTGAACTGGCCCACCGCGTAGCCTTCGGCGAGAACGAGATAGCGAGAATAATCGGTCTCGGCAAGAGGAAGGCGAGCGTAATCTTCGACGAGCGCTTCAAGGACAGGCTCAAGTACGGCGAGAGCTTCAAGGACTACGCGGTCTTCACTCCACTCGGCGAGGACGGCGAGATGACGCCCACGATGTACTGGGCGATAGGCAACTACATACCGCTCCCGATTCAGGGTCGCTACTGGACCTTCTACCAGTTCGGCGTCTTCCTTGAGCCCGAGGAGCTCGCCCAAAAGATAATCGCCTCGGCCCTCTGGGAGTTCTGGTACGACAACGTCGGCTGGTGCCGCTTCCACAGGGGCTGGATGAAGCCGGTCTTGAAGGCGCTCTTCATGGACGCCTACGGCCAGAACATCGACATGGAGGAGCACGCGAAGAGACAGCTCAAGAGGCTCATCGAGTACGCAAGAAAAGCTGGCTACACCCCGGTCTTCTGGGACAGCATGCGCGTCATAGACCTCGTTTCGGCTGGCAGTGAGGAGTTTGGAAACGAAAAGTGGGCCGAGAAGTTCAAGGCCGACAAGGTCGGCACTGCGAAGGAGTACCTGAGCAAAGTCCTGGAAGCCTACAGCGAGATTCTTGGGGTTGAGTGGAGGCTCTGACGACACCCTTTTATATTCCCCCTCTCTTCTCTTCCCGGTGGTAGAATGAGGGCTGTGGTAATAGGCTCAGGCATCGGCGGACTTTTAACCGCTTCATTTCTCGCCAAGAACGGATATGAGGTTACCGTTCTCGAAAAGTCCCCGAGAATCGGCGGCAGGTTCGCGAACCTTCCGTACAGGGGCTTCGGCCTCTCCACCGGTGCCTTCCACATGCTCCCCCACGGCGAGGACGGGCCTCTAGCCCATCTCCTGAAACTGCTCGGTGCGAAAGTCCAGATAGTCAACTCCAACCCGAAGGGCATGATTTTCTACGAAGGTAGAACCTTCCACTACCGCGAGGGCTGGAAGTACTTAAGCTTCACCGAGAAGGCCAAAGCGACGAAGTTGCTTCTCGATGTAAAGAGAAACAAACTCCCAGAGGGAGAAGAGGCCGAGATGAGTGGGCGCGAGTGGATTCGGGAAAAGATAGGCGACAACGAGTTCGTTGACCTCTTCATCAAGAGCTTCCTCGGCTGGGCCGACAGCGTCTTGGACGTTCCCGCGGGAGAGCTGGCGAGGGAAATTAAAGCGGCACTTAAGTGGGGCGGACCCGGACTTATCAAGGGCGGTTGCAGTGCAGTAACCGATGAACTCGCGGGAATCGTCGAGCGGAACGGGGGCAGAGTGCTCACGAGAAAGCGGGTCGTTGAAGTTGATGTTGAGGAAAAGAAGGTCATCACCGCCGAAGGCGAGGAGTTTCCCTACGACGTCCTCATCTCAAACGCAGGAATCAAAGAAACTGTTGAGTTGATAGGCCGTGACAGTTTTGACCGCGATTACCTGAAGCGCGTTGATTCGCTGAAGCCGAGCGAGGGCATTAAATACAACGTGGCTTTGAAGGGGAAGCCGAGGATAGGCAACACCGTCATGTTTACCCTTGACACAGAGAGGATAAACGGCTACAACGAGCCCTCCTCGCTCAGCCCGGAGCTGGCTAAAGAGGGCTACACCCTGATAATGCTCCACCACGCTTTGCAGAGTAAAAACGTCAAGGCCGAGCGGAGGAAGGGCATCGAGGACGTTTACAAAATCTTCCCGAACCTCGATAGCGAGGGCGAAATCCTTCTGATACAGACATACCTTGACGGAAACCCAGTGAACAGGGTTGCCAGCGGTCAGGTCGTGGAGGACTTTCCTATAAAAGATGTCTACGTCGTCGGCGACGCCTACAAGCCCCCCGGCGGGATAGAGGTCGAGGGGATAGCGCTGGGCGTGATGAGGACGCTTGAGAGGCTCGGTCTCGGAAGCTTTTCGGAATGGTATTTGTGAAGGAAAGTCCTTCCACGATTTTTCTTTACGTTTGCAAAGTAAGTTTCCCGCCCGCCGAACCTTTTTCAAATGAACACCGTTGGGGCCTAACGAACGTTTTTATGCCCAGGCACAGAATCCTTCATCCCAGGAGGTGATGCTCATGAAGAGAGTCGTCATAGCCCTTGGCGGTAACGCAATCCTCCAGCGAGGTCAGAAGGGAACCTACGAGGAGCAGATGGAGAACGTGAGAAAAACCGCCAGACAGATAGCGGATATAATAGAGAAGGGCTACGAGGTCGTTATAACACACGGAAACGGCCCGCAGGTCGGTGCTCTGCTCCTCCACATGGACGCGGGCCAGCAGGTTTACGGCATACCGGCACAGCCGATGGACGTGGCTGGCGCGATGACGCAGGGGCAGATTGGCTACATGATACAGCAGGCCCTAATCAACGAGCTCCGCGCGCGCGGTATAGACAGGCCAGTCGCGACGATAGTGACCCAGACGCTTGTGGATAAAAACGACCCTGCCTTCCAGAACCCGAGCAAGCCCGTCGGGCCCTTCTACGACGAGGAAACGGCAAAGAAGCTCGCGAAGGAGAAGGGCTGGGTTGTCGTTGAGGACGCTGGAAGGGGCTGGAGAAGGGTGGTGCCGAGCCCTGACCCCAAGGGGCACGTCGAGGCCCCCGTAATTCAGGACCTGGTGGAGAAGGGCTTCATAGTCATCGCGAGCGGCGGCGGTGGCGTCCCAGTTGTGGAGGAGGACGGAAGGCTGAAGGGCGTCGAGGCGGTCATAGACAAGGATTTGGCCGGGGAGAAGCTGGCGGAGGAAGTCAAGGCTGATATCTTCATGATTCTCACCGACGTCAACGGCGCCGCGATTAACTTCGGGAAGCCGAACGAGAAGTGGCTTGAGAGGGTTACCGTCGGGGAGCTGAGGAAGTACTACGAGGAAGGCCACTTCAAGAAGGGAAGCATGGGGCCGAAGGTTTTAGCCGTTATCAGGTTCGTCGAGTGGGGCGGCGAGAGGGGAATCATAGCCTCGCTCGATAGGGCCGTCGAGGCTCTCGAGGGGAAGACCGGAACCCAGGTTGTAAAGGGCTGAACCAAAGCCTATAAATACCTCTCCATCTTTTTCTATTGGGTGATTGCATGACGGATGCCGCAGGCGCCGCGAGCGGGTTCTTCGGCTCGCTTATATGGTGGTTGTTCTTCCTGTACCTGCTCCTCTGGCCTCAGATGCAGTACAGGAGCCTTCAAATGGCCAGAGCAAAGATACTTCAGCAACTCTCTCGCAAGAGGGGCTCGACGGTAATAACGATGATTCACAGGCAGGAGAGCATAGGGCTCTTCGGCATACCCTTCTACCGCTTCATCAGCATGGAAGACAGTGAGGAAATCCTCAGGGCTATCAGAATGGCCCCCAAGGACAAGCCCATTGACCTGATAATCCACACTCCAGGGGGACTCGTCCTCGCGGCGACCCAGATAGCCAAGGCCCTTAAGGACCACCCTGCCGAGACTCGCGTGATAGTCCCGCACTATGCCATGAGCGGTGGAACGCTTATAGCCCTCGCGGCGGACAAGATAATAATGGACCCGCACGCGGTTCTCGGTCCGGTTGACCCACAGCTCGGCCAGTATCCGGGACCGAGCATAGTCAGGGCCGTCGAGAAGAAGGGCGTTGAGAAGGTGGACGACCAGACGCTAATCCTTGCCGACGTGGCTGAAAAGGCCATAAAGCAGGTTCGTGACTTCGTCTACAACCTCCTCAAGGACAGGTACGGCGAGGAGAAGGCCAGGGAGCTGGCACAGACACTCACCGAGGGCAGGTGGACGCACGACTACCCGATTACCTACGAGCACGCCAAGGAGCTCGGCCTCCACGTGAGCACCGACGTTCCTGAGGAAGTTTACGCCCTCATGGAGCTCTACAAGCAACCGATGAGGCAGAGGGGAACGGTGGAGTTCATGCCATATCCCCAGAAGGCCGAGAACTCGAAGTGAGTTACTTCCCTTTTACTCCTTTTCGATTTCGGCCAAAAAGTTTTTATTGGGTCTTGCATTTTTCAGTCCAGATGTTTGGAGTGAACAGAGCTGTTCTAAAAATGGGAGAGGGGTAAGAGAGATGCCAACGGTTAAAGTGGACCCAGAGGAGATTAAGAGAATCAAGAGAGAATTGGAGGCCCTTGAGAAGGAGAGAAACGAGATAAGGGCCAAACTTGATGAGCTCGAGAAGGAGCTCCAGACCTGGATTCAGAAGAGGGATGAGAAGAACAAGGAAGTCCAGCAGTTGAGGCAGAAGGGCAGGGAGTACAAGGCGAAGAGGGACGAGATAAACCAGAAGATAAAGGAGCTCAAGAAGAACAGGGAGGAAATCAACGCCAAGCTCGACCTCCTCTACCAGGAAATCCTTGAGTACAGGACGAAGAGGGACGAGTACAACCAGCTCAGAAGGCTTAAGATGAGCCCCGAGAAGATACAGGAGAGGATAGAGAAGCTCGAGTGGGAGCTCCAGACCAACCCGAACATCACCCCTGAGAGGGAGAAGCAGATAGTCGACCAGATACAGGTTCTCGCGACCGAGCTTGAGATAATCCAGCAGGCAGACAGGTTCCACAAGAAGCTCGTCGAGACGAGGAAGAAGGTTGACCAGCTCAAGAAGGCCAGAAAGGCCATAAGCCTCGAGATACAGAAGCTCGCCAACCAGAGCCAGCAGTACCACGAGCAGATGATTCAGGCCTTCAACAAGGCCGACGAGGTCAAGAAGGAGGCCGACGAGTACCACGCCAAGGTCGTCGAGCTCCGCGAGAAGGTCAGGGAAGTCAGAAGGGAGCTCAGGGAAATCGAGAGGAAGATTCGCGAGTACGACGAGAAGCACAAGGAGCTCATAGCTTACAGGCTCGTCGCGAGAATGCGCGCCAAGAAGGACGCCAGCTTCGAGAGGGCAGTTGAGGCCCTTGAGAAGTTCAAGCGCGGTGAGAAGCTCACCCTCGACGAGCTGCTGCTCCTCCAGCGCTACAACCTCGTGTGATGCCCATGGAAGTCATCAAACACGAAGGGCCTGGAAGGTTGGGGTTAGTTCGCTTAGGAGACTACTCTTTCAGGACCCCCGCTTTGGCAGGGGTAGACTTCACGCTCTCCCCCTTCAACTCCTTCTTCCACCCTGACGAGCCCGGCGACTACGACTTCAACCTTGCCCCGGCAATTCCCCTCGGCTTCTACACACCTGCGGAGGTCATTGAAAAGGCCCTTGGGAGGCTGTGGAGCGTTAACTATGACGGCTTCAACGCCTTCTATTTGCCAGCCCTGAGGAGAACCGAGTACCTCGAGGAGTTCTTCAAGATAATCGAGCGCTACAACTTCGATGCCGTCTACCTCGGCAACTCCAAAATCCTCGTCAAGGAGTACCGCTACTTCGTTAAAATCCTCCGCGCCCTCCGTGAGAGGTTCCCCAACGTCATGATTATAGCGGATTTGGAGCCGTTCTTCTATCCGCTCGCCGTTTACCTCGGCGTTGATGCCTTCGACACGCGCTCGCTCAAGCTCTACGACTTTGAGGGCAAGGGCTTCACCCAGTACAGCCCGTTCCTCTGGGGCAAAGAACCCAACTCCCTCGACTTCGCGAGAGAAACTATCCTCCTCGTGAGGAAGGCCCTCGAGACCGGTAGGCTCCGCTACCTCGTGGAGAACCTGTTCTACACCCAGTACCACGCGGGAATTCTCCGCATAGCGGATTTGGAGCACGCCGATTACCTCGAGAAGTACACGCCGATTCAGAAGGAGACGGTCTACTTCATCAGCGACGCCTCCATCAGGAGGCCTGAAGTTAAGCGCTGGCACTCCAGAGTTGTAGAGCGCTTCACCCCTCCAAGGAACACCGAGCTGGTTCTTCTATTCCCCTGCTCGGCCAAGAAGCCCTACTCCTTCTCCCGCTCGCACACCCTCTACAGGCGTGCCGTGAAGGAAGCTTTAGGCTCCGGAACGGCCAGGGTTCACGAGCTAATCCTCACTTCCCCCTTCGGTGTCGTTCCGAGGGAGTGGGAGTGGCTGGCGAAGTACGACATAGTCGTCACCGGCCACTGGAGCGAGGAGGAAATCAAACCTGCGGCAGAGCTACTCGCGAAGACCCTCGAGAAGTACCCGAAGGACGTTCCGATAGTAGCGCACCTCGACGAGGCCTACGTCGAGATAGCGAGGCTCGCGGGCGAGCTCTCGGGCAGGGAGATAATCTTCACCCGCGTTGAGAACGGAACGACGAGCAAGGAAAGCCTGAACTCTCTCACCGAGACTCTGAGGGAGTTCCACCTTGAGGGAACTAAGGAGGACAGAACCTACCGCTACTTCGAGAACATAAGGAAGGTCTTCGACTTCTACTTTGGCATCGGTGCCGGAGAGGCCGTCCTTCCCGATAACGGCCACGTCAAGGGCTCAAAGATGCTCCGCCTCTTCGTTGAAAACCAGCAGACGGGAACCTTCAGGGATGGCGTCATAAGCGTCACGCCCTTCGGAATGCAGAGGATTTACGACTCTCTCAAAGCCTACTGGGTGAAGATTGACTTCGACCTGCGCGGTGACGTCTTCGCGGTCGGCGTCAACGAGGCCGACGAGAGAATTCGTCCTGACGACATAGTCGGCGTCGTGAGGGACGAGACGGTCGTCGGCGTCGGCAAGGCCGTTCTCGCTGGAGAGGAGATGATTAGGGCGAAGAAGGGCGTCGCCGTCAAGGTGAGGAAGCGGGCATAACTTCTTCAAGTCTTTTCACGGGGGAGTAGAAGCCCGTTTCAATCATTTTCTCCAGCAATTCATTGCCTTCTTCCAACGTTAAAATGCCTTTCTTGACTCCAAGCACGAGAAGGCCTATCGTCCCCGATACTTTGACCCCGAGCAGTCTCGCCTTCTTTCGCGCGTCGTAGTCATCGCTGAGCAAAATTAACCCCCTGTGTTTTGCGACGGCTATGCAAGATGATTCTCCCTTTCCCAGCTTCGCGCGAAGGAGTCTGTACAATCTTTCTTCCTCGGGAGTTAGCTCCGTAATGGGCATGGGGATTTCAACTGGAGGATACCTGCCTCTATTAACTCCCACCATAAATTCCTCAACAACCTGAGGGGTTGTTAGCGCCGTTTCACTGAGAATTTTTCCGAGAACGTCCATCGAATTCGTCTTTGCAAAGTTGGACAACACCGTTGTGTCAACTACAAACACGTTATAACCTCCACCTCTGAGAGAACGTCTTCTCTGTCGGGGGTTCTGATGGGGATTCCCCGTTTTTTAAACTCCTCCATAAGCTCCTCTCTCGTTACTCCGAGGACCTCTGCGGCTTTCCCGAGACTTATGATTTCATCAAGATACGCTGAGATTACTATCTCCTTTAAAAGGTCGGGGTCCTTCTTTATAAGGCGGAGGGCTTTCTCTGGCATTAACTCCGCCACTTTTTCAAACTCTTTAACAATCCACAGGTCCTCCATTCTCCCACCGATGTAGTTTGACATCGAGGATAACTTAAGCCTTGCGCAAGAGCTAAAAGTCCCGGGTTGAATCTATGCCCATGCCCAAGTACTTCCGCAAAGGCGTCAAGAGGGAGCACCACTTCCTCAAGGGGCTTGAGAAACCTCTCGAGGAGATAGCCTCGATTCCCGGCGTCAAGAAGGTAATCCCGGGCAGGATTTACGCAAGCGATTCCCGGGGATTTGAGATTAAGGTGACGCGGGAAACGCAGACCGGCCTTAAGCTCGTCGCCAAGAGCGACGGGAGCGTTCAGGAGGTGTTTCTCGTCGTTGACAAGGCCGACCGGGCCAGGGTTCGCGAAGAGATAAAGCATCTTGCTGATGAGTGGGCGAAATAATTTTAAGTTCGGTTTTTAACTATTCATGATGGTGAACCTCAAATTTAAAACCCGGTTATCAGCTTACGACATTACTGCGGTTCTCATAGCCCTATTCTATTCGCTCGTTATGATTCATCTTAGCCTCCTTAAGTTCAAATACTTCCGCTACACCAGCTTTGACCTTGGAATCTTTACGCAGTCCTTCGCGGGCTTCCTCCACGGTCGTCCGTGGTTCAACACTGTGGAGTGGCAGGTTCACGGCGTTACCAGCCACTTCGGTGTTCACTTCCAGCCGATAATGTACGCCCTTATTCCCCTTTTCAAGCTATTCCCATCCGCGAAGACCTTTCTCGTGGTTCAGAGTCTTGCACTCGGCACGTCAGTTTTTCTCGCTTACCTCCTCGCCAAGAAGGTTCTGAACGAGAGGCTAGCGCTCGCGCTGACGGGGCTCTACGCCTTCAACTCCTCCCTCATTGGAATCAACCTCTTTGAGTTTCACCCCGTTTCCCTCGCGGTTCCGCTCTTCCTTCTCGCGGCAGTTCTCCTCGTTGACGGCAGGGAACGTGAGTTTTTCGCAACCTCAGCCATCTTGCTCTCAGTGAAGGAAGACACGTTTCTCGGCGTGGCTTCGCTTTCGCTGTGGTGGGCCTTTCGCGATGGCTTTTCCATCGAGGAACTGGAGAAAAACCGCCGCTTTCTTGTTTTTGCGGCCATACCCGTGCTCTACGGCGTAATCGTCATCAAGCTTATAATCCCCTACTTCGGGAAGGGCTACATCTATGGTAGTCTTTACAAACACGTCCATCTAACCGGCAGAAAGCTTGCCTACTTCTTACTCTTTAATCTAAGCTTTGGTCTCCTTCCACTCTTCCTCCCGAGAAACTGGGTCCTCCTTACCCTTCCTTGGCTTGAGAACCTCCTTGCCTCAAGGGCCAGCCAGTACTCCTTCGGCTTCCATTATCCTTACATGCTCGTCCCGCTTTCCTTCCTGGGCACAGTCTACGTCCTGAAAGAGCTTGAGTTCAGGCATCTCAAAAGGATTCTATCAGTGCTCCTCGTGCTTGGGTTTATAACATCGTGGGCTACTATGCCTATCGCAGAGACTCCACCCAAAGAGCCGTTCTCTCTTGTCTACTATTCAATTCTTGAGCCGCTCCCCGGATACAAAACTGCTTGGGAAGTTATAGACGTTCTTCTGAAGACGAACCTCTCAATTTACACCCAGCCTGCTTTTTATCCAGCCCTGGCGGTTAAGGAGAATGTCTATGTTTATCCAGCAGGGATTAAGCCGGATTTGGTGTTCGTGGACGTGAGGACGTATCACGGGAGGCTCTACCTGAAGAGACTTAGGGAGATGGTGAGGAATAACTACGTTCTCGTTTATTCAAAAAATGGAATTGAACTGTACGCAAGGTCGGGTTTAAAGCTCCCGCTTCCCCTCAAAGAACTCAAGAACTAACCAGTGCCTGCCATCCTTCAGCTTCATTGAGACCCTGTCCTTTCCACCAATGACCCTTGAGACATAGGGTTGAAGCTCTTTCAAGACACTTCTTTCTCTGCCCCTAAACGTCACCTTCAGGGGAAGTTCCCTTATGAGAAGCGCGTTTCCCCTGAGTAGGTAATACTCCCTCCAGGGACCGACTAACCGGAAGTTATGCCTTGCGAGTATTTTGAGAACTTCCTCTGGAATCACGTGGTAGAGCTTCAGCATGTCCTCACACCTATTCGTCTTGCGATTCTGTTGCTTCACCCCAGTTCCCGCTTTCCCTCAAAGAACTCAATTAGCTCCTCGTCGCTTATTTCCTCGTCCACTTCGGTGTAGCCGAGTTCCCTCTTCTGGAGCTCAATGAGGCCCGGCGTGAGCAAAAGCCTCCCGTCCAGCTTCGGAACCGCGTAGTGGAGCGTTATCTCGCTGAACTCGTCGAGCCTTATCGTCGGGTTCTCCTCGTACTCAATCTCCTCCAGCCTCTTACCGTCCGCGATTAGCCTGGCCACTATGCTTGCCCCGTCAATCGAGAATTGGGGCTTTCCGATGTGCCTGACCTTAACGCCTTCCATCTTCGACGTTATGAACTCCTTGGTTCTTCCCCTCGGAATGGCATCGCCGAGGATTCCTCCGACGACTATTATCGTGTCCTCCTCGATGTCCTCCGGCTTCAGCTCTTCCTCCGCCTGAAGGTCGAGGACTATGATTTTTGAGCGGTCAAAGGGGAACTTCGTGACACTTTCATCTATGACGCTCCCGAGCTTCGCGAGTTTTTCCCTTTCCTCAGGCAGGACGTTGGTGAAAATCAGCTTATCCTTCCACCACTCGCTCACGTGCTTGTACTCCAGCCACAGCCAGTCGCTTATCTCCTCGAGGTGCTCTATGACGAGGTACGGCATGCTCTCACCGCCCGGCTTTGGGTTCAACTTTTTAAAAGCTCTTCCCAAGTTAGGCCATGTCGTTCAGGGAGAAGTACTCGCGCATTGCCCGGCACTATGAGGCCCTCGAGAAACCCCTTGACAGGTTCTTCTGCCCCCTGCGCGAGAGGGCGGTTTCATTTGTCAGGGGAAAGACCCTTGAGGTCGGTGTTGGCGTCGGGAAAACGTTGCGCCATTACCCGAAGGACGTTGAGCTCTGCGCCGTCGATGCCGTTCCCGAGGCCATTGAAATCGCCCGGGAAAAGGCCAGAAGGCTTAACCTGAACGCCTGTTTCGAGGTTGCCGACGTTGAGAAACTTCCTTTCCCGGATAACAGTTTTGACACCGTTCTGAGCTCCTTCGTCTTCTGCACCGTTCCGAACCCCGAGATGGGGATGAGAGAAATCCTCCGCGTTCTGAAGCCAGGTGGAAGGGCGGTTTTCCTCGAACACACGAAGAGCGACTCGGTTCTGCTCAACTACCTGTTTCTCCTTCCTCTGAGGTTGCCGTTGAGGCTGCTCCTCGATGACGACCCGCTCAGGGAGACGCATAAACTGGTCTCGAAGCACTTTGAAATCGAGCGCGAGGAGCGCTATTACCGCGGAATCGTCCGTTTAATCGTTGCGCGGAAGCCCGCTGAGAGTAAAACTTTTAAAGCTCCCTCCCCTTAAGAATAACGGGCGTGCGGTGGTAGTCTAGCCTGGTCCAGGACACCGGCCTCCCAAGCCGGTAACCCGGGTTCAAATCCCGGCCACCGCACCATTACAGCCCTTTCTGACGAAAGCGCTGGCGGAAGATTGAGTGCTTTTCTGAGAATTAGTTGGTTTTGAAATGGGTTTTTATTTACTTGCTCCTTTATGAGTGTTTCACTCTCTAAAGGCGCCCTTTGGGCGTCGATAAAAATGTGAAACTGCTTGAAGGACTAATTTAAAAGTTAAACCCATGTGTCGGTTGTACTTAAGCAGTGCACGACTGGTTTTTTGCTCTTTGATGAGAAAGGGTACTCTTTGGTCAAACTTTGCTTTGCAAAGTTTGTTCGCCTGCGCGAAGTTTGACCAAGGTTTGTAGTTCCTTCTTTGGAGTTAACTTTTGAGGGATTTCCCTTATTGGTGGGCCCTTTGAGTGTGAGAACCGTTTAATGTTGCTTTGTGGGGTAATAGGTTTACCTTTAAATCGACGCCCGAAGGGCGTCAATGGAGGTGAATAAAATCTGGCTCCATTCGAGCCTTGGGCAAGGGCTACAAGCTTTTGGTGGAGCTTCACTCCTCACTTACTGAGCATCTTCTCGAGTTCCTCAACTGGCTTTAGTTCTGAGACCAGCATGTTAAAGGTCTTCTCGTCGAGGGCTTCCCGCTCTATTGAGACTAGCAGGATTCCCCTGTTGAGAGTCGCAAGGTCCCTCAGGCTGGCTATGAACTTCAAAACGCTTTCGGGTTTGTTTTCAAGCAGAAGGTACTCAACGCAGTCTATAAGAATGACCTTGTCTAGATTGGTGGATTCAAGGAACGCTTTGAGATTCTCAAGTAGGTATGGAAGTCTGGTGGGGTCTACGGCCTCGTCGTGCCTAACCTTCGAGACCCAGAGAACCGGGACGATTTTGAGCCCTAGTCTTGACCTGAAGACCTCTGGGGGGTCTCTTGTGACGGCAATTCCCGGAAGGTGCCTGTGCTTTGTTAGCTCAACGAATAGCCTTTCGGTTGCTTCACTCCTCCCCCAATACGCACCGTACGCTATTTCTTGACTTGGCTCTGTTGCTATGGGGACGATGACGTATTGCCCCCTAGCAAAGGGCAAGTAAAGCATTACTGAGGAAAGGAATAGCAAAAGGGCGCCGATTGTCAGGAGAATTGACCGTATGATTGCGTACGTTTCATTGCCATACAAGACTGAAGTGCGGAGAAGAACTCCTATAAGCTCCGCCACAACGACGAGAAGAAACGCTCCGATGAGCAGATTAAAAACCCTGGTGAAGTAGCTAACCCGGAGATTCCTCTTAACGCTTTTTTCAATCGTGAGCAGCATGATGACTATAGCGAGCGATAGTAGGAGCACGGTCAAATCCCTAAGGAAATAACCCATCGAAAGTACGTGAGGCATGTATGTACATTGATGCTCAGGTTTTTAACGGTTTCGTGGGGTTTTTAAAGGGTTGGAGGATTTATCCATGGTGGTTCCAATGTCATGGAAGGAGAAGCTTGGTTTGGTTCACATCTACACCGGAAACGGGAAGGGCAAGACGACGGCCGCGTTCGGTCTTGCCGTTAGAATGCTCGGCTCCGGCGGAAAGGTCGCGATAGTCCAGTTCATGAAGGCCCCGAAGGTTTACGGCGAGCAGAAAAAGATTGAGGAGTGCGGTGCACTGATAGAGTCCTTCGGCCTGCCGAAGTTCGTTCACGGGAAGCCGGAGCCTGAGGATATAGAGGCCGTTAAGAGGGCCCTCGCAAGGGCAAAGGAGCTCGTTTCAAGCGGGGAGTGGGATTTGGTGATACTCGACGAAATCTGCGTTGCCCTCGGTTTCAACATGCTGAACGTTGAGGAGGTCAAGGAGCTCATAAAGAGCAAAGCCCCGAAAACCGAGCTCGTTTTAACTGGTCGCTACTGTCCGGAGGAACTCTTTGAGCTGGCCGACTACGTCACGGAGATGAGGGAGGTAAAGCACCCGTACCAGAAGGGAATCCTCGCGAGGAGGGGCGTTGAATACTGAAGTCCACTTCAAGAACCGAAAAGCTTTTTAGTTAGGAAAGCTTAAGATAAGCCGGGGAGATTTTAGTAACAATTTTTTAGGATAATCGAAAGGGGGTGATAGAATGAGCGAGCTGATTCAGCAGATTGTGCAGGTTCTCAAGGAGCAGGTCGTCCAGGACACCGTTGTTCCCAGGAACATAAGGCGCGCCGCCGAGCAGGCCATAGAGGTTCTCCTCGACGAGAGCAAGGAGCCCGCGGTTAGGGCGGCCGATGCAATAGCCATTCTCGAGGAGATTAGCGAGGACCCGAACATGCCCATGCACACGAGGACCATCATATGGGAGGTTCTCGGTGCCCTCGAGCAGGTTAAGTGAGCCTTTGATTTTTCCGCTCATTTCCTGCTCATGTACCACAGCTTGGCGCTCTCCTCAACCAGCTCCGCCTTGTAAAAAGCTTCTCTCAGGCTTTTTCCGACGGTCACGATTCCGTGCTTCGCCATCAGAACCGCGTCCGCACCCTTCAAAGCTTCTGCCGTGACTTCCGCGAGCTCCTCGGTTCCCGCCGGTCTGAACGGCGCTATTGGAATTTTCCCAAGGTAGAGCTCGGCCTCGGGCGTTATTATCGGCAGTTCGCCTTCGAGGAGGGTCGAGGCGACTATCGAGTAAGGCGGGTGGAGGTGGGCTATTGCCTTAACGTCCGGCCTCGCTCTGTAAACGGCCAGGTGAAGCCTGTACTCGGAGGAGGGCCTAACGCCAGAGAGCTGGTTCCCGCTGAGGTCTATCACGGCCACCTGCTCCTCCGTCATCTCATCCATAACGGCTCCGGTCGCCTTGATGAACACCAAATTCCCGACGCGGACGCTCAGGTTCCCGCCGAATGCTGCAGTTAAACCGCGCTCGTGGGCCTTCCTTGAGTAGAGAACGAGCTGGCGTTTTGCTATTCGGGTCATGAGAATCACCTCTCAAGAAAAGTGTACCTCAACGGCCTCCCTAATGTTCTCCATGAGCTCGTCGAGGGTCTTTCCTTGGGTGAAGATATCATCGTCTATGCCCTTGGCGCACCAGTACTCGCCGTCGAAATATACTTCGAACTTGACTATCATGCTCCCACCGTTTGTTCTTATGTTGGCAAGGGTACTTAATCTTTGACTTTAACACCGTAGCCGCAGTCCAGACAGAGGGCCTTCTTACCGCGCCACGCGAGCTCACCGCCGCAGAGGGGGCACGTGTCGAGGTTTCCGGCCTCTTTCCAGCGCTCGAAGGTTTCGCTGTCTATGACGAGATAAACCCCGTCCTTTTCCGCCTCGAAGTCGCCCAGAACGGGGGTGCTTTCGAGTTCGCCGGTTTCGAGGTTCACTATTACGGGCTCGAGGCCGATGTTGCCCTCGTACTCCAAATCGTTCGCGGGCAGTATCTCAAGGATAAGAGAGTTGAGCTTTCTGTCGTGGTACGCTATTACCTCGAGCGCGTCGCTCACCTCTCCGCTCGCGGGGATTACATCAACGACCAGGCTCTCTCTCGGAAAGAGTAGCACTACGACGTCCCTGCTCCTGAGCAGTGCGAGGCCCTTGCCCATATAGAGCTCTTCAAGGCCGAGCTCCTTCAGGAATTCCCTGACCTCGTCTCCGCTTGGAAGGCGCTTTTCCGTGACCATGACGTTCATCATTCTCTTCGCGAGCGGAACCGCGACGGTTATCGGCTCTTCCATTTTCCTCACCGCCGATATTCGGAGGGAAAAATTTATAAACCTGCCCCGGGGATAATGGTTCGGGCCAAGCAGTAGGGTCCCGCGGTAGCCTAGCCTGGGAGTGGCGGCGGACTGTAGATCCGCAGGTCCCCGGTTCAAATCCGGGCCGCGGGACCACCAGAATTCTAAGCGCTTCTTGATGTCTTAAAAACAAAAACTGCTGGTAGCGTTTTCATCTGTTGTTCTCGAAAGAAGCATGTAAAAGAGCGTTTAAAACCGTCTAGCGGTCCAAAAGTTAAAAAGAAATCCCTTCGGTTCACTTCATTCTCTCGAGGATTATCGCCGGGCAGACCTTGGTGACGCCCTCAATCCTGCCGATTTTGTTCGAGATGATGTCCGATAGGTCCTCTCCGTCCCTGGCCCAAATCTCGGCCATTATCATGTGGTCACCGCTCGTCAAGTAAACGTGCCTCACGAAGTCGAACTCCTTGAGCTTGCTGGCGACCTCAAAAATCTTCTCCGGCTTGGTGTCTATCCCGGTGATGCTCACGAGGTTGTAGCCGAGCTTCGATGGGTCCACAACTATGGTGTACTGCTTTATCACTCCTGCCTCCTCAAGCGCCTTGACGCGCTTCCTAACTGCCGTCTCGCTTATGCCGAGAACCTTCGCTATCTCCGTGAAAGGTGTCCTCGCGTCCTTGGTGAGCATGTCGAGTATAATCTTATCCCTCTCGTCCAGCATAATCCACCACCTAAGTTCTAATTACGCACCCATTCCTTATTAAGGTATCGGTCTTTTTGGTTTATGTATCGAACTTCTTCAATTCAATCACGGCCTCAACGTGGGGTGTGTGCGGGAACATATCGAGACCGACGGCGCTCTCAATCCTGTATTTCTCCATCAAAGCCGAGAGGTTCTCGGCGAGCGTTTTGGGATTGCACGATACGTAGATTAGCCTCTCCGGTTCGTCTTTTAAGATTTTCCGGATTAGCTTCGGGTGGAGGCCCGCCCTCGGCGGGTCAACTATTACCGTGTCGTAGTTTGAAAGGTCCTCCACGTCCCTATCGCTCCCCACCCTGAACTGGGCGTTTACCCCGTTCAGCTCGGCGTTTCTGTTGGCCATCTCGACTGCAAAGGGGTTAATCTCGACCCCCTCGACGGCAAAGCCCCTCTTGGCGAGGTAAACGCCGAAGGTGCCGACGCCTGAGTAGAGGTCAAGGACTTTTTCTCCCTCTGCGAGCTCCGCCACCTTTCTGACGAGGTTGACCGCCTGATGGCTGTTGGTCTGGAAGAAGCTGTTGGGGTGGATGAGGTAAGTCACGTCGTCGAGTTTCTCCCTTATGAATGGCTCGCCCCAGAAGCGCTCGACGTCGCCGTAGGAAACGTCGCTCTCGCTCCTGTTGACGCTCCAGTAGAGAGATGTGGCGAAGGGGAAGTAGTCAGGGAAGGACTCCGGAAGGGTTCCCTCCTTCGTCACGAGGTTCACCATGAGCTCGCCGGTGAATTTCCCCTCGCGGATGACGATGTACCTCAAAAAGCCCTCGTTCTTCCGTATGTCGTAGAGCGAAAGCTTCTCGTCCTCGATGAACTCTCGCAGGGCCTTCAGAACCCTTCTGCTCGCATCGCCGAAGACGGGGCACTCGGCTATGTCAACGGCCTCCCACCACGTCCCGTAGCGCCTGAACCCCATCCCTGTTGTCGAAATGACAACGTCAATTCTGTTTCTATGGCCGTATATCTTCGGCGAGGGAATAACCTCGACGTCAAGACCGAGATACTTTGAGAGTTTTGATGCCTTGAAGCGGAGCTGTTCCTCATAGGGCAGGTGCTGGAGCAGACAGCCGCCGCACCTTCCGAAGTAGGGGCACTTTGGTTCGGTTCTGATTCCAGAGGGCTCTATTAGCTCAAATTCAGTCGCTATGAGCTTCCTCTTTTTTCTCCTCCACTTCCTGACTTCCACGAGGTCTCCTGGTGCCGTGTGCGGAACGAGGATTTCCCGCTTTCCTGCCCGAAGAACGCCCAGCCCATCGTCGCTCAGCCTCTCTATAACTCCCCTCATGGCCGGCGATGCTCAGGATTGCTTATAAACCTGCCCATTGATGGGCCTTTGAACGTTCGCCAAAAGTGTTCACGGAAGGTTTATTTAGTTCGAGAGCGTATTACTATCGGTGCCGGGTTCATGTTTGGGCGCCGTAAGGATATAGTCTACAAGGTTTTGGCAACCAAGAAGAGGGCCGTTGCCCTGCAGAACCTCAGCGCGGAGCTTGAAACGCCCGCTCCGGCCCTGCTCAAGACCGTTCGGGAGCTGGAGTCCGAGGGCCTCGTTGAGGTCTTCTACGGCCGCGAGAAGGCGGCCATCATGGTGAAGGCCAAGACGCTTGAGGACTACATTTGACCTTCAATCATTTTCTTTGAATCAACGGGAATGGGAGAAATGCTTTATGGTTGCGATAGTGGTTACTGGGCGAGGTGGGGCCGGGAAGACAACGATGACGGCCAACCTCTCGACCTACTTCTCGGGCATAGGTCTGAGAACCCTTGCAATAGACGGCGACCTTTACCTTCCGAAGCTCGCCTTTCACTTCGGGATATACAATCCGATAACGAACCTTCACACGCTCTTGAAGAAGGAGGACTCAAGACTCGAGGAGTCCATATATCGGGATGTAAGAACGGGCGTTGACGTTCTCCCCGGGAGCTCAAAGCTCTACGATATCCTAGATATAGACCAGAGGCGGCTCAGGCAGATAGTGATGGACGTCCAGACCAGGTACGACGTTACGCTGATTGACTCGCCCGTGGGGATTCCCTTCGACACAATCTCAACGTTTCGGCTGGCGGAGTATCAGCTAATCATAATCGAGGTGGAGCGGGGCCCGATTCACTCCTTCCACCGGATGGTGGAGAACGAGGTCGAGAAGCTCAAGGCCCTCGGTGAGGCCTACGGCCTCAAGGTCGGTGTGCTGATAAACAAGGTTCGCGAGGCCGAGCCGGTAATAGATGGCATAGTGAACTTCCTTGAGGGGAGCTTCAACATTCCCGTCGTTGGAATCGTTGCCCATGACCCCGCGGTTCCGGCGAGCCAGAACGAGGGGATTCCGGTCATAGCCTTCTCCCCGCACGCGAGGGCGTCAAAGGATATAACAACCGCGGGAAGGGTTCTGAGCGAGTGGGTCTTTGGGAGAAGGGAAAAGAAGAGCCTCTGGGAGAGGATAAAGGAGGCCTTTCTGTCAGTCCTTCATGGAGTCCCTTCTGGCGAAAAGCTCTGAGACCGTGACGAGGGGTGCAAAGAGGTAGTCTCCGAGGTTCTCGCGGGCGCCTTCTTCCCGGTCCACTACGACGAGGATAGCGGATACCTTTGCCCCCTGATTCTCAAGAACCTTCGCCGAGCGGAGGACGCTTCCCCCGGTGGTTGTCACATCTTCCACAAGGAGAACCTTATCCCCCGGCCTCACTTCGCCCTCAATCTGGCTCCCCGTGCCGTGTCTCTTCGGCTTCTTCCTGACGATTACGAGGGGCTTTCCAGTTTCGAGCGAGAGGGCCGTTGCTATGGGAACCGCGCCGAGCTCCGGGCCTGCAACGCGGTCAAACTCGACTCCAAGTTCCTCAGCCTTCTCCTTCATTAGCTCGGCGATGAGCTTCAAAACTTTGGGGTTTGTGATGAGCTTCTTGACGTTGATGTAGTAGTCGCTCTCCTTTCCAGACGTCAGGACGAAGTGACCGAAGAGTATTGCCCCCTCCCTGAAGAAGGCCTCGATGAGCTCGTCTTTCTTTCCCATTGAAACCACCGGTGGGTTTTGGCAGGGTCTCTTAAAAACGTGATGGAAGTAGGGGTCAAGTTGACATAAACTAATCAACCGAAAACTTTAAGTTACCACTGTCAAAAGTTAGTCGGTGGTTGAATGCTCGGGGTACTGCTCGTCGTGGGCTACGTACTCATCGCGCTCGCGGTTGGGGTTAGCGTGTTTCTCAAAACGCTGTCCTGGCTCGCGGAGACGGACAGGGCGATATTCCCCCTACCACTCCGCTCGGCTATGGGCTGGGGAATCTTGGCGTTTCTGGTTGCCCTGACCCTCGAGGCGCTCGCCTTATACCCGTTCTGGGGTACTCCCACGGCCCTCCTAATCCTCGCCCTCGTGGTGGGTCCCATCGAGGAAGGCGCTAAGCTAATCCCCTTCATCGCCAGAAAGGACGAGAGCGTACTGACCCGGTGGCACCTCACCATAAAAACGGCACTGGCCTTCGGCTTCATAGAGGCGGTCATGTACTTCATACTCCTCGTCTCCATGGGGAACATAATCGGCGCCCTCTTCAGGACGATAGTCATCATGTTCCACGTTGCCTGGACCGCGATAGCACTGGAAGAGGCCCTCAAAGGGTCCCTCGCGTGGGGCTACCTCAAGGCGGCCCTGATTCACAGCCTCTATGATGCACCCCTCCTGCTGTTGTACACCAGCGGAGCCCTCGCAGGCGTCGTTTCCCTCGTAAGCGTTGTTGTTCTCGTGTACCTCCACAACTCGGTTGACGGTGCCTTCGAATTCGCGGTGAGCTACGCGAGGAAAGCCGTCGCCCGGAGGAATGAAAGCGACGCCGAGGAGTACTCGGAAGAAACGCCGATGGAGAACGGTGAGAGGGTGGAAAATAACGAAGAGGAGAACTCTTGGGAACTCACCTCTTCGCCTTGAACCTCTCCTGGAGCTCGTAGAGCTGGGCGACCCTCTCTATGGTGTCGGCCTCCTCCGGGCTTTTATCTTCCCTCAGCGCCACGTAGCGCGGGAAGCGAAGCGCGAAACCGCTCTTATACTTGGGGCTCTTCTGTATCTCCTGATACGTTACTTCGATGACGACCTTGGGCTCAATCTCGACAAACTTGCCCTCTTCACGGACAATCAGGGGCTTGAGCATCTTGGTGAACTCGACCAAATCTTCATCAGTGAAACCGCTCCCGACCTTGCCCACCGGGACGAACTCACCGCTCTCGGGGTCGTAGGCCGCAACGAGGAACGAGCCGAGCAGGTGCGCGCGCCTCCCCTCGCCCCATTCGGCTCCGATAATGACGAGGTCAAGGTTCTCCATCGTGGGCTTAATCTTCAGCCACTTCTTACCGCGGTTTCCGGGCTCGTAGATGGAGTCCAGCCTCTTCGCCATCAGACCCTCGTGACCGAGCTCAAGGGCCCTCTTGTAGAACTCCTCGGCCTCTTCGACCTTCTTCGTAACGAGCTGTTCGGCGAGCTTTATCTTATCGCTCTCCTCAACGCTCTCCTCAAGCTTCCTCCTCCTCTCGGCGAACTTCGTGTCGATGAGGCTCTCCCCTTCAACGTAGAGGATGTCGAAGAGGTTGAGCTCGAGCGGAATCTTCTCAATCATCTCCTCGATGTTGTACTTCCTCCTAAAGCGCCTCAGGACGTACTGGAAGGGCCTCGGGCGACCGTTCTCGCCAACTGCAACCAGCTCGCCCTCGACTATGGCCTTAGAGGGCTTCAGCGAGGCCTTCACTGCCTCAACTATCTCAGGAATCGAGCGGGTGACGTTCTCAAGCCTCCTCGAGTAAATTACCACTTTATCCCCGTCGCGGTGGACCTGAACGCGCGCGCCGTCGTACTTAATCTCGAAGGCCGCCTCACCGCCCATCTCTATCAGGGCTTCCTTGACGTTGGCGGCGTTTTGAGCTAGCATCGGCCTTATCGGCTTCCCAATCTGTATGCTGACCTTCGAGAGCCCCTCGTTCCCCTCGAGCTTGGCGACCTTCGCCACGTATCCGAAGTCGCTCGTGAGCATGTATGCCCTCTCGACGAGCTCTGGCTTCACCTTGAAGGCCTCCGCTATGGCATCGCGCAGGATTCCCTCGGCGACGCCCGTCCTCATCGTCCCGAGGACGGTTCTGGCTATGTACTTGCCCTCCTCGGGTTGAGCATCCATGAAGAGGTTTGCTAAGTACTTCATCTTCCTGTCTTGGCTCCCCTCTCCGCTCGCCTCGGCAACCTTAACGAAGGTGCTGTAGACGCGCTTTATCGTGAGGGGCTGGCTGAAGAAGCTCTTCTGCTTCCTCTTCTTTAGGGCCAAGGCCACGCTCTCGCCCAAATCGCCCGTGTCCTTAATCGAGTTCTCGATTTCCCTCTCTGGAACCCCAGTCGCCATCGAAACGGCCCTTATGAGCAACTTTTCCCCGACGCCGAGCTCGCGCTCGTCCCAGTCCGGAAAGACCTTGCCGAGAATCAGGTAGGGAACTATCTCGAGCAAATCGTCGGGAGTTTTCTTGAGGAAGTCCGCGACGAACTTGGTCTTGAGCGTTTTGAGCGTGGTCTTCTCAAGCCTTCTGTAAAGTTCGGCCAGCTCGGAGTACCTCATGTCGCCCACTCTCACCACCGAAACCAATACGGCGAGGGGGATAAAAGGTTAGCCCACCCACCTCCCGACCTTCGGCTTCCCCTCATGGATTTCTGCAACGTCGTACGGAACATCAAGGTCGGCAAGGAGTGCCTTCGCGTTTTCAAGCTCCTTCTCCCGAACGAGCGTGAAGAGGCCCTTCCCGAGCATTATCATAGAGCTCGGATTCTTCAGAACCCTGTCGAGTTCCTTCGCCAGCTCAAGGAGCTCGCCTGTGAGCAGGCCCGTCCTCTCTGCGAAGGCCCTTGCGAGGACCATTAGCCTCTCGGGCGTTGGCTCCTTCAGGAGTTCCTCCAGAGCCTTCCTCCCCTCGACTTCTATCGCCTTCACGACGTCGCCGTCAAGAACCTCTTTCGTCGAGAGCTTTCCGAGGGGAACGACCAGAACGCGGTAGTCCTCGAAGAAGAGGTTGTCAACAACGCCAACTCCGGGCCCGCCGGCTCTAACGCGGACTTCAATCCCCCCTGCGAGCTGGGCTATGACATCGCCGAGGCCTCCCCTGTGGGTCACCTCGGCCTCGTGCGCTATCTGAGATGCCCTGAGCCACGTCCCCCCGAAGGCGTAGCTCAGCGCTAAAGCCGTGCCGAGAGCGCCCCCCGCGCTGTTGCCGAAGCCGTGGCCGTTGGGAAAGTCGAAGTACTGCCAGATTTCAACCTCGCCGAGGAAATCGGAAGGAACGAGCCTCTCGGCGACTGAGTAGCTGATTACGGCTTCTTCTCTCTTCACTGGCTCTCCGTTGAAGGCGATGTGGATATGCCTCTCCAGCGTTCCGGTCTCTACGCTTACGAAGACGTTTGTTCCCTTGTTTAGGTTGATTCCGGTCCCGAGGGAGCCGGCTTTGAGCGGGTCATCGTGGAAGACCGGCACGAAGAATGCCGTTATGTGGGCTGGAACGAACGCCCTGATGAGCATCACGACACCTCCAGAAGGAGTTGAGCCGGGCTTTTAAAAGGGTTTAGAGAGGGCAAAGAAAGAAAAGGGTCACTCCTCGACCACGTATATCGGCACCTTGCCGTGGGGTATGCCGTACTTCTTGCCGTACCACTCGCTCAGGAAGTACCAAGCGCCGACGAGCAACAGGACTCCAAGCGGAAGGAGTATCGCCCAGCTCCTCACTCCAAGACCGAAGAGGATATACAGAATTGCGCCGACAGAGGCCGCCGTCACGGCGTAGGGTATCTGGGTTGTAACGTGGTCTATGTGGTCTGAACCGCTGAACATAGAGCTCATAATCGTTGTGTCGCTTATCGGGGAGCAGTGGTCTCCGAAGATTGAACCCGCGAAGGTTGCGCCTATCGTGGCGAAGACTATCTCATTGACGCTTCCGCTGAAGGCCAGGCTGAGCTGGACGCCGAGGGGCACCATGATTGTGAAGGTTCCCCAGCTGGTTCCAGTTGTAAACGAAACGAACATCGCTGAGAGGAACATTATCAGGGGCATCCAGGGGCCGAGGTTTGCCCCGGAGCTGGTGGCGACGTCTATTATGTACTTGCCGGTTCCGAGGTGGTCGCCGTTGGTTATCGTTCCGAGGCTCCAGGCGAGAACGAGGATTGTGTTGGCGAAGAGCATCTGCTTCATTCCCCTGATTATCGTGTCCTCCCACTCCTCAACGGTCATCTTCTTCCTGCCGAGGAGCATTACGCTGGCAACGACAACCATGGTGAAGCTTCCCCAGAGCAGGGCAGTTGCTGCATCCGCCTCGCGGAAGGACTCAACGAAGCTGTACTTGAGGAAGTTGACGCTGAAGGGATGCTCAAGCTCGCTCCACCAGCCGAGGTCCTGGGAGTACGCCTCAAGGTTCGCGGCACCTGTGTACCAGAGACCGAGTATCGAGACCACGACGAGGCTGAGAATGGGGATGATGAAGTCCCAAACGCTTCCGTTGGGCTTCGGCTGGCCGAGGTCTGTTTCTGTCGTCATGAGGGGCTTTGCACCGTCGCGGAGAACCTTTCCGGTCGTCCTCGCGCGGTATTCCGCTTTGAGCATTGCGCCGTAGTGCCTGTGGGTGTAGGCAACTATTAGGACGAGGAGTATTGCGAGTATCGAGTAGAACCTGAAGGGAACGCTTGAAAGCCAGGCACTGTAGGCGTTGTAATCCACGCTGGCGCCCTTAAAACCGTCCTTTATGAGCGAGAGCTCGTAGCCTATCCAGGTTGAGATGAGCGCTATACCCGCAACCGGGGCGGCGGTCGAGTCGTCTATGTAAGCCAGCATCTCCCTTGAAACCCTCGTCCTGTCGGTTATGGGCCTCATGGTGTTTCCAACGATGATGGTGTTGGTGTAGTCGTCAAAGAACACGAGAACGCCGAGGAACCATCCAAGAACCGATGCACCACGACTCGTTTTGACGCGCTTTGCCAGCGCATTCGCCAGCGCTTGAACTCCTCCAGATTTGTATATCAGACCAACACCGGCTCCAATCAGGAAGTCGAAGATTAGAATCCTTGCGTTCCAGTCGTCAGTGACGCTGCCAACAATAGTCTCAAGGGTGTACGTCGTGCCCGTTATTGGATTCCATCCCATAAATATCAGGGAGCCAATCCAGACACCTGCGAACAGTGCGAGAATAACCCTCTTTGTCCATATGGCCAGAACAATCGCAACCAGCGGTGGAAGCAGGGACAGCACTCCAAAGTCCGACACGATTTTTCACCTCCGGAAATTCAACCCCGAAGTTTCTTCGAGATATATAAGCTTTTCCCGAACTTTTTTGTCAATCTTTGGAGTTCCTCCGAATGCCCTCAAAAATCCGCGAGCATCTCTGGTCATGTCACTGCTCTGAAGTGCATATAGGTGTACCTGAGTATATTATAGAGCATTGAACCAATAAAAACCTTTCCCAAAAGCGTTCCAGCTCGGCTCGTGCAAAATGGATAAAACCAAAAATCGTAACATTTGGAACCGTAAAATTTGCAGAAACGTGAAGGGAAACTCAGCCAAGCTCCTCGAGTATTTTCGCCAGTTTGACAAAGTCCTTCTCAAGCTCCTCCCTGATGGGTGGCCTGTACAGGGCCGCGGCGGGATGGTACATCGGCATTATGATTATCCTGCCGAAGAGCGTCCTCGCCTCGAAGGTCTTTCCGTGGATTTTGCTTATCGGTTCGGGCTTGAACCCGAACTTCTCAAGGATGTAGCGCATCGAGTGCCTGCCGAGTGGAACTATGACCCTCGGCCTTATTATGTCAATCTGCCTGTCAAGGTAAGGCGCGCAGGCCCTGATTTCCTCCTCCGTCGGGTCGCGGTTTTCAGGCGGGCGGCACTTGACTATGTTGGTTATGTAAACCTCGTCCCTGCTCAGGCCTATCCCCGCCAAAAGCTCGTCAAGAACCTTTCCGGCCCTGCCCACGAAGGGTAGCCCTTTCTGGTCTTCCCAGTAACCAGGGGCCTCGCCGACGAACATCACCTTGGCGTCGTAGCTTCCCGCCCCGGGGACTGCGTTCGTCCTGAGCTGGCCGAGGGGGCACTTCTGGCAGTTCCGGATTTTCTCCTCAAGCTTCTTCATGAGCTCTTCCTTTCCCATAGGCATCACGCGAGGGTCTTCTGGCTGAGGTACGCCTTCAGAAACTCGCTCCAGGCCGTGTAAAAGCCCCTCTCGTAGTCGTCGCGGAAGTCCTGGGTAGCGAGCTTCGAGTAGTTTTCAAGCAACTCCTCGGCCCTCTCCCTGTCGTTGCCCGAAATCAACTGGACAATCAGCGAATCGGTGTCGTTGTCCTTTAAGGCGTTCATTATGCCTTCAACGGCCCTTGAGTAGCCCCTGCCCCACTCGTCGTTGCCCGCTATCTTGATGAGCTTTTCCAAGTGACCCTTTGCCCTGCTGAAGTCCCTTCTCAGCAGAGCCCTGACAAACATCTCCATCCTCATCTCGCGAGCCGGCATTCTACCACCCGACTGGCTTCCGCGGAAGAGCTTTTAACCTTAGCCTCTGCTTCCCAAAGTTGGGTCATACCTATGCAGGAAAATCTTCATATTTACGCAAAAGCTTTTATACCTCACCGTTGGATTAGGGGTAGCGGTGATGAAAGATGGCCGAGAACATCGGTGAGGTACCGAGCGGTGAAAAGGAGTTTGAACAGCTCACCAGAAAGCTCAGGGATATAGTTGAGTTCCCTGAAATAAGCGAGGAAGAGTTTGAGGAGATGCTTAAAACCGCGAGCAGGGTTTATGGTGGCCCGCTGCCCCATAGGACTTACTCCCTCTGCCCCGAAACGAGGCGCGTCGTTCCAGCCCTCGTCTGGGAGAAGGACGGAATGGTGTGGATAACCAAGCGCTGTCCCGAGGGCATGATAACCGACCTCTACTACGAGAGCGTTGAGCAGTACTACCGCTTCCAGCGCTGGAAGTATGATTTCAAGCTCAAGAGCGTCAACGTTGAGAACACCGGCGTCAACTGCCCCTTCGACTGTGGAATGTGCGCCAGGCACCGCTCCCACACGAACCTGCTCAACATCGTTTTAACCAACCGCTGCAACCTTTCCTGCTGGTACTGCTTCTTCTACGCCAAGGAGGGCCAGCCGATTTACGAGCCGACGCTCGAGCAGATTAGGATGATGCTCCGCAACGCCAAGAAGCAGTACCCGGTTGGAGCCAACGCCGTCCAGTTCACCGGCGGTGAGCCGACCCTCCGCGACGACCTGATTGAGATTATCAAAATCGCGAAGGAAGAAGGCTACGACCACGTTCAGCTCAACACCGACGGAATAAAGCTCGCCTTCGAGCCGGAGCTCGTGAAGAAAATCCGCGAGGCCGGAACCAACACCCTCTACCTGAGCTACGACGGAATGACGCCCCAGACCAACTGGAAGAACCACTGGGAGATTCCGCTCATCTTCGAGAACGTGAGGAAGGCCGGCGGACCCGGAATAGTCCTCGTGCCGACAACGATTAGGAACGTCAACGACCACGAGCTTGGGGCCATAATCAACTTCGGTCTCAACCACCTCGACATCGTCAGGGGCGTGAACTTCCAGCCGATTTCCCTCGTCGGAAGGGTTCCCAAGAAGGAGCGCCAGAGGTTCAGGATAACGATTCCGGGAGCGATAAAGCGCATAGAGGAGCAGACCAACGGCGTAATCGCGATGGACGACTGGTACCCGATTCCGATAGCCGGTCATATTGCTCGCTTCTTCGAGGCGTTCTCCGGTTCGCGCTACTACATGACGAGCCACTACTGCTGTGGAGCGGCCACCTACGTCTTCCTTGACAGGGAGAACAAGCGCGTCGTTCCCATAAGCAGGTTCCTTGACGTTGAGGGCTTTGTTGAGTACCTAGAGGAGAAGGCGGAGGAGATAGAGAAGTGGAAGAAGCTCGGCAAGCTCCAGAAGCTCAAGCTCGGGGCGGAGATATTCCTCAAGTTCAAGAGCTTCTACGACGACAAGTACGCCCCGAAGGGACTCAAGGTTCTTGAGCTGATAAAGAACGCCTTCATGCACGGCAACTACGACGCCCTCGGCAAGTTCCACGAGAACGCGCTCTTCATTGGAATGATGCACTTCATGGACGAGTACAACTACGACGTTGAGCGCGTCGAGCGCTGTGTCATCCACTATGCCATGCCCGACGGAAGGGTGGTGCCGTTCTGTACGTTCAACGTGATTCCAGAGCTCTACAGGGACAAGGTGCAGGCCCAGTTCAGCTACACCTGGGAGGAGTGGAAGGCCCTTCACCCGGACTGGGACTACTGGAGCGACAAGTACAGGAGAACCAAAGAGTTCGTCGAGAAGATGAAGAACAGCGAGCTTTACAGGAAGACCTACATAGACATCGAGGACTACTTTGGCCTGAGGAACTGAGGGGGTGGTCGAATGGTCGTTAATCCCGATAAGAAGCTCACCAGGCTCGAGCTCCAGTTCGATAGGGGAAACTGGGAGCTTGCAACGGCCAAGCAGTACGAGCTCCTGACGAGGGCTGAGGTCTGGAGGGCTTTCCTCAACAGCTACACCGGCAGGGGCTTCGTGGTCTTCGACGAGGAAGCTCTGCCCAGAGAGAAAATCCTCGAAACTCTGAAGGAGCTCAACGCCAGGGTTGTGGCCGAGAAAAAGCTGACCGTCGGGGAGCTCATAGAGTCCAGCTACTCCTGGAACAACGTGCTCGAGAAGAGTTGATTTTATTCTCTTCTCCCTTCTTGGACTCGTAATCACCTACACAACCCCCTACACAAAAGCGATTTAACTTTTAACGCCGTAACTTCCCCAGGCGTAGTTGAGATTATGGGGGTGGGCGCGGTGCAATTCCGCAAAAAGATACTCCTGACTATGGTAGCAGCTGTTTTGGTCACGCTCCTCATTGGGGCGACGATAGTTGGCTACTACACGATGAGGATGAAGGGCCAGGTCCACACTGTTCTGAACGAACAGCTAAACGACCAGTTGCCGAAGATGATGGCAGAGGGCATTCAGAAGCCCATTGAAGAGGAAGCCGGAACAATTTCTGTTGGCGCGGCCAAGCTCGGTGCGAAGCTCTTCGATGATTACTTCGAGAAGATGCGAATGATGGGAAAGGTTGCAATAGAGGCCGTTGAGGTTGCCTACAGCAACTATCCTCCAAACAGCGACCAGTTCAGGGCTTTTCTCCTGAACCGATTCAGGGCCGTTAAAAACCTCGACCCGAACGTCGCTTACGTGTATTTCGGAAGTGCTGATGGTAACATGTACATGTGGCCTGACGAGCCCCTGCCTGAAGGCTACGACCCGAGGAAGAGGCCCTGGTATCAGGAGGCCGTCGCGAAGAACGGCCCCGTCTGGACCGAGCCCTACAAGGACGCCTCAACTGGGAAGTGGATTGTCACCTATTCTGAGCCCGTTTACGTTAACGGCAAGCTCGTCGGAGTCATAGGCGTTGACGTCTTCGTATCCACCCTCATCGAGCAGGCCAAGGAGATAAAGATTGGCCAGAGCGGTTACATAGCGATAATAAACAAGGCTGGAACCGTTATAGTTCACCCCAACGAGAGCCTCGTTCAGAAGCTGAACATCAACGACGTTGACTCCCTCAAGCCGATAGCGGACGTCCTCAAGGAGGGTAAAGACGAAGGATGGGTCGTTTACGAGTTCCAAGGAGTTCAGAAGGTCGCCGGCTACAAGAGGATGAAGACCACCGGCTGGATAGTACTCGCAGTTGTTCCGCTCCACGAACTAACGGACCCACTGACGAACTCAATTGAAGGTGTTCTCAAGCAGAGTACAGATAAGATAACAGCACAGATTACCTCAACGCTCGACCAGGCAATTAGAGACTCAATGCTAGGCTCGCTTCTCGCGGCGGTTGTTGGATTGCTCATGATAGCCCTCGCCTACAAGGTTCTCAACGACACGCTCAAACCGCTGGAGCACCTCCGGGACGTGGCTCAGGCCCTTGCCGAGGGCAGGCTGAGTGAGGTTAACAGCAAGCTCAAGCAGATTCGGTACCTTGAGGACGATGAGATTGGTGCGCTCATCAAGGCCTTCGAGGCCGTAGGAAAGGACCTGGTTGGTACTCTGAACACGATAGCGGCCAAGCTTGAGCGTTTGGCTGAAGGCGACCTGAGCAACGGCCTCAGCATGGAGGCCAAGGGCGAGCTCAGGGAAATCCTTGAAGACCTCCGCGACACAACCCACAAGCTCAAGGGCCTAATCGGGGAGATAGTTGAGGTCACGAACGAGCTTGAAAAGAAGGCCAACGTGCTGGCGCAGATATCTAGTGACGTCACCGAGGCCATCAACCAGGTCAATGAGGCCGTCCAGCAGGTCAGCATAGAGGCACAGAGGCAGCAGGAGCACATCAACGAGATTACCGAGGGAATGCGCTTTGTAGCAGAAACCAGCGCCGAAAGCGTCAGGGCAATGGAAGAGTTCGAAGGCGCAGTTACCGAGGTGGTTAACATAGCCACGGAGGGAAGGGAGAAGAGCGAAGTCTCGGCCAGGCAGATAGAGAGCATACAGCAGACGATGGAGGAGATAGAGACCGCGGTCAGGAAAGTTGCGGAGATGAGTAGGAGTATTGAGGAGATTACGGATGTGATTACGAATATTGCTGAGCAGACTAACTTACTCGCCCTCAACGCGGCTATTGAAGCAGCGAGGGCTGGAGAAGCTGGTAGGGGCTTCG
>NZ_SNUV01000003.1:0-183354 GCF_012027685.1 Thermococcus sp. 9N3
TACCCCTGGGGTAGGGGTGAAATCCTATAATCCCAGGGGGACCGCCAGTGGCGAAGGCGCCCGGCTGGAACGGGTCCGACGGTGAGGGACGAAGGCCAGGGGAGCGAACCGGATTAGATACCCGGGTAGTCCTGGCTGTAAAGGATGCGGGCTAGGTGTCGGGCGAGCTTCGAGCTCGCCCGGTGCCGGAGGGAAGCCGTTAAGCCCGCCGCCTGGGGAGTACGGCCGCAAGGCTGAAACTTAAAGGAATTGGCGGGGGAGCACTACAAGGGGTGGAGCGTGCGGTTTAATTGGATTCAACGCCGGGAACCTCACCGGGGGCGACGGCAGGATGAAGGCCAGGCTGAAGGTCTTGCCGGACGCGCCGAGAGGAGGTGCATGGCCGCCGTCAGCTCGTACCGTGAGGCGTCCACTTAAGTGTGGTAACGAGCGAGACCCGCGCCCCCAGTTGCCAGTCCTCCCCGCTGGGGAGGAGGCACTCTGGGGGGACCGCCGGCGATAAGCCGGAGGAAGGAGCGGGCGACGGTAGGTCAGTATGCCCCGAAACCCCCGGGCTACACGCGCGCTACAATGGGCGGGACAATGGGAACCGACCCCGAAAGGGGAAGGGAATCCCCTAAACCCGCCCTCAGTTCGGATCGCGGGCTGCAACTCGCCCGCGTGAAGCTGGAATCCCTAGTACCCGCGTGTCATCATCGCGCGGCGAATACGTCCCTGCTCCTTGCACACACCGCCCGTCACTCCACCCGAGCGGGGTCCGGGTGAGGCCTGGTCTCCCTTCGGGGAGGCCGGGTCGAGCCTGGGCTCCGTGAGGGGGGAGAAGTCGTAACAAGGTAGCCGTAGGGGAACCTACGGCTCGATCACCTCCTATCGCCGGAAACCCGTCCGGGGGGGTTTAAGGGGTGCCGGGCCTGCCAACGTGGGCCGGTAGCTCAGCCTGGGAGAGCGCCGGCTTTGCAAGCCGGAGGCCCCGGGTTCGAATCCCGGCCGGTCCACCACGAAGAGGTGCACATCCCGAGCTCGGCTCGGGGTGGAAGGGCCTGAGACCCCGAACAGGGGTCACGATGAGGGCCGTGCATAGGCGAGCTGGTCCAGAAAACGCCCCGCCCGGTGGCAACTAAGCCGCCTGGTGGATGGCTCGGCTCGGGGCGCCGACGAAGGGCGTGGCAAGCTGCGATAAGCCCCGGCGAGGCGCAGGCAGCCGTCGAACCGGGGATGCCCGAATGGGACCTCCCGCGGCTTTGCCGCACTCCCAGTCGGGAGGGGGAACGCGGGGAATTGAAACATCTTAGTACCCGCAGGAAAAGAAAGCAAAAGCGATGCCGTGAGTAGGGGCGACCGAAAGCGGCACAGGGCAAACTGAACCCCGGGCCGAAAGGTTCGGGGGATGTGGTGTTGTAGGGCCCCCGAAGGAGCCCTGGGGGCGAAGCCGAAGTCCGCTGGAACGCGGCGCCGTAGAGGGTGAAAGCCCCGTAGGCGTAAGCCCCCGAGCTCCTGGGGTGTCCCTGAGTACCGTCGGTCGGATATCCGGCGGGAAGCTGGGAGGCATCGGCTCCCAACCCTAAATACGTCCCGAGACCGATAGCGAACTAGTACCGTGAGGGAAAGCTGAAAAGCACCCCTGGCGGGGGGTGAAAAGAGCCTGAAACCAGGCGGCGATAGGAGGGTGCGGCCCGAAAGGGTTGACCCTCCCCGAAGGAAACACGGGCGACCGTGGAGTACGAGGGGAGGTGACCGGGGTTGCACCGTCCGTCTTGGATCACGGGGCAGGGAGTTCACCCGAGCGGCGAGGTTAAGGGGGTCAGCCCCGAAGCCGCAGGGAAACCGACAGGTCCGCAGCCCGTAAGGGCGAGGGACGGGGTGTGAAAGCGCCCGGAGTCGCTCGGGTGAGACCCGAAGCCGGTCGATCTAGCCCGGGGCAGGGTGAAGTCCCTCAACAGAGGGATGGAGGCCCGATAGGGGTGCTGACGTGCAATTCGCTCCCGTGACCCCGGGCTAGGGGTGAAAGGCCAATCGAGGCCGGCGATAGCTGGTTCCCGCCGAATTATCCCCCAGGATAGCCCGGCCGGAGGTAGGCGGTGGGGTAGAGCACTGATTGGGGGTTTAGGGGGAGAAATCCCCCGGCCCCCTGTCAAACTCCGAACCCACCGCCGCCGTAGATGGCCGGAGTAGGGGGGCGGTGTAAGCCGTCACCCGAGAGGGGAACAACCCAGACCGGGGTTAAGGCCCCAAAGTGCCGGCTAAGTGTTACTCCAAAGGGTGTCCCTGGCCTTAGACAGCGGGGAGGTAGGCTTAGAAGCAGCCATCCTTTAAAGAGTGCGTAACAGCTCACCCGTCGAGGTCAGGGGCCCCGAAAATGGACGGGGCTTAAGCCGGCCGCCGAGACCCCGGCGCACGGACCGATTGGTCCGTGATCGGGTAGGCGGGCGTGCCGATGGGGTGGAAGCCGGGCCGTAAGGTCCGGTGGACCCGTCGGTATTGCGGATCCTGCCGGGAGTAGCAGCATAGCCGGGTGAGAATCCCGGCCGCCGTAGGGGCCAGGGTTCCACGGCAATGTTCGTCAGCCGTGGGTTAGTCGGTCCTAACCCGACCCGTAACTCGGCGTCGGGGAAAGGGAAACGGGTTTATATTCCCGTACCGCGGTGGTAGGCGCGGCAACGCAAGCCCGAGGGGTGACGCCTCGGGGTAGGCGGACCGGCCCACAAGGCCGGCTAAGCGTATAAGTCCGGGGAGTGCCGTAATGGCGAGAACCGGATGAAAGCGCGAATGGCCTCCCGTAAGGGGGGTTCCGCCGATCCCTGGGGCCCGTGAAAAGCCCCTCGGGAACGATCCACCGCGACCGTACCGAGAACCGACACTGGTGCCCCTGGGTGAGAAGCCTAAGGCGTGTCGGGGGAAACCCAGCCGAGGGAACTCGGCAAATTGGCCCCGTAACTTCGGGAGAAGGGGTGCCTGCGGGTGCGTAACCCGCAGGTCGCAGTGACTAGGGGGGCCCGACTGTTTAGTAAAAACACAGGTCCCAGCTAGCCCGAAAGGGTTTGTACTGGGGCCGACGCCTGCCCAGTGCCGGTATGTGAAGCCCGGGTACAACCGGGTGAAGCACCGGTAAACGGCGGGGGTAACTATAACCCTCTTAAGGTAGCGAAATTCCTTGTCGGTTAAATGCCGACCTGCATGAATGGCGTAACGAGGTCCCCACTGTCCCCGGCTGGGGCCCGGCGAAACCTCTGCCAGGCGCATATGCCTGGGACCCCCGGTGGGAAGCGAAGACCCCATGGAGCTTTACTGCAGCCTGCCGTTGCCGTACGGCGGGGGGTGCGCAGCGTAGGCGGGAGGCGTCGAAGCCCGCCCTCCGGGGCGGGTGGAGCCGTTCATGAGACACCGCCCACCCTCTGCCGTACGGCTAACCCCCGGAAGGGGGGACAGCGGTAGGTGGGCAGTTTGGCTGGGGCGGCACACCCTCGAAAAGGTATCGAGGGTGCCCTAAGGTCGGCTCAGGCGGGTCAGGAATCCGCCGTAGAGTGCAAGGGCAAAAGCCGGCCTGACTGGACCCGTAACAGAGGCGGGTCCAGCCGCGAAAGCGTGGCCTAGCGAACCCCTGTGCCTCCCCGGTGGGGGCCAGGGATGACAGAAAAGCTACCCTGGGGATAACAGAGTCGTCTCGGGCGAGAGCCCATATCGACCCCGAGGCTTGCTACCTCGCTGTCGGCTCTTCCCATCCTGGCCCTGCAGCAGGGGCCAAGGGTGGGGGTGTTCACCCATTAAAGGGGAACGTGAGCTGGGTTTAGACCGTCGTGAGACAGGTCGGATGCTATCTACCGGGGGTGCTGGCCGCCTGAGGGGAAGGCTCCCCCAGTACGAGAGGAACAGGGAGCCGCGGCCTCTGGTCTACCGGTTGTCCTACAGGGCATAGCCGGGCAGCTACGCCGCGTCCGATAAGGCCTGAAAGCATCTAAGGCCGAAGCGGTCCCCGAAAATAGGCGGCCATTCCTGGGCGTTTGGGCCTGGGCGACCGGTCCGTTGCCCAGGACGAGGGCTCGGGAAGAAGACCCGTTTGATGGGGCGGGGGTGTAAGCGGGAAGGGAAACCGACCCGTTCAGCCTGCCGCTCCCAACAGCCCGAGTGCCCCGGGCGGGGCGTCTGAGAGACCAGCTCGCCTATGCACGGCCCTCATCATGACTTAACTTAACTCGACTCTTCTGCAAGAATCAATCCGCAAAAATTAAAATTCTCTGTGATACCTTCTCCCGGTGATTCCGATGAGACTGCTCGTTCTCGATTTGGACGGCACCCTCTGGGACCACGAGGACGCTTCTGCTTTGGTTCCTCCTTACGAGTTTAGCGGTGAGTGTTTAACCGATTCCCTCGGCCAGAAACTCTGTCTTTTTCCCGGCGTCCGCGAGTTCCTCGAATGGGCGAGCGAAAGGTTCATTCTAAGCATCGCGAGCTGGAACATCGAGGAGAGGGTAAGGCCGATTCTTGAGGGCTTTGGTCTATGGGACTACTTTATCTTCCCAAAAATCGAGGGCCATCCTGACAAGGGTGACATGATTCGAAGAACTATCGAGGAGCTTCGCTCCATCGGCTATGATATCGACGACGTCATTTACATTGACGACCGGGTGATTCACATCGATGGCGTCAAAATGGCCGTTCCCGGCGTTGATTTCATTCACATGTGGGTGGATGTAAAGAGTTTTGAGGAGCTTAAACAACTACTCCAAAAGCTGGGGTGATATCATGGAGTTGCTAGTCGTTAAAGACAAACGCATAGACTACGACGGCTCCGCGATAGGAAGCCACTGGGCCTACAGGAACTTCGGAATCCTCGGAAACTCGCTCGTCGTCTTCCGTGGAAAGTGCGACGTCAAAGTCGAGGAGATGATTGACATAGAGGACCTCCGCGCGAGCAAGGAAATCAAGAGCGACGACATGGTGCACTACATCATCGAGGTCTTTGATTTGGTCAACACGCTCTTCGCCTCGACTCTCCAGAAGCTCTTCATAGCCAAGCTCTGCGAGGTTCTCAACGACTACGGGGTGAAGACCGAGAGAAAGGGCGACGATATCTACGTTAACGGAAAGAAACTAAGCATCTCGATAGCAACCGTTTCCCCAGTGAGCGTCAAAATCCATATCGGAATAAACGTCGAGGCGAAAGGGATTCCTGAGGGAGTGGAGGCAATAGGCCTCAAGGAAGTTGGCATCACCGACGTTGAGGGGTTCATGGAGAGAACCGGAAGGGCACTCGTTGAGGAGTTCAAAAAGGTGAAGAAGGACAGCCTGAAGGTCAGGTGGGCTCAGTAGAGAAGGAACAGCAGGCTTCCCACTAGCGGAACGGCCAAGTTGTCGTCGAGCCAGGGCTGGTACTCCGCTAAGGCCAGTATCACTGCCCACATCACTTTTCTTATTGTATCCGCGTCGAGGTAAATGAGTGCTATTACAACGGCCGTTGCCAAGTATGCCAGGCTTCCCGTCCAGTGCTTCTTGAGCTTCACGTTGAAGCCGTGCCTTCTAAAGTAGTAGTGTCTCACGACTCCTGTAACGCCATCACTGATTGCCATCGCGAGCAAAAGGGCAGTCGCGTACTCCCTCGGCAAAACAAGGGGTATTATCGATGCCGAAAACGCGAAGAAGACCTCCCCGTAGTTGTGCTCTATCTGGTACCAGGAGAACTCCCGCTTTTTGATGTGGGGCCACAGCTGGAACAGGGCAAAGGCGAAAGCTGCCGCGCTGAAAACCTCCGCGGGAATTTTTCTGTAGTAGAACATCAGAACCGCCGGAACGATGTTGAAGTGAATTATCTTCCTGTTTATCCACGCCCATTCCTCGCCCAGCTTCCTCGTGAAGCCGATTGCAAGCAGTATGAGCAGGGCTGCTAAACCCGCGTAGGGCAACCACTCGAACATTGATTCCACCAAAAATGAAAGGGGGTTGGGGCTAATAACTTTATCCGAACGTCCTTCCAACGGTTTCAAGGGCGGTGATGAAGTCGGAAGCGTGAACCACGATGTACCAGTCGTCCGTTCTCGTCAGTTCTCCCCTCGACTTCCCAACCAGCTCGCCGTAGAGGCCCTGAATTCTGACCCTCGGCTCCGTTGTCGAGAGCTTTAGGGTAACTTCAACGGGAGTTCCGTTCTCCCAGACTATTCCGACCCTGAGGCCGGCCTTGGTTTCCTTCCTCTTCCTCAGGCCGAGCTTGAGGTAGCGGAGCCTCTCCTCGGGGACGCCGTGTTCTTCCGCCTTTTCCCTCAGGTACTCCTCCGCCAGGGTTAGGCCGTGGAGCCCAAAGGAGTAGCCGAAAACAGGAATTCCGAGGTCCTTCCTAGTCCTCCCCTTGTAGGCGTAGACCTCAATCCTTCCCCTTGAGCCTTTTGAAGCTGTGTAGAAGCCCCGGTTCTCCCCTTTAAACTCTTCCAGCTCTGAGAGGAGCGCATCGTAAGCTGAGAAGGGCAGTGAGAAGCTCGCCCACGTCCCCCAGAGCCTCGGCGGAACCGAGAGAAAGCCGAGCTCCTCGAGGTGGTACTCCAGTGGCTTAGGCCTTATCACTAGGAAGCCCTTCTCAGTGACTTCGAACTCGATGAGAGCCCTCTCCTCGGGAATCACCGCGAACTTATCTTTCATTTCAACATCTTTGGCCTTCAGCAGTCTTCCCCGTCTCAGCTTTCGTCCTTCCATTGAGCTCGAGACCACTGGAACGGGAGTTTTTCTCCCGGTTTCCTTGTCGTACGGCACTTTAAAGCCGGCCTTGAGCAGCTCCTCCTGAAGCTCCAGCGACGCTGGGAAGAAGACGTTCATTCTCATTAGTTCGAACTCCATGGCGTTCACCTTTTACATTGTTCGGTAGTTTTTACTTTTTGCACTTATAAATGTTTCTCTTTGAAAGTTGTTCAAATGGAAGCTAACCTTAAAAGCCCTTTCGAGGAGCTAAGCGCGGTGGTGAGAATGGTTCACTGGGCTGACTACATGGCAGAAAAGATAATCCGCGAAAGGGGCGACAAGGAGGAGTACGTGGTCGAGAGCGGAATCACGCCGAGCGGTTACGTTCACATAGGCAATTTTAGAGAGTTCTTCACGGCCTACATAGTGGGCCACGCCCTGAGGGACAGGGGAAAGAAGGTCAGGCACATCCACATGTGGGACGACTACGACAGGTTTAGGAAGGTCCCCAAGAACGTCCCGCAGGAGTGGAAGGAGCACCTCACGAAGCCAGTCAGGGAAGTTCCCGACCCCTGGGGCTGTCACGACAGCTACGCGGAGCACTTCATGGAGAAGTTTGAGGAAGAGATAAAGAAGCTCGGCATCGAGGCCGACTTCCTCTACGCGAGCGAGCTGTACAAGTCCGGCGAGTACGCCCATGAGATAAGGCTCGCCCTCGAAAAGCGCGACGAAATCAAAGCGATTCTCGACAAGTACCGTGAGAGGGCTAAACAGCCGCCCCTCGAGGATGACTGGCAACCTGTTATGGTCTACTGCCCGAAGTGCAGGCGCGAGGCGAAGTTCGTCTCGTGGGACGGCGGGTGGAAGGTTAAATATCGCTGTGAGCACTGCGGAAGCGAGGGGGAGACCGACATAAGGGAGGGCAACGTTAAGCTCCGCTGGCGCGTCGACTGGCCGATGCGCTGGGCGCACTTCAGGGTGGACTTCGAGCCAGCTGGAAAAGACCACCTCGCCGCCGGAAGCTCCTACGACACAGGAAGGGAGATTTCCGAGAAGGTCTTCGGCTGGAAGGCACCGATAGACCTCATGTACGAGTTCGTTGGAATCAAGGGGCAGAAGGGCAAGATGAGTGGCTCTAAGGGCAACGTTATCCTCCTCAGCGACCTCTACGAGGTGCTCGAGCCGGGAATAATCCGCTTCATCTACGCCAAGGCGAGGCCCAATAAGGAGCTCAAGATAGACCTAGGCCTCGGCCTGCTCAACCTCTACGACGAGTTCGACAAGGTCGAGAGGATTTACTTCGGCCTTGAGCACGCAAAGAACCCGGAGGAGGAAGAGGAACTCAAGAGAACCTACGAGCTCTCGATGCCGAAGGTTCCGGAGAGGCTTATCGCTCAGGCCCCCTTCCGCTTCCTCGTCACTCTCGTCCAGATGCCCCACCTTGACGAGGAGGGAATAATCAGGGTTCTCCAGGAGCAGGGTCACGTTCCCGAGAACCTGAGCGACGAGGACATTGAGAGAATAAGGCTCCGCATCAGGCTCGCCAAGAACTGGGTCGAGAAGTACGCTCCTGAGAACGTCAAGTTCAGCCTTCTCGAAGAACTTCCCCAGCTCGAATTCAAGCCCGAAATCAGGGAGGCGATGAGAGAGCTCGCCGACTGGATTGAGGCCAATACCTTCACCGTTGACGAGCTCAACAACGCAATCTTCGACGTTGCCAAGAAGCGCGGAATCCCGAGCAAGGAGTGGTTCAAAGCACTCTACAACCTCTTCATAGGAAAGGACCGCGGGCCGAGGCTGGCCCCGTTCTTGGCTTCCCTCGATAAGGAGTTCGTGGTCAAAAGGCTTCGCTTCGAGGCCTGATTCATTTTTTCGGTGTGTAAACCTGGAGGTAGGTGTGCTCGTTTATCTTTTCTTCCCCGACCTTCCGGAAGTAGAGCTTCGCTAAGAGTTCTACTGCCGTCTTTCCCCAGACGTTGAAGCGAACCCTGAAGGACTTCTCCTCGCTCTGGAACTCTATCAGGACGGTTTTTTCGTCCTTATCCGGCAAAACCTTGCTAATCCAGTATTCAGCGCCGATTACCTGTCCGTTCATGAGAACCGGAAGGAGTGCCCTAAGGTCAGTGAACTGGAGGATTAGCTTTCCTCCCGGCTTCAGAACCCTCGCCATCTCGCGGAACGCCTTTCCGAGGTCGAGGGGTTCGAAGTGGACGAGGTTGTCGATGAAGAGGACGTAGTCAAAGGTGTTATCTTCGAAGGGTAACTCCCTCGCATCTGCCTTGATGAACTCCACCCTCGAGCCCTTCTCTCTGGCAAAACCCTTCGCGAGGGAGAGCATGTAGTCGCTGTTGTCAACGCCAACGACAGTGAAGCCCAAATCCTCAAGCAGGAACGAGAAGCCCCCCGCCCCACAGCCGAGGTCGAGAACTTTCCCCTTTTCCTTCATGAACTTCATCAGGAGCGGTTCAAGGTTCTCAATCCTCTTCCTGTACTCGTCGGAATAGATGTCGCTGTAGGCTTTGAAGGCCGAATAGTACTCCTCGAACGTCATGTTTTTGAGTCCTCACGAGTCCTTAAATAGGTATCCGAAGTTCCCGGTGATGGACATGGTGGTGAGGATTAGCGCGCCAGCTCATCTGCACACTGGAAACCCCGACCTGAGCGGGGACATGGGACGGCTCTACGGAACGGTTGGCTTCGCCATAGAAAAGCCACGCCTCGAAATAGAGGTCAGAGAAGCTGAAAAGGACCGCTCCAACGACGAAGACGCGTTGAAGTTTCTTGCAAGGCTCCGCGAGCGCTACGACTTCCCGCCCGTCGAGGTTACGGTGAGGAGCTACATCCCGAAGTGGGTTGGAATAGGCTTTCATACCACCCTCGCCCTGAGCATAGGAAGGGCCGTGAGCGAGCTCTACAACCTGAACCTCTCGCTTGAGGAGGTGGCGTTGGCTGTAAGGCGCGGTCTCATAACTGCCCTCGGCTTCTACGCCCTTAAAGTCGGCGGTTTCATCTACGAGGGTGGCTTCCCGATGGACAAGCGCGAGAAGGTCGTTCCACCGCTGATTTTCAGGGGCGACTTTCCGGGCGACTGGCTCTTCGTCGTGGCAATCCCCGAGACTCCAAGAAAGGCCCTCGCCGAAATCAGGAAGCGCGAGGACGAGATACTCGGAAATCTCAAGAAGATGCCACCGGAGCTGGCTGACAGGCTGTCGAGGATAGTGCTTATGAAAATCCTGCCCGCGTTCGTCGAGCGGGACATAAAGACCTTCGGAGAGGGCCTCTACCAGTTCAACCACCTTCTCGGCGAGTTCTGGAGCGACTACCAGGAGAACGTTTACTGTTGCGAAATCGTGAACGAGGGGATAAGGCTGATGCTGAACGAAGCCTACTGCGCCTGCCAGACGAGCTGGGGGCCGACCTTCTACGGCCTCGTCAAAGGTCAGGCTCAGGCGGAAAGGCTAAAATCCATCGTTGAGGATTTCCTCCGCGAGAACGGCGACGGCGGAGAGGTCTTCGTTACGGGCGTTGACAACAGGGGGATGGTGGTGGAGCGTGGTTAAGGCAGTTGGTATAGACTCCGGGACGAAGAGCATGGATTTGTTCGGCTTCGACGACGAGACCGGGGAGGTGATAGTCGACGTCTCCGTGGACAGGAACAGGGTAACCGAGAACCCAGCTATAATCGTTGAACTCCTCCGCGAGGTTCAGGAGGAGCACGGGAAGATTGATGCCATCGTCGGTCCCTGTGGCTACGGGATACCGCTCAAACCCGCGAGGGAAGCCACCGATGCCGAGATAGCTTTAGCTACGTTCATAACCGAGGCCGATGTGAGGAGAAGGCTCAAGATAGTCGGTTTGAGGGAGCTCATGCTCCTCCTCAGGGAAGCCGAGGATTTGAACGTTTACTTCACCCCCGGCGTCATACACCTCCCGACCGTCCCGGAGTGGCGGAAGGCCAACAGGATAGACCTCGGAACGGCCGACAAGGTCTTCACCGTTGCCCTCGCGATGGTGAGGGAAGCCGAGAGGAAGGGAATCCCCTACTCCGAGACGAACCTCATAGCGGTCGAAGTCGGCTTCGCCTACACCTCCGCGATGGCCGTCAAGAACGGCCAAATCGTTGATGCCATGGCCGGAACGGCAGGCTTCCCCGGCTACCTCGGAATGGGCTTCATGGACGGTGAATTAGCCTACGCGTTGGCCAACGCCCTCGATGACTTCGGAAAGCTTGTCCTCTTCCAGGGTGGCGCGTCCTACGTTGCCGGAATAGACCCGTTCTCGGTTTCGCCTGAGGACTTCGTAAAGCTTGCGAAGGAGGACGATAGGGTCGCGAAGGGCTACAGCGCCATGATAGAGGCCATCGTCAAGGACGTCTTCTCACTGCTTCCCTCTGTTAAACCCGAGAGCATCTACATCAGCGGTCGCTTCTCGCGGATTCCCGAGTTCTTCAGCGACGTCAAGGATGCCCTCGAAGATGCCTTCGGGCGCTACGGCTTCTCGGTCGAGGTTCTCAAGCTCCAGAGCAGGGCGAAGGCCAAAGAAGCGGCCGAGGGAAGCGCGATAATAGCCAACGGCATAGCCGGTGGAATCTACAAAGAACTCGTTGAGAGCCTAAGGCTGAGGGAGAGCAGTGGCTCAATCTTTGACTGGGTAAACCTGAAGGGCCGTGAAAAGCTCAGAATTTTCGAGGAGCTAATCCTCTGAGCGAATTTTTTTGAGCTTAGCTTTTTATTCTCCCTCTCCAACTCCCCAAGGTGGTGCTCATGGAGTTCAACCTCATCATTACCGGAGTCGGCGGTCAGGGAGGCCTTACCCTTTCGAGAATCGTTGGAAACTCTGCCATGGTCGAGGGCTACAACGTCCGCATCGGCGAGACCCTCGGAATGAGCCAGCGCTACGGTAGCGTTCTCAGCTACCTCCGCTTTGGAGAGGAAGTTTATTCGCCCCTCATCGAGGAGGGCAAAGCCAACCTCATGCTCGCCCTTGAGCCTGCTGAGGCGTTAAGGAACGCGCGCTTTCTCGGAAAGGACAGCGTTGCCATAGTGAACGCCTACCCCATCCACACGGCCACGACCCTCGTCGGGAAGGAGCGCTACCCGGAGCTCGATGAAATCGAAAAAGCCCTCGGAAGAATCTGCCCCGTCCACATGATGAACTTCCAGCGCGAGGCAGACAGGATAAACCCGAGAACTTTGGGCGTTCTGATGCTCGGCTACGCCTACGGAAAGGGCCTGATACCCCTCAAGCGTGAGAGCCTTCTTGAGGGAATAAGGCTGACCCTCCGCGAGAAGCTCTGGGAAATGAACTTTAAAGCTTTTGAGCGCGGTGAGGAGCTGGCCAAAGCTTGATTTCTGGTTTTTTCCGCCCGGTTTTCTCATTCTTCGTTGTGCTTTATGAAGAAGGCGTAGAACAGTCCGGTCGCGAGGGCGTAGAGGAGTGCGGTGGCGTAGAAAGGATAGGCCAATGAAACCGCGAAGAGTGTTCCACCGATGGAGTTACCCACCCCGCGCATGAAGGTCGAGAAGGCCTGCCTTATGCCATTGGCTGTTGCTTTTTCCTCAGTCCTGAAAAAGCCCATCATGAAGGAGTCGTTTATTGGCCAGATGATGTTCATGAGTATGGCCCTGAGGACGTAGACCGCCCCCGCGAGTGCAAACGTCTCTATCGAGGGAAACACCGCGAAGAGGAAGGTGGCGAGTCCTTGAAATGACGTTATGACCTTTACTGGGCCCCACCTCCTTACGAGTTCCGGTAATCCAAAGGAGCCGAGGCCCATCGCCAGTTGCTGGAAGAAGAAAATCCAGCTTATCGCCTGAAGCGTTTCCCCAAAGCGGAGCTTGAAGTAGATGCTCATGAAGGGTATCGTTATTCCCGCGCCGAGGCCTATGAGCGCGCTCGGGAGCGAGAACTTGAGGATTTTGAGGACTAAGCTTCTCTCCCACTTTATCCGCTTCTCCCTGACCTTAACGTCCCTCACGAGGAGCAGAGCCGGAACGACGAAGACGAACTGGAGTATCGAGAGTGAGAAGGTTATCCTGTAGGCTGTCTCCTCCGCCAGCGACAGCCCCATGAGGTAGCCCGGCAGAAAGCCCGCCAAGAGAACGCCGAGGGAGTTGAAGAGCGTCCCCAGTCCAAAGCTCTTGGAAAACGCCTCGTGCCTCCTCTCATCCGGAACCAGCTCGCTTAGGTAGGCGTTGTAGTTCGGCTGTCTCAGCCCCATGTTGACTCCCACCAGGACGAAGCCGAGGAAGAGGACCGTTGCGTTCAAAGCGAGCACCTGGAGGAGCCTTCCGATGAGTCCGATGAGTGCGCTCAGGAGCAGGGTCTTTCGGTAGCCGAGGCGGAGCGAAAGGTAGCCCGCCAGGAGAAAGAAGAGGCCACCGACTATCGTCTGGGCCGAGAAGAAGGCTCCCATCGCCTTCATGTCGTAACCGAGGGCCTTGAGGTAGAAGGGCATTATGAAGAACGAGAACCAGAGGAAAGTTTGACCTAAGGCGTTGGCCGTAATGAGTATCTTCGCGTCCCTGCCGTACTCTGAGAGCATGATGAAACGTCCCTCATAGCGTTTATAAGTCTATCGAAGTGAAGCCTTTAACGCCTACCACTATATAGCGTTCGGTGCTGGCTATGGAGTTCAGGAAGATACAGTTTACAGGGCGGAGCTCATACATAATTTCCCTCCCAAAGAAATGGGTCAAGGAGCACAACCTCAAGCAGGGCGACACAATACCGCTGACTATAAACCCCGACGGCAGTATAACCATCTTCCCCAGCGAGCCCAGAGATGTGAGCGAGAAGAAGATACTGCGCCTCTCCAGGGAGTTCTCGCCGGACATGGCCATAAGGCTCGTTATTTCCGCCTACATTCAGGGCTACGACGTCCTTGAGATTCACTTCACGGAGGAGATGCCCATCTACAAGGTCAAGATAAGGAAGGTCCTCCAGAGCCTCCCTGGCGTTGAGATAATCCTCGACGAGCCCAGCAGGATAGTGGCGAAGAGCCTCCTCGACGAGGACGAGGTGAACCTTGTTGAGCTTCTCAGGCGGATTCACTCCCTTGTGGTCTCGATGCTCGGCGACCTCGAACTGCTCATTCAGGGCGAGGACGGCGAGATAAGGCGCGACATCAACGACCTCGAAAACGAGCTCGACAGGTTTTACTTCCTCATCGTCAGGACCGTTAACAGGCTTCTCAGCAAGCACACGGTTACCGAGGAGAGCGGAATCGTCAAGAGGACCTTTGACCTCATGGGAATCCTCTTCATAGCGAGGGAAATCGAGAGGATAGGCGACCACATCATCAGGATAGCCGAGAACCCCGGCGAGGTTGACGTGCCCTACCTGAGGGAGAAGTTTGAAGCGATGGTGGCCCAGATAGAGAAGCGCGACCTCAAGGCGATAGACAAGCTCATGCTCGAACTCCGCGCCACGATTAAGGCAACCGACTACAGGCAGTCAATAGCCAAGGAGAGCTTCCGGAGAATCCTCGAGTACATCGAGAACATCGGTGAGACGATAATCAACATGGCCCTCAGCTGATTTCTTCTCGTTTCCACAACCCTTTTAACCCTTCGAGGGAACTTTTTTCGGTGGTTTTCATGGCCGCGATAATAGTTCACGGGGGAGCGGGCACGATAAGGAAGGAGGAGAGGATTCCAAAGGTCATCGAGGGCGTTAGAGAGGCTGTTTTAGCGGGCTGGCGCGAGCTGAAGAGGGGCTCCGCTCTCGATGCAGTTGAAGAGGCCGTTAAAGCCCTTGAGGACAACCCGATTTTTAACGCCGGAACCGGGAGCGTTTTAACCCTCGACGGCAGGGTCGAGATGGATGCCGCCATAATGCGCGGGAAGACCCTTGAAGCGGGAGCCGTTGCCGGAATCTGGGGAGTCAAGAACCCGATAAGCGTCGCGAGGAAGGTCATGGAGAAGACTGACCACGTTCTTTTAATCGGGGAGGGTGCCGTGAAGTTTGCTCGCCTTCTCGGCTTCGAGGAGTACGACCCGGTAACGGAGGAGAGGCTCAAGCAGTGGGAAGAGCTGAGGAAGAAGCTCATCGAGAAGGGCGAAACGAGGCACTGGAAGAAGCTCAACGAGCTCATCAAGGAGTACCCCGAGGTTTTAAGGAGCACCGTTGGAGCGGTTGCCTTCGACGGTGAGGAGGTCGTTGCCGGAACGTCAACCGGTGGGGTCTTCCTCAAGATGTTCGGTCGCGTTGGTGACACGCCTATAATCGGTGGCGGAACCTACGCCAACGAAGTGGCTGGAGCTTCCTGCACCGGCCTCGGAGAGGTTGCCATAAAGCTCGCCCTCGCTAAAAGCGCCACCGACCTCGTCAGGCTCGGCCTCGATGCCCAGTCGGCGAGCGAAGCCGCGATAAGTCTCGCCACGAAGTACTTTGGCAGAGACACCATGGGCATAATCATGGTTGACGCAAGGGGCAACGTGGGCTTCGCCAAGAACACCAAGCACATGAGCTACGCCTTCATGAAGGACGGCATGGACGAGCCGGAGGCTGGTGTTTAGTGGCCTCGATGAGGAACGTCTGGCTCCTCAACATCTCGACCTTCTTTTTCTTCCTCGGGATAAGCGTCGTTACCCCTGTCGTTTCCCCGTTCCTCGTCAGCCTTCACGCCGAGCCCTTTCTCGTCGGCCTCGTCGCCGGCGTTACCTCTTTCCTCGCCCTCGTCTCCAAGCCCATAGGAGGTGCAGTCGGCGACAGAGGTTATCGCTTCCACGCCCTCGTCGGCGGGAACCTGCTCGGCTTAATCGCTGGAGTTCTCTACGTGGTCTCGGCAATAAGTGCCAACGTTTACCTCTTCGCCTTCGCAAGGGCCATTCACGGCTTCTCGATGGGCCTCTTCTTCCCTTCAAGCCTCTCAACGGCCGTTGATTTGGCCCCAGCAGGTAGGGTTGGCGAGACCCTCGGCTGGCGTGGCATGATGTTCTCCCTCGGCAACATAATCGGGCCGGCCATAGGTGGCTACGCCTCCGACGTAATAGGCTTCGCCGGAGCTTTCGCTCTCACCGCTCTCTTCTCCGGAGTTGGAGCACTCTTCGCGCTCACAGCTTGGCGCGAGGCAGGTGAAGTCGTCAAGCCGAGGGAGCACGAGAAGGCCAGTTACCGCGAGCTGTTAAGGGTAACCTTCGTTTCCGCTTCCCTGACGCTCTTCCTCTTCTCTATGAGCTACGCGGGGGTTACCACCTACCTCCCCGCCCTCTACAAGTCCCTCTCCCTTCCCCAGAGCCTCTTCGGCTACTACATGATGGTCATCGGCCTCTTCTCCTTCATGACGCGCGTTGTTGGCGGTAAGAGCGCCGACAGGCGCGGGCCTCTTCCAGTGATATCCCTCGGCCTCTCCCTGCTCCTCCTCGGCTACGTCCTGCTCAACCTTTACACCCTCCCGCCCCGCTCCTACGTCAGCGCCGCCCTAATCGGGGCCGGCTTTGGCTTGGCGGTTCCGGCGATGCAGCTGATGGCCCTCGGCAACCTTCCGCGGAGAATCAGGACAATGGGTTCGGGAATCTACACGATGTTCTTTGACCTTGGAACGCTCGCCGGCCAGGTAAGCCTTGGCTACGTCGCCCAGCTCTACGGTTATGCCGGCGTCTTCCCGCTCCTTCCTCTCATCCTGGGGGTCGGGTTTATAACCCTCTACGCGCCCGTCATCTGGGGGAAGGTCAATGCTCGTTAGGGTCTCCTACGGAACGGCGATAGCGATGGGCTTAATCAGGGCAAAGCTCCTGGCCAGGCCGACGACCGCGTATCTGATGACCTACTGGCCCGGCAAGTGCGCCAACGACTGCGCCTTCTGCGCCCAGGCGCGCTCCAGCAGGGCAAACCTCGACAGGCTCTCCCGCGTCATCTGGCCGGCCTTCGAGCTCGAAAAAGTCGTTCAAGCCCTTCCCAACGGCCGTTTCGGGAGGATATGCCTCCAGACGATAGACTACCCTGGAATGCTCGACGACGTTCTGGCACTTCTGAGGGTGTTCAAGCCCCTCGGCTTGCCGGTCTCGGTCTCGATAACGCCCGTTTCGAGGGAAACGCTTGAGGAGTTCAAAGGGCTCGGCGTCGATTACGTTGGAGTTGGCCTTGACGTTGCGAGCGAGAGACTCTTTGGCAAAATAAAGCCCGACTTTGAGTGGGGCGAGATGTGGGACTTTGCGGAGAGGGTGGTTGACGTCCTTGGTCCGGGAAAAGCTCTGATTCACGTTATAGTCGGCCTCGGCGAAACCGACAGGGAGCTGGTAGATGTCTTCAAAAGGGCTTACTCGATTGGGGCTGATGTTTCGCTCTTCGCCTTCACCCCCCTGAAGGGAACGGGGCTTGAGAACCTCGAACCGCCGAGCATCGAGCGCTACCGTAAAGTCCAGCTGGCGAGGTGGCTCGTTGAGAAGGGCTTGGGCAACAGGATAATCTTCGACGGGGACTCGATAGAGGGCTTCGATTTAGCTGGCATCGAGGTTCCGCCGGCGGTTTTCGCAACGCACGGCTGTCCTGCCTGCAACAGGCCTTACTACAACGAGAGACCAAAGAAAGAGCCCTACAACTTCCCCTTTCCGCCGGAAAAAGAGTACGTAAGGGAGTTCCTCACTCGATTAGGCTCTCGAAGACCTCGTTGAACTCGGGCAGGATGAACTTCTCCCTCACCCTTTCTCCCCTCGCGAGCTTCACGAGGGCGAGCGTAAAGCGGTGTAGCTCCTCGTCCTCCTCGATGAGCCTGAGCGTCGCGTCCATGTTCTCGGCCAGCTCCCCCAGGCGGTTCTCCTTCTTGATTATCGCGAGTATGTCTCCTAACCTCTTCACGCCGAGCCTGTAGTGGTCCTCGCTCGGTGCCCTTAGAATGGCCCTCAGGGCGCACTTGACGGCTCCCCGGTAGTTGTCCTCCTGGAGGAAGATGTCTGCCAGGCGGAAGCAGGCCTCGAAGTAGAACTCCGGCTCAACGTCGAGGCTCTCGTGAAGTATCTCGTCGAGCTTTCTCTTCGCGGTTTCGAGGTCCTTCCTGTTCTCGGCCTCGATTGCCTCGCGGAAGAGCTTAACAATCCTCTCGCGCCTGTTAAGGGGCTCGTACTTAATCGTCATACCCCTCCCCCCTGCTCTCGTGCCAGGCCCTCTCGAAGGCCGGCCAGATTTCATCAAAGCTCCTCTCAACCCGCCACCTCCGCTTGAAGGCGTTGATTATGACCGTTAAATCCCTCTTCAACAGCTCGTAGCTCTCCGGATGGGCGGTGGTCAGGTGCTGGGCCCAGTCTATTATCAAGATGTCGTCGCCCGTTAAAACGACGTTGAACTCACTTAAATCCGAGTGGACTATACCAAAGCGCACTATCTTGAGGTACTCCTCGAGGATTCTGTCAAGGACGTTCTCTGCCTCTTCCCTCGTCAGCTCGTCGTCCCTCAGCTCCGCCAGCTCGGTTCCCTCAACGAACTCCATGACGAGGACGTGCCTGTTCCAGGCTATCGGCTTAGGAACCCTCGCAATCGGACTGAGCAGAACCAGAGCGTCGTATTCCTTCTTCGCGATGAGCCTTGAGACGTAGAGCCAGCTCGTGTGGTGCTTATCGGCGAAGACGTGGGAGTGGTAGGTAGCCCTCCGCGAAGCCGTTCTGCCACCTATCCTGTTGAACTTAACGGCAACTTTCTCGCCGGCTGGCGTTATTCCGACGTAAACGTCCGCGTCCTTTCCAACGCCAATCTGCGTCGTGCTTATCGCCTCTACGACGCCTTTCCTCGCGAGGGCCCTTATGGCTAAAACGTCGTAGCCGTGTATCGTGAGCTGGTAGCCGATGTAGCCTATGTCGCTCCTCCGCCTGACGAGGGACATGTCATCGAGCTTGCCGAGCCTGAACGATGCGGTCTCAACGTCCACCCTGGCGAAGCGCGCTACCTCCTCTAACGGCACCCACTTGTGGTGCCTCATGTTGAGCTCTACTCCCCTGAGGATTCTGAAGTCCAGGTCGCGGAGGCTCGGATAAGCCTCGAGCGCCAACAGCTTGCTGACCATTCGCTCTCTCCTCCCCCGTTACTACCGCTCGGATTCTTATAAACTTTCGTCGGCCACCTTTGTCCAACAAACTTTTAAGCGCTCAATTCCTCATCGAAACATGCTCGTTCCGCTTATCCTGATAACCCTCGGCTGGATATTCAACTACGCCCACAGGATGGCCGTTTCCCCGCTTCTTCCAATGATAAAGGCCGAGTTCCATCTGAGCAACGCCCAGGCGGGACTTCTCATGACTGCCCTTCTCCTCCCCTACGCGCTCATTCAGGTTCCGGCCGGCTACCTCGGCGACCGCTTCGGGAGGAAGAGGCTCCTCGCGTTGAGCATATTCGGCTACTCAATCTCCTCCGCGATGCTCTTCTTCGCTTCCCAGTACTGGGAAGTTCTGGCCTTCAGAGCACTCTACGGCTTCTTCTCCGGCCTCTACTATGCCCCTGCGACAGCACTGATAGCGGAAACCTACGGAGCGAGGAAGGGTTCCGCCCTCGGCGTCTTCATGCTCGGCCCGCCCGTCGGTTCCGGGATAGTTCCCCTCCTCGTCGTGCCTGTTGCTTTGAACCTCGGCTGGCGCTATGCCTTCCCGATTCTGGCCGTTATGAGCTCGGTCGTTGGAGTCCTGCTCGTTATCTCCCTCAGAACTCTTGAGGAAAGAAGGGGTAAGGCGAGGCTCTCAATCGAGGTCGGCTCGGTGAACTTAGCGATTGCGAACTTCCTCGCCCTGATGGCCTTCTTCGGCGTTCTGACATTCCTCGTCGCCTTCCTGACCTCGACGGGAATGGGTGTTGAAAAGGCTTCTTACCTCTTCTCCCTCCTCTCGCTGGTTGGCATCGCGGGTTCCCTCACCGGCGGGGTTCTCTACGACAGACTCGGAAGAAAGGCCCTTGAGCTCGCCTTCCTTTCAAACGCGCTCCTAATCGTTCTCCTCGTCTTGAAGCCCGGCTTCTTCTCTGCCCTCGTCCTCGGCCTGACCTTCTACTCGGTTGGCCCGATGGTTACGGCTTTCACCGCCGAAACTGCAAGAAAGGACACCCTTGGACCGGTTATGGGCTTCGTTAACATGGTGGGCTTCTTCGGGGCAACTGTCGGGCCCTACTTCACTGGCTGGCTTATAGACAGGCTTGGCTACAGGGAAGCCTTCTTCGCCATAGCGGTTCTCTACGCCCTGGCGTGGGCGGTAATAAAGGGGACGAAGAGGGCAGAAAAGGTCAGCCGTACATGACCTCGTGCATCGCTATTGCCTGGGCGAGCCTCTTCTCAGCTCCAAGAACCTTCTCCACGGCCCTGAGGAAGTCGTCCTGTGTAACGTATTCACGCCTGTCCCTGATGGCGAACATTCCAGCCTCGGTCGCTATGGCCTTCAAGTCAGCTCCGCTCGCGCCCTCGGTGAGTTCCGCTATGATGCGCAGGTCAACGTCCCTCAGGTTCATCTTCCTCGTGTGGACCTTGAGTATCTCGAGCCTTCCACGGAAGTCCGGGAGCGGGACTTCAATCAGCCTGTCGAACCTTCCCGGCCTCAGCAGGGCCGGGTCGAGTATGTCGGGCCTGTTCGTTGCAGCTATGACCTTGACGTTTCCGCGCGGGTCGAAGCCGTCCATCTCCGCTAGGAGCTGCATCAGGGTCCTGTTGACTTCCCTCTCGCCACCGGTCGTCTCGTCCATCCTCTTTGCTCCAATCGCGTCAATCTCGTCGATGAAGATTATCGTTGGGGCCTTCTCCTTGGCGAGCTCGAAGAGCTCGTGGACCAAGCGGGCGCCCTCGCCGATGAACTTCCTGACCAGTTCGCTTCCAACGACGCGAATGAAGGTTGCGTTGACCTCTCTCGCTAGGGCCTTCGCCATGAGGGTCTTTCCACAGCCAGGTGGCCCGTAGAGGAGGACTCCCTTCGGAGGCTCGATTCCAACCTTCTCGAAGAGCTCGGGGTGCTTGAGGGGGAGCTCTATGGCCTCGCGGAGCTCCTGCAACTGCTTGTCGAGACCGCCGATGTCCTTGTAGGTAACGTTGGGCCTCTCTATGACCTCGAAGCCGAGGACGCTCGGGTCCTTCTCCGTTGGAAGGAGCTCGACTATCGCCATCGTCCTCTGGTCCAGGGCGACCCTTGAGCCGGGCTTCAGCTTGTCCCTCTCTATCCACGGGGCGATTCTGACGACGAAGCGCGGTCCGTTGTAGTTCTGAACTATGGCTCTCTCGTCGTCGAGAACTTCTATAACGTTGCCCGCGAAGGCCGGGGGCTGGCGAAGCCTCGACATCTCCATTCTGAGCCTCGAGAGTTCCCTCTCAAGCCTCTCCTTATCGGCCTCGAGCGTCCTCACCTGGAGCTCGAGTTGCCTTATGCGCCTCTTCAAGAAGGTGATGTAATCATCGTAACCTTCGTGAATGTTTGCATCCTCAATGCTCATGCTCTCTCACCTCTCCACTGTGTCATTATCACCGGAGTCCTTTTTAACCTTGTTGGGTCGTCTGTTGTCTCTGCTGGTGTTACTTGATATTCAACATCCATTGCTGACTCTTTAGAGTTGTAACTGAATCGACGTTTGACATGCGAAATTCTTATTAACCTTGAGTTCCAATTCTTCCTGGTTGAAACCGGGGTGGGGTGGAATGAGAATCGAAATCAAGCTGAGACCCGCTGAGGAAGGAACGATACTGCCCTTCAACTACAACTACGAGGTCTACACACAGATTTTAGAGAAGATATACCTCGTTTCTCCAGAGCTGGCCCACGAAGTAGAAACAAGTCACGCGGACCACTTCACGTTCTCCCGTATTATGGTTCGTAAGAGAGAGCTTCTTCCAGAGGCCGGCATTAAGGTTCTCTCGGACGACGTTTCCCTCTACGTCTCGTCCCACTCCGGGGAGCTCATCAAGGCCATCGCCGAGGGCTTCCTCGACGACCCTCTCCTCAAGATTGGGGACGCGACGTTCATAGCGGACAACGTTAAGGTCCTCAAAGAGCCCGAGCTCAAGGACGAGGTTCTGTTCTCCACACTCAGTCCGATAATGGTCAGGACTGTCAAGTTCGTCAACGGAAGAATGAAGATATGGGACCTGTATCCCGGCGACGAGATGTTCTTTGACAAGCTCCGCAAGGTAATGCTGATGCGCTACTCGGCCATTTACGGCCACATGCCGGAGGACAAGGAGTTCAAGCTTGAGGTTCTCAAGTTCAAGCCGGTGAGGATTCTTGTTAGGGACACCTACTTCAGGAGTTCCCTTATGGTGTTTCGCTACACCGGCTCGCGGGAGCTCGCGAAGTTCGGCTACGAGACCGGCTTTGGAGAAAAAACGAGGTATGGCTTTGGAATGGTCAAAGTAATTGACTCAGAGCCCAGGCGAGAAGACCGAGTGTGAACTCTATTCCCCACACGATTGCCACGAGCTTCGGCTCCGTTACCCTGACCCTTCTCATTATTGTTCCCAGGAAGCTTGGATAGGGTGGGGCCTTCAGAGTCCCGTCCGGCATTACCTCCGTTCTCCCGTGCCTTCTCACACCAAAGCGGACGCTCAGGGCCTTTATCGTGAAGTCGAGGAAGTGCGGAATCAGCAGGATGGCGGTATAGACCTCAACCTTGCCGAGGATTCCGACGAGGCCTATCAAAGCTCCGAGGCTGAGCGTCCCAGTGTCGCCGGGGAAGACCCTGGCTGGATACCTGTTCCACCAGAGGAAGCCGAGGGAAGCTCCGAGCCCTATCAACGCGAGCTCTCTTGCCGTTCCGTCCGTCATCAGCGCGAGGAAGCCGAGTGCGATGGCGCTCGTGCCCACCTCAAGTCCGTTGAACCCGGCCAGCATGTTCACGAGGTTCGCCGAGCCTGTGACGAACAGAACCGCGAAAACCGGATATAGGATTCCGAGGTTGAGGTTGTAGCCGAAGATGTCAACGCTCCTCCCCACGTCCAGGAACGCCACCGGAATCGAGACAAGGAGTGAGAGGACTACCTTGTGGGACTGCCTGAGGGCAGTTAGGTCGTCTATGACGCCGACGAGGCCAAAGAGCAGGAAAACTGGGAGGACGTCGGGCTTCACCAGCGCTCCGAGGACTCCAACGGTCAGGACTATAGCAATTCCCCCCATCTCGGGAACTTCCGGCCTTTCCGGCTTGTGGATGTCCCTGCCAACGATTCCCGCTTTCCTCATGAGCTCCCTGACGTATCCAGTGAGGACGAGCGAAAGGATTAAAGCTATAAGCGCGAGGAACGTTATCATCTCTGACACCGGCTTCCCTACGCGGGAGCGAAAATAAACCCTTCGGTGGTAGCATGGACATCAGGGCGGTCCTTTTCGACCTCGATGGAACCCTCGTGGGTGCGGAAAAACCCTTCAGCGAGATAAAGTCAGAGCTCAGGGAGAGGCTAATCTCCCTCGGAATCCCTGAGGAGCTCATAGGCGACCTAACGCCGATGTACGAGGGCCTTATAGAGCTGTCTAAAAAGACGGGTAGGCCCTTCGAGGAGCTCTACTCGATTCTCGTCGAGCTTGAAACCGAGAGAATGAACGAGAGCTTCGTCTTTGAGGGTGCGAGGGAGCTCCTTGACTTTCTCAGGAATCGGGGGATAAAGCTCGCCCTGATGACGAGGAGTTCAAGGAAGGCCACTATGAAGGCCCTCGAGCTTCACGGCCTCAAAGACTACTTCGACATAATCTCGACGCGGGACGACGTTCCTCCGGAGGAGCTGAAGCCAAACTCCGGCCAGCTCGGGAGAATCCTCGACGAACTCAACGTCCCGCCTGAGAAAGCGGTTGTCGTTGGAGACCACGGCTACGACATCATACCCGCCAGGGAGCTCGGCGCGCTCAGCGTTCTCGTCACCGGCCATGACGCGGGCAGGATGAGCTTTCAGGTGGAGGCCAAGCCCAACTTCGAGGTTGAGAACCTCCTTCACCTTAAGGAGCTCTTTGAAAGGCTGTTCTCGAGCTACGTCGTCGTTCCGGCGTACAACGAGGAGAAGACAATCGGCGCGGTCATTGAGGACCTCCTCCGCTACTTCAGGCGGGACGAGATAATCGTCGTGAACGACGGCTCCCGCGACAGGACGGAGGAGATAGCACGTTCCTACGGCGTTCACGTTTTAACGCACCTCGTCAACAGGGGACTCGGCGGTGCCCTCGGAACGGGTTTCGCCTACGCCGTCAGGAGGAACGCAAAGCTAGTCCTGACCTTCGATGCCGACGGTCAGCATCTCCTAAGTGACGCGCTCCGCGTCATGAAGCCGGTCGCTGAAGGAAAGGTGGACTTCGCCGTCGGTTCGAGGCTTAAGGGGGACACGAGCGAGATGCCCTTCGTGAAGAAGTTCGGCAACTTCGTTCTCGACGCGGTGACCGCTGTTTTTGCCCGGAAGTACGTCAGCGACAGCCAGAGCGGGCTGAGGTGCCTCAGCGGGGACTGCGTGAGGAAGATAAGGATAACCTGCGACCGCTACGCCGTGTCGAGCGAGATTATAATTGAGGCCTCCAAGAACGGATGTAGAATCGTCGAGGTTCCGATTAAGGCCGTTTACACTGAGTACTCGATGAGGAAAGGAACCAACGTTTTGGAGGGTGTTAAGATAGCGCTCAACCTTCTCTTCGACAAGCTGAGGTGATGGGAATGTACGTCGTTCAGATGATTACACTTGTAATCGTGCTTGCCCTTATGGTCTATGTCCTCGGTAAGTACAGGAGGGGCGATTTTGAGTGGGGGGACTTTCTGTTTTGGGAAGTTCTTCTTCTGGGTTTGCTCCTAGTTGCCCTGTTTCCCCTTAGAATCGCCCTTGAAATTAAGGATATCCTAGGTCTCGGCAGGGGACTCGATGCCCTCTTCGTCGTGGCGATTGGAGCGGCATACCTGATAATCTTCAAGGTCTACCTCGCGGTGGACAAGACCGAGCGCGAGATAACCGAGCTGACGAGGAAAGTTGCCATAGAACTCGAGGAAATAAACAGAAGGCTGGAGGAGATTGAGAAAAAGCTCAAATGAACTCCCCGAAGAGCTCCTCGAGGAACGCCCTAACGCGTTCCTTCGGCAGTTTGAACTGCCTTATCTTCACTATCCCCTTCTCCTGGGCTTCCTTAAGCAGTATCTCGGTGGCCTCGTTGGGGTACATTTCTTCGTAGACTATCTCCTTGATTCCCGCGTTGATGACGAGCTTGAAGCAGGTGTCGCAGGGGAAGTGCGTGACGTAGAGGGTAGCGCCTTCGAGGCTTATCCCCTTCCGAGCGGCCATCGCTATGACGTTCTGCTCCGCGTGAACCGCCCTGTGGCAGTGGCCGTCAACTATGAGACAGCCCACGTCAATGCAGTGGTCCATTCCCCTCGGTGCGCCGTTGTAGCCGGTGGCGAGTATGTAGCCGTCCTTCACAGCCACTGCTCCGACCCTGAGCCTCGGACAGGTTGCCCTGAGCGAGACGAGCTTCGCTATGAGCATGAAGTACTCGTCCTTTGTTGGCCTGATTCGCCTTATCCTCTCGGCTTTCTCTGGGTCGAGGAAAATCTCAACCGTCATATCACTGCACCTGCTTCATCCTCATCAGGTTGTTCATCTCAAACGTTATCCTAAGGATTCTTTCCTCGTAGCTTGGGTGGGTTTCGGTGAAGAACGCGAAACGCTTTTCCCTCTCTATGCCCGGCTCTATGCTCGGAACCGCGTTGACCTTGACGTTCATCCTGAGGTCTTCGTAGTACTTGAGCTCCTCAAGGGCCCTCTTGAGACTCATGGGTATGGTGAGCAATCTGAGGGCCGTTTCATCTGCCAGGAATTCCCTCTTCTTCATAAAGTCGCTCCTTGCAAGCTCGTACGCTATGTAGAGGACAGTTGCAGCCCCCTTGACCGGGATGCTTCCTGCTATGAGGAGTGCCAGCGTTGTTATCATCATGAGGCACCTTCCGTAGGTTACCATCGGGAACCACTTGGTGTCGCGGTTCTTTATGTGACCCAGCTCGTGTGCGGCGACGGCGATTATCTCATCCTCGTCGAGCACTTCAAAGAGACCCAGGGAGAGGACTATCGTGTTGCCGAAGGAATACGCGTTGGGTATGTAATCATCGAGCAGGTAGACCTTGGGCATTGGGACTTTGGCTTTCTCGGCGAGCTCAGCTATGCCGTCGTAGAGCCAGGGCATTTCCTCCCTCTCGAGGGGAATTAGGTTCTCTCCGAACTTGTGTCTCGTTGCCCAGATGTAGAGTGCACCAAGGAACGCCATTGCGCCGCCGGCCATCGCAACCCCGAGGTCTCCGAGGGCTTCAACGACTAGGAGAACCTCAAGGGCGAGTATCACGTAGAGCATCGCCCATCACTTCTTTATCCTTGACAGGTAGGCGTAGGTTGCCTCCCTGAAGTTCGTCATCAGAGCGTCGAGGATGCTCTGGACGACCTTCTGTTCGAACTCCTCTCTCGTCGTCGTTATTGAGTAGACATACCTCATACCGCCCCTGCCTTTCTCAACACTTCTCTGGAGGAGCCCTTTCTCGCAGAGGCGGTTCATCAGGATGCTTATCGTAGAGCGCCTTATCTCGGGGTGCTTCTCCTTCATGTACTCGTAAACCTGGCCTGCCGTTGCCACTTTTACCTTCCACATGTGCTCCATTATCTCGGCTTCGAGGGGCGGGAGAACGGCTTTGATGCCCTCTTCGGTGAGCTTGAATTCGTGGGGCTCCATGACGTTCACCTAGTTTATTCTTCTCGCGAACTCTAAAAAGCTTTATCCCGGGTTAAGATTTTTAAGTCCCGGCCTGTATTTATCCCGGGGTGGGCCGGTGGCTTAGCCTGGATAGAGCGTCGGCCTCCGGAGCCGAAGGTCGCGGGTTCAAATCCCGCCCGGCCCGCCATAGAAACTTTGCTGGGCAAAGTTTCATCAAAGTTGGTAGCTCCTTCTGGAAAGCTATTTTGAGTGATTTTCTTATTGAATGGCCACTTTGAGAGTGAGAACTTTTCAAATTGCCTCTTGCTTATGGGTTTACATTTAAAATCGACGCCCGAAGGGCGTCAAGAAGAGAGCAAACCCTCTTTTGTAGGTGTTCTTTGGATGTGTTCTCTATTGAGGATGCGCGATTTTGTGAGCAAAATCTGCTCTACTTGAGCCCTCGATCAGGAGCTACTAACTTTTGGTGAAGCTTTTTTCAAAAGCTTCCTGCGCAAGCGCTGGCGGAAGATGAGGTGCCTTTTTAAGAGTGCAGGTTTTGAAGGGGTTTCTATTGGATTTGCTCCTTTTTGTGAGGATTTTCTCTCTTTGAAGGCGTCCGAAGGACGCCGATAGGAATTTGAAACAATCTCAAGGAGTTTTGGTGTTAAACCCTGTATGAACTTGCTCTTCGTTAGTGCACGACTGACTTTTTGCCCTTTGGTGAGAAGGGCGTTCCTTTCGCCAGCCTTTCTCAAAGGCTGTAGGCAAAGTTTCCTTGGTCACGCTTTCTCAAAGGCCGTTGTGAATCTTGCCCGGGGAAAAGCTTATAAATCGGCCGGGCAACGCTCACCAGAGATTTAAAAACCACCTTTCTTGGAGGTGTTCGCAGTGGAGATGAAGTTCGAGATACCCGTATGCACCTCATGCGGAAAGGAGATAACCCCAAGGGAGCACGCCACTCACTTCGTCTGCCCGAACTGTGGCGAGGCGATAATCTGGCGCTGCGAATCCTGCAGGGTCCTCAGCGTTCCCTACAAGTGCCCCAAGTGCGGATGGGAGGGGCCGTGAACTAGGAGGTGAAAAAGATGAGCGACTACAATATGGTTGCGGTTGTTAAGGTCATGCCGACCGACCCCGAGGTCAACCTCGACGAGCTCGAGGCCAAGCTCAAGGAGGCTCTCCCCGAGAAGTTCGGTCTTGCCAAGGTCGAGCGCGAGCCCATAGCGTTCGGTCTCGTCGCCCTCAAGTTCTACGTCCTGGCCAAGGACGAAGAAGGTTACGACCTCGACCAGGTTCTCGAGGCCTTTAGGAACGTCGAGAACGTCGAGAGCGCCGAGGTCGAGACCGTTTCGAGGATTTGAATTCCCTCTATTTCTTATTGAGTAACATTTTTGAGCTCTTTTTGTGATTTGCTCGTTATGAAGATTAGATACGACCCCAAGGCCGATATTCTCTACATTCTCCTCAAGGAGGGTCCGGTAGCGGATACCGATGAGGTAAATGAGGACATCTAGTTCGAGTACGATGAGCAGGGAAACGTAATTGGGATAGAGATTTGGAACGCCGGCGAGAACGTAATTCGGAGGAGTCTCCTTGAGATAGAGCGTTATGCAAAGGGATTGAAAGAAGAGGCAAAAACTTAAAGCCCCAAACTCAGGCTCAGCTTCGGCCTCTTCCACTCGTCGAGTATCGAACGAAGCTCCTCGTTTTCCACCTTCGCGTAAAGCTCGTCGAAGCGCTTCTTTGCTTCCTCGTCCCCAGCGCGCCAGCGCGCCAGCTCTGCTATTGCCCTGAAGAAATGCCTTGTGTCGTCCTCGAAGAGCTCGGCAAAGGTCTCCATGTTCCTCGCTATCGTGTCGTAGGCGTTCTCGTTGAACAGCCCCTCGATGAAGTCAACCAGCGTGTCGAAAACGACGCCGAATATATCGTCGCTCACGTTGATTGCCTTCAGCAGGGCCTCGCGAAGGGCCTTGAAAGCCCTGTCGTAGTCTTCCCTGCCCGCGTGAATCTCGGCCTCGACAAGCTTGGCGTTTATCTCAATCTCGTCGTCGCGCGGGTTCCTTAAGACTTCCTTAATCAGCGCCTCTGCTGTGTCGTAGTCCCCGAGCTCGTAGTGGAAGTGCGCCAGGTCGAGCAGGCTTATGAGCCTGTTCTTCTCGTCGTTTATGCGCTCGAATATTTCTCTCGCACGCTCCATCAGCTCTATGGCCTTCTCCGTTTCGCCGAGCTCGTCGTAGTTCACCGCGAGGTTCGCTAACGTCAGCGCTATCTCCTTGTCGTTCTTCAGGACGTTCTCCTCGTGCTCAAGGAGTTTCTGGTACGTCTCTATCGCCTTCTCCGGCATTCCGAAGTGCTCGTAGGCATCGGCAAGGTAGTAGAGCGCCGTCGCGTACTCCTCGGGGTCGTCCTTCTTCTCAACGACCCGCTTGTAGAGCTTTATCGCGCTCTCGACGTCGTCGAGGTGAGCGTAAACGTGCCCAATCTCGTGGAGCAGGTCGTAGGGGTCGTTGCACTGAACAGCAACTTCTCCAAGCCTCTTGAGCTCTTCCCTGAGCTCCTCCTCGGTCTCTATTGAGTCGATGTAATCGTCAAAGAGCTCGAGCAGTTTCTCGCAGTCCTTCTCGCTCAAAGCTTTCTCCCACTCTTTCTTGATGTCCATTTCACATCACCGCCCTTCGGTTGGCCGAACCCGTTAAAAAGCTATGGTATCCATAAAACCAAAAAAGTTCGGTAAAATTGTCGGGCTAATTTTGGATATTCGACAAGTTACCGTCGCATTCAATCCCTCAACCCGACCGGATTGTCATTTTGTTCGTCGTCTGTTCATTGATTTTTTACTCAGTTCATCGTTTCACCGCACTTCTTCCCGGGTAATGGATATTATGTCCAGGTATCCAAAGGGAAGGGTTATAGGCCGTGGCCACAATTCAAGAACCTGGACAATTTATCCAGGTGGTCGAGATGGAGGCAGTAAAGAAGGACATCATTCAGGAGTACGCGGGCTGGAGCAGTCTGGACGTTCTGGAGAACGCCAACCGATACCCTGGCCCGACGGGTTTCTTCGCCTACGTGATGGAGGAGGCCTTAAAGGAGAGCATCTTACTGGTCCCGAAGGAGGGCAGGGAGGCGCACTTCTCTGGCGATATATACATTCACAAGCTCCCCTACAGCCTCTACATCCCCTACTGCACTGGCCACAGCACCGCGAGGCTCCTCGAAAAGGGTCTCAAGACTCCGACCATAGTCTCAAGACCTGCCAGGCACTTCGACACCTACGTCGACCACATAGCGAACTACCTCATAACGATGCAGCACTACTTCAGCGGTGCCCAGGCTTTGAGCTCGGTCGAGTGGTACGCTGGGCCCTTCATCAGAAAAGAGGGCTTAGACAGGCGTAAAATCAGACAGCAGATTCAAAGGCTGGTTTACAACCTCAACTACCCGAGCAGGGTGGGGATGCAGACTCCATTCACTAACTTCACCGTAACGCTTGACGCTCCCAAAAAGATGCTCGAGGGCGACCACGCGGTTTACGCTGGAGAGAAGGCCGAACCCCTCGGCGAGTATGAGAGGGAAGCCAAAGAGTTCTTCATAGCCCTAACTGAGGTCCTCCGCGAGGGAGACGCGCTCGGCCAGCCCTTCACCTTCCCGATTCCGACGCTGATGGTCACTGCCAAGATGCTCTGGGACGACCCCGAAATATTTGAGGCGGTCTTTGGAACGGCGTCGAAGCGCGGGAGCTTCTACTGGCTGAACACGAACGTCGTTGACCCGGACGCGAGCTACGCGATGTGCTGCAGGATTGCCATCGACAAGACGGAGATGGCCTTTGCCTTCGGCGTCTCCGGGAAGAGCGCCGAGGAGGAAGCGCTGGAGAGGCTTGAGAGGGGGCGCTTTGGCGGACTCTGGGCGATGCCCGACGTCACCGGCTCGGTGAACGTTACGACCGTAAACCTCCCGAGGCTCGCCCTTAAGGCTAGAGGAGACGACGATAAGTTCTGGGAAGAGTATGAGAGGGTTCTCGAAGTCGTGAGGAGAACAACGGACTGGTTCAGGGAGCGCTACGTGAGGCTTATCACCTCCTACCGGCATATGTACAGCATGATTCACCTCTACCTTGAAGAGTTTCCGAGCAGTCACTTCAACACCGTCGGAATCCTCGGCCTTCCGGAGGCGGCCTCGATTTACCTCAACGAGCCGAAGCTCTGGGAAGAGGGAACGAGAAAGGACTGGCTGAAAGCTGCGGAGCTGATGAAGGAGATGGTGGAGTTCGCGACTGCCAAAGCGAGGGAGTGGATGAAGGAAACCGGAACGCCCTGGAACGTGGAAGAGGTTCCCGGTGAGAGCGCCGCGGCGAAGCTCGCCATAAAGGACCTCCGCGAGTTCTCGGAGCTGAAAGAGTACCTCAGCGACCCGGAGAACCCCATTTACTCGACCAGCGTGGCGCCCTACTACGGTTCCCTGGAGCTGGCCGACAGAATACGGATTGAGGAGAAGGTCCAGAGGAGCTTCACAGGTGGGGTGATGATGCACATCTTCCTCGGCGAAGAGCCGGACCCCGAAGCCCTTGCGAAGCTCACTAAGAGGCTCATGAGAACGGAGCTCGTCTACTGGAGCTACACTCCCGCAATAACCGTCTGCAACGCCTGCGGTTACTCAACTACCGGCCTGCACACCCACTGCCCGCGCTGCGGGAGCGAGAACGTCGAGATATGGAGCAGAATAATCGGCTACTACAGACCGCTCAAGAACTGGAACCCCTTCAGGAAGAAGGAGTTCTGGACGAGGAGGCACTACTCTCCCTGATTTCTTTTCTGGGGGTGTTTCTATGCTCACGAGCGGGTGGAAGAGCGTCAGCATGGTCGACGTTCACGGGAAGGTTACCTTCACGCTCTGGCTCTGCGGATGCAACCTCAGGTGCCCCTTCTGCCACAACTGGCGCATAGCGGAAGGCCTCGACTGCTTCCCCCTCGATAGAAAAGCCCTCCTCGACGAGCTCGAGGCGAGCGCGTTTCTCGTTGACTACTTCCACGTCACCGGGGGCGAACCGCTGATGCAGTGGAGGGAGCTAAGCTCGCTCTTCGCGGAGGTTAAGCTTCTGGACGTCCCAGTAAGCCTCAACACGAACCTAACCCTCGTTGGACCCCTTGAAAAGCTCCTGAAGGCTGACCTGGTGGAGCACATAGCAACCGACCTCAAGGCTCCTCCGGCACTATACGGTCTCCCCGAAAAGCCCGCGGAAAAGCTCTGGAGGCTCTTCCTGAGGGGTCTTGAGGTCGTTTCGGACTACGGAATCCCTCTCGAACTCAGAATTCCTGTGGCGAAGGGCTTTGACGCGTGGCCTTACATTGAAGAGGGTCTTAGGAGTGTGAAGACTGACTTCTACGTTGTCCTGAATCCACTCGTTGGAAGGCCTTTAACGAACCCCAGGGACGAGGACTGGTGCTCGGAACACTGCTGGCCGGGGAGAGAGGTTGAGGAACTGCGGGAGAGGCTTGAGGAACTTGGCATTGCCGTTCATGTTAACCAGTTTATGGAGGGTTCCCCTGGACAGGCCCTTAGCAGTTCCGTGTAGCGCTCCACAACGCGCGCTTTCAGCTTTTCGTAGTCTTTTTCTCCCCGATACACGATTTCTATCTCGACCCTGACGGTGCTTGTGCTGAAGTTGAAGTAGTCAGGGTACCTTGAGGTTATCACTGCCTTCTTCAGCCTCCCGTCCGAGACTGTTAAGTTGGCCCTAATCCAGTCGTTCACTGGGATTTGCAACGTCTGAGGGCCGTATTTGGTGTCATTTATTGTGACGTTCTCGTAAGGTGGAACTCCGGGTTTTCTGACGAGTGTGACCTCAATCGGGTTCCCCCAAGTGACGTTCCTGTCGTAGAGTGGACTTCCGTTGAGGACCGGAAGGAGGTAGTTCATAAAGACAACCGGCCCCAGAATCTCTTGGGTTCCGTTGTTCTGGCCGCCCCTGCCGCATATCGTCCACCTGACTGTCTTCCCGGTCCCGTTGAACAGGCTCCATATTCCCGATGCGTCGGGTTCTTCAACCACGAGATAGTGATTTCCCTCTTTGAGGACGAGGGTCGTGAAGTTGTATACTCTGACGACGGCTACGTAGTCGAGGTTTTGGTTGATGTCCTCAAGGTATTTTTCCAGCCCGCCAGCTTGAAATTGGCTATACGCTACCAATGCCACGGCGAGGGTGAGTACCACAATTGGGATTAGCTTCCTCATGCTCATGATTACTCTTTCTAGTAGGGATTTATAAGTCTTGTCTGACAGTTCACCGAAAAGCTTATAAATAGGCCAAAGGAATGATAACGCGGAGGCACTTAAGGTTACTAAAAAACCTCATCCCGTAAAAAAGAAAAAGGGAGGGGGTGAGGGGAGATGGCCCAGCTCGCTGGACAGCCGGTCGTTATTCTGCCCGAGGGAACCCAGAGGTACGTCGGAAGGGACGCCCAGAGGCTTAACATTCTCGCCGCTAGAATCGTTGCCGAGACTATAAGGACCACCCTTGGCCCGAAGGGTATGGACAAGATGCTGGTTGACAGCCTTGGCGACATCGTCATCACCAACGACGGTGCCACCATCCTTGACGAGATGGACATCCAGCACCCGGCCGCGAAGATGATGGTTGAGGTTGCCAAGACTCAGGACAAGGAGGCTGGTGATGGTACCACCACTGCCGTCGTCATTGCTGGCGAGCTCCTCAAGAAGGCTGAGGAGCTCCTTGACCAGAACATTCACCCGAGCATAATCATCAAGGGTTACGCCCTTGCCGCCGAGAAGGCCCAGGAGATTCTTGAGGGCATCGCCAAGGAGGTCAGCCCGGACGACGTTGAGACCCTCAAGAAGGCCGCTGTGACTTCAATCACCGGAAAGGCCGCCGAGGAGGAGCGCGAGTACCTCGCCGAGATTGCCGTTGAGGCCGTCAGGCAGGTCGCCGAGAAGGTCGGCGACAAGTACAAGGTTGACCTCGACAACATCAAGTTCGAGAAGAAGGAGGGTGCCTCCGTTAGGGAGACCCAGCTCATCCGCGGTGTCGTCATCGACAAGGAGGTCGTTCACCCCGGCATGCCCAAGAGGGTTGAGAACGCCAAGATTGCGCTCATCAACGACGCCCTCGAGGTCAAGGAGACCGAGACCGATGCGGAGATAAGGATTACCAGCCCAGAGCAGCTCCAGGCCTTCCTCGAGCAGGAGGAGCGCATGCTCAAGGAGATGGTTGACAAGATTAAGGAGGTCGGAGCGAACGTCGTCTTCGTCCAGAAGGGCATTGACGACCTGGCTCAGCACTACCTCGCCAAGTACGGCATAATGGCTGTCAGGCGCGTCAAGAAGAGCGACATGGAGAAGCTCGCCAAGGCCACCGGCGCCAAGATTGTGACCAACGTCCGCGACCTCACCCCGGAGGACCTCGGTGAGGCTGAGCTTGTCGAGCAGAGGAAGGTTGCCGGCGAGAACATGATATTCGTCGAGGGCTGCAAGAACCCGAAGGCCGTCACCATACTCATTCGCGGTGGAACCGAGCACGTCGTTGACGAGGTCGAGAGGGCCCTCGAGGACGCCGTCAAGGTCGTCAAGGACATCGTTGAGGACGGCAAGATACTCCCGGCCGGCGGTGCCCCGGAGATTGAGCTCGCCATCAAGCTCGACGAGTACGCCAAGGAGGTCGGCGGCAAGGAGCAGCTCGCCATCGAGGCCTTCGCTGAGGCCCTTAAGGTCATCCCGAGAACCCTCGCCGAGAACGCCGGACTCGACCCGGTCGAGACCCTCGTCAAGGTCATCGCCGCCCACAAGGAGAAGGGTCCGACCATCGGTGTCGACGTCTTCGAGGGCGAGCCGGCCGACATGATGGAGAAGGGCGTCATCGCTCCGCTCCGCGTTCCGAAGCAAGCCATCAAGAGCGCCAGCGAGGCGGCAATAATGATACTCAGAATCGACGACGTCATCGCCGCCAGCAAGCTCGAGAAGGACAAGGAGGACAAGGGCGGAAGCAACGACTTCGGTAGCGACCTCGACTGAAGGCTTTGATTCTTCTCCCCTTTAACTTCCAAAATCCTTTTTAGTTCCGCGAGAACTCTTCTCGTATGTTCGCCGTTGAGGTTCAAGGCCTTTCGAAGTTCTACGGCCCAAAGGTGGCCCTCGACCGCGTTTCCTTTTCCATCGAGGAAGGCGAGATAGTCGGCGTAATCGGGCCGAATGGTGCTGGAAAGACGACGCTGATACGAATTCTGACGTGCCTCCTGAAGCCCGACTCCGGAGAGGTTAGAGTTTTTGGAAGGAACCCCTGCGAGGCGAAAGAACTCTTCGTCCTCCTTCCGCAGGACGTCAAAGCCCACTTCTACACGCTCACGCCGAGGGATTACGTCTATTACTATCTCAGAATGCGCGGCGTTGGGAGAAAAGAGGCTCGAATAAGGGTTAAAAGGGCGCTCGAGGAGTTTGAAATAAGCTACGCGGACGAGGCCGTCTCAACGCTCTCCGGCGGTATAATGAGAAAGGTTCTCCTCGCGATGGTGCTATCTACCGATGCCGGGCTGTACTTCCTCGACGAGCCGACCGTTGGCCTTGACGTGGAGAGCAGGCTCAAGCTCTGGGAAGTTCTCCGCGAGAGAGCTAAGGGAGCGACTATAGTTCTCACCAGCCACTACCTCAACGAGATATCCAGCGTCTGCGACCGCGTTCTTCTCCTAAGGGAGGGAAGGGTTGAGGCCTTCGGAAGGCCGGAGAGGATTGCGGGTGAATACCTCAGGGGGCTTCATTCAAAGGTCGTCGTCTTCGGCGAGGTCCGTCTTGATGGCTTCCTGACGAGGAGGGCCGGGAGGAATACCTACGTCTACATCCGCTCGAAGGCTGAGGAGAGAGAAGCCGTTGAGGTCCTTGAAAGGGCCGGCGTGCCCTTTAAGGTCGAGGAACTCACCATAGAGGACGTTTTCATTGCGGGTGGTCTCGATGATGGCAATCATTGAGTACTACGCCAGGGCACTCACGAGGGGCAGGTTCTCGCTCCTCAGCTTCGCACTCCAGCCCCTTTCCTTCATCTTCATAGTCTACGTCGTCAGCGGGGGAAAGTTCCTGAACACCGCTTTAGCTGGTGCGCTGGTGAGCTTCGTCGTTGGAGTTGGTATAGCGGACCTTGCGATAGAGCTTGTCGGGATGAAGACCCGCTCGCGGTTCTACGACATAATCATGAGCCTACCTGGAAGCAACTGGAGAAAGGCCCTTGGTATTTCCCTCGGGATGAGTGTTCCGGCTTTGCCCTACGTCGTCCTGTTAACGGCGATACTCGTCTGGAGACTCGGAGTTGATGCCTTCTCGAGAATGCTCGCGGCGATAGCGGCGCTGTGGCTCTGGAGTGCCGGAATTGGCTTCCTCCTGGGTGTTAAGGGAAAGGAGCCGATTAGGGTGATGAGGCTCTCGAACCTTCTCGTTACCGGACTAACGGTCTTTCCACCGGTTTACTATCCGGCGAGCGTTCTTCCGGGGTGGCTTGCAAAAATCTTGGTATTCCTCCCGACCGTGAGTGCCTCCCAGGTTCTCTCTGGGACGGGAGGAAGGGCATCCCTCATAACAACGTTCCTCTGGGGAGTTCTTGGTCTGGCATTCCTACTCAGGTTCGCGGGGATTGAGGAGTGAAAACGGCTTTAAAACCGCTTTTCCAATTGAAGTTTGGAGGTGTGTGGATGTCCGTGCCGGATTTCAAGGATATATCCACGGGAGACCCCAAATGGTTTGGTCTTTCCAAAAGGTACTGGCGGATTATCCTGATTGAACTTGTTATTTCGCTCGTTCTCTCGGTGCTCTCCTCGGGTAAGCCGCACTTCCCGTTTATCAACCTGAACCTAGACACTCCCTACGGTCCTATTCTCGTCACAATCCTCGGAATTATAATCTTCTCCAAGCCCGCAATCAACCTCATTGAGACTCTGGAGCACTGGAAGAATGAAGATTCACGTTCTAGAGGGGCTAATCGAGACGTTAAGCTCTTGGGTATTCCTAACGAACGTTTAAAAACATGGGAGTACCATGATAAAATTGTCCTGGGTTCGGTACTCGTAATGATTGGGGTTATCCTTCTTGACATCCTTCGTTTAGGTCTCAGCGGCTGGGTAGACTTCCTTGGTTACCTTTCCCCGTACGTTAAGACCCACGCCCCTTGGGCATTTTATCTTCGTGTTATCCTAAGTCTAACCTACTACGCCCTTTTGGTGTGGATATACGCATACTGGGCCTCATTTATGGCGTATTTTGTTGGTTATCTCTCCGTTATACGGTCTCTGAACTCGACAAAGGTTTCACCCGTTGTGGAACTCGGTAAGCTTGCTGATTCAAAGAAAAGCCCCTGTTTGATGACTCCCACCAACTGTATCAAGCCTTTGACGAATATCGCCGAGAGTTTTGTTGAGCTTGGAAGGCAGATTAAAATGCTGTTTGGACCAGGACTTTCGGTGGCTTCCGCTCTGCTCGCCGTTTCAGTACTCTCGGCTGTTTACGTGGTGGTTACAAAGTATACGAGCATACCCCAAAACGATGCAGGACTAATCTCCGGTTGGGGCTTTTTATTGGGTTCTTTAGTGCTCTTTGGGGTGCTAATGCACATGGCGTCGAGTTTTGTCTCAGCGATAAAAGAAGAGACCATTACTTACCTTCACAAAATCAGGATTGGCTTAATAAACTCCGGTGGGAACGAGAAGGCCTACGAACTGCTCGACGAAATCGAGAGGGCTCTTGAAACGATAAGGGCAATTCCCCTGCGCTCCGATGAGCTGCTGGAACTCGTTTCGATAGCGATAAGCGTAATAATGGCCCTTCTTACTGGCTCTGGCTGAGCTTTCCAACCTCTTCCTCTAGCCTCCTCAGCTTTCCCTTAAACCTCCTCAGCTGGTCGTTCGCTATGCCCACAATTCTCCTGATGTAGTCCTCGCTCACCCACAGCTCGCCGTCCGCGCCGAGCGGGACGTCCATTCTCTCGGTCGAGCGAATCTCGACGAGGAGCTTCCTGTGGCTCACGCTCTTGATGTTGCTGTACTTGAAGCCCAGCCCTATCGCGAGGTTAAGCAACTTAACGGCGTCCTCCAGAGTTCTCGCCCCAACGTGGAGGATAGGACTCCGGACAAGAAACCAGAGCTGGCCGGACTTGTGCTTTCCAATCGCTTCAAAAACCTCTTCGATGGTAACTTCCCTGTGCCACTTGCCGAGCCAGACGGAATTGACCTTGTCGCCGAAGTGGGGCATCTCCATGACCGAAATCCTGCCCGAGCAGGAGGAGGTTGTGAAGTAGTTCTCAAGCGCGTTGATTTTCTCGAGCAGGGTTATTATGTCCTCGTCAACCTTGCCCTCTCTCAAGGCCTGCATGAGGCCCTCCATCGCCTTCGCCTTCTGCTCTTCGAAGTTCTTCGTGTAGAGGAACATGGTTTCGAGTTATGGAAGAAGTTTAAAGGCTTAACGTTTGAGGAGAATCAATTTCAGAGAAGAGACTTTCGCTATCTCTTCAAAGTCGGAATCGTATGTTATCAGCTCTTCGCCCCGATTAATACATATAGCCGCTATGAGCAAATCTGCAAAGCCTTGAGGACTGCCTCGCTTGAGGAGTTTTTCCTGAAGCTCATGAGCGAGAAGATAATCGTCAAGGTTTGGAAACAGAACGTCCCCTTTAAAGCGTGAGTACCTCACAATCCTCGGAAACTCAACGAATGTAACCCCGGTTATGTTCTCGTGGATTTTCTCTCCCCTTCTGAGACGCTCTATGGCAACGTTTGTGTCTATGACAGCCATTTAACCCGCTCCCGGTCCTTTTTTCTTAAATTCTCAACCCCTTCAGGAACTTCGATTTCGTCTTCGGTCTCTTTAATCCCGAGTAACTTTCTCAGCTCCTCCCCGTTCATTCTCTCGGGGGTACTCTCAAGTAACGCCCTCATAAAGGCCTCCCTGAACTTCTTCTCATCAACCCAGTCTGGAACGGAGAGAGTTATGATTTTCCCCATCTCAACACCCATAACAACTTTGCTCTATTTGATTTTAACTTTTCCTATTAACCTTTTGGCATCAACCACCGTCTCCCTCTCCCTCACGAACTCCACCAGCCTCCTGTAGGTCGGGTGCGAGCTCAGCGTCGAGGAGTCGCCTATCAGAATCAGCTTTCTCTTCGCCCTCGTCAGCGAGACGTTCAACCTCCTCAAATCCTTCAAAAAGCCCAGCTCACCCTTCCTGTTCGAGCGGACGAAGGAGAGAACTATGACTTCCTTCTCTCTGCCCTGATAGCCGTCCACCGTCTTGACCTCTATTTCTTCAGGCAAAAGCGAGCTTATCAAATCGCGCTGGTCGTCGTAAGGCGTTATGACGCCAATCCATTCAGCCTTAACACCGAGTCTCAGGAGACCCTCAACGGTTTCCTTCACGAGCCTCGCCTCGAGCGGGTTCTCACGGCTCTCGCTTCCATAGCGTTGTCTCTCGAAGCGGTCTTCTCTTCTGGCAGTATCTATGAAGACGAGCACGTTCTCTGGTTTAAGCACCTCAGCCCATGCATCTCCATCTTCCGGCGATTTCACTCCCAAATCGGCTAGCGTTATTCTCCTGATGCTCTCGTCCGCCTCGATTCTACCGTCGTAAAATTCCCTGCTGGGAAACTCCATTAGGCGTTCGTTCATTCTGTACTGGACGGTCAGCATCTCACTCTTTCCGGGATAACGCTCGATTAAGCCCTCGAAGAGAGTCTTGCTCAGCTCCTTTGCCTTCTCGCTGAGTATCGTGGGGGGCAATTGCCTGTGGTCGCCAGCTAAAACAAAGCGCCCCGCGCGGTTGATTGGGATGAGCACGCTCGGTATCGTCGCCTGCGTGGCCTCGTCTATTATCGCAACGTCATAGGAGCCGTAGTCAACCACTTCCAGCCCGGCCGAAGAGTTTGTCGTCAGAACGACGTCGGCTTCCCTTATTATCTCCCTCGCTATCCTCTCCTCCAGCTTCCTCGCATCGTCGAAGGTCTTCTGCACCTGCTCGTTGATTTTAAGCCACTGGGCCATCTCGCGGATTAAGCGAGCTGGAACGCCCCTCGTTCCTATGCCCTTCTCGGCCAGGCGGAGAATCTGCCTGTCGGTCAGCCCGCGCCTGTACTTCGGAGCGGGTTTCGTGAAGGTGTCGCGCTTTTCCTTCAGGTTCTTCCCGATTACGCGAAGCTCCCTCAGCTCGCCGTAGAGCTCGTGCCGGGTCATGAGGTAGGCCAAAGTCGTCTCGTGGAGCTTTTTGGAGACCCTGCTCGGGTGTCCGACGCGGACGACCTTCAGACCGGAATCAACCAGCCTCTCGACGAGGTTGTCAACGGCCACGTTGCTCTCGGCAGTTGCTAAAACCCTGTTCCCCCTCGCCACCTCTTGCCGTATCAGCTCGACGAGTGTCCTCGTCTTTCCAGTCCCGAACGGCCCGTGAATCAGGAAGAAGTCCGGGCTTCCAAGGGCCTTCGCTATTGCCCTCCTCTGGCTCGCGTTCAAACTCTTGTCAAAGGGCGTGGACTCGACTTCCTCACCCCCTTCAGGCTCCCTCAGGCCGAGGTAGAGCTCTAAAGCCCTTCTCCCGCTCTCCCGGAGGTTTTCAAGGTTCTCAAGCCAGCGCTTGAAGGTTATGTCGTTGGCGTAGAGGTCTATCCTAACGCTTTTCAGCGCCCACTCCGGGACGGTCTCTAAAGCCACTGTTATGAACCGCTTCCCCTTCTCGACGACGGTTCCAACCAAATCGCTCTTCAGCGGGTCTCGTTTGCTTATCACGACCAAGTCGCCGACGCTTATCTCCGTCTTGATTTCCCTCTCGCGCCCGTATCTGACGAGGAAGTAGCCGAGCTCCTCGCCGATTACCTTTCCGTTGAGGCCGAGAACAGCCCTTCCAACCTTCTCCCTCTCGCGACCGCTGAGCCGTCTCATCTCGGCTCTCATGGCCTCTATCTCAGCCTTCCGCTCCATCTCGATGAGAACCTTGAGCTTGGCGATGAACTTCGAAAGCTTCTCGTTTTCGTTCATTTTTCTTCCCGGCTACGACTAACAACTCTCCTTTTAAAAGGTTGGGAAAACCCTTATATTTTGTCCGACAAATGGGGACATAGGTGAACGAAGTGACGACGACTGTTAAAGTCTCGGCCCGAATCCCAAAGGGTCTCGCGGAGAGGATGGACAGGCTCGTTGAAGAGGGCCTGTACTCAAGCAGAAGCGAGGTAATTAAAGATGCCCTCCGCCGCTTTCTTCTCGACGAGCGTTTAGATGAAGAACTTGAGAGGAGGGCCTATCTGAAGGCCGTTGAGAAGATTCTCAGAGAGGACTGGGAGAGCGAGGCCGACGAGTACTGGGACGAGGTTGGAGGAATTCCATATGAGCCCGAGGAATGAGCTCCGCCAGTGGGAGGTAGTTCTCGTTGAGTTCCCTTTCATTGATTTAGTTGGGAGGAAGCTTCGGCCCGCGTTAATCGTTTCGAACGAAGAACTTAACGGGGTTTCAAACGCCGTCATAGCCCTCCAGATAACGTCGAACCTCGGGAGCGGTTTTGCCGAGTACAACGTTTTAATAACCGACCGGGACGTTGCCCGCTATCCCGGAACGAGACCGATAAAGCCGAGCATCGTGAAGCCTTACGTGGTCTTCACCCTCGATAAAAAGCTCGTGAGAAAGCGCCTCGGCGTCCTGAAGGAAGAAAAGATTGCTGAAGTTAAAGAAGGCCTCAGGAGAACCTTTGGCCTTTGAGGTCAGCCCATGCGAGTTTCCTCACCGCTCGGACGAAACTTCCCTCATCATCCCTGAGAGGGTAGAAGGAAGGGGTTAAAAAGCTAAGCCCCGTCCGTCTCTATCACCGAGACGATGTCCCTGTGGAAGGACTTGATTGCCCTGACGTGCCTTTCCTCAACCCTGCCACAGCAGGCGACGCGCTCGTAGAACCTCTCAAGCTCGTCGAGAAGCCACTCGAGCTGTCTCTTGGAGCTCTCACTGAATCCGTTGCCCAGCAACTTCCCCCTCAGAAACGGCATGACCTCCGACGGTTTCCCGAGGGCGGCCCAGAAGAGACCTTCCTTTAGAATCTCGAAAAGCAACTCCTCAGACCTTGCGCTAACGAATGGTTTGGCCCTCCCCCCTGAGCTTTTCTGAAGCCCTCCTTTGAATTTCGTAACCCCTCCTCATGGCAATCACCGTAGAGCGGACTACAATGTTCTATATTGGCTTTTCGGGAGCTTTTTTGTACACTAGACGGAATCTTCACCGAAAATCCTACCCCCTTTGTCATAATGTCACATTACTGCGGTTAGACGTGACGAATTTACAGGCCATCACTCGCTCGAAACCCTTAAAAATGCCCTCCAAGTTCATGTTAAAAAGGACGCGGAGGTCCGAGAGGAATGGGGAAGTTTGAACACAAACTTGTTAATGCTATTAAGGGCTACACCTTCGACGACGTTCTTCTCATACCCCAGCCGACCGAGGTCGAGCCGAAGGACGTTGACGTCTCGACGAGAATCACGCCGAGGATAAGGCTTAATATTCCAATTCTCAGCGCCGCGATGGACACTGTGACGGAGTGGGAGATGGCCGTCGCGATGGCGAGGGAAGGTGGACTAGGAGTAATCCACAGGAACATGAGCATAAGCGAACAGGTCGAGCAGGTCAGGAAGGTCAAGCGCGCCGAGCGCTTCATCGTCGAGGACGTCATCTCGATTTCACCCGACGAGACGATTGACTACGCCCTCTTCCTGATGGAGAAAAACGACATCGACGGCCTGCCGGTTGTCGAGGACGGAAAAGTTGTCGGCGTTATAAGCAAGAAGGACATTGCCGTCAAGCCGGGAAAGCTTGTGAGGGAAGTAATGACCGGCGAGCCGATAACGGTTCCAGAGAGCGTAACGGCAGAGGAAGCCCTCAACCTGATGTTCGAGCACAGGATTGACAGGCTTCCTGTTGTGAACTCTGAAGGGAAGCTCGTTGGCATAATCACGATGAGCGATTTGGCGAGGAGAAGAAAGTACAAGAACGCCGTCAGGGACGAGAACGGCGATTTGGTGGTTGCGGCGGCGGTTGGTCCATTTGACCTTGAAAGAGCGAAGGCCCTTGATAGGGCTGGGGTTGACGTCATCGTCATCGATACCGCTCACGCCCACAACCTCAAGGCTATCAAAGCCATGAAGGAGATAAGGAAAGCGGTCGATGCAGACCTTATCGTTGGAAACATCGCCAACCCGAAGGCCGTCGATGATTTAACCTTCGCCGACGCTGTCAAGGTTGGAATCGGGCCCGGAAGTATATGCACCACCCGCGTCGTGGCCGGTGTTGGCGTCCCGCAGGTTACAGCGATAGCGCTCGTAGCGGACAGAGCGAGCGAGTACGGGCTTCACGTTATAGCAGATGGTGGAATCCGCTACTCCGGCGACATAGTCAAGGCCATAGCGGCCGGGGCAGACGCGGTCATGCTGGGCTCCCTCTTAGCTGGAACCAAGGAGGCGCCGGGCAAGGAGGTCGTAATCAACGGACGGCGCTACAAGCAGTACCGCGGAATGGGCTCGCTCGGGGCCATGATGAAGGGCGGGGCCGAGAGGTACTACCAGAAGGGCCACATGAAGACCAGGAAGTTCGTCCCGGAGGGCGTTGAGGGCGTCGTTCCCTACAAGGGAAGCGTGAGCGACGTTCTCTACCAGCTCGTCGGCGGCCTGCGCTCGGGAATGGGCTACGTCGGGGCGAGAAACATCGAGGAGCTGAAGGAGAAGGGCGAGTTCGTCATCATAACGCAGGCGGGAGTTAAGGAGAGCCACCCGCACGACATACTCATCACAAACGAGGCCCCGAACTATCCGCTTGGGAAGTGATTCTCAATCCCTCTTTGTTCCACTTCTTTTCTCTGGAAGTCTTAAAAGATTAAAAGAAAAACAATTCAAGAATCATGGGCATGCTAAGAAATTCAAACGCCAGAGAGGAGGAATGAGAGTGCCCCGGGCCAAACACGTGCTCGTCCCCCTGTCTCTGCTTGCGCTCCTCTTCGCCTTTTACCTTGCCCAATCGCACGTTCCACCGAAGCCGGACTTTCAGCTCAACCTCTCCCCGGTTTCCGAGTGCTCCGGCAACGTCTGTGTCGAGGTGAACCCCTACACCGAGCTGACAAACGTTGTTTTCCACCTCGCTGGCTGGAACTCCAACAACGCTACTCCCTACTCCCGGGAGGCTGGGTCTTACTTTTCCCCCTACGGAAATCACAGGGCGGTGCTCCTCGCTAAAAAAGCCCTGAGGGAGGGTTTGGGGTACGACGCCATTCCCAAGTTTGCAATGGAGCTGAACTCCACGGAGTGGAGTGCATACCTAGTGAGAAGAGTTCACGGGGATAAAAAGCTCCTCAACGAACTCGCCACAGCCATAAAAGATTTCGCCCAGGACTCGAACTTTTCAGCCTTCTACGAGAGCCACAAAGAGTTTTACAGGGAGCAGATAGGGCTGTTCCTTAAGGAGAATCCGGACGTTTTCAGCCTCCCCCGCTTCGAGGAGAATTTCTTTAGGGAGAAAAAGAGCCGCTGGATTTTTGTCCTTCAGCCTCTGGAAGTGTACTACAGCTACGGCGGGTGGACGAACAATACCGTTTACGCGTTCCTCGGCGTCTGCTCGTTCTCCAACGGGACTTATTCCTACTGCAGTGCTTCCACCCACGAGCTTGCCCACAGCTTCGTCAATCCCGCGGTGGGGAGACACTACCGGGAGTTTAAGGAGTATGAGGAAATGTTCTCGCCGGTGAAAGACGTCATGACTTCTATGGGATACGCCAGCTGGAAGACCTACCTTGATGAGACCTTTGTCCGGGCGTTTGAAGCTTACTACATCCTCAAAACGGAGGGAAACCAGAGCGCTGAGAGGTTCATAAAGGGCCAGGAAGCCCTTGGGTTCTACCTCGTTGGGAGGGTTTATCGGGCGTACCTAACGGAATACATACCCAATAAAGAAAAATACCCCACCTTCGAGAGCTTCATGCCCGAGCTCGCGAGATTGATGGGCAACTGGTATAAGGAGGGCTTCTGGAAGAACGTTTCCCCGGAACCGACCATTAGAATGGCCTTCATGGCGTTTAAAACGGAGGGCGTTAAGCTGTACGTTGCCGGAAATCTCTCGAACAGCGAATACGTTAAAAGCTACGTTGAGACCCTCAAAAAGGCTGGTTTTAAGGTAACCTTCACGAAGGGGCTCGAAAGCGGCAACGTTATTGTCATCGCACCGCTGAACTCCCCCGCTGTCAGCAAGCTCAAGGGATACATGGAGATACGGGGTAATTCTGTCGTTCTCGATGGGGTTGAATATTCTAAAGGAGTTTTCCTCGTTGAGGCCCTGAGGAACCCGAGGGGAGGGAGTTATATCCTGCTGATAACCGGGACGCCTGATGTTTTCAACAGAAAGCCCTCGGGAAACAGCGGCGAGGACCTGATGAACTACCACTACTTCGTCTATCTAACAAGCCTAAAGAGGGCCGTCGCGTTCGGGTGAAAAAAGGGAAGCGAACACACAAGAAACGCAATTCTTATAAGTAATCCTATCCAACTCCCAGTCTGACATCTTTGGAACCCCCAGAGGTGGGCGGAGTGTCCAGCGAGCCTGCGGTCCTCGTGAAAAACCTCGAAAAGGCCTACGGGCGCGTGTGGGCCCTGAAGGGTGTGAGCTTCTCCATCGGCGAGGGCGAGATATTCGGCCTCATCGGGCCGAACGGAGCAGGGAAGAGCACCACACTGAAAATTCTCGCCACGCTTCTCCCGCCGGACAGGGGAAAAGCTGAAGTGATGGGGCACGACGTCGTTAAGGAGCCCGAGAAGGTCAGGAAGCTGATAAGCTACCTGCCGGAGGAGGCGGGAGCCTACAGGAGCATGACGGGGCTTGAATACCTCCGCTTCATGGCCGGGCTGTACTCCCAGGCGACAGGAAAAGACGCCGATGAGATGCTCGAGCTCGGAATCGAGATAGCGGGCCTCGGAGCGAGGCTCTACGACAGGGTCGCGACGTACTCGAAGGGAATGGTGAGGAAGCTCCTCCTCGCGCGGGCTTTAATGGTCAAACCGGAGCTGGCCATCCTCGACGAGCCGACGAGCGGCCTCGACGTGGCAAACGCCTATGAAATCAGGAAGCGTATAAAGGAGTTCTCCAATGAAGAAGGCGTTTCAGTCCTCGTTTCGAGCCACAACATGCTCGAGGTCGAGTTCCTATGCGACAGGGTGGCGATAATACACAGGGGGCTGATTGTGGAAGCCGGGACGCCGGAGGAGCTGAGGGAGAGGCACAACGCCGAAAACCTCGAAGAGGTCTTCATGAGGGTCTCCGGGGGTGTTGTCAGTGGGTGAGCTGTGGCTCATGTTCCGGAAGGAGCTCATGGACATCCTCCGGGACAGGCGTCTCGTCACGGCTGTAATCCTCCCCCTAATCCTCCTACCAGCTATGTTTGGGGTTTTCCAGTCTTCCTCGCATTCATCTCGGCTTGCAGTTAGCGTTATCAACGAGGACTCCGGGAAGTACTCAACGGCCCTCGTCGCGTTCCTCGAAAGGAACGGAATCGCTATCGATGAGAACTCGCCGGTTACGCTCGTAATCCCCGCGGGCTTCTCCGAGGCGATTGAAGAAGGTCGCTCCCCGCACCTGCTCATAAGGACGAGGCTCTCGTCCGTTTTTGATTTCAAGACTGTCAAGCTCGCCGGCACGCTGAAGGCGCTGGTTCTGCGCTTTGGGGAGGGCGTTCTGCCATCGATACGGCCCGAGTTCAGGCTCTACGTCGGAAACGACGTCCTCAGCATAGAGCCCTCGCGCTACGTCTCGGCCCTCCTCAGGGGCGCCCTCGCGGTCCCCTTCGTGCTCTTTGTCATTGGAATCTACGCCGCCCAGGCGATAGCGGCCTCGGTCGCGATGGAGAAGGAGGGCAAGACCCTCGAAACCCTTCTCACGCTCCCGGTCTTGCGCAGGTCAATAATCCTTGGAAAAATCCTCGCCTCTGTGGTTTTTAGCCTGCTCGTGCTCGCTTCCTTATCAGCTTCGTTCTGTCTGGCCTCGCTGTTTTCAAAGCATTCTTCAGGGCACTCCGCCGGCGTTTCGGTCGGGACAGTTCCTCTAATCTTCCTCTCCGCCGGGACCTTCCTGCTCTTCGTCCTGATGCTCCTGACGAGCCTCTTAGTTTCCCTCTTCACCCTCGACGTCAGGAGCGCCCTCAGCGTGGCCGGGCTCGTCGAGGTGCTCTATCTCATCCCCCTCTTTGTCATCTTCATGGGGCTCGACGTTTCTGGTGTGGCCGCTCTGCTCGTGAAGGCCGACCCCGGCTACGCCCCGATACTTGCGTTCCTGAGCGCAACGAGTGGCAACTACATAACGGCCCTCGGGGCGCTCATCTACCTCCTCCTGTGGAACGCGGTGGTGCTCAGGCTCGCGGTGTGGGTCTTCGAGAGCGGCGCGCTGATGACGAAGAGCATAGACGCGGGCAAGCTCAGGTGGCTGGTAAGGGTGAAGATTTGATGTTCCGGAGGAATTATGCATAAAAGAAGCTTCATATCATAAATCTTATCTGTGGTGATGACCGGTGAAGGGGTGGAGGTGTTTCCTTGTACTTTCACTCGTTCTGGTGCTCTCTCAATTTCAGTTTGTTTCCTTACCTGGAGTTTTGTCTTCGGAGGAGAGTTCCCAGAGTTCCAGCGGATGCTATGTGGCCCCCTCCATTGAAATCAACCCCAATCTTGAGCTCTTCGCCGTCCTTTACATTCTTGCCTTCAACGGAAGCGACTACTTCATAACGGCGCCAAAAGACTACATCAGCGATGTTTTGACATATTTCGCGCCTTACAGGGACGACCCGGCCGTTAAGTACATCCGCGAGGTCTTCAACAGCTCCCTGCCACTCTATGCTAGAGATAATGGAATCATGGAATTCAGTAGCAGGCTGGCCCTGCTGGGTTACCTGCCGAACGAGACCAACCTTGGTGAACTGGAACTGCTGGCGAATTTTGCCCGGAAAAGCGATTTCATGACCTTTTACAGCGCCCACAGGAGTGAGTATGAGGAAATAACCCGCCCTCTGGTGGGATACCTGGAATGTGTCCCCGAGGAATACGAAAGGCTCTTTGGCCACACCTACGAATCCTTCAGGGTTGAGGCCTCGTATTCGCTTCACATACATCCTCACGTCGTTTTTGAGAACGAGACGGTGTACTACGTTGGAGGGCTGTACTACACGAACAATGTCACGATGCTTTCGTATGTCGTGGCGACACTCCACGAGTTCACCCATCCGTTTGTTCGAGACTTTCTCGACCGGAACTTCAGGACCTTTGAGAACATGAGCTACTACCTCCAGGAAGTGCGGAACGAACTCCCGACTACCACGACCTACGACCCGGGTCACTACAGTTCCTTTCACACGTACCTCAACGAGCTCTTCACAGAGAGCATCGCGGAGTACATTGCCCTGAGGTGTGGAGTGCCAGGGGATTACGTTCTTTTTAGGGCTAAGGCAATGTCGGCCATGTTCCTGCCCTTCTGGAACCTGTTCGATGAGTACAGAAAGGCGGAAGAACTCAATGAGACCCTCTACCAGTACGCACCAACTCTGGCCCGGCACATGGGTGAGTGGGCAACTTCCGAGAACGTGAGCGCATTTTACAGGAAGGTTGCTCCCGTTGTGGAGCCCAGCGTACTGGACAGGGCAAGTTACCTTGGAAAGCTTGTCATCGTCTACGGGACGCAGAACCCCGATGAGAGCGGGAACGAGTACGACAGGGAGACGGCTTACTCCCTCGCCGACCGCCTCAGGGAAACCTACATGAAGCTCTACGGTGGGGCCCATTCAATCGTGGTCAAGGCGGACGGAAATTTGACCGATGAGGATTTGAGGGGCAACCTTATACTCATCGGCGGTCCCGTTGCCAACGCCATAACCGCCCGGCTCAACGAAAACCTGCCCGTGCGCTTCGCCTTCAACGGCTCCTGGCTCCTGAGGAGGAACCCGAACGCGGTGGAGAACTTCACGGCCTTTCGGGTAACCGAGAACAACATAAGCGTAATCCCACCCAACTCGTCAGTTCCTTTGGGGGTCTTTGGAGTTATTGAGACGATTCGGAACCCCTGGAACTCGAAAGAATACGTACTCATTATTGCGGGCCTCGACCGCTACGGAACCAGGGAGATGACCAAGTGGATACAATGGCAAAGCTATATGATTAGAGGGGAAACTTATTGGGAAGTTGGGTTCTACTCGATGGGCTGAGCTTGGCCGTTCCTCCGAGAATCAGAAAACCGTTTAAGCACCTCTCCTCTTCTTTCCCCGGGTGGTGAGATGAAAATTGGAATCGTCGGCGATGGAATAGCTGGCTTAACCTCCGCCATAGCGCTCGCCAAGAGGGGTTTTGAGGTCACTCTCATCGGCCCCGGAATCAGGAGGAGCAACTCATACCTCGCTCAGGCCGGGATAGCCTTTCCGGTTCTCGAAGGCGATTCGCTTGAAGCTCATGTTCTCGATACAATCAAAGCCGGAAAGTATATCAACGACCGCGAGGTCGTTTGGAACGTAATCTCGAAGGGGAGCGAGGCCTACGACTTCCTGCTCTCCCTCGGCCTGAAGTTCGAGGCGAGCGAGACCGAAGGTGGCCACTCGTTCGGCAGGGTCTTCACGATTAGGAACGAGACCGGCAAGCACATCACAAAGCTCCTCCACCTCCGCGCCAGGGAGCTCGGTGTTCACTTCGTCAGGGGAAAGGCTAATGAGCTCGTGATAAAGAGGGGAAAGGCCTACGGCGTCTTCGTCGAGGGTGAGTTCCTCCGCTTCGACGCGACTGTTATAGCTTCCGGCGGTTTCTCGGGGCTCTTCAAGTTTACAGCGGGCTCCCCGGAGAACACCGGCCTTCTCATCGGCGACGCGCTCATGAAAGGCGTCCCCGCTCGCGATTTGGAGTTCGTCCAGTTCCACCCAACCGGGTACATCGGAAAGAACGGCGTCTTCCTGATAAGCGAGGCCGTTAGGGGAGCCGGTGCCAAGCTCGTAACGGACGAGGGAGAGCGCTTCGTGAACGAATTGGCGACGAGGGACATCGTGGCGAGGGCAATCTACCGCCAGATGCAAGAGGGGAAGAAAGTCTTCCTCGACGCGACCGGGATAGAGAACTTCAAGAAGCGCTTCCCGCAGATATACGCTTTCCTGCGGAGGGACGGGATAGACCCCTCTAAGGACCCAATACCCGTCTCACCGATAGCCCACTACACGATGGGGGGAATAGCGGTTGACCTCTGGTATAGAACGCCCGTGAGGAACCTCTACGCGATAGGCGAGGCCATGAGCAACGGCTTCCACGGGGCAAACAGATTAGCGAGCAACTCCCTCCTCGAGTGCCTTGTTTCTGGCCTTGAAGTTGCAAGGACGATAGCGAGGGAAAGGCCGAGGTGCAGGGAGGTTAAGGAGCCGGCATATCACGGCTACGAGGCCGGGGACGTTGACTCACTTCGGGAGCTTCTCTGGGAAAAAGCCGGAATCGTCAGGAGCGCGAAAACCCTCAGGGATGGCCTCAGGGAACTTGAGGGAATCGAGGCCGACCCGAGGCTGAAACTGCTCGCGAGGGGCGTTCTCGAGTGTGCACTCGCGAGGGAAGAAAGCAGGGGAAGCCACTACCGCGAGGACTTTCCGGCTATGAGAAAGGCCTTCGAGAGGCCGAGCTTTTTCGATGGGAAGTGCAGGCTCTGACCATTCACCTTTTAAATTCTCAAGTCGAAGTTTCGATGGTGAGAAAATGCCTAAGGTGATTGAGGCCGTTTATGAGAACGGTGTTATAAAGCCCCTCAAACCCCTCTCGCTTCCATCAAAGCGAATAGTGATTTACATTGAAGAGAAAAGGTTCTCTGAGCTTATTGATGAGCTGGAGCTTGAGGCTAAGGAGAACGTTGATGAAACCATTGATTCTGTGAGGGGTAGAGATGAGGGTGATTCTTGACACCAGTGTCTTGGCAAAAGCTCTGTTACTCCCTCGGAAAGGTCTGCCTGAGGATATTTATCAAAGAGAGCTGGAAACACACAGAAAGGCAAAACTCGTTGTTAAACTGTGCGATAATCACGAGGTCTCTCTTCCAAGAGCCGGGCTTGTGGAAATTGCCAGCGTGCTCAGGAGAAACGGCCACAGAGACGTCATTCCTCAAGTTGTTGAATCCCTTTCGATTTCTTACTCAGTAATTGGAGAAGATGAGATTTTTGAGGAAGCCCTCGATGTTGCCTCCCTTACTGGAGCTTCTGGATTCGATACATACTTCATTGCACTTGCAAAGCTAATGGGTGGCCTTCTGATAACCGATGACGTTAAGATGGCAAGACACGCGGAAAGCATTGGGGTCACTCCACTGCTCCTGAGGGAGACCACAGAAGAACATCTCAGGGATGTCCTGAGTCCCCCATAACCAAAGGTGTCCAAAAACCCTTTTAATTCCCCTCTTCTACCCCCGCTGAGGGGTGTGAAATGGACAAGGAGAGGCTGATTGCCGAGATTGAGAGGCTTAAGGAGGAGCGCAACGCGATAATCATGGCCCACAACTACCAGCTTCCCGAGGTTCAGGACGTGGCGGATTTCCTTGGGGACAGCCTCGAACTCGCGAGGAAGGCCATAAACGTTGATGCCGATGTCATAGTCTTCGCGGGCGTTGACTTCATGGCCGAGACCGCTAAAATCCTCAACCCCGAAAAGACCGTTCTCCTGCCCGAGAGAAGGGCCACCTGCGCGATGGCCAACATGCTCAAGGTCGAGCACATACTTGAAGCTAAGAGGCAGTATCCTAACGCTCCCGTCGTCCTCTACGTGAACACAACCGCCGAGGCAAAGGCCTACGCCGACGTAACCGTTACCTCCGCCAACGCTGTCAAAATCGTCGAAAAGCTCGATTCCGACGTCGTCATCTTCGGTCCGGACAAGAACTTAGGAAGCTACGTCGCGAGGATGACCGGGAAGAAGGTAATCCCAGTCCCTTCCAACGGCCACTGCTACGTCCACAGGAAGTTCACGGTTGAAGACGTTGAGCGCGCGAGGAAGCTTCACCCGGAGGCAAAGCTCATGGTTCACCCCGAGTGCGAGCCGGAGGTTCAGGAAAGGGCCGACATAATAGTCTCCACCGGCGGAATGATACGGCACGCGCCGGAGTGGGGCGAGTGGGTCGTCTTCACCGAGAGGGAGATGGTTTACAGGCTGAGCAAGCTCTACCCGAATATAAAGTTCTATCCCGCGAGGGAGGACGCCGTCTGCGTTGGAATGAAGGCGATAACGCTCCAGAGCGTTTACGAGTCGCTCAGGGACATGAAATACCGCGTGGAAGTGCCAGATGAGATAGCCGAGAAGGCCAGGAAGGCCATCGAGAAAATGCTTGAGATGAGCTGAGGTGTTAAGTTGGGAGTGCAAGATTTCGGGATTTTTGTTAAGTTGGGAGGGAAACTTTTTAAGGATTTTTACCTTTTCACTTAACATGAGTCGTGAGGAAGTCATAGCACAAGTAGTAATGGACTATCTCAATCTCAGCGTCGATGGCATCGAACGTGAACTCAATGTCCCCGATGACCTGGCGGTGAACAAGGCAGTAACTATAATCGGGCCGAGGAGGGCCGGAAAGACATTCTACATCCTACAGAAGTTCTCCAGGCTGAGGAGTGAAGGTAAGGCGGCCATTTTCTTCCCCCTCGACGACGACAGGATATATCCGCCGAGCCTTGACGACCTCCAGACTCTCGTAAAGGTCTTCTATGAGCTCTTCCCCGATGCCGAGGAGAAGTACCTCTTCCTTGATGAGGTCCAGGAGGTTGAAAACTGGGAGCTCTTCGTCAAGAGAGCCCTTGAGAGGGACGGCTTCAGGGTCTATCTGACGGGTTCTTCTTCAAAGCTCCTGAGCAGGGAAGTCGCATCAGCACTGCGAGGAAGAACGCTCACCTTCGAGATGTTTCCCTTCTCTTTTCGTGAGTTCCTGAGGGCGAAGGGCTTTACCCCGAGCAGATACATCTCCACGAGAGACGAGGCAAGGATAAAGGCCTTCCTGAGGGAGTACCTTGAGTTTGGTGGCTTTCCCGAGGTCGTTCTGCTCGATGACTCCTTCCTAAAGAGGAAGACCCTATCTGAGTACATTGACGTGATGCTCTACCGCGACGTGGTCGAGAGGCACAACGTGAAGAACCTGAAGGCAATTCGACTGTTTTTAAAGCTCCTCATGGCATCCTTTGCCAAGGAGTTTTCGGTAAACAAAACGGCCAGATACATGAAGGGAATGGGGGTCGAGGTGAGCAGAAACACCCTCTACAGCTACTTCGAGTACTTTGAAGAGGCCTATCTCGTTTTCCCGCTCAGGAAGTTCTCCCACAACCTTAGGGAGATTGAGAAAAGCCTCCCAAAGGTTTACATCATTGACTCCGGTTTGATAAACGCCTACTCCCCCCGTTCGGGAGGGAGCATCGGCAGACTTATGGAGAACGCCGTTTTCCTTGAACTCAGGAGGCGGGAGAGGGAGCTTTACTACTTCAAGGACGAGCGGGGCAGGGAAGTTGATTTTGTCGTGGTTGAGGACGGCATTGTTTCCGGGCTGATACAGGTGAGCTATTCCATTGACGAACCCGAAACGTTTGAGCGGGAGGTTTCGGCGCTTATGAGCGCCTCTGAGAAGCTCGACTGTGACAGCCTAGCGATAATAAACTGGGAGCGAGACGATACCATCGAGGTGGAGGGGAAGAAGGTTCGGCTCTTGCCCCTCTGGAAGTTCCTGCTGGGAGGTGAATGGGAATGATGCCGGTTTCATACCTGCTCAGATTTCTTGAGGAAGATGCCCCCTTTGGAGACGTCACGAGCGAGGCTGTGATTCCTGAGGGAACCAGAGCCAAAGCGGTAATCATCGCAAAGCAGAACGGCGTTATAGCGGGCGTTGAAGAAGCTAAAGCCCTCTTCGAGCACTTTGGCGTCAAGGTTTCGGTCAGAAAACGCGACGGCGAGGACGTGAGGAGGGGAGACGTAATCCTCGAGCTTGAGGGAGACGCGAGGGCCATTCTGCTCGTCGAGAGGACGGCTCTCAACATCATGGGCAGGATGAGCGGTATCGCGACCGAGGTCAGGCGGCTCGTCGAGAAAGTTAAGGCGGTAAACCCGAAGGTTCGGATAGCCGGCACGAGGAAGAGCCTTCTCAGGCCGATAGACAAGAGGGCCATACTCATCGGCGGTGGAGAACCTCACCGCTTCTCGCTGAGCGACGCGATACTCATCAAGGACAACCATCTGGCTTTAGTCCCCCTGGAAGAAGCAATAAGGCGCGCTAAAGCCTTCAGCGTTTACAAGGTCGTGGAGGTCGAGGTCGAGAGCCTTGAAGATGCTCTCAAAGCGGCAAGGGCCGGGGCGGACGTGATAATGCTCGACAACATGAGTCCAGCCGAGATAGCCGAGACGATTGAGGCTCTAAAGCGCGAAGGCCTGCGCGATAGGGTGAAAATCGAGGTCTCTGGGGGCATAACGCCGGAGAACATTGAGGAGTATGCAGGGCTCGACATCGACGTCATAAGCCTTGGCTACCTCACCCACTCGGTTAAGAACTTCGACGTGAGCCTTGAGATTCTGTCAAAACTTGAGTGAACCTTTTCGGCTTTTCGTGCCATTTTTTGAACATTTTTAAAAGCCTCGCCCTTTAGGGTGAGGATGCTGTAAACCACCCGACAAGCCATAAAGCAGGAAAGCAACACTCTTTTAAAGCCCAAACTCCATACCATACTTTGAAATGAAGAGAACAGTAACAGTAAAACTTCAACCATCAAAAGAACAAGCAAAAATCCTCCACCAGTTAGCTGACCTTGGAGTAAAAGTCTGGAACAGGGTAAACTACCTGAGAAGGCAACAATTCTTCAAAGAGCAAATCGTGGACTTTAATTCAACCGAGAAGACTATTTACAGAGAATTCAAGCGGGAAATCGGTTCTGCAACCATCCAACAAATCTGTCGTAAAAATGCGGAAGCTTGGCGAAGCTTCTTTTCGCTCCTCCGGAAGAATAGGAACGGGGAACTCCCTAACTGGCTCAAACCAAAACCACCAAACTACCTGAGAGAAGACGGGAAGAGAAAACCCTTAATCATTCTCAGAAACGACCAGTACAAGATTGAAGGAAACAAGCTCATTCTAAAAGGCCTTGGGAAGTTCAGACGCCTCGAAATTCAATTCAAGGGCAGAATACACTTGAAGGGTAAGCAAGGGCGGTTGGAAATAACCTTTGACCCCATAAAGCGAAAATGGTATGCTCACGTGAGCCTCACCGTTGAGGAAAAACTTGAGGACGAGGAATGGGTTAGTGTTCCAAGGCAACCTAAAGGAAGCCTCTCAGCAGGAATTGACTTGGGCGTGAACAATCTCATGGCCGTTTATGTGGAGAACGGACAAAGCTTTCTGGTCAATGGAAGACCGCTTAAAAGCATTGACTTCTACTGGCGGAGAAAAATCGCTGAGTATCAGTCAAAACTCAACAAGTCTGGGGCTAAAACGAGTAGGAAACTCAAGAAAATGCATGAGAAGGCCAAACTTCAGGCTAAACACTACATCAACACGGCGGTGAGGCAAACGGTTAAGAAGCTCTATGATTTAGGCGTTTCTAAGATTGTCGTCGGCTATCCGAAAGGAATAGCGAGGAATTCTGATAGAGGCAAGAGGCAGAATTTTCTCCTTTCCCACGTTTGGCGGTTCAATACGGTTATCAAACGCCTTACAAAGGTTGCTGAGGAGTATGGTATTCGTGTTGTGATTGTTGGTGAGGCCTTCACTTCGAAAACCTGCCCTGTTTGCGGGAAGCCTCATGAGGGGGCGAGGTTTGTTAGGGGATTATTTAAGTGTCCCGCAATGGGGCTTGTTTTTAACGCGGATTTAGTTGGAGCGTTTAACATTTTGAAGAAGGTTGTGGAAACCATAACCCCGAATCTGAGCGGGCTTTACGCTCAGAGGAGGGGTAATTGGCCGAAGGCCCGGCCAGAGGGGTTCGAAGAACCCGTTCCAACGGGTTCCTTAATGAGAACCCCTCAAACCTCCCCGCCGTTGGCGAGGGGTTGAGCTGAACCTCGCCTTGGCAGGGGAGGAGGTCAGGAAAATCCGTCATTGCTGGTGGCAAGGCTTATAATCCACTAAAACGTTCATCTGAATGAGGTGGTGAGGATGGACAAGCTGAAGGTTATCGAGGCCAAGGGAACGGAGAGGCTCAAGAGGGGCTTCGCCAAGATGGTCAAGGGCGGAGTCATCATGGACGTTACCAACGCCGAGCAGGCGAGGATTGCGGAAGAGGCGGGAGCCGTTTCCGTTATGGCCCTCCACCGCGTCCCGGCCGACATTAGAAAGGCCGGCGGAGTCGCGAGGATGGCGCCTATTGAGAAGATTCAGGAGATAATGGACGCTGTTACGATTCCTGTCATGGCAAAGGTCAGAATCGGCCACGTCGCCGAGGCAAAGATACTCGAGGCTTTGGGAGTTGACATGATTGACGAGAGCGAGGTTCTCACTCCTTCCGACCCGTTCTTCCACATCGACAAGCGCGAGTTCACCGTTCCCTTCGTCTGCGGTGCCAGGAACCTCGGTGAGGCCGTGAGGAGGATATGGGAAGGGGCCGCAATGATTAGAACCAAGGGCGAGGCAGGAACCGGCAACATCGTCGAGGCCGTCAGGCACGTCCGCCTCGTCGCGGAGGGAATAAGGCAGATTCAGGCCATGACCGATGAGCAGGTCTACGGCGTTGCCGAAAAGTTCGCCGAGCCCTACCTCAGGCTCGCCCTCAACGTCAAGGAGATAGCCGGGCTTCCGGCAAGGGTTCTCGAGAACGAGCCGATTTACGGACACTACACCTACCGCGAAATCGTTGACGGCCTCTACAAGGTTCTCCTTGAGATAAAGAAGCTCGGTCGCCTTCCGGTCGTTAACTTCGCGGCCGGCGGAGTTGCAACTCCAGCTGACGCGGCTCTGATGATGCAGATGGGCATGGACGGCGTCTTCGTCGGCTCTGGTATCTTCAAGAGCTCCAACCCCGAGAAGATGGCCAGGGCCATAGTCGAGGCCGTCAACCACTGGGACGAGCCCGACGTTCTCGTTGAGATAAGCAAGGAAATCGGCGAGCCCATGAAGGGTCAGGACATCGAGGAGCTTGAAGTTCGCCTCGAGGAGAGGGGCGTCTGACTCTTCTCCTTTTTCCACACGGGAGGGATTGAAATGGTCAAGGTAGGCGTTATAGGCCTTCAGGGCGACGTCAGCGAGCACATCGAGGCGAGCAAAAGGGCCCTTGAGAACCTCGGCGTCACCGGTGAAGTAATCTGGCTCAGAAAGCCGGAACAGCTTGAAGGAATATCGGCAATCATAATTCCCGGTGGGGAGAGCACGACGATATCGAGGCTCATGGTCAAGACCGGGCTTCTTGAGCCCGTTAAGAAGCTTGGCGAAGAAGGTCTGCCTATAATGGGAACGTGCGCCGGCCTCATAATGCTCTCCAAAGACGTCATCGGGGCAACGCCGGAGCAGAGGTTCCTTGAGCTCCTCGACGTTAAAGTGAACAGAAACGCCTATGGAAGGCAGGTGGACAGCTTTGAGGCGCCGATAAAGCTTGCCTTCAGCGACGAGCCGTTTCCGGGAGTTTTTATACGCGCCCCGAGGATAGTAGAGCTCCTCAGCGATAAGGTGAAGCCCATCGCGTGGCTCGGCGACAGGGTTGTCGGCGTCGAGCAGGACAACTTAATTGGCCTCGAATTCCATCCGGAGCTGACGGATGACACGAGGGTTCACGAGTACTTTCTGAAAAAGGCGCTTTGATTTTTAACAAATTCTACTCAATTTTGGCCAGAAAACTTTTTAATTTTGACTTTTTCTTGCCAATACGGTGGTAGCGTGAAGACGGTTGTGTGTCCCTACTGCGGCTTTGGGTGCAGGCTCATCATAGACAGGGACGGGTGGAAGGTAAAGCCGTATCCTGGCGAACCCAACAGGGGAAAGCTCTGCCCGAAGGGGCTGTACGCGCTTGAATTCGTTCGTTCGAAGGACAGGTTGAAAAGGCCTCTGAAGCGCGAGGGAAGCTCCCTTCGCCCGCTCAGCTGGGGACAGGCGATTGGCGAGATAGCGAATGAACTTCTCGAGATAAGGGAGCTCTACGGCCCGGACGCGGTGGCGTTCATAGCGTCTTCGAAAATCAGCAACGAGGAGAACTACCTCCTCCAGAAGATTGCACGCCTCTTCGGCACGAACAACATAGACAACTGCGCAAGGCTGTGCCACGAGGCGAGCGTTCACGCGCTCAAGCTCGCCGTCGGAACCGGCGCGCAGACGAACCCCTACGAGGACATAGAGAACTTCAACGCCGTCCTGATATGGGGCTACAATCCGGCCGAGACGCATCCAGTCGTCATGGACTACATCCTGAAGGCCAAACGAAGGGGGGCTAAAATAATCGTCGTGGACGTCAGGGAAACGCGGACGATGGCCTTTGCGGATTACAAACTCATAATAAAGCCCGGGACGGACATAGTCCTGGCCAACGCAATTGCCCACGTTATAATCGGGGAAGAGCTCTACGACGAGGAGTTCGTGAAGGGCAGGACGAAGGGCTTCTCCGAGGTCAGGATGGCTGTTATGAAGTACACCCCCGAGTACGCGGAGAGCGTAACCGGAATTCCCGCGGAGACGATACGGGAGGTCGCGAGGGCCTTCGCGCTGGCCGGAAGCGGGGCCATAATGTGGGGAATGGGCCTAACCCAGCACGTCTCTGGCGTTGAAAACGTTCTGGCGGTGATAAACCTCGCACTGCTCCTCGGCTACATCGGGGAAAAGGGCGGCCTCTACCCTATGCGCGGGCAGAACAACGTTCAGGGAGCGGCATATATGGGTGCGCTGAGCGAGTTCCTGCCCGGCTACGTCCCTCTCACCGACGAACGCTTTAGAAAGCGCGTTGCCTCGCTCTGGGGCGTTGACGACCTGCCGACCGAGAGGGGGCTCTACCTGACGGAGCTGTGGGAGGCCATCGAAAGGGGTGACCTAAAGGCCCTCTACATCGTCGGTGAGAACCCCGCGGTGAGCGAGGCCGACTTTACGCGCGTGAGACGGGCGTTGAGAAAGCTCGACCTCCTCGTCGTCCAGGACATCTTCATGACGAGAACCGCCCGCTACGCCCACTACATCCTCCCTGCCTCGGCTTTCTGCGAAAAGGAGGGCTCATACATGAACAGCGAGCGGAGAATCCAGTGGAGCCACAAGGTCTGCGAGCCCTACGCCGACTCAAAGCCCGACTGGGAGATTTTAGCGATGCTCGGCCGGGCGCTCGGGCTTCCGGGCTTCACCTACGCGGGCGTTGAGGAGATAACGGCAGAATACTTCCGCCTTTTCCCGGAGCTTGAGGAGAGGAGCGTTGATGAGCTGAAGAACGGCGGGGGAATATTCCTGCCGAGGAAGAGGCTGCACACGTGGGAGTTCGCGACGCCCGACGGAAAGGCGAGGCTCGTCGCGGTCGAGAGGATTTCACCCTGGGAGGGGCCGAACGAGGAGTTTCCGCTGGTTCTAACGACCGTCAGATTGATGAGCCACTACAACACGGGGGAGATGACGCTGAGAAGTCCCTCGCTCGTGAAGCTCATGGGGGAGCCGAGGGCTTTAATCAATGAGCGCGACGCGGAAAGACTTGGAATCCGCGACGGCGACTGGGTGGAGATAGAGACGCGGCGCGGGAGAATAAGAATGCGCGCGAAGGTCGGCGGTGTCCCTGAGGGGGTCGTTGCAATCCCCTTCCACTTCAAGGCGAACAGGATTACCAGTCCGGCCCTGAACAAGGCCGGAACGCCCGAGTTCAAGTTCTCGGCGTGCAGGGTTAGAAAAATGAATACCCCATGATATGCTCAGCGCTTCTTTTGTTATCATGACAACATTCCAATGGTTTTCTTTCTTAATTGTTATCATGTAAACCTCAAAGCTTATATATGAGTCTTTCGTTATCATGATAACGAGGGATAGACATGGTAAACCTCGATGAACTCAAGGCCAACGCTCAGGAATACCTTGAGGATGCTGACTACCTCTACAACAAAGGCCACTACAACTCGGCCCTCAACCTCTACTTCAAAGCCCTCGTGGCAATCTGCGACTACATAATCCTTCGCGACACGGGTAAACTCCCGAGAAACCACAGTGAACGCTTCAGAATCCTCGAAGAGAAGTATCCGGACATCTACGACATCGTGGACTTCCACTTTAACAACTACCGCAAAGCCTACCTCATGAGGGCCACAAAAGAATGGGTGGAGGTGTTGAAAAATGACGTCCGCAACCTCTACTCTCAGCTTTGAATTCTCTCAATTTTTTACCCCACCAGAAGCACTTCATGAAACCGTCAAAAGGTTCGTGGAAAGCCATGAAGAAGTATTCGACGTCGTCCTCTATGGTTCGACAGTCCTCGGGAAAGAAAACCCCAAAGACTTCGACCTCATGATATTGACGAAGACAAAACTTTCAGCCTTGGAGCTTAGGAATCTCATCTTTGAACTCAAAAGAGAGCTCTCCAAAATACTCCCAAAGGCCAAACTCGACATCAGAGCCATGAGCCTTGAAGAGCTCTTCGACCCCAACAATCTTGCAAGCCTGGGAGTGATAATAGAAGGATTTTCCCTCACAAAGAACGAACCAATGGCTGAGCTCATGAACGGAAAAGCATATACTCTCTTCCGCTTCACCCTTGAGGGCCTTCCGCGAAAGGACAGGGTTCGCTTTCAGTACGCACTCAAGGGCAGGGACATGAAGAGTGGCCTCCTCAAGGAGCTGAACGGTGAACAGTGGGGGGCTTGGGTAGTTGTCGTTCCAATAGAGCACACTTACCGCTTCAGGGACTTCTTGGAGCTTTGGGGTGTAAAATATGAAGCCTTCACAATCCTGAAGGGAGCCGACTTGTTCTACAAGTTTTGACATCGATTAAAACCTGAACGCCCACTCGGGATACTCGCCGGTGAGGCAGGCCGTGCAGAGGTCTTCCCTGCCGACGGCCCTCTTCAGGCCCTCAACGCTGAGGTAAGCCAGGCTGTCGGCCCCTATCGCTTCCCTGACCTTTTCCACCCCCCTGAAGGCCGCTATGAGTTCGTGCCTCGTGGGGATGTCGATGCCCATGTAGCAGGGGTACCTTATCGGCGGTGAGGCTATTCTGACGTGGACTTCCCTCGCGCCGGCCTTCCTGAGCATCGCGACGATTCTCTTCATCGTCGTGCCCCTGACTATGGAATCGTCAACTAAGACGACCCTCTTCCCGGCCACAACTTCCTTAACAGGCGAGAGCTTGAGCTTGACCTTCAGCTCGCGGTTGAACTGGCCCGGCGTTATGAAGGTCCTCCCGATGTAGCGGTTCTTTATCAGGCCTTCGGCGTAGGGAATTCCGCTCTCCTGCGAGAAGCCCAGAGCGGCGGCCCTTCCAGAGTCGGGAACCGCTATGACGACGTCTCCCTCAGCCGGGCTCTCCCTCGCCAGCTCCTGTCCCATTCTGACCCTCGCGCTGTAAACGTTTGTCCCATCAAGGACGCTGTCCGGCCTCGCGAAGTAGATGTACTCGAAAACGCAGTGGTGGTGGCTTTCCCTGGCGAGAACCCTGCTCTCGACGCCGTTTTCCGAGAGGAGGAAGACCTCTCCCGGCCTCACGTCCCTCGTCTCCTCCACGAAGAGCCTCAATGCCGAATCCTCGCTCGCGAAGTAGTGGCCATCCCCTGTCCCGTAGCTCAGGGGCCTGAAGCCAACGGGGTCTCTCGCCACGAGGATTTTGCCGTCGAAGAGGAGTGCAACGGAGTAAGCGCCTTTAACCTCGTTAAAGACGGCCTTCATGGCCTCGAATTCGTCCCCGGTCTCGCGGAGATGCCAGAGGAAGGAAATCCCGAGCAGTTCGGAGTCAACCGAGTGGCGGAACCTGACGCCGAGCTTTTCATACCCCTCGCGGAGGGGCCTGAAGTTGGTGAGCGTCCCGTTGTGCGCCACCGCGATTCTCATTCCACAGCACTCCGTTTCCAAGGGTTGGGTCTCGTTGAGCGAGCCTGACGTCGAGTAGCGGACGTGGGCTATTGCGAGGTTCGAGCGGAGCTTTGCGAGCTCCTTTCCCCTGAAGACGTCGGTGACGAGACCGAGGCCTGAAACCGTTCTTATCTTGCCCCGCCAGACGCTTATTCCCGCGCTCTCCTGTCCGCGGTGCTGGAGGGCGAGCAGGGCGTAGTAGGCCTTCTTTGCGGAGTTCTCTGAGAGCGTTGCAAAGATTCCGCACTTCTCTCGCATCGCCACCACCGGTTGACGCGTGAAAGTTAATGGCGTTCCGTTAAGCCGGTCGAATTTAGTCATCCGTGTTTAAAAGCTTTGCCCATGTTTTGACATTAAAATGGCAAAAAAATCCTTAAAAGTGAGCTAGTTTTACATGGAACTGGTGATTCGAGTGGAGGTCTACGAGGGTAAGGCCAAGAAGGTAATCCCGCTCGACGATGGGAAGGCGATAATGGAGTTCAAAGACGATGCCACCGCCTTCGACGGCAAGAAGAAGGCCCAGTTCAAGGGTAAGGGCTGGCTCAACGCCCAGATTAGCGCGGTTCTCTTCAAGGTTCTTGAGGAGAACGGAATCAAGACCCACTTCATAGGCGTCGCCGGCGACAACAGGCTCATCGTTGAGAGGCTCAAGATGTACCCCCTCGAGGTTGTCGTCAGGAACGTCGTCGCCGGGAGCCTGAAGAAGCGCCTCCCCCTTGAGGAGGGCACGGAGCTTCCGGAGCCGATAGTTGAGCTCTACTACAAGGACGACAGCCTCGGCGACCCGATGATTAATCACTACCACGCCAAGGTCTTGGGGGTAAGTGAGGAGGAAGTCAGGGAGATGGAGAGAATAGCCCTCAAGGTTAACGAGGTTCTCAGGAAGTACTTCGCCGAGCGCGGAATAATTCTCGTGGACTTCAAGCTCGAGTTCGGGAAGAACGAGAGGGGAGAGATAGTCCTCGGGGATGAGATTAGCCCGGACACCTGCCGCTTCTGGGACGCAGAGACGAAGGAGAGCCTTGACAAGGACGTCTTCCGCTTTGACAAGGGTGACCTGATTTCGGCCTACGAGAAGCTCTACGAGAGGCTTATCGGTGAATCTCCGACTCATAGCTGATTAAAACCGTGTAGCAGCCCTTCTCGTCTTCCTCTATTTCTATCCTTCTCAGCCGGATTCCGTAAGTTTCAACGGCCTCTTCAACGACCGCAGGGAGTTCCTCCAGAAAGGCTTTCCTTCTTACTGTTAGCATCATTTGCCTTCACCCACGTTGAGAACCTGCCTGAGGGTTTTAAGCTGCCTCTCGTCGAAGCTCTTCTCATCGAGAACTAAGACCAGCATTCCACCGTAGAGGGCTATGTAGTCAGCGAGCGTCGCGAGGAACTTAAGGACGGAGCGGAAGTCGTTGTACATCATCAGATACTCCAGCCCTTCGATGACGACCACTCCCGTCACGTTCTCGCGGTGGGCCTCCGCCAGATAGGAGCGGGTTCTCTCGATTATTCTGTGGAGCTGGGTCGGCCCGATGTTGCCCGGCCCCTCAACGGTCGTCAGCAGGTGAACCTCCCACCTCTCCGGGAAGTCACTCCTCCTCGCGAAGGCCAGAACCGGGAAGTCGGAGAGCGCCTCGACGTACGCCCTGAACCTGTCCGGGGACACGATGAAGACACCTTTTTTCACGACCTCCGGTTTCTCGGCCTCAACGATGTTCCTGAACCTCTCGGAGAGGACGACGTGGATGAAGGCTACAACCTCAAGGGCGTTCAGCGTTGCCCCGAGGGTGAACCCGATGGGCGCGAACCACTCGACGGGCCTGAGGAATGGGTAGTCCATCTTGTGAATTCCGTGAAGGGTTATTATGGCACTCAGGAGCGTTCCAGAGCGGGGATAGAACCTCCTAACACCCCAGAGGACAACTCCTGCAAAGGCGTAGAAGATTCCTGCTACACCGTAGGACAGGTATATTGGCTTTGGGTCCGGCACCACTTTGGCGTATAGGACGATATAGACGGAAACCAGAAACGGCAACGTTAGCGCCGTGAGCCTGAGGGAGTGTATGGGGAACCCAACGGCCTCCTCATCGAGGAGGGAAACAACGCCTCCTGCCAGGAACGAAACGCCGATTGCCTGGAAAAGGGGAACCCCTAGATTGAAGCCAAGGAGCTCTGAGACTATTGAGAGAGATGAACTCAGGAAGAAGAGCGACCAGAGGAGGAGTGAGTTCCTCCGGTATCGCCTCCAGCCTGCAAGCAGGACTAACCCCGCCGTCACCTTGAGGGAAAAACTGAAGAGCTGGCCCGCGAGCAGGAGGTTCATTCCACCACCTGGTCTCTTTTGGTTTGCCTAAATTAAAGTCTTACGCCGAAGTTCTCGACCCTTATTCCAGGCCCCTCCGTAACCCTTCCGAGCTCAAAGCTCTCATAATGCTTGTTGAGAATCTCCAGGGCCTCTTCCTTCTCCTCCTGGGGAACAATCGCGACGAAGCCCACACCCATGTTGAAGACCCTGAACATCTCCTCCAGCGGAACGCCGTTCTCGTGGATGAGCTTGAATATCCCCTCAATCGGGGGCATCTCAAGGGAGAAGCCGTAGTTCGTGAGGCGCTTGAGGTTCGTAAGCCCGCCGCCGGTTATGTGGGCCAGACCGTGGACTTCCACCCTTTCGAGCAGTTCAAGAACCGCCCTCACGTAAATCCTCGTCGGCTCAAGGAGCCACTCCCAGAGCTTTCTTCCCTCGTATTCGTAGTCGAGGCCGTACTTCGGAATGAGGAGCTTCCTCGCGAGAGTTAATCCGTTTGAGTGGATTCCCGAGCTCGAAATTCCTATTACGGCATCTCTGGGCTTTATCTTTTCGCCGGTGATTACCTTCCCCTTCTCGACTGTTCCGATTGCCGTTCCGGCCAAATCGAAGCCGTTCATGAGGTCCGGCATCACAGCCGTTTCCCCGCCCACTATCGCTATCCCCGCCTGCTCCGCTCCAGCGTAGAGGCCCTTCGCTATCTCGGCAAAGATTTTCTCGTCCGGCTGCTTCACCGCGAGGTAGTCAACGAGGGCTATAGGCTCAGCCCCAACGCAGAGCAGGTCGTTCACGTTCATCGCTATCATGTCTATCCCTATCGTGTCGAACTTTCCAACCGCTTCCGCGACGAGAACCTTCGTTCCGACGCCGTCTGTCGTCATGGCGAGGTAAAAGTTTCCGAAGTCGAGCAGGGCCGAGTAGTGGCCTAGGTTTTCCGCGGGCTCCCCGGGCTTTCCCCTCCTGAACCTGAACGTCTCCCTCGCGAGACCTATGATGCTTCTCAAAGCTTTAGCAGTTTTCTCGTCATCAACTCCGGCCTGGGCGTAGGTCAGCATGAGCACCACCGGTGGGAGTTCCACCGGGGGCTTAAAAGGTTTGCCGTTTTTGTGGTAAAAAACCCTTAAATATACGAAGCTTTTAACATTAAAACGTCAAACACTGTGACGTTTGAGGTGGTGCGGATGATTAAGCCCCGCGATGAGCTCGGAACCGCTATGACCGACTCAGCTCAGAAGATACTCCTCCTCGGGAGCGGTGAGCTCGGGAAGGAGATAGCGATTGAGGCTCAGAGGCTCGGCGTGGAGGTTGTAGCCGTTGACCGCTACGCCAACGCTCCAGCTATGCAGGTCGCCCACCGCTCCTACGTGGGAGACATGAGGAACGCGGACTTTCTATTCTCGGTCGTCGAGAGGGAGAAGCCCGACGCGATAATCCCTGAGATTGAGGCGATTAACCTTGATGCCCTCTTCGAGCTTGAGAAGGACGGCTACTTCGTGGTCCCGAACGCGAAGGCGACCTGGATTGCCATGCACCGCGAGAGGACGAGGGAAACCCTTGCGAAGGAAGCTAAGGTTCCAACCTCACGCTACGCCTACGCGACTACTCTCGACGAACTCTACGAGGCCTGCGAAAAGATAGGCTACCCCTGCCACACAAAGGCGATAATGAGCTCCTCGGGCAAGGGTTCATACTTCGTTAAAGGCCCGGAAGATATCCCCAAGGCATGGGAGGAGGCGAAGAAGAAAGCCCGCGGTAGCGCCGACAAGATAATCGTTGAGGAGCACATAGAGTTCGACGTAGAGATTACCGAGCTGGCCGTGAGGCACTACGATGAGAACGGCGAGATAGTTACCACCTTCCCGAAGCCTGTCGGCCACTACCAGATTGACGGCGACTACCACTCCAGCTGGCAGCCGGCTGAAATCTCGGAGAAGGCGGAGCGCGAGGTTTACAGGATAGCGAAGCGCATAACAGACGTCCTCGGCGGTCTCGGACTGTTTGGCGTCGAGATGTTCGTGAAGGGCGATAAGGTCTGGGCCAACGAGGTCTCGCCGAGGCCCCACGATACCGGAATGGTGACGTTAGCTTCCCATCCGACCGGCTTCTCCGAGTTCGGGCTTCACCTCAGGGCCGTCCTTGGCCTCCCGATTCCGGGCGAGTGGGTAAACGGCTATCGTCTGTTCCCGCTCCTGACTCCAGCGGCAACCCACGTCATCAAGGCCAACGTCTCCGGCTACTCTCCGAGGTTCCGCGGATTGGCCAAGGCTTTAAGCGTCCCTAACGCCACGGTGAGGCTCTTCGGCAAGCCCGAGGCCTACCCGGGGAGGCGTTTGGGCGTCGCTATAGCCTGGGACAAGAACGTTGCGGAGGCTAAGAGGAAGGCTGAGATGGTTGCCCACATGATAGAGCTCAGAACGCGCTCCTCTGACTGGCATGGACAGGATTACGAGAAGAGGAAGCACCTCCTCTGACCTTTTGTTTTCATTTGTTCATTATGTTAAATTCCGTACATTGAACACATGTACGGATTTGGTCTAATCCATTGGAAGATATCCGAAAAATTTAAAAAATCTTATGGCCATCAATATGGCGTGAACCCTTGGGATGAAATCAGGCCTGAGGGTTGAGAATAAGGAAGTTGTAATCGAGGAGAGGGCTCGAATAAAGAAGGGGTGGAATTAAGAATCGGGGGGTCTTCCCTTCATCCCCCGTTTTGAATCAGTCCTTTTTGTCGGTTTAAAATAAGAGGGTATGAAAATTGAAATGGGTGTTATTGAGAATCAGCTTCTCATTTTCTCCCTGTACTCTTCGAGCTTCCGCCTGAGTTCGTCATCCTTCAGTGCGAGAATTTCTATTGCCAAGAGGGCCGCGTTTTTGCCGTTGTCTATTCCTACCGTCGCCACTGGAACTCCCGGTGGAAGCTGCGCGATGCTGAGAAGGGCATCCAGGCCACCGAGCTTGGCCGAAACCGGAACGCCGATAACGGGTTTAACCGTGTGGGCGGCAATGACGCCGGGCAGAGCGGCACTGAGGCCTGCTATGGCTATGAAGACGTCGTAGTCCTTCTTTGCCAGCTCTTCAACTTTTTTCGGGTTTCTGTGTGCTGATGCAACCTCGACGTCGTAGTCAACACCAAACTCGTCGAGGACTGTGGTTACCTTCTCTGCGATGTGGCTGTCGCTCTTGCTTCCCATAACGACCAGAACCTTCACGGCCATCACCGTTGACATAAAAAAGTTAAAACTTTAAAAATTTTCCGGGAAAATTTAGCAAATTTACGTCAAATCATTTCCAGGACGGGAACGCCGTTCTCAAAGTGGTACGTGAATCGTTCCATCTCCGTGCCCATTCCTGGGGCCTTGAGAACCTCAAGGTACCTCACAACTTTGCTCCCGCTGAGCTCGCTCCTCACGCGCAGAACGTAAGTGGCGCGTCTGTAAACGGACGCCAGCACCTGCGGGCTTCCCTTCCTTCCCCAAAGCCAGAAGTTCGTCCCCTTTGGGTACGCCCTGTAGGCCCTCGCGTTGGCCCTCAGCTCGGCCGAAATCTCGAGGTAGCGCAGGGTCTCGGACTCTCCACCGAGCATGTCTATGTAGTCCGATACGTCCATCGCGAACCCGTAGAGTTCCCTTCCTTCGAACATTCCGCGTTCTGCCCATGCCCTCTTGTGAGCCTCAACGACCTCCACGTACTTGGCGGGGAGGACGTCTGCCGAGAGGGAGCCTTTGAGGTACCAGACACCTTCGATATCGCTGACTATATCGTAGAAGCTCCCGAAGGTGTCTATTATCGCCAGGTTCCCTTCACTCAGGTGTTTCCTCACGTCTATTCCTGAGACCTCGAAGGCCTTCATGAGGACGTGTATGGGGTAGGATATGTTGAAGTATCCCACGAGGTCCCCCCGTCTGAGCTTTTCCCTGAGGATGTGAAAGAGAACCTCCTTGCCCCTGGCCCTCGGGTCTGCCTCGTGAATCAGGACGAAAGAGTGCTTTTTGAGCCCGCCCAGAGCCTCGTCAAGCTCGGGGATTTCCCATGACAGCATTCAATCACCCCCGAAGAGCTCAAGCACCTCGCCCTCGTTTGGCCCCTTAGTAACTACGCCAACCCGCCTTCCGTTGGCCACGTGGGTCTCGATGACCACGTCTGAAGTGACGTAGGCAAGGTCGCTTATATCCGGGCACTCCGGCTCTGACAGCGTTAGGACGGTTCCCCTGTTGCCGGCGCTGTTGAGCAGAAGCTCCCTCATGGCCCAAATCATCCTGTAAACGAGGTAGGGCCTCCTGAAGAGCTTGCACACGCCCGTTGAGTTGTATGTGAAAATCCACAGGTCACTCCACCCGCCGGATTCGAGGGTCTTAACGGCCCACTCCCTCAGCTTTATTATGAACACAGAGTCGTCGAGGTAGCCCGAGAGCTGGTGGATTCCCTCCTCCTCGCGGGGGATGTGGTAGACACTGCCGAACGCGTCGAATATGTGGAGGTTGTCACCGAGGTGCTCCCTAACGTCGAGCTCCACATTCCTCGCGTTGTTCTCGAAGACCCTGAATGGTTCGTACAGAAACACGAACACTGTTTCTTCGCGTTCGAGGAGCTTTTTGAGCATCAGAAGGGAGAAGAGTTCTCCTCCCGATTCAAGGGCCACCTGAATCAGCGATAGCACGCCGCCCCAGGGAAGCATTCGAAGAACCCTCTCGGTCCCGTCCATGACAATCCCCTCGTCGATATACACCTTTGGATTATAAATGCCTTTCCGGTCTTCTGATGTCCAACAATAAACATCACATTTATTGACATAAGAAGCTAAAAACAAATCTTAAAAAGCCAAGTTTTTGACATATAAGTGGTGAAGCTCATGAGGGTTCTGCTCGTTGGCGGAGGAGGAAGGGAGCACGCGATTGGAGAGGCCCTCGTAAGGGGAGGTGCCGAGCTCTACGTCGTCTCGAAGCACAAAAACCCCGGCCTCGCGAGGCTCGCGAAGGGCTACGGCCTGGCGAAGGAGACGGACATCGAAAAGGTTCTTGAGTACACCGAAAAATTCGGCGTCGAGCTGGCGTTCATCGGCCCCGAGGCGCCCTTGGAGAGGGGCATCGTTGATGTCCTTGAGGAAAACGGCATCCCCGCGGTTGGGCCGAGCAGGGAAGCCGCCAAGCTCGAAACCGACAAGGCCTTCGCGAGGGCCTTCATGGAGCGCAACGAAATCCCCGGAAGAAAGGTCTTCCGCGTTTTTACCGACGTTTCGGAGATGCGCTCGTGGGTTGATGAGTTTGGAAGGCCCGTCGTTGTTAAGCCCATCGGCCTGACCGGCGGGAAGGGCGTTAAGGTCGTCGGCTACCAGCTGAGAAACAACGAGGAAGCCAAGGCCTACGCCGAGGAGCTAATCAGGCGCGACGGAAGGGTTCTCATCGAAGAACGCACAGACGGCGTCGAGTTCACGTTGCAGGTCTTCAGCGACGGGAAGAGAATCCTCCCCATGCCCCTCGTCCAAGACTACCCCCACGCCTACGAGGGTGATGAAGGTCCGATAACCGGTGGGATGGGGAGCTACTCCTGTTCCAACGGCCTGCTTCCTTTTGTGACGCGGGAAGACTATGAGAAGGCCCTTGAGACGCTTAAAGCCACAGTCGAGGCCATGAGAAAGGAGGGGACGCCCTACAAGGGAATCCTCTACGGTCAGTTCATGCTCAGCAAGGACGGGCCTGTTCTCATAGAGTACAACGCCCGCTTCGGCGACCCCGAGGCGATAAACGTCCTCCCGCTCCTCAGGACGGGCCTCCTCGAAATAGCCGAGGGAATAGTTGACGGCAACCTTCGGAAGGCGGAGTTCGAGGGCAAAGCGACGGTCGTCAAGTACCTCGCGCCGAAGGGTTATCCAACGAACCCCGTCAAGGGTGTGAAGGTAGAGGTCAACGAGAAGGCCGTTGAAGAGGCCGGTGCGAGGCTCTACTACGCTTCAATTGATGAGAACCTCACTCTACTCGGTTCGAGGGCCATAGCGGTCGTTGGAATTGGGGAGAGCCTTGAGGAGGCCGAGAGGATAGCTCAAAGAGCGATTCCCCACGTAAAGGGTGAGCTGTTCTACAGGCGCGACGTTGGAACCAGGGAGAGTGTTGAGAAGAGGATTGAGCTGATGAAGGAGTTTGGAAAGGAGTTCGAGCCGAACCCGTGCTGAGGTGATGGGAATGATAAGCCGCGATGAAATTTTGGGAATACTCGAGAGGTACGACCCCGAGAAGATAACAGTCGGCGTCCTTGGAAGTCATTCAGCTCTTGACATAGCCGACGGTGCTAAGGAGGAAGGTTTGCCCGTCCTCGTCGTCGCCCAGAGGGGCAGACACAGAACTTACGCCGAATACTTCAGGCGGAGGAAGACGAAGGACGGCCTGACCAAGGGCTTCATCGACGAGGTCATCGTCCTTGAAAAGTTCGCCCAGATAATAGACGTCCAGGATGAGTTGGTAAAGAGGAACGTTATCTTCGTCCCAAACCGCTCCTTCGTGGTCTACACCGGCATAGACAGGGTGGAGAACGACTTTAAGGTTCCGCTCTTCGGGAGCAGGAACCTGCTCAGGAGCGAGGAGAGGAGCGAGGAGAAGAGCTACTACTGGCTCCTTGAGAAGGCTGGACTCCCCTATCCGGAGCCCGTCAAGCCGGAGGAGATTGATGAGGTCGGCCTCGTCATAGTCAAGCTTCCGCACGCCAAGAAGAGGCTTGAGAGGGGATTCTTCACGGCCGCGAGCTACAAGGAGTTCCGCGAGAAGGCTGAGAAGCTCATTAAACTCGGCGTAATCACGGAAGAGGACCTCGCTAAAGCCAGAATCGAGCGCTACATCATCGGCCCGGTGTTCAACTTCGACTTCTTCTACTCGCCGATTGACGGGGAGATTGAGCTTCTGGGAATAGATTGGCGCTTCGAAACGAGCTTGGACGGCCATGTAAGGCTTCCAGCGGCCCAGCAGTTGACCCTTCCTGAGTGGCAGTTCGAGCCGGAATACACCGTAACGGGCCACGCGTCCTCAACCCTCCGCGAGTCGCTTTTGGAGAAGGTCTTCGACATGGCCGAGAAGTACGTTAAGGCGACGCAGGAGTATTACGAGCCTGGAATAATCGGGCCGTTCACGCTCCAGACGGCGGTGGACAAAGACCTGAACTTCTACATCTACGACGTCGCCCCGAGAACCGGCGGCGGAACGAACATCCACATGGCGATGGGGCACCCCTACGGCAACGCCCTCTGGAGGAAGCCCATGAGCACCGGACGGAGGGTCGCCCTCGAGATAAAGCGCGCAATCGAGCTCGACGAGCTTGAGAAGGTGGTAACCTGATGGTTCAGATAGCAATAGCAGGTTCCGGCGACCCGGAACTCATCCCTGAGGCCGAGGGGAAGGCGAGGGCCTTTGCCAGGGCGCTTCCCCTCGATGTCATACTCTTAACCGGCGGGAAGGGCGGAATAATGGAGGTCGTCTCCGAGGAGTTCAGGAAGCGCGGTGGAACGGTCGTCGGAGTCCTTCCGGGGGACGAGGAGGGGAACCCGTACAGCTCCGTCAGGGTAAAGACCGGCCTCAGTCCCGTTGGGAGGAGCGTCGTCCTCGTAACATCGGCCGACGTCCTCGTCGTCCTCGGCGGCGGCTCTGGAACGATGGTCGAGGCTCTTATGGCCTACAACCTCGGGATTCCGGTAGTTGTCCTTACCGGAACCGGCTACAGGAGCGACGAGCTTAGGGCCCTCGCGAAGGACGGCTTCTTCGACCACAGGAAGCGCGCAAAGGTGGCCTTCACAGAGAGTCCCGAAGAGGCCGCTGAGCTGGCGCTGGGGCTCGCACGTTCTTGACATTTTTCTGTCAAAATAATCCTTAAAAACTCTCAATTTTTACACTTTTCTGGCAAGGGTGGTCGCTATGAAGTGGAAGGTTACCGTCACCGTTCGCCTCAAGGAGGGACTCAACGACCCCGAAGGGAGGGTCATAGGGAAGGCCCTTAGAAACCTCGGCTACGCGGTTGAAGGCCTGCGTGTCCCGAAGTGCTTCGAGTTCGAGCTTGAGAGCGAGAGACCTGAGGAAGAGGTAGAGGAGATGTGTAGAAAGCTCCTCGCCAACCCTCTCATCCACAGCTGGGAGTACAGGATAGAGCCGGTGAGCTGAGATGGTGCGCTTTGCCGTGGTGGTGTTCCCGGGAACAAACTGCGACTTCGAGACGGAGAGGGTCATAAGGAAGGCCGGAGCCGAGGCGGAGCGCGTCTGGTATAAAACGAGCCTCAAGGACTTCGACGGCGTGGTTTTGCCGGGTGGCTTCAGCTACGCCGATTACCTTCGCGCCGGTGCGATAGCCGCCCGTCAGGAGATAATGGAGGAAGTGAAGGAGTTCGCCGAGGAGGGACGGCCAGTCCTAGGGATATGCAACGGCTTTCAAATCCTCACCGAGGCGGGTCTTCTGCCCGGGGCTTTGAGGCCCAACAGGGTTCCGCGCTTCCTCTGCAGGTGGGTTCACCTCCGCGTGAACGACACGGAAACGCCGTTTACTTCCCTCTACGAGCTGGGGGAGGTCATAAGAATGCCGATTGCCCACGCGGAGGGCAACTACTACACAGACAACCCTTCAAAGGTCAGAATCGTTTTCCAGTACAGCGACGAAAAGGGAAACGTGAGCGAAGAAGCCAACCACAACGGCTCGGTTCTGAACATAGCGGCGATAGCCAACGAGAAGGGAAACGTTCTCGGGACGATGCCGCATCCGGAGCGCGCGAGCGACCGCTTTCTGGGGAGTGAAGACGGCCTGAGGCTGTTCAGGAGCATGGTTGAGTGGGCGAGGAGGTGAGGAAATGTTCCCGCACGAGGAGAAGCTCATCCGCGAGCGCCTGAGGAGAGAGCCGAACGAGCTCGAGTGGGCGATGCTTGAGGTCATGTGGAGCGAACACGCCTCATACAAATCGAGCAGACCCTGGCTCAAGCTCCTCCCGACGGAGAACGAGCACGTGATTTTAGGCCCCGGCGAGGACGCCGGAATAGTGAAGTTCGACGACGAGACGTGGATAGTCGTTGGAATCGAGAGCCACAATCATCCGAGCGCGGTCGAACCCTACGGAGGCGCCGCTACCGGAGTCGGCGGAATTGTGAGGGACATACTCTGCATGGGCGCGAGGCCAATTGCTTTGCTCGACCCCATACGCTTCGGCCCGCTGGAGAAAGAGAGAAACCGCTACCTCTTCGAGGGGGTCGTTAAGGGCATAGCCGACTACGGCAACAGAATAGGCGTTCCCACCGTTGGGGGCGAGACCGAGTTCGACGAGAGCCTCGATAACTACACTCTCGTCAACGTCGCCTGCGTTGGCGTCATGAGGCCCGAGCACCTCGTCCACAGCTACGTAACCGAACCTGGCCTCAAGCTCATCCTCGTCGGCAACCGGACCGGCAGGGACGGGATTCACGGCGTAACCTTTGCGAGCGAAGAGCTGAGCGAGAACGCGGAGGAGGAAGACCGCTCGGCCGTTCAGATTCCCGACCCCTTCACGGAGAAGCTCCTCATCGAGGCCACCCTCGAGGCCGTTTACACCGGCAAAGTTAAGGCGCTCAAGGATTTGGGGGGCGGGGGACTGACCTGCGCCGCCTCCGAAATGGCTGGCAAGAAGGGCTTCGGGGCAGTAATATACGCCGACAGGGTTCCTCTCCGCGAGCCGGGCATGACTCCGACCGAGGTCATGATTTCAGAGAGCCAGGAGAGGATGCTCTTCGCGGTTAGGCCAGAGGACGTCGAGGAAATAGGCAGAATTTTCGACAAGTACGAGCTCGAGTGGACCGTCGTCGGCGAGACGATTGAGGAGCCACGCTTCGTCGTCTACTGGAGGGGCGAGAAAGTTGCGGATTTGCCAATAGAGCTCTTAACTGACGTTCCAACGATAGAGTGGGAGCTGAAACCTTACAGCGCCGAGAGACCGGTCGAGACGCCGGACGTTTCTTTTGGAGAAGCCTTCGACCTCGTCTGGGGCAGTCCGAACATCCTGAGCAAGCGCTGGGTCTGGGAGCAGTACGACCACGAGGTTCAGGGGAGAACCGTTCTTAAACCGGGCAGGGACGCGGCGGTTCTTAAGATAAACGACGAGTACGGTTTGGCTTTCGTCGCCGACGGGAATCCGAACCACAGCTACCTGAACCCCTACCATGGCGCGATGGGGGCCGTTGCAGAGGTGGTGAGGAACCTCGTCAGCGTTGGGGCCGAGCCTCTGGCCCTGGTTGACAACCTCAACTTCGCCTCGCCCGAGAGGCCCGAGGTCTACTGGAGCTTCGCTGAGACCGTCAGGGGCCTGGCGGATGCGGCGAGGGCCTTTGGCCTGGCGTACGTCAGCGGGAACGTGAGCTTCTACAACGAGGTCGTTGACAGGCCGATAAAGCCGACTCCCGTTGTAGCTGGCCTCGGGAAGGTGAAGCTTGAGGATATTCCGTCCGGGGCTTTCGAGGAGGGCCTCCTTATCGGTGTAGTTGGCCTCACGAAGCCCGAACTCGGCGGTTCTGAGCTCTTCGCGAGGCTGGGCGTTGAAGGTGGCCTCGCGCCTCGCGTGGACCTTGAGGAGGAGCGCCTGAACGCGGGCGGAGTCCTTGAGGCGATAAGGAGGGGCCTCGTCAAAGCGGTTCACGACGTGGGCAGAGGTGGCCTCGCGGTCGCTTTGACGGAGATGGCCGTTGCCGGGAACACTGGCTTCACCGTAGACCTCTCGAAGGTTCCCTCCGAAACCACTAACCCAATCGAGGTCGCCTTCAGCGAGAGCCACTCAAGATACATCGTGGCCTTCCCGGAGGAAAACCTTGAGGAGCTTAAGGGTCTCTTCAAGCACTTTGCCATCATCGGGAGAACAGAGGGGAGCGACGCGGTCTTCCTCTGGAACGGGCGGGAACTCCTCAGAAAACCCGTTTCGGAGCTCAGAGCCGTTCACGAGTCCCTACCAAGGCTTTTGGGTGAGGAGGAATGAGGGTAGCAACGTATGCCTCCCACTCGGCCCTTCAGATTTTGAAGGGGGCGAAGCAGGAAGGCTTTGAGACGGTAGCCTTTGGAAAGGCCCGGGTTAGACCGCTCTACACGAAGTACTTTCCGGTTGCCGATTACTTCATCGAGGGGAGCTATCCCGAGGAAGAACTGCTCAGGCTTGACGCTGTGGTCATTCCCACCGGTTCCTTTGTGGCGCACCTCGGCGTTGAGCTCGTCGAGAAGATGCGCGTTCCCTACTACGGCAACAAAGGAGTGCTGAGGTGGGAGAGCGACCGCTCGCTTGAGAGGAAGTGGCTCGAAGAGGCGAAGCTACGCCTTCCGAGGGTCTACGACGACCCCGATGACATAGACCGGCCGGTAATCGTCAAACCCTTCGGAGCCAAGGGGGGAAGGGGATACTTTTTGGCCAAGAATCCAGAGGACTTCTGGAGGAAGGCCGAGAGGCTTGGCATAAGAGATAAGGAAGACCTGGGCGGAATCCAGATTCAGGAGTACGTAATCGGAGTTCCGGTTTATCCGCACTACTTCTACTCAAAGCTGAACCGCGAGCTCGAGCTGATGAGCATCGACCGTCGTTATGAGTCGAACGCCGACGCGATAGGCAGGATTCCAGCGAAAGAGCAACTGGACATCGAGGTAAACACGAACTACACCGTCATCGGCAACATTCCAATCGTCCTGCGCGAGAGCCTGCTCATGGACGTCATTGAGGCCGGTGAAAGGGTAGTAAAGACCGCCGAAAAGCTCATGGGCGGTCTCTGGGGCCCGTTCTGCCTTGAGGGCGTATTCACCGAGGAGCTGGAGTTCGTCGTCTTCGAGATTTCGGCGAGGATAGTTGCCGGAACGAACCCCTTCGTCCACGGCTCCCCCTACAGCTGGCTCCGCTATGATTTCCCGGTGAGCACCGGCAGGAGGATAGCGATGGAGCTGAGGCAGGGGCTTGAGGAGGACAGGCTTGACGAGATTTTGACGTGAAAGTGTTTAAGCGGGTTAGGTTTATAAAGCGGATTCCAAAGCGGGTGTAAAAGGTGGTGCTCATGTGGGAGAACTTCATCAGGGAGAAGGTTGAGGAGATTAGGAAGACCGTCGGCGACGGGAAGGCGATAATAGCGCTCAGCGGTGGCGTTGACAGCTCAACTGCCGCGATACTCGCTCACAAGGCAATAGAGGACAGGCTTCACGCCGTCTTTGTCAACACGGGCTTCATGAGGAAAGGCGAGCCGGAGTTCGTGGTGAAGACCTTCCGCGACGAGTTCGGCCTTAATCTCCACTACGTTGACGCGAGCGAGCGCTTTTTCAGGGAGCTTAAGGGCGTTACCGACCCGGAGGAGAAGAGGAAGATAATCGGTCGAGTTTTCATCGAGGTCTTTGAGGAAATAGCCAAGGAAATCAACGCCGACTTCCTGATTCAGGGGACCATCGCCCCGGACTGGATTGAGAGCCAGGGGAAAATCAAGAGCCACCACAACGTTGGAGGCCTGCCGGAGAGGCTCAACCTCAAGCTCATAGAACCCCTTAGAGACCTCTACAAGGACGAGGTTCGGGAGCTGGCGAAGGAGCTCGGCCTTCCGGAGAAGATTTACAACAGAATGCCCTTCCCGGGACCGGGGCTGGCAGTCAGGGTTCTCGGGGAGGTCACGCCGGAGAAGATAGCGATAGTCAGGGAAGCCAATGCGATAGTCGAGGAGGAAATCGAGAAGGCTGGGCTTAGGCCCTGGCAGGCCTTCGCGGTTCTGCTCGGCGTTAAAACCGTCGGCGTTCAGGGCGACATAAGGGCCTACAAGGAAACGATAGCGGTTAGGGTCGTCGAGAGCCTCGACGGAATGACGGCAAACGCCATGAACGTTCCCTTCGACGTCCTTCAGAGGATAGCATTCCGCATAACCAGCGAGATTCCCGAGGTCGGAAGGGTTCTCTACGACATCACCAACAAGCCCCCGGCAACGATTGAGTTCGAGTGAAGGCTTATTTACCTTCGTTTCCAACTTTAAGCGGTGGGAGCATGGGCGAGATTATCGAGGTGATTTACGAGAACGGCGTGCTGAAGCCCCTCAAACCTCTCAAGCTGAAGGAGGGGCAGAGGCTCAGGGTGAGGATTTACCACGAGGACTTCCTTGAGCTGGCGAGGGAGATGAGGAAGCAGGTAACGCCCGAAAAGTTCAGGGAAGACCCGACGGACTATCTCCTTCGCTTAAGGGAGGAGGAAACATGAGGGTCGTAGTTGATACCTCCGTTGTTTTCCACCTGTTTTCCAGCTTCTATCCTGAAAGGGCAGAAGTCGCCGAAAGAATCATAGAGTATGCACAGTTGGGCTCGCTTGAGCTTTACGCTCCCCGCTTGGGGGAAGTTGAGTTCGTTGCTGTTCTCTCAAGGTATTTTGAGCGAGAGCAGGTTGAAAAGGCGCTAACCTACTACAGCGAAATAGTTGCGTGGGTTCCTGAGGAACTGCTCATCGAGGAGCTTCGGGAAGTGGCCTTTCAGACGCATCACAAGGCTTCTGATATCTATTTCATCGCGACCGCCCGTTACCTTGACGCGGTTCTTGTTACTAACGACAGGAAGATGGCCGGGCTGGCCAAGTCCCTCGGTTTGGGGGCATTTTATCTCGTTGAGGAATCAGATGCCTTCTTCAAACTCCTGGAGGTGGGCTCATGATAGTTATAATGGACAACGGGGGCCAATACGTCCACAGGATTTGGAGAACGCTCCGCTATTTGGGTGTTGAGGCGAAGATAATCCCCAACACCACCCCGCTTGAGGAAATCAAGGCGATGGAGCCGAAAGGAATAATCTTCTCAGGTGGTCCAGACATAAACAAGACGGGCAACTGCGAGGCCATTCTGGAGCACTACGACGAGTTCAACGTCCCAATCCTCGGAATATGCCTCGGCCACCAGCTCATAGCGAGGCACTTCGGCGGAAAGGTCGGCAGGGGCGAGAAGGCCGAGTACAGCCTTGTCGAGATTGAAATAATCGAGGAAAACGACCTCTTCGCCGGCTTTCCGAGGAAACTGAAGGTGTGGGAGAGCCACATGGATGAGGTGAAGGAGCTCCCGCCGGGCTTCAAACTGCTCGCGAGGAGCGAGACCTGCCCGGTTGAAGCTATGAAGCACGAAAGCTTGCCAATCTACGGCGTCCAGTTCCATCCGGAGGTGGCGCACACCGAGCGCGGGGCCGAGGTCTACAGGAACTTCGCGAGGCTCTGCGGGGAGCTCTAGCTCAGCTAGTCGGTCCTCTCTTCACCTTTCCGCAACGGATTTACTCATCATCGCCTCATCATCGCCCCGCACTATCTCGAGGGAGTACGTCAGCTCGGCACCGCTCAGCTTGACCTGGGCCGAGGCGGAGCAGTACTTGTCCTGACTCAGCTCTATGGCTCTTCTCGCCTTTTCCTCCTTAACGTTTCCGTAAATCCTGTAGTGAACATGAACCTTGGTGTAGACCTTCGGGTATTCCTCCCTTCTCTCGCCGGAAATCTCAACTTCGAGGCCTTCAATCGGCTCGCGCATCTTCTTGAGAATCATAACCACATCGTAGGCGGTGCAACCGGCGACGCTGAGGAGAAGGAGCCTCATTGGGCTTATTCCACCGTCCCCCAGGATTATCGAGCACCCACCGTCCTCCATCGAGCCGACGAACTGCATTCCATCAACCCACTTGACACGACCCTTCACGCTCATGCTATCACCGTAGTCCCTACCGCGTGAGTTTTAAAGCCCTTTCCTCAACCTCTGGTTATGTACATTCGACCCTTCGACCCCTGGAAGGCGAAGCTCTGCACGTGCCCATTCAAGTACACGCTGAACGTTTACACCGGTTGCGACCACGCCTGCGTTTACTGCTACATAACGAGCTATATCCCAAACGCCTTCCGCGTGAGGACGAAGGAGGGTCTCTTACCAAAGCTGGAGAGGGAGCTCAGAAAGTTCGACAGGCGCTACATCATAGCCCTCTCCTACTCCTCCGACCCCTATCCGACGGTAGAACGCGAGCTCGGGATAACGCGGAAGGTTCTTGAGCTATTCAGACGCTACGACGTCCGCTGTCTTCTCCTCACCAAGTCAGACATCTTCGAGCGCGACATAGACCTTCTGAGCGAGCTCCGCTGTGCCGTCGGGATAACCGTAACTACGGTTGACGAGCGGAAAGCCAAACTTCTCGAGCCCAACGCCCCATCGCCGAAGGCGAGGATACGGGCTCTTAAAAAGGCCAAGAAAGCAGGGATTCCTGTTTACGCGAGGATAGACCCGATAATTCCGTTCTACACCTGGGAGGATTTTGACGAGACTCTCGACGCTCTAAGCTTTGTGAGCCACATCACAGTTTCAACCCTCAAGCTGAGGTCGGACTCCAAGAGGAGGATGTTCGCGAAGTTTCCGGAGCTTATGGAAAAGCTGTGGCCACTCTACGAGAGGGGCGAGAGGATTGGTGGTTACTATTACCTCCCAATGGAGATACGCTTCCAGATTCTGCGCGAAGCTGAGAAAAAGATAACCGGGAGGGGCATCACGTTTGGTTCGTGTCGGGAGGGTTATCGCTCGTTTCCGAGCTGTGACGGCTCTCATCTTGTTCCTTAGCGAGCTCCTCGCGGATTTCAGCCTCGATTGCCCTTCTCTTCATTTCGTCACTTTCCTCATGCCTCTTTAATGAGGCCTCAACCAGGGCCCTGTACAGGGGAAGCATCTCGGGCAGGTGCTCCGGCTGCCACTGGACGCCGAGGATGAAGCCTTCCTTGCCCTCAATTGCCTCTATCAGACCGTCAACGGCGAAGGCAACCTGCCTAATTCCCTCTCCGACCCTCTTCACGGCCTGGTGGTGGAAGCTGTTTACCCACGCCCATCCCTCGTTGGTTCCCTCGATGTTCAGGCTCTCGCGCAGGATGGAGTAGAGGGTCGAGTCCGCCTTTATTCTGATGGTGTGAAGCCTCTGCTCCGGCCTCGTGCTTCCAAAGCTCCAGTCGTGCTTTATCGCCTTGGGGATGTCGTAGATGTCCTGGTAGAGCGTTCCGCCGAGGGCGACGTTGATTACGTGCATTCCCCTTCCTACCCCGAGGATTGGAATTCCTGCCTCGACGGCGAGCTTTACCAGCTCAATTTCGAACTCGTCTCGAAGAACGTCAACTTCCCTGAGGCTCGGCGAGGGGTCCTCCCCGTAGAAGCGCGGGTGGACGTCGGGTCCTTCAATGAGCAGTATCCCGTCGGCAACTTCTATGATGTCCTCGGGCTCGATTTCGGGACTGAAAACTGCTGGAAGTCCGCCGGCCTCTATAACGCGCTTTATGTGTGCCCTGCCGGCTGAAAGGGACTCGCTCCAGGGAGAACCTATGATTGCTATCAGGGGTTTCATGCCACCACCGATGGAAATCTGGGAAAGAAAAGGGTAAAAAGCTTTTCCTCACTTCTTGAGGGCCTTGATTTCTTCCTCAATGACCTCCGCCAGGCGCTTAACGCCCTCTCTGATGGTGTCCTCGGGAACGTAGGTGAAGTTCAGCCTGAGGGTGTTCTTGACGTCGCGGTGGGCGAAGAAGGCCTCACCGGGGACGTAGGCGACGCCCTTGGCGACGGCCTTCTCCATCATGAGCTTGGTGTCTATTCCCTCCGGCAGGGTGACCCAGACGAACATTCCTCCGTCGGGCTTGGTCCACTCAACGCCTTCGGGCATGAACTCTTCAAGCGCCTCAAGCATTGCATCGCGCCTCGGCTTGTAGAACTCGATTATCTTCGGGATGTGCTCGTCGAGGTAGCCGGCCTCAACGTACTTCCACGCTATAACCTGGGCGAGGGTGTTGGCGCAGAGGTCAACGGCCTGCTTTGCTATCTCCATCTTCCTTATGAAGTGCGGGTGTGCCGAAACCCATCCCAAGCGGAATCCTGGGGCGAGTATCTTCGAGAACGTTCCGAGGTAGATGACCCTGCCCTCATCGTCGAAGTGCTTTATCGGCGGAATCGGTTCACCAGAGTAGCGGAGCTCGCTGTAGGGGCTGTCCTCCACGATGAGGAAGTCGTACTCCTTGGCGAGCTCTATGAGCCTCTTCCTCCTGTCGAGGCTCATGGTGACGCCCATCGGGTTCTGGAAGGTCGAGACGGTGTAGACGAACTTAACGCGCTTTCCTTCCCTCTTCAGCTCCTCAAGCTTCTCCTCGAGGAGGTCAATCCTCATTCCGTCGTGGTCCATTGGAATGCTCACGAACTCGGGCTCGTAGTACTTGAAGGCGTTTAGAGCTGCGAGGTAGGTGGGTGCCTCAACGACGACGACGTCGCCGGGGTTTATGAAGACCCTTCCGATGAGGTCGAGGGCCTGCTGTGAGCCGGCAACCATCATTATCTCGACCTTGCTCATCGGGATGCCGTAGCGCTTTTCCATCCACTTCGCGAGGGCGAGGCGGAGCGGGGTGAATCCCTTGGTCGTTCCGTACTGCAGGGCCTTGTCGGCGTGCTCCGTGAGAACCTCCTGGGCAATCTTCTTGATAATCTCGACCGGGAAGGTCTCTGGGGCGGGCAAACCGCCGGCCAAGCTGATAACATCGCTTGTCTCGACGAGCTTAAGGAGCTCCCTAATCTCCGAGGCCTTCATCTGAAGGGCCTTCTCAGAGAAGAATGACTCGAAGTTGAGGGGCTCGGATGCGAGTTTTCCCATCAGTTTTTCTTCCATAGCCACCACCTCAATGAACATGCCTGAGCACGTCACCAAATCTATACACTAAGAACTTCGGGTCTTTCGTTATAAACCTTTCCCAACGCCCAGATTTGGCCTTTACAAAGGTAAACACGGCTTCCTTCGGCAATTTAAGGACACCGAAGGACTTTTGGTGACATTGATGCACTAAAAACACCCCAAAGCCCCTTCGGGTTCTTGCGCCTTTTCAGAAAAAATATAAACCCTGTCTCCTAAACCTGAGTTTACCGGGAGGTGATAGCGATGCCAGTGGTGAAGGAAGTCCTTGAAATAGCGGAGAAGATAAGGAACATGGAGATACGCGGTGCAGGGAAGATAGCCCGTTCAGCTGCCTACGCGCTCCAGGTACAGGCCGAGAAGAGCCAGGCCAAGACCGTCGATGAGTTCTGGAATGAGATGAAGCAGGCCGCGAAGATACTCTACGAGACGAGGCCAACCGCGGTTTCCCTGCCCAACGCCCTCCGTTACGTCATGCACAGGGGCAAAATTGCCTACTCAAGCGGCGCCGACCTTGAACAGCTCCGCTTCATCGTCATCAACGCCGCCAAGGAGTTCATACACAACTCCGAGAACGCGGTCAAGAGGATAGGAGAGATAGGGGCGAAGCGCATCGAGGACGGCGACGTCATAATGACCCACTGCCACAGCAAGGCCGCGATAAGTGTCATGAAGACCGCCTGGGAGCAGGGCAAGGAGATTAAGGTCATCGTGACCGAGACGAGGCCCAAGTGGCAGGGCAAGATTACCGCCAAGGAGCTGGCTTCCTACGGAATTCCGGTTATATACGTCGTCGATTCAGCGGCGAGGCACTACATGAAGATGACTGATAAGGTCGTCATGGGGGCCGACAGCATAACTGTCAACGGCGCGGTGATAAACAAGATTGGAACGGCCCTGATAGCGCTTACCGCCAAGGAGCACAGGGTCTGGACGATGATTGCCGCTGAAACCTACAAGTTCCACCCCGAGACGATGCTCGGCCAGCTCGTCGAGATTGAGATGCGCGACCCAACGGAGGTCATTCCCGAGGAAGAACTCAAGACCTGGCCGAAGAACATCGAGGTCTGGAATCCGGCGTTCGACGTTACGCCTCCAGAGTACGTTGATGTCATTATCACCGAGCGCGGGGTCATTCCGCCGAGCGCCGCCATAGACATCCTCAAGGAGGAGTTTGGCTGGGCGCTCAAGTACCGCGAGCCCTGGGAGGACTGACTTTTCCCTCTTTTTCCACCGATACCGTTTAAAACTCCTCGCCCTTCTATACCTGAGGAAAGAAAGGAAGGTGATGCTCATGAAGGTTTACATTGCCGAGAACGTCAGGGGCATTTACGCCTTCGACGAGAGCGGGAAGCTCATCGCGAGCAAACCCTTCAGCGGGAAGCCGGAGGTAAGCCTCGACAGGCTTTTGAAGGGCGAACCGAGCGACGAGCTTTTAGTTCTCCTCGACGAGCTGGGCGGAGAGGGCTACGAAGAGTTCATCGTTGAGGATACCGAGCTGAGCAGGAAGCTCAAGGAGCTCGGCTACAACGCCACTGCCGAGTTCCCGAACCTTGCCGGAGAAAAGCTCCGCTCAAGCCCGGAGGAGTTCCTCGGCGAGAACTGGTTCGACGAGTACTATACCGTCGGCGTCGCTCTGACGAGGCTCCGCATACAGGAGCAGAGCGGTGCGCGCGACAAGATGATTATACAGGCGATAGAGGCGCTCGATGACATTGACAAGGTCATTAACCTGCTCGTTTCGAGGCTGAGGGAGTGGTACGGCCTCCACTTCCCCGAGCTGGACGAAATCCTGCCCAAGCACCCGCAGTATGTAGCATTTGTCAAGGAAATCGGCCCGAGGGAGAACGTGAGCAGGGAGAAGCTTGAAAAGCTCGGCTTCTCCGAGGGCAAGGTTGAGAAGATTCTCAAGGCGGCCGAGAAGTCAATGGGAGCACCGCTCGGCAAGTTCGACAGCGAAATCATAAGGAAGCTCGCCAGCGAGATTTCCGACCTCTACAAGCTGAGGGAGCAGATTGAGGACTACCTTGAGACCGCGGTTGGTGAAGTTGCTCCGAACCTGAAGGCTCTCGTCGGTGCGAAGCTCGCCGCAAGGCTCATGAGCCTCGCGGGAGGCCTTAAGGAGCTCGCCATGATGCCGGCATCGACGATACAGGTTCTTGGCGCTGAAAAGGCCCTCTTCAGGCACTTAAGAACTGGTGCCAAGCCACCCAAGCACGGCGTCATCTTCCAGTATCCTGCAATAAACCGCTCGCCCTGGTGGCAGAGGGGTAAGATTGCGAGGGCATTAGCTGGAAAGCTGGCCATAGCTGCGAGGGTTGACTACTTCTCGGGCGAATACATCGGCGAGGAGCTCAAGAAGGAGCTTGAGCAGAGAATCAAGGAAATCAAGGAGAAGTATCCGAACCCGCCCAAGAGGAAGGCCAAGCCCGAGAAGAAGAAAAAGAAGAAGTTCAAGGGCAAGGACAAGAAGGGCAAGAAGCACGAGAAGGGCAGGAAGGAGAAGAAGGGTAAGGGCAAGCCCGATAAGAAGGGTAAGAAGAAAAAGAAGGGCAAGAGGTGAGGTAGATGAAGGTTAAGAAGCACAGGTTCCCGGGCGTTTACATCGTCATCGATGACGACGGGAGCGAGAAGATTGCAACCAAGAACCTCGTTCCCGGCCAGAGGGTTTACGGGGAGAGGGTCATCAAGTTCGAGGGCGAGGAGTACAGGATTTGGAACCCGAGCCGTTCAAAGCTTGGCGCGGCCATACTCAACGGCCTCAAGAACTTCCCGATTAAGCCCGGCTCAACCGTTCTTTACCTCGGAATAGCGAGCGGAACCACCGCTTCCCACGTCAGCGACATCGTCGGCTGGGAGGGCAAGATATTCGGCGTCGAGTTCTCGCCGAGAGTTCTCAGGGAGCTCGTTCCGATAGTCGAGGAGAGGAGGAACATCGTTCCGATACTCGGCGACGCAACGAAGCCCGAAGGCTACCGCGCCCTCGTCCCGAAGGTTGACGTCATCTTCGAGGACGTCGCCCAGCCGACGCAGGCGAAAATCCTCATCGACAACGCAAAGGTCTTCCTCAAGAGCGGCGGCTACGGCATGATTTCGGTCAAGAGCAGGAGCATCGACGTCACCAAGGAGCCGGAGGAGGTCTTCAAGGAGGTCGAGAGGGAGCTTTCCGAGTACTTCGAGGTCGTCGAGCGCCTTAGTTTGGAGCCCTACGAGAAGGACCACGCGCTCTTCGTTGTGAGGAAGCCCTGAGCTTTCCTCGTCAATCGTCTAAACTCTTTTTCACTTTTACCGAAAGGCTTTTATAAGGCCCGTTCCAACCCCCGGCAGTCAGTTCTCAAGGTGATGCCCATGAGGAAGCTACTGAAGCCGAAGAGGGAAGTGGGCATCGTCGGCTACGGTGCCTACGTTCCGATGTATAGAATCAAGGCCGAGGAGATAGGAAGGGTCTGGGGCGTTTCGAGCTTTCCAATAGAGGAGAAGGCCGTTCCCGGTCTCGACGAGGACGCGCTCACCATAGGGCTTGAAGCTGCCAGAAACGCGCTCAAGAGGGCCGGAATTGACCCCAAGCTCATAAGGGCGGTCTGGTTCGGCTCGGAGAGCAAGCCCTACGCGGTTAAACCCACAGGCACGGTCATAGCCGAGGCAATCGGCGCAACTCCCGACGTCAGCACGGCCGACTTCGAGTTCGCCTGTAAGGCCGGAACCGAGGCTCTGCAAACAGCTATCGGCTTCGTTGGCTCGGAGATGGCCGACTACGCGATGGCCATCGGAGCCGATACCGCCCAGGGAAGGCCCGGCGACCACCTCGAGTTCACTGCAGGAGCAGGAGGAGCGGCCTTCATAGTTGGCCCCAAGAGCTCCGAGACCGTTGCCTACTTCGAGGGAAGCTACTCCTACGTTACCGATACTCCGGACTTCTGGAGGCGCCAGCACGAGCACTACCCGAGGCACGGAAACCGCTTTACCGGTGAGCCGGCCTACTTCCATCACATAATCAACGCGGCAAAAACGCTGATGGAGGAGCTGGGTCTTACCGTCAACGACTTCGACTACGCGGTCTTCCACCAGCCCAACGTCAAGTTCCCGCTCACCGCTGCCAAAATCCTCGGAATCCCGAAGGAGAAGGTCCTCCCGGGACTTCTCACCGGCAAGATTGGAAACACCTACAGCGGTGCAACGATGGTCGGCGTTTCAGCGGTTCTCGACATAGCCAAGCCCGGCGACAGGATTCTGTGGGTTTCCTTCGGTTCCGGAGCCGGAAGCGACGCCTTCAGCATCGTTGTTCAGGACGCCATAGAAGAGAAGAGAGACCTCGCGCCGAAGGTTAAGGACTACGTTGAGAGGAAGAAATACATAGACTACGCCCTCTACGCGAAGGCGAGGAGGAAGTACATCCTGTGAGGTGGTGGGGATGAGGAAGGCGGTCATAATCGGAGCGGGCATGACGCCCGTTGGCGAGCACTGGAAGCTCTCACTTAGGGATTTGGCCGTTGAGGCCCTTCTCAAGGCGATGGAAGACGCTGGCGTCGATAAGGTTGACTCCCTCTACGTCGGCAACATGGTTTCGGGCCCCTTCGTCGAGCAGGAGAACCTCGGCGCGCTCATAGCGGACTGGGCAGGTCTCGGGAACATTCCCGCGGTTAAAATTGAGGCGGCGTGTGCCTCCGGAGGTGCCGCCGTTCAGGAGGGCGTCAAGGCCGTTCTCAGCGGGCTTGAGGACGTTGTTGCCGTCGTCGGCGTCGAGAAGATGACCGACGCCTGGCCGAGCGACGCGACCCGCTACCTGGCCTACGCGGCAGACGCCGAGTGGGAGCTCTTCCACGGGGCCAGCTTCGTGGCTTTGAACGCGCTCATAATGAGGCACTACATGAAGACCTACGGCTACACCGAGGAGGATTTGGCCCTCTTCGCTGTCAACGCCCACGCCAACGGCGCCAAGAACCCCTACGCGATGTTCAAGAGGCCCATCAAGGTTGAGACCGTCCTGAAGAGCCCCTACATAGCCGACCCGCTCAAGCTCTTCGATGCTTCCCCGGTCTGCGACGGTGCCGCCGCCGTGATAATAACCACCCCCGAGAAGGCCAAGGAGCTCGGCGTTCCGAAGGAGAAGTGGGTTGAGGTCGCTGGAATGGCGCGCGCCATAGACACCATAAACCTCGCCAACAGGGAAGATTTGCTCACCCTCAAGGCGGCGAAGATAGCCGCCGAGAAAGCCTACAAGATGGCGGGAGTTGAGCCTAAGGACATCGACTTCTTCGAGGTTCACGACGCCTTCACGGTCATGGCCGCGCTGAGCTTGGAAGCCCTCGGCGTCGCAAAGAAAGGAGAAGGAGCGAAGCTCGCCAGGGAGGGCCAGATAGCGATTGACGCAGATTATCCGATACAGACTATGGGCGGACTCAAAGCGAGAGGCCACCCCGTTGGAGCTACCGGCGTTTACCAGACGGTCGAGGCGGTTCTCCAGCTCCGCGGTGAGGCGCCGAACCAGGTTCCCGACGCCGAGGTCGGCCTGACCCAGAACATCGGTGGAACCGGTTCGAACATAACCGTTAGCATCTTCAGGAGGGTGTGAAGATGGCCCGTCCGATGCAGGTTTCCCGCTACTGGAGGCACTTCCGCGAGAAGTACAGGCTCATAGGCGGAAAGTGCGAGAACGGCCACGTCTTCTTCCCATACAGGCAGGTTTGCCCCGTCTGCGGTTCAAAGAACGTCGAGGAGTACGAGTTCAGCGGAAAGGGCAAGGTGCTCACCTGGACGATAGTGAGGAACCCGCCGAGCGGGTTTGAGTACTACAAGCCCTATCCCTTGGCCCTGGTTCAGCTTGAGGAAGGGCCCGTCGTTCTGGCCCAGCTGACGGACGTTGACCCGGAGGAAATCCACGAGGGCATGGAAGTTGAAGCCGTGACCAGAAAAGTCAGGGAGTTCGAGGAGGACGGTATAATCCTCTACGGCTACAAGTTCAGGCCCGTTTTGAAGTGATGGAAATTTTTATCCCTCTTTCTTCCCAATTCTCGTTTGGGTGAGGACATGGCCATAGAGGTTAAAGTCCCGATTAACGGGGAGGAACTGAGGAGACTCCTTGAAGGAAGGGAGAAGAAAAAGAACTGGGACAAACTCTTTGGGATAGCCAAAGGGCTTCCTGAGTTCAGGGAAGAAGACCGGGTGGACGTGAGGATATGATAGTTATCCTCGACATTTCGCCCTCGTGGAACTTATTAGGGGCACCGAGAAGGGAAAAGCTGTTCTTGAGATTCTCAACTAATCTGAGCTGGTGATTATTCCGACGCTTGTCCTGGCAGAGCTTAGTAGTTTCTTGGAGAGAAACGGGGTTGATTTGAGCATAGTGGAGACGATAGCCGACATGGGTTTGGTCGTTCCCTTGGATAAAGAAGTGGCAATCAACGCGGGGAAACTGCACGCGGAAATACGCAGGAAGAACAAAAACAAGCACGTTTCACTCGCAGATTGCATTATCTCCAAAACTGCCAAGAGGTATGGAGCGCTCGTAGTTACGACCGACCATCACTTTCAGCTTCTGGGAGATGCTTTAATCATTGAAGGGTAGGTTGCCTTTTCTATCCCCCTCGAAGCGTTAGGCTTATAACCTGAGTGTACCTTTCCTATACCATGAACGTAACACTTGGAGTGATACTGGCGCTTTCGGCGGCCTTCGTCTGGGCCCTAGCATCGGTGCTCTCAAAGGTCTCGATGAGAGAAGTCAACCCCCTCTCGCTTAACGTTATCAGACTGCTCCTCAGCGCACTCTTCTACGTTCCCCTCGTTCTTTATATCGGCGTCCCGGGCTTCTCGGCCCTTCAATGGGGCATCCTCGCGGTTTCTGGAGTTCTCGGTTTCACGCTCGCCGACTGGTTCTTCCTCGAGGGTATGAACCTCCTCGGTGTGTCGCGGGCGGCAATCCTCGTGACGGCCCATCCGATAATAACGATGTTCGTGGCCCACTACACCCTCGGCAGACCCCTCACGCTGGGCCTCCTCCTCGGCGCGTTCTTCATAGTGATGGCGGTTCTCGTAATCGCTTCCGAGGGCTCACGTGGCGGTGGGATAAACTGGAAGGGCCTCGCCTACGTCTTCTCGGCCCAGCTCCTCTGGACCTTCGCCGTAATCGTGACGGACTGGCTCGTGGTGGGTGAGAGCGCCTTCGCGGTCATCGGCCTGAGAATAGGCTTCGGCGCTTTGGCGTCGCTTGCCTTCCTTCCAAGAATAGGAGACGACGTTAGAAAGCTAAACGCGCGTGGCTGGGGGCTGGTGTTTATCATAACGCTCCTGGGCACGATACTCGGCCAGTACTTCTTCGCCTTGGCCCTGAAGTTTGCTGGCTCAAGCATCGCGACCCCGGTAACTGAGTCGAGCCCCATAATGGCGTCAATAATGGCGGTGCTCTTCCTAAAAGAGAGGTTCACGGGGCGGCTTGCCCTTGCCCTCGTCCTGGCGACCCTGGGTGTTCTTCTGATAGGCCTCTACGCCTAAGCCCTCTCAATTCTCATCCTGTCCCCGCTCTCGAACTCAAGCTCGAGCTTCCCCTTCTCCATCCTGACCTTCACTCCGTCAACCACTGCCTCTATCTTCCCGTCCTTCGCTTCGACGCCGAGCATCTCGGCAACTTCCTCGACGCTCTTCAGCCTTCCGCTCATCGTAGTTTCGAGGGTCTCGCTCCCCTCTATCGTGACCTTGAGCTTTCCCTTTCCTTCCCTTATGAAGCTCTCCTCTTTCATGTTCCTCACCTTGTCCGGGCTTGGAGGCTGAATGCAGGGCATTGCAACCACCAATGAAGCTACTTCTCGTCCGCGCTTATCACCTTTTCGGCAGGCTTAACCATCCTCACCCAGATACCATGCTTTCCAGCCTCTCTGAAACCGTACTCCTCGTAAAACCTCTTTGCCCGCTCGTTCTTTTCGCCGACCCAGAGCTCTATCCTTTTTCCCTTCAGGTACTCGAGGCACTTCTCCATGAGCTTCCGCCCTATTCCATGCCCCTGATACCTCCTGTCCACGGCGAATTCGTGGATTGCCCCCACGGTTTCCCCTTCGTACTTGCTGTACCAGTTGTCGTCGCAGACGATGAAGCCGACTATCTCGTCGCCGATTTTTGCAACGAAGAAGCCGTCCTTGGCCTTGCTCCAGCACCACCGCAGGTAGCGCTTCGCGTAGCTCTCGCCCTCCCCGCCGTACTCTCGCATTCCCTCGTAGGCGTTCATGTAAATCTCTATCAGCCTCTCAAGCGTTTCCTGGTCGAGCTTTTGGAGTTTCTCTATCTTCACTTCCGTCATCATTGATACCCTCATCGTCGGGTTTAAAAAGCCTGACTCCGAGCTTTGAGCGGTAGAGAAGGTGGTAGCTATGAGCAAGGCCAAGCCACGCTACTGCGAGATTTGTGGTGCGCCCATTAGGGGCCCGGGCCACAGGATAAGGCTCGAAGGTGCCGAGGTTCTCGTCTGCGACCGCTGTTACGAGAAGTACGGCCGAAAGAAGTCCGGCTTCAGCATAATGCCCACTGGAAGGGAGCCGAGGAGAAGGCCCGTCTCAGCTCCGAGGCCGAAGAGGGAACCGAAGCCCTACCGCGAGAGACCGCTCTACACCGAGGAAATCGTTGAGGACTTCGCCGAGAGGGTTTACAAAGCTATACAGAGGAGCGGTAAAAGCTACGAGGAGCTGTCCCACGAGATTGGGCTTTCGGTGAACGATTTGAGGGCCATAGCGCACGGCTACCGCGAGCCAACCATCAAGGAAGCCAAAAAGCTCGAACGCTACTTCAAGATTACGCTCATCGAGCGCGTCGAGGAGGAGGTAAAGGAGAAGAAGACTATTCCAAAGGACTACGAGCCAACCCTCGGCGACATCGCCAACATCAGGATACGGAAGAGGAAGAAGTGAAGTTTAAATTCCTTTAGTTCTATTTACTTTGGTGGTTTCAGTGGGCGAGATAGTTGTGAAGGTGCCCTCTGGAATGGAGCGCCTCATTGAACGGAAGATAAAAATTATACTTGAGCGGGAGATGGGGAAAGGGCTGAGCAGAGCTGTTCTTTCCAAGTACCTTGGCAAGTTCAAGGGGGATGTCAATGAAGAAGACTGGTACCTCCAGTGATTTGGGGAGAAAGAAGGACTAACGTCCTTCCCTAAACCTCCTCGAACTCCCACTCTTCCTTCTCTCTCCTCTTCTCGGCCTTCCGCCGGGCTTCTTCGGCCTTCGTCCTCTTCGGGGGGTGGAAGCCGCGGAGCTTCTCAAAGCTTCCCCAGAGGCGCATTAACTCCTCCCAGACCTCTGAATCCGGCGGGATTACAAGGATATGGGCCGGGGGGTGAATGTCCATCAGCCTTCCTATGGCCTTCCTCGGCGGAAGGTCAATCTGGGCAACGACGTGGGCCTTAAAGCGCTTTCTCGGCTTCTCGCCACTTATCTTTTCGAAAGCCCAGTCCGAAAGTGCCGGCGGGATTATCCTCGGGTCACCGCGAATCCTCATGCCCCCGTATCTCACGAGGTCGGCCAACGCGACGCTCGCCTTCTGAAAGTTGTCGGTTCTAACTAAGACAATCGTGTTTCTCATGTTCTCACCACCCCTCACTCAACCGGTTGTCTTTTAAACCTTCGCCGATTTTAGTTACCGAAAGTTTTAAAAACTTTGCGTTTCTAAAAATGTCGGAGGCTTTTTAAGCATCAAAACGGAAGTGGGGGGGTGATAACATGTATCTGAAGAAGAGGCACCTTGAGATACTCAGGGAAATGAAGAAGACCGAGAGCCAGGCCGAGATTGAGGCCAAACTGCCGGAGGAGTTCCAGATAAGGGCAATCGAGCTCTACATTATCGGGTTTGCCGAGCTTGATGGTGGAAAGATTAAGCTTACCGATGCCGGAAGGAAGCTCCTCGAGATAAGCGACTCCCTGAACCTCGACGAGCTTCCCGACCTCATAGCCGATACCGAAATAATGAAGATGCTTGAGCTCCTCGAGGAGACCGGAAAGGTCCCCGAGAGCTGGCTCGAGAAGCTGAAGGAGAGGAAGCTCGCCGATGAGAACGGCCTCACCGAGTTCGGAAAGGCGCTTCTTGCGCTTTACCGCGAGACCCACCCCGTCGTTTACCTGACCCCGGAGATAGTCTCGTTCCTCAGGGGAATGCCGAAAATCGGAACCCTCGATGAACTTGTAACCTACAAGAACTCCAAGCTCTACGGCGACAACATCGTGAACGCCCTTCAGGCCATGCGTTTGCTCCTGATTTCACCGCCGACCGAGAATGGAAGGGCCTTCGCAACCACTCCCGCGGCGAAGCTCGCCCTCAAAGCCGTCAGCATGATTCCGGTATTTGCGAGGGCGATAGTCCTCAGGAAGGAGGACTTTGAGGCCCTGAAGGCCGGAAGGAGCAACGCCGAGCTTGAGAGCATGGGGCTCACCGACGAGAAGGGAACCACAGAGTTCGGAAAGGCCGTGATGGAGACCTACGAGGCGATGGGCAGGGTTGAGGAGAAGGTTCTCCCGATTTACCTGCTCGACGATGAGCTTGCAGTCCTCAGGGCCATCAAGGAGATTGAGGAGAAGTACGAGACCAACCCAGATATACTGCCCACCGAGAAGGAAATAGCCAAACGCGTTGAGGTCGAGGACCTTGGAGCCATACTGCACCTCCTCGAGAGCAAGGAGCTGGTTGAGAGGAGGCTCGTCAAGAACAGAGACACCTACTGGCTCACCGAGTGGGGTAAAGAGGCCATAAACTTCGGAACCGTCAGTCCCGATGCCATGAAGGCGGTAACCTACGCCGAGAGCGGTGACGTGCCAATAGCCGAGTGGGTCATCAGGGCCCAGGAGGAGGGCGTTGTCAAGGCCGGCGTCACCGACAAGGGCAGGTTCTACCTCAAGCTCAGCAGGAGCATAAAGAGGAAGCCGTTCCTCACAAGATACGACGCCGCTATACTCGCCAAGACCCCGAGGAAGAAGTACATCCACAGGGATGAGCTGGTTGAGCTGGTCAAGGACTACGTTGGCGGAGACGAGAAGGAAATCATCAGGGCAATCGGCGAGGCGGAAGCGAAGGGCTTCGTCGTTGAGCTCCAGAACGGCATGGTCAAACTGACCGAACTCGGAGATAAGGTTAAGACCGCCCTCGAGAACGCCAAGCTCCAGGAGATAGTCAAGGTCAAGTTCAGCGTCACGCCGACCCTCTACAACGTGCTTAAGGTAATCTACGACAACATCGAGACCTTCAACAGAATCTGGAAGGAGAAGGGCGAGGTCAAGGGCTACAAGATGGAGGAAGTGGACGTCATCAGGAAGCACCTCAGCCTCAGCGACGACGAGATAAAGAAAGCTTTAACGATGCTCCGCCAGCTCGGCTTCCTCGGAAGCAAGAGCCTGACCGAAGCTGGAAAGGTCCTCGTTGAGGCCTACCTTTGAACTTTTTCTTCTTCGATGTTCCCTTTTGAGCATAAAGCTTTAAAAAGCGACGGCCCTCATTTATAAAGGGGTTTTTAAACCCACCATCCGGAGGTGTAAACCTTGGTGGACATGAGCAATGTAAAGCTCAGGATTGAGAACATCGTCGCTTCTGTTGACCTCTTTACGGAGCTGAACCTTGAGAAGGTTATTGAAATATGCCCCAACTCGAAGTACAACCCGGAGGAGTTCCCCGGAATCATCTGTCGCTTCGATGAGCCAAAGGTTGCCCTGCTTATATTCAGTTCCGGGAAGCTCGTTGTTACAGGTGCTAAAAGCGTCGAGGACATCGAGAGGGCCGTCAACAAGCTCATCCAGATGCTCAAGAAAATCGGCGCCAAGTTCCACCGCGCTCCCCAGATTGACATACAGAACATGGTCTTCAGCGGTGACATCGGCATGGAGTTCAACCTCGACGCAGTCGCTTTGAGCCTGCCCAACTGTGAGTATGAACCGGAGCAGTTCCCAGGCGTCATCTACCGTGTGAAGGAGCCGAGGGCTGTCATACTGCTCTTCTCCTCCGGTAAAATCGTCTGCTCTGGAGCCAAAAGCGAGCACGACGCCTGGGAGGCCGTTAGGAAGCTCCTCCGCGAGCTTGAGAAGTACGGTCTAATCGAGGAAGAGGAGGAGTGGTGAGGGGGCTTGGCCTTCTCCGTTATCTATTCTCCCGTTTTTCTTGAGCACAGACCCGAGAACTATCACCCTGAAAACCCAGACCGGTTGTTGAGGGCAGTAAAGGCCCTCCAGCGGTTGAACCTGTGGAAGCCCATCGAGCCGGTTCCCGTTCCGGAGGAAGAACTCCTGAAGGTCCACTCAAGGGACTACGTTGAGCTCGTCCGCGAGAGCAGCAGAACCTTCTCGTACCTCGACCCGGACACCTACGTCTCCCCCGGCACGTGGGAGGCCTCGCTCCTCGCCTTCGGAGCTTCAAGGCTCGCCGTCGAGCTGGCCCTGAAGTTCGGAGGCCTCCACCTTGCCCTCGTCAGGCCACCTGGCCACCACGCCGGAAAGGCCGGAAGGGCCTTCAACGCCTCAACGCTCGGCTTCTGCATCTTCAACAACGCGGCCTATGCGACAAAATCGGCCGAGGAGCTCGCTGGAAAGGTTCTGGTCATAGACTTTGACGCCCATCACGGCAACGGGACGCAGGAGATACTCTGGAACGACCCCAACGCGGTGCATATAGACCTTCACGAGAGGGACATCTACCCCTGGAGCGGCTACGAGCACGACGTCGGCGGGAAGAATGCAGAGGGGACGAAAATCAACCTGCCGATGCCCCACTACTCTGGAGATGACGACTTCATCTACGCTTGGAACGAGATTGTTCTCCCGGTCTTGGCCCAGTTCAGGCCGAAGCTCGTGGTCGTCTCTGCTGGATTTGACGGATTCCTCGGCGAGAACCTGACGACGCTTCGCCTTAGTGAACTCTTCTTCGCCTACGCGGGCTCAACGCTCTCGCGCTATCCGCTCGCGGTGATTTTTGAGGGTGGCTACTCGGTCGGCCTTGACAAAGGTTTGCCTGCCTTTATCAGGGGCTATCTCAGCGGGGAAATCCGCGAGGTTCCGGTCAGTCCATCGTATGAGGCCCTGAGAACGGTGGCGAGGGTGAAGGAGATACAGTCGGAGTGGTGGGAGTTCTGACTCAGGGGAGGGTAAGTGGCTTACCCGGGGGTAAGTTGATTTACGCCGCTGGGAAGAAAAGAAAAAGGAATCAGCTGAAGCTCGCGAAGCCTATCTCGTACAGCTGGCGGAGCATGCGGAGAACTTTCCTGGCCGTGTGTTTGAAGCGGAAGTTTTCTTTCTCCTTTTCCCAGTTTTTGAGCATGCTTAGAACAGCTTCCCTTCCAAGGTCTTGAACTCTAGTTTTCGCGTTCTCTGAGAGGCACAGCTTTAAGATGGCTTTCAAAGGCTCTTCGAGCTTCTTCCTGTTCCCGTGGAACTTGGGGAGGACTTTCATCAGGAGTGCGAGGTCGAAGATTTCGTCATCGTCCCTGAATTCCACGATGCCTTTGTCCTGGCTCTCCTTGGCGCTCTGGAAAAACAGCGCAATCTCGTCAACGACGCGATAGCCGAAGTGCATATCGTAGGGTTCAAGGGCGTTGTTCAGTTCAATGAGAACTTTCCAGTAATCTTTATTCTCTTCTTTATTGTTCTTTAGCGTTCTAACGGCGTTATTCATCTCCTCCTTTGAACGAGCGAGGAATTTGTTCTCTTCGCCGCGAAGGTCGGTTAGGATGGAGTCTCTAAGGGCTTTGATTGTTTCGGGTGATGGCTCTGACTCCGAGTCCTGTGGCGGGTAGTTTTCGAGGTCAACGTCGTGGAACTCCACAACAAAAGCTCTGTCAAGAACCTTTGGACTGAAGGAGTAAGTGGTCTCGTCCATGTTCACGGTTCCAATGATGTAAAGGTTTGGCGGGAGTTTGAGTTCCCTTGGAATCTCCCCTTCTTTTTCAACCTTCTCAACCTCGTGGAGCGGTATGGGTTCCCTTGTGAATCCATTCTCGTCTCTCCCGCTCTCAAGGACGCTGAGGAAGTCGGCGAAGTAGTACTCGACGTGGGCAAGGTTCATCTCGTCGAGAATAACGAAGTAGGGCATGGCGTTCTCACGGTTTTTATCGTAGTCCTCGATGGCTTTTAAAATGAAATCAAGCAGTTGTGTTCTCTGATATTCTCCGGTTAGGGGATTGTAATAACCGAGCAGTGCCTTTGAGTCCCTCCAGTCCGGGCGGACGGGGAGGAACAGGAGGTTCTCTTTGGTGGGGTCAATGAGTTGTGCAAGTTCTTGGGCTATCTTGGTCTTTCCGGTTCCTGTCAGGCCAGAAAGAATTACAAAGCCCTTGGTTTTGAGCGCTGTATAGAACTGGGAAACGAGATAGGGTGGGTAGAGGTAGCCTCTTTTGAAAAGATATCCCGTGAAGTTCGCATCTTTTTTGTGCTCCTCCTTGAGGCGATATTGTGAAGTACTTGTAATCATACTATTTCCCACTTCCCCCAGCAGCTCAAGAAGTTTCTCCGTTGTTCTAAGTTCCAGCAGGTTACTAAACATGGATACTGAATACCATTCGCTGTTCTCTTTAATGAGAGCATCTAACCCAGTGATGCCTTCAGCTGGGATAGGTTTCAGAAGAAAGACCTTTCTATATCTTCCAGTTTTGCCCCAATACTCGGAGTCAAATTTGTCACAGATAACCGCCCATGAAGAAGCGTGCAGACTCAATAACTTTTTCTCTTTTCTAATTCCAAAGAGAACGATGTCACCAATGCTGGGGACTTTTTCATTAGCTTTTCTCCCCCATGCTCTCGTGAATCCTGCATTGTAGAGCTCCTGCTCTCTATCACTAAAACACTCTTTGATGACTTTTATGTCTACTTCTTGGTTCACTGTTTGCCTATAATTCTTTGAGGGCTGGGATTTAAACGTCTGTATGAATATCCTTCTGTCTCTGAGCCACCAGCCAAAATGGTCAGCTTCTAGAAGAGTTACTTTTTTCCCACAAATTTGAAACATAATGTCCCTGAGCAATTCCAATCTCTTCAATACCTCTGAGTATTTCTTTGGTCGTCCCCAGCCAAATAACTCGAAGTACCACTTTGTTGTGTTGTTCCAAGGAGCAAAGTATTCTGGGTAATAAAAAGCTAATGCTTCTGTCAGTGACCCTTTCCCTAGTCCATCAATTTCTTCTTGCCATGCTTCTAAAATTTTGTCAATGTTCTTTCTAATGTCCTCAGGTGATGTTGAAATGAGAACTGATACAAACTTCTCCATGATTACATCTAGTCGTTCTTTATCTCGAAGGTGAAATCTCTGAAGGTTTCTGCCAGAATACAGAAGACTGAATGCCTTCTTAAGCAGGTTGTGGTCTTTATTCCTCCCTGCCTGTTCTATCAATTCTTTAAATTCCCTTGGACTGCTATTCAGCCAGTCTAAATTCTTTTTTTCAATGTCGAGATGCAGGCAGTATAATCTTATCAAACCCCTAAGAGTTTTTTCGTTAATCATTTTGCCACCTCCGGAATAAAACTCAAGTATCCGATTCCGGTGGGGATTTCAATTGAGATTGATTTTATTTCAAAATCTCTGGTTTTTCTATGGTGAACATCAAAAAACACACTCCTCCTTCCCGGGTATAGCACCACCGCGAACATGCATCCTAACGCGTCCCTGTATGTGTGCATCTTGTAAATGTCCTCCAGCTTTGCCCAGGTCTCGTAGTTTCCGGTTCTCTCCGCGGCCTCGTCCAGCTCGTCCAAGTTCTCAACTTCTTCGGTTCTATCAACAACGTCGAGCTTGAACTTGGCGTCGAAAACGCCTATAATTTCCGTGCCCTTCTTTGAGGGGTCGCCATTAAATAGTGAAAAGTCCGGCCTCAGCGTTACGGAGTAGCTCCACTTTCTCGGGGTTAGCCTTTTGTTGTAGTAGAGCCTCCAGCCGTTGTGGAATTGTGCGTAAACGTCTCCGCTTTCTGATAACTCTCCTGCAGGCGTGACAACGATGTGGATGCCCTTCTCCCCAAGGACTCCGCTAAGTTCCTCCACGAGCCTGAAGAAAGCCCAGTACTCGTAGAGCTTCGCCATGTCCCTGTTATCTATTGCCTTTTGAAGCCCCTCAAAGAAAGGCGAGTATGCCGTGAACTCCCGGTAAAGCTCAAGCAGGTCGCGGTAGCCGTCGCCCTTCAGTAGAGTTTGTGAGGTATATGGGAATAGCGTCATGTCCCCTATCTCTTCCCAGACGCCTTCGCTTCGAATGAACTCAAGCTCTTCAAGGAGCTCCCTAATGGGCTTTAGGTCGGTCTTTTTCCCGTCCTCGAAGGCGTTTATTACCCTCTCACCCCACTCGAGGAGAATGTCGAGAAAATGCTTTGCAAACCTGTTCTCCGGGGTGTCAAAGCTCTCGTACTTTCTACTTCCGAGAACTTTGGTGGGCACGTAGCCGTTCAGGTATCTTGCCACAAGAACGCCCTCTCCAGCCGGTGCCAGGTATCCCGGGTGTTCGGTGATTGAAATCAGCGTTTCTGGGGTTACGTCGTCGACCTCGTCGGGCCTTAGCCACTCTTTCTCCACTCTGAGTTCTCGCTTCATTCTGTGCACAACCGTTTCAAAGGCCTCGATGATTCGAGTTTTGTTTAAGCGGAGGTAATGGTAAGCAAAGAGCTCGTTTACGGGCTCATCGCTTTCTTCCACTGCGAAGCCCGTTGGCGATTCCAGCTGGAAGGGCATTGAGAGGGAGTATTCTACCACATCTTCAACGAGCCTCTCTACAAACAAATCTTGGACTTTCGAGATAAGCGCTATCCCACGTTCTTTTATGGAAGCAGAGACGTTAGGATATATTTTCAAAAATTTGAGCGAAAGAACCTTCACGGGACGGTTAAAGACGATTTCCCCGTTTTTAACACCCGTTATCTCGGTTTTCCCGATGAAGTTCTTGAACGAAATCAAGAACTGTCCGTTTTTCAATTTCCTCGCCGGTATTCTGCCAACGAGAATTTCATCGGCATCAATTTCAGGTTTGAGCAGGTAATCAACCCACTCAAAGAGATGCCATCGCTCGCCGTCTGAAAACGCCCAGCATCCGCTTTTGGTTGATGTTATCTCCTTCCCCTCTATGCACTCCACCGAGGGACACCAGAGTTACTAACAGAATGAGAATTAATAAAAATTGTGGGGCCTCAAAGCCCCAGCATCTCCTTCGCGGCCTTGACGCCCAAGTCGAAGGCCTTCATGTTGACGTCAACGGCCTTCTTCGGCACGCTGACTTTTATGACCTCCCTGACGTGCTCCGCCGAGAGCGGGAAGCCCGGTGTCTCAGTCAGCGCTCCGATGAGGACGACGTTGGTTGTTATGATGTTGCCGGCCTCCATGGCGAGCTTCTCGGCGTCGAAGGCAATGAACTTGGCCTCAAAGTCCTCCTCGACGACCTTTCTAATCTCTTCGAGGCTTGGATAGGTGGCGAGGCCCATCGAGACCTGAACCGGCGGAATCGGCCTCGCGTTGGTGAAGACCAGACCGCCTTTCTTGAGGTAGTTGATGTAACGGAGGGCTTCGACCGGCTCGAAGCTCAGTATGACGTCGGCCTTGCCCTCTGGAACCATCGCGCCGTAGACGTCCTCTCCAAACCTGACGTAGGCGATAACGCTTCCAAAGCGCTGGCTCATGCCGTGAACCTCGCCAACGCGCACCTTGTAGCCGGCCCTCAAAGCAGCCCAGCCGAGCAGGTTCGCCGCGGTAAGGATTCCCTGACCGCCAACTCCGGTGATAACGATGTTGTACTCCCTCATCTCGCTCATAGCTCTCCCTCCCTCACCTTCTCGAAGGCGTCGAACGGACAGACCTGGGCGCAACCGCCGCAGCCCCAGCACATCGTCGGGTCAATCTTGGCCTTCTTCTTCTCGGCGTCCCAGTAGATTGCCGGACAGCCGTAGGCGTTGATACAAATCTTACAGCCGGTACACTTGTCCTCGTTGACCTGGTAGAGCGGCCACTGCTTGCCCTCGCGCCTGAGCTGGCCTATTCTGTAGAGCGCACAGACGCGCCTAGCGACGACGACGCTGACGCCCTCAACGGCCAGGGCCTCCTTTATGGTCCTCTCGACGGCCTTTATGTCGTAGGGGTCAACGACGGCGACGTAATCGGCACCGAGGGCCTTCGCGACCTCTTCAATCTTAATCTGCTTGCCCGGACCGTGTGGGGTCTCGCCGGTTCCCGGGTTGGGTTGGTCACCGGTCATTGCCGTAACGAGGTTGTCGAGGACGACTATGACGACGTTGGAGCGGTTGTAGATGGCATTGGCTAAAGCCGGAAGTCCGGTGTGGAAGAACGTTGAGTCGCCTATTGTGGCAACGATTACCTTCTTCTCCTTGCCCGTCTTGTGCTCTTCCTCGGCAACGGAACCGTTCAGGGCGATGCTGAGGCCGTGGGCAACTCCAATCGAACCGCCCATCGCGACGGTTGTGTCAACGGTCTTGAGCGGTGGCAGGACGCCAAGGGTGTAACAGCCTATGTCGCTCGGGAAGATTGCCCTCGGAGTTGCGGCGCGCCTAATCGCGTAGAAGGTGTTCCTGTGCGGACAGGCCGGACAGAGGCTCGGCGGCCTCGGCGGGACCATGCCCTTTACCTTCTCGTACTTCTGGTCGAGCTCCTCGAAGTTCACCGGGGTTTCGAGGCCGAGGAACTTCGCTATGGCCGTTACCGCCCTCCTCGTGGTCATCTCGTAAACCCTCGGCACGAGGTCCTTGCCGTGAATCGGAATCGTTAACCCCTTGTCGTAGGCCCAGGTCTTGACCTGCTCCTCGACGACCGGCTCAAGCTCCTCAACGATGAGAACCTTCTCAAGCCCGTCGAGGAACTTCTCAAGCAGGCCGTAGGGAACCGGGAAGGGCGTTCCGAGCTTGAGTATCTTGACGTTCTCGACACCGAGCCAGGCCAGGGCCTCCTTGACGTAGGCGTAGCTCAGGCCCGGAGCGATTATACCGACCTTCGCGTTCTCGTCGCCCTCAATCCAGTTGAAGGGGCAGTTGTTGAGCTCCTCGCGAATCTTCTCAATCTTCTCGAGAATCTGCGGGTGGAACTTCCTCGCGTGGGCCGGGATGTCAACGAACCTCTCGGGGTTCTTCTTGAAGTTTCCGAACTTCCTCTTGCCGGTCTTTATCTCCTCCGGGAGCTCCCCGAGAACGACGTCGCCCCTCGCGTGGGAGCTCCTCGTGGTCGTCCTCAGAATGACGAAGTGCTTGAACTTCTCGCTGAGCTCAAAGGCGTACTTCGTCATCTCCTTGGCCTCGTGGGGTGAAATCGGCTCGAGAACGGGCACGTTGGCGAACTTGGCGTAAACCCTCGTGTCCTGCTCGTTCTGACTGCTCCACATGCTCGGGTCGTCGGCGACCATTATGACGAAACCGCCCTCAACGCCCATGCCGACGGCGCTGAGGAACGTATCCGCTGCAACGTTCAGTCCGACGTGCTTCATGGCCGTCATGGCCCTGAGACCGCTCCAGGCAGCGGAAAGCGCGGTTTCAAAGGCGACCTTCTCGTTGGTGGAGTACTCCATGTAAACTCCTGCCTTCTTGGCCACCATCGCCATCGTATCGGTCAGTTCCGAACTCGGGGTTCCGGGATAAGCCGCGAAAACCGCTATGTTGGCCTCCAAAGCTCCGCGCGCTATTGCCTGGTTTCCGAGGAGGAGAACCCTCTCCCCGGGCTTATCCCACAGCACTATGTCCGTCACCTTCGCCATCAAACAACACCTCCGAGGGTTTCCAATAACTGAGTTCTGTCCGAATCGTCCAAAACATAAAAGGCAGGGATGTTTAGCTTCCTCGCGCGGGATATCATGTCCTTATCCGAGGACACAAGGAGGGCGTTGAACTTCTTCGCAGTTGCGATAAAGTAAGAATCCGCCGCGCGAGGGTGAATTTTCTTGGCTATTTCCTTCGCGTCCTCGAATATCCAATCCTCTGAAACTTGGAGAACCCTTGAGTCCAGGTACTCAATCACTAACTCAAGCGCCTCTTCTTTTCCTGAGAGCCTCATCACTAGGCTTATAGTTTCCACAATTCCCAGCCGGGGCATTAACAGGGGTATTCCCTTCTCTTCTGCCACAGAGATTACGCTCTGGGCGGCTTCCGCCCTGTCCTCTCGCCCTTTGACTGGAATCATGGCATCTATGAGGACGGAGGTATCAACCACGAGCATTTCTCATCTCCTTTATGAGCCTGTGAGGGTCTTCCTCAACTTCCCCTATTATCTCCTTGAGCTTGGCGTACACGTCCTTTATCTTTGGAGGAGACGTTTTGACCTCGCTCTTTTGAACTTTCTCAATGGCCTCCATCTCACTCATCCTCCAAAACCCCGGCGTTCCTGGCCTGCTGGACGAGCGCGTAGGCACCGGCGGCAACGTCCTCCGGCCTCTCGTAGCTCGGGATTCCGTTCTCTTCAAGGAGCTCCTTCGCCTTCTCGCTGACGTAACCGGCCATGAAGAGACCGAGAACTGGCTTGCCGTTGTTGACCTCCTTGACGGCCCTGATGACGCCCTCAGCGTGCTCCGTTGGGGTCATTCCCGCGAAGGTCGGGACGACGCATATCGCTATGAGCATGTCGACGTTCGGGTCCTGGAGGAGAGCCTTGGCGGTTCTGTAGTAGTCCTCGCCCCTCGCGGAAGCTATCATGTCAACGGGGTTCTTTACGGCGGCCATCGGCGGGAGGAACGAGCGGAGCTCCTCTATCGTCTCCTCCTCGAGGTCGGCCAGTTTAAGGCCCCTCTTGTCAATCTGGTCGGCCGTCAAAACGCCCGGTCCGCCGGCGTTGGTCATTATCGCGACGCGCTTGCCTTTCGGCAACGGCTGGGTGAAAGCGCGAGCCATGCTGAGCATGTCGTCGATTGTTTCGGCGATGAGAACTCCGCTCTGCTTGAAAGCAGCTTCGTAAATCTTCCAGCTTCCCGCCAATGAACCGGTGTGGCTTGATGCTGCCCTCGCTCCGCTCTCGCTCTTTCCTGCCTTGAGGGCTATGACGGGCTTCTTTTTGGTGACCCTCTTGGCGACCTCGATGAACTTCCTTCCGTCCTTGATTCCCTCGATGTAGAGGGCTATGGCCCTGTCCTCCTCGGTGTCTGCCAGGTACTCCATGAGCTCCGCGAAGTCGAGGTCAGCCATGTTGCCGACGCTGATGAACTTGGAGAAACCAATTCCCTCCTTGACGGTCTTGTAGACGATTCCAGCTCCCAAAGCTCCACTCTGGCTCACGAAGGCTATGCTCCCCTTCTTGGCGTCCATTATGAAGGTCGCGTTCATGTCGTTGTGGGTGTTCATGACGCCGACGCAGTTCGGGCCTATCAGGCGCATTCCGTACTTATGGGCAATCTCGACGAGCTCGCGCTCCTCCTTCTTGCCCTCTTCACCAGTCTCACCGAAGCCGGCCGTTATGATGACCGCTCCCTTAACTCCCTTCTCACCGCAGTCTATTATCGCCTGCTTCACGAAGCGCTTGGGGACGACGATTATCGCGAGGTCAACCTCGTCGGGGATGTCCTTGACGTTCTTGTAGGCCTTAACGCCCTGAACGACCTCGTCCTTGACGTTGACGGGGTAAACCTTTCCTTCCTTGTACTTCTTGAGGTTCTTGAAAACTTCGTAGCCGAGCTTCATCGGGTCGTTCGATGCACCGATGACGGCTATACCCTTCGGTTTGAAGAAGTAGTCCAGGTTCATGAACCTCACCGTTAAAATCTCCGTGGAATCGTATATAAGCTTTCCCAAAAGCTACATCGTGGTAGATACGAGCATTGTGGGCCATAGGATGGTCACAATGCTCGAAAAAAGACGTCAATGAAAGGAAAAAGGTTTCAGGAGGTTGGTCGCTCTTTCGGTTTGAGGAGGTAGGTTGCAATCACTGCCACTACCGCAGTTACTATGAAGGTCATGAGCCTTGCGGATACCTTCTCGTCCAGCCCGGAGCTAATCCAGAACACCGTGAAGAGCAGGCCCGTGATGATTGTCGGCGGCACGGCCCTTCCGTGGAACCTCTTCCAGAACAGGGTCAGTATGACTATCACCGAGAACGTATCCCCAATGCCGGCCCAGGTGTAGCCGACTATCGTGTAGATGAGCTTCGTTGGTACGAGGTAGGCGGTGACGAGGGCCAAGAGGGCGAGGGCAACCGTTGACAGCCTTGATATTCTGAGGCTTCTTCTCTCGTCGGTTTCGCCGAGGAATGGCTTGAGAATGTTTTCGGAAAGCTCCGTTGCGGACAGGATTAGGAGAGAGTCAGCCGTTGAGAGCATCGCCGCTATGGCACCGGTTATAAACACCGCCGCTATCGCCGGCGGGAAGAGCTTGAGCATGACAGAGGGCATAACGTTCTCCCTGTCAGCGAGTCCCTGGGGGCCGAAGATTGCTATTCCAATCCAGCCTATCATGAGCGCTCCGATATAGGCGAGAATCGTCCAGCCGATTCCAACGTTCCTTGCGAGCTTGGCGTTCTCCTCGTCCTTGATTGCCATGAACCTTATGCTGAGCTGGGGCATTCCTCCGAGGTAGCCGAAGAACCACGAGAACTCCGCGATTATGAATATCAGCGCCGACGTCCCCGCGAGTCCGCCGAGTATTGTTGAGTACTTTGGGCCAGCCAGCTTAAGGGCCTCCGTGACGGAGCTCGCGAAGAGGCCGGGGTGGTTGGCGATGTAGATTATTCCAACAATAGGTGCTATAGTGAGGGTAAGTATCATGACGATGGCCTGAACGGTGTCGGTGTAGGCGACGCTCTGAAGGCCGCCGAGGACGGTGTAGGGCAGGATTATCATCGCGGTAATCAGCATGCCGACCTTGGGGTCCACCCCGAAGAGCACGTTGAGCGTCTTTCCGCCGCCGATGAACTGCGCACCCACGTAGAAGAAAAAGAAGAACACTATCGTGACGCTACCGAGGAGACGTATCCACTTCTCGGCCTCCGAGTGGCGTTTGGCGATGTAATCAACGAAGGTTCTGGCGTCGTAGGTTTCGGCTTCCTTCCTGAGCCTTCCAGCGAAGACGGCCCATGCGGTCACTATTCCTGCCACACAGCCCACAGCGACCCATATTGCAGATAAACCGGCAGCGTATGCCAGTCCTGGCAGGCCGAGGAGGGCCCACGCGGATTCACCCGTCGCCCTTTCTGAAAGGGCCGCCACCCATCCGGGAAGACGTCTTCCGGCTATGGCGAAGTCCTTTCCGCTCTTGGCTTTTCTGCCCTGGTAAACTCCAAATCCAACGAGAAACGAAAGGTACAGAACGAGAACGGTCAGTATTTGAGTCTGGGACTCCATAGTTGAACCACCTCTCATATTCATTGAAGTTCATCCTTATAAATTTTGCCATTTATGTTCATTAACGGACATGAACGTTCAGTAATGGTGACATTTTGTAATGCAGGGCTAGCTTTTACTCCGAAGTAAACGCTTTTGCTTACCCATAACAACGGGAACTGTGGGGTTTTAATGTAACCCAGAGTCACGGCGAAAGATTTAAGTAAGCTCTGGTTATTTTATCCTCGGAGGTGATGGCGATGGTGAAGGTGAAGTTCCTCGGCCACGCGGCTTTTCTGATTGAGGGGAGCAAGAGAATTCTGATAGACCCGTTCCTCACCGGCAACCCGCAGGCGGCGGTGAAGCCTGAGGAGGTTGAGGCCGACCTGATACTCGTTACCCACGCTCACGGCGACCACATTGGCGACGCGGTCGAGATAGCCAAGAGAACCGGCGCGAAGATAGTGGCGATGTACGACATAGCCAACTACATCAGCGAGCAGGGCAACGTTGAGGTCATCGGCATGAACTACGGCCCGACCGAGGTTGACGGCGTCGGAATCGTCCAGGTTCCGGCCTGGCACTCCAGCAGCGACGGCAAGTACAGTATCGGCAACCCGTGCGGCTACATCGTCAAGCTCGATGGAAAGACGATTTACCACGCCGGCGACACCTTCGTCTTCCTCGACATGGGTCTTTTCAGCGAGCTCTACGGCCCGATTGACGTTGCCCTGCTCCCGATAGGCGGGCACTTCACGATGGGCCCGAAGGAAGCGGCAAAGGCAGTTGAACTGCTCAAGCCCAAGAAGGTCGTTCCAATGCACTACAACACCTGGCCCCCGATTTCGGCCGACCCAGAGGAGTTCAAGAAGCTCGTTGGGGACAAGGCCGAGGTCGTTATCCTCAAGCCCGGCGAGGAGCTTGAGCTTTGAAAAACCTTTTAAGAGCCTCCCTTTATCTCCTTTTCAGGTGGTGAAATGGGCAGAAGGGCTGGGTTTCTTATCTTTGCACTGGTTTTGATGTTCATCACTCCGCTCGTTCATCCCGTTGGGGCCCAGGTTCCGGGGGAAAGCCCCCCTTACGACCTGATAATCGTGAGAAACGACAACCTGATTGATTATATAGTCGCTCTCCCCTATTCACGGCTTCTTGGAATACCAATTCTCCCAGTTAATCCAGATGAGCTTGACACAACCACCCTCGCCCAGCTCCAGAGCTATGAACAGTTCGGCTGGTACAAGGTGCTCGTTATAGGTGACTACAAGGCAATCAGCCAGAAGGTGCAGGAACAGCTCATCGGCCTCGGGTTTCAGGTCACGAGGATAGGCGGCGCCACGAGGGTTGACACTTCGGTCAAGCTCGCCGAGGAGTTCTATCCAAACGGCGCCAAGACTGTAATCCTCGCTAGTGCAAGTGACTATGGCTCTGCCCTTGCCGCCGCGAGGTGGGCGATGACCTACGAGAACCCGCTCCTCCTGACGAATCCAAACAACCTTTCCCAGTCCGTTATCAGCGCCCTCAAGAGGCTCCACCCGAACCTCGTGGTTCTCATCGGGGCGGGTATGTCCAAGGACATCCAGACCCAGCTTCAGGAACTCGGGTATCAGACGTACTGGGTGAAGGAAAGCATAACGATAACGGTCTCGTCCCCAACACCCCCGGCCAAGACCGACTGGACCCTCGTCATCGGCGCGGTGATACTTACCCTCGCGGTTGCGATTCCGGCTTCACTCTACTACGCCAAGAAGAAGTGGTCCGCCAACAAGGTTCCAATCGAGGTTTTGACTGAGAAGGAGCGCATAGTCGTCAAGGCCATCCTCGACAAGGGCGGAACGGTAAAGCAGGAGGAACTGCCGGAGCTCACAGGCTACTCAAGGCCGACGATAAGCAGAATCATTCAGGAGCTCGAGAAAAAACAGCTCGTCGAGAGGGAGAAGGTTGGGAAAACTTTCATAGTCCGCCTCACGAAGGAAATCATAATGCGCGAGTAGCGGTCGGTTAAGCCCTCCGCTCATCACTTTTCAGGGTCCTGGCTGTTTCTTCATCCCGCAAGAAAAGAAGGAAATCACTTGCGGAAGAGATGGCCGTGAGCCCTGTTCACGTGCCTCGTGAAGGCCTTGGCGTCGCGGAAGACCATTCCGCATCTCGGACAGCGGAAGAGTATCTCCCCGTCCCTGTCCTTAATCTTGATGGCCTTCAACACCGCCATCTCCTCCACCCCCGAGCGGAGTTTTGATTCGGGCTTTTAAACTTTGCTAAATCCATATCCTGTTGCCCTTGACCTTGAGGTAGCCGAGCGTTTGAAGAACCTTCAGGAAGTCCTCTATCGCGTCCTCGTCGTAGTAGATGTTTATCCTCTCGTTCCTGCCCTCGACGGTTATCGGTTCAAGCTCCATAATCGCCTCGATGAGCTCGTTCTTCCTCCTGTACCTCTCGGCCAGCTCAAGGATTCTCTCCGCTAAAACGGAGCGGGCTATTCCATCGAACATCGCCTCGACGTAGCTCTCCTCGGTCGCGTAGTCCTCCGCAACCTCAAGGGCCGTCTCTATGAGCTCCCTTTCGACCTCCAAAACCTCAACGTAGTAGCGCTTCTCAAGGGTGTACTCGGTTACGAGCGTCGCCTTTAACCTTTCCTCAAGCTCCTCGAGCTCGTCGCCGATTTCCTCAATCGGGAAGCGTAGCTCAAGGCTCAGCGCGTCGAGAGGAACTCGCTCCTTCAGCAGGAAGCCCCCGTCGGTTTCCTCTATCGCCCCGGATTCAATAAGCGCGCTCACAACCGATAGCTTTGGCAGGTCGGGCTCTTCGAAGAGGGTTCCGAGCTCCTTAACCTCGCCGGGCTCCCAGTTTTCGAGAAGTTCGTCGTAGGCCAGCTTGACGGCCTCAAGCTCCTCACCTATGGCCGGAACCTCTGAGGCCACCTCGACGAGCTCGGCGTAGGTGCCCCGGATTACAACGTAGTGCTCAATCTCGGCCCTGGTTTCTTCCTTCGTCCTGTTCATTATTCCCGCCCTGCTGAGCTCGCGCGAGAGGGCGTTCATATCGTCCTTGGTGAGAACTTCAAACCTCATGGTCTTCCCCCTCTATCGAGCTCCCTTCACCGTTATAACCTTTCGGCTTGAGCAGGGACTGAAGGAGGGCCTTTACGGGCTTGTTGTGAACCCGTTCCGCGGTTTCCGCAACCTCGTTCTCAAGGCCGTCCCTGAAGTTCGCGTAGAGGAGCAGGGCGTAGGCGATGACCTTCGGGTCGCCCTCACCGAGCCTCTCGATTGCGCTCGCGAGCGGGGGATTCCTCAGGAGCTCATCCGCGAGGGTTTCGAGGGCCTTCCTGTCGTCCCTTTCTACGGCCCTTCTCAGGGGCTCGTAGAAGGCTTTGAGAACAAGCCTTGCCATTCTTTCCCTCTCAAGCAGGTCCTTTCCCGGTTCTTCCTTCCTCTCCCGGGTCAGGAGGTAGTAGGCAAGGGGCACGCTGAAGGCGATAATCATCAGCGCGTAGAGCCCGGTGGGGATTTTAACGCCGGAGGGAGCCCTCCTTGAGATGACCACGAGGAGGACGAGGCCTATTGCGAACCAGAGGAGCATTCCCGCGAGGTAATAGGGGGAGTAGTCCTTCACCTCCGGCCCCTTTGCCCTGGCCCCGAGCTCCTCAATTCTCCTTAATCCTGTCTCGGCTATCTCTATCTCTGCCTGGAGGCGCTTTATCCGCCTGTCAATCTCCTCAAGAACCCCTTCCTTTTCCATGTTGTTCACCAGATGCCTGTGATTATTAACCATTAATGTGAGGTGCTTAATTAGCTTTAACCTCACCCGCCACGAGGCGGTAAAATGCGACTGCCCCAACGATTGCGTAGGCGTACTGGGTTATGAACTTGTACAGGAACGCCACAACGATTGCAGTTGGACTGTCGCCGATGGCGAGCGTTACTCCAAGCTCGTTCGCTCCAATCCCACCGGGAGTTCCAAGAAGCCCACCGAGAAAGTTTGAGTACAGCACCGCTTCAAGGAACTTGATGTAGTTTTCTCCCACTCCAAAAGTTCTTGCCGTCAGGTACAGCGCCGTTGAGTTCGCAACTGCTAGGAGCATTCCAACGGCTATCGCTAGAAGAACAGTTTTGAGCTCTCCCCTGGCCCTGTGCCAGCCAGAATACATCTTTTCGAGAGTTTGGAGCTTTTTAATTGCCCAGAACAACGGGTATAAGAAGTAGTAGGCCACTCTGTCAAAAATAATCGCCACGAGAAGGGCTCCGGCGATGGTTAATGCTATCGGATTTTTCCCGATGAACGCGATTAACAGCAGGCCCGCGAGGAACTCGGTTGCTATCGCAAGAAGACCGACACCCATCGTGTACCAGTAGTCCGTTCCGAGGAGTCTGACTTTAACGAGAACTCCAACGGCGCTGTTGAGGGAGAACCCCAAGTACGTTCCCGAGAGCGTCGCCAGCAGGGTTCTTCTGAACGAAACTCCCGAGGCGTGATGAACGTAAACGTACCAGAGGGCGGTGTAGAGGAGGTACGCCACGAAACCCGTCAGAACTGCTGTCAGGAAATAGGGAGATAACAGCGAGGAAGCGCTCAGGTTTACCCTCGATGCCTCTGAGTAGACCTTGTGGAGCAGGTATGCGGTTATGGCAACGGTTAGGAGTAGCGTTGCCGGTTTTCTCCAGTTCACGCCCTTCACTCCTTCTCAAGGAGTTCCCTGACGTATTTCGGCATCTGGAAGAGCGTCTCGTGCCTCTCGGGGTCGTAGTAGTAGAGCTTCTCGGGGGCCCTGCTCACGTCCACCTTCCTGAAGTCCAAGTCGCCCTTAACTCCCACGAGGAAGCTCCAGGGCGAGGCGTAGCCAATCACTGGGAAGCTGAAGTAGTAGACCCTGTCGAAGACCTTCTTCATGGCTTTGTAGGCGTTGAGGAGTTCGTTGGTGAAGAGGTAGACGCTCCCCGCCTGGGTGATGTAGAGGCCCTTCTCGTTGAGCTTCTCGTAGGCCGAGCGGTAGAACTCCTCGCTGAACAGGAGCTTCGCTGGACCAACAGGGTCGGTTGAGTCCACGATTATGACGTCGAAGCGCTCCCCAGTTTCCTTTAGGTACTTGACGCCGTCGCCGATTATCAGCTCGGCCCTCGGGTCGTCGAAGGCGCCCCTGTCTATGCCGAGGTAAATCCTCGAAACCTCGACGACCATCTCGTCAATCTCGACCATCGTGGCCTTCTCCACGCTCTCGTGCCTGAGCACTTCCCTCAGCGTCCCGCCGTCGCCACCGCCTATGATGAGCACCCTCCTCGGGTTCGGGTGCGCGAGCATGACCGGGTGAACGAGAACCTCGTGGTAGCTCTCCTCGCCTATCTCGACGAGCTGAACAGTCCCGTCGAGGACGAGCAGTTTGCCGAACCCCTCGGTTTCGTAAAGCTCCAGCCGCTGGTATTTCGTCTGCGTCTCGAAGAGCCTCTCCTTAACCTTGAAACCGACGCCGTAGCCCCTGGGATACCACTCGATAAAGGCCCTCTCCTCCTCGCTGTAGGGCATGAACCTCACCTGAGCTTAGCTCGCCCTTTGGGTTTTAAACCTATGGGTTTTCACAGGGCAAAGTTATTAAGGCCCTTCCGAGAGTTAGTAGCGATGGCCGAGGCAGAGCTCAGAAGAAAACTCGCCCAGGAAATAGCGGATTTGTGGGCTGAAATCTCTGGCGGATTTGGAGAGGGGATTCCCCATCTAGTCGGTGAAATTAGCGCGAGTCCTGGGCTTACAGTTGAGCTTGACGTTGCCTTTTTTGATGACTACCGCCTTGAGCGCTTCCTCGACGATGGTGTTCTCTTCTTCGTCTTTCCCGCTGACGAAGGCAGTCCAAGGGCCCTCTTCGTGTCACTCTGGCGATTCCTCCAGGGCAAGGGAGTCCCAAAGCTTCTGATTCCCGGGGTAAAGCTTGAGGGCCCGCTGAGCGAGGCCCTTGGAAAGCTCGGGTTTGAGGTTCTGTGGATGACCGGCGATTCGGTGGTTGAAGTGTGGGCGGTTAAGGGAAGGGCCCGCTACGAAATGGTCTTTCAGAGAACAGGTGACAACGAGTTCACCCTGGTTGAAAAGAAAAAGGTTCAGTAGGGGAACATGACGACGACCGCTATTGCCGCGGCAGGCTTGTCCTTGACTGTTATCTCGGCGCTTGCAACCTTGAACTCTGCCAGCTCCCAGCCCCTGTTGGCAAAGCCCTCCTCGACCATCTTCTTCACGATTCTCTCGGCTTCTTCCTTCGTGCAGTAGCCGGCGTACTCGTAGATTAAGCCGCCTTCGTTGTTCTTGCTTATCCCAACTCCAAGGGCCGCGCTGATGGTCATTCCCGGCTCGTCGCTCTCGATGTGCGCGTAAACGGTCGGCAGAAGCATTCCTATCGGGACGTCGTGGACTTTGTCCATCCACTCGATGTGTGCCGGGATAACGCTGCTGAGCTTGACGAGGTTGACGTTCCCTATGCCGAGCTTGAGGAGTGCGTTGTCGAAGGCGTTTAACTTAGTTCCGCCCTCTGCGGCGGCCGCTCCTATGAAAGCCCTCTTAGGTGTCGTCCAGCTCATTATCACCACCCTCAAAACCCTTCAATCACTCCACCGCTTTGCGTGGTGCTTATAAACCTTGCCCAAAAATTTTTAGGACTTTTGTACGGCCGTCAGAACTCGTCCAATCGTTGCTGAGAGAAATATTCCCGCAACCGATGTAAAAGCCGCCACGGAGTAGAGTTCTCCGGTTAAAACGCCGTAGCTGTTGCCGAGGTCTGCAACGAGCAGGCCAAGAATTCCAAAGCTAACCAGGCCTGTTGCCTTGGCCAGCGAGCTAATGGGCTTTCCGTCCCATTCGAGGATTACAGTCAGCAGGAAGCGGACTGAGTACACCACGAGGAAGCCATAGAGTACCATGGGGGTTATTTCGGCCCTGAAGTTCATCCCACGCCAGGCGAAGAATATCGGCGCGAAGATTCCGCTCGTCACACCGCTCAGGATTGTTTCCAGTCTTTCATACTGCTTCGTGCCGACTAAATCGCTGTGGAGGAGCAGTCCGGCCAGGAAACCGCCTATGGTGAAGTGCATTCCAACTTCCTCGCTTATGAACCCAAGCGTCGCCGCGAAGACCATGAAGAGGCCAAAGACAGCTTCGTCACTCTTAAGTTTCCTGAGCTGGGTTATGAGCCAGACCTTGTGCTGGATTCCTATTTTGTAGTTGATGTAGAGAACTCCGCCTATGAACAGGGCCTGCTTGGCTATAGTGGTTATCAGATTTAAGGTGCTCTCCGCGCCTTTGAAGTTCGCGAGGACGTACACGAGTATGAGTATCGCGACTTCACTGATTATCGCGTATGAAAGGGCAACGTGGAGATAGTCGTCGCCGAAGAAGCGCTTCAGCTTAACGACGATTGGGGCGCTGGCCACAGCAAGTATCGCCGCGGCGAGGATGTTACCGGTACCTACATGATACCCTGTGAACGGCAGCGTCACAAGTAGCATTACCCCCAGAGTCGCCAGGTACACCGGCAACGCCTTCTTACCGCCGATGTGGAGCTCCTCCGGCGTTATCTCAAGACCTGCAGAAATCATCAGGAAGAATATCCCGAACTCCGCGAGGAGGTTCATCTCGTCCGCCGGAACTCCGGTCAGGACGTAGCCAAGTATCAAACCGGCGGTTATCTCGCCGACTATTCCAGGGTAGCCGAGCCTCTCAAAGAGCTCCGCGAGGAACCTGCCAAGGGCTATGATGATAAGGACATAGCCTATTATCTGCATCTCCCCACCCCGCTTTAGAGTCCCCTAAAATCTGGGTCAGGCACGATATAAGCGTTTCCATTTCGAGAAAGGTTTAAATGCTCAAACCTGCTACCGTGAACGGTGATGTTCATGATTGAAGTCGGGGAGTACAAGGTTAAGGAAGGCCTCTACTACACCAAGGACCACGAGTGGGTTCAGGTCCTTGACGACGGAACCGTTCTCGTCGGCATAAGCGACTACGCCCAGAAGGAGCTGGGCGATTTGGCCTACGTCGAGCTTCCCGAGGTCGGCAAGGAAGTCAGCAAGGGCGACGTCCTCTGTGAACTCGAGAGCGTCAAAGCCGTAAGCGAGGTTTACGCCCCGGTCAGCGGCGAAGTCATTGAAGTCAACGAAGAACTTGAGGACAGCCCCGAGGTTCTCAACGAGGACCCCTACGAGCACTGGATTGCCAAGCTCAAGCCCAGCAACCTCGACGAGGAGCTCAAGGAGCTCATGGACGCCGAGGCCTACGCGAAGTATCTGGAGAGCCTCTGACCTTCTCCTTTCCGCAACCGTTAAGTATTTTCTTGCCTATTCTTCCCGGTGGTTCCTATGAAGGTTCTGAAGGAATGGGACGTTAAGGTGAAGCTTGTCAGGACAAGGAGGGGAGCGATTCTCCACATGATTGAGCTCGAACCCGGGCACTTCTACCTCGAACAGAACCCGCTCAAGGATTCAAAGTACGGCGTCGCCTACAGGAAGATAAAGGAGAACTTCCCCGAGTTCTACATGTTCTGGGAGATTAAGAACAACCGCTACACCGGAAAGCTCTTAGCTGGAGCGTTCCTGGAGAAGAAGGAGATAGACGACTTCATAACTCTCCTCGCCCAAACCGAGGACTTCAAGAAGTTCGAGGAAATCCTTGAGGAGATTGAAGAGCTTGAGGAGGAGTGAGCTCGGCCCTTGGCTCTCATCATTTTTGCCGTGTAAAACACGGACTCAGATACCCTAGAGGTCGTCATCGCTCGGTTTCTTTCAAGAAGGGAAGGATAAAAGCCTAACGGCTCCGTCAGTATACCCCTCATCACGTTTCAGCTACCGTGAGGCTCGTCATCGCCACCAAGACTGGGAACTTTGACTGAAAAACATAGCGCCAACTTCTGGGGCAGAAGTTAACTACTGAGGCAGAAGTTTGGGACTGAGAACGTAAAAAGGTGGGGGAAGAAAACCCTCACGCGTTCTGGCCTTCCCTCTTCTTCGTAAGGTATTCGTGGATTGCCTTCGCGGCCCTTCTTCCGTCACCCATTGCAAGGATAACCGTTGCCTCTCCCCTTATCGCGTCTCCACCTGCGAAGACTCCCGGAATGCTCGTCATGAGGTTCTCGTCAACGACGATTCTTCCGCGCTCGACCTTAAGGCCGGGCGTGTTGATGATGAGCCTGTTGGGGTGCTTGCCGATTGCTATTATGACGGTGTCCGCCTCAATCGTCACGTACTCGCCGGTTCCGACTATCTTCCTCTTGCCCCTGCTGTCGCGCTCGTCGAGGGCTTTCATCTTCTCGAACTTGACTGCCTTAACGTTGCCCTTCTCGTCGCCTATGAACTCGACCGGGTTGACGAAGTACTCGAACTTTATTCCCTCTTCCTTGGCGTGCTCGACTTCCTCAATTCTCGCGGAGACGTCCTCCGGGCCGCGCCTGTATGCGATGATGACCTCGGCACCGAAGCGCCTCGCGCTCCTCGCGGCGTCCATGGCGGTGTTTCCAGCTCCGATGACCACGACGCGCTTTCCAACCTTCACGGGAGTGTCGTACTCGGGGAACAGGTAGGCCTTCATGAGGTTAACGCGCGTGAGGAACTCGTTGGCCGTGTAGATTCCGTTGAGGTTTATGCCGGGGGCGTTGATGAGCCTTGGCGTACCGGCGCCCGAGCCTATGAAGACGGCGTCGTACTCTTCAAGGAGTTCCTCGATGGTAACGGTCTTTCCGACGATGTGGTCGGTGAGTATTTTGACGCCGAGCTTCCTGAGCTTGTCAATCTCGCTCTCGACGATGCTCTTTGGCAGTCTGAACTCGGGGATGCCGTACATCAGGACTCCTCCGGGCTCGTGCAGGGCCTCGTAGATTGTAACGTCGTAGCCGAGCTTCGCCAGCTCTCCAGCTGCCGTAAGTCCGGCCGGACCGGCTCCGATGATTGCAACCTTCTGGCCCTTCTTCTCTATCTTCGGCACCATCTCGAAGAGGAGCTCCTCGTCTATGCCCTTCTCGCGGGCGTAGTCGGCAACGAACCTCTCGAGCTTGCCGATGTTGACCTTGTCCCCCACCTTACCCATGACACAGTTCATCTCACACTGGTCCTCCTGCGGGCAGACGCGACCGGTCGTGGCCGGAAGGGAGTTGCATGCCCAGATGACCTTGAGGGCCTCCTTTACAGCCTTATCCGGGTCGTCGCGGTACTGGACGAGCTTGCCGATGAAGCCCGGAATGTCTATGTGGACCGGACAGCCCTTTATACAGGGGGCGTAGTTTGCCGGACACTGGAGGCAACGCTCAGCTTCCTTAACGGCAAGCTCGAAGGTGTAGCCGAGGTTGACCTCCTTGAAGTCCCTAATCCTCTCCTCCGCCGGCCTCTCCGGCGTCGGAACGCGCTCCTTGATGAGCTTCCTCTTAACGGCCATCACTGCTCACCTCCCTGGACGGCCTTCAGGTACTCTTCAAAGGCCCTCTTCTCCATGTCAGTGTAATAACCTGTCCTCGCTATGAGGACGTCCCAGTCGACCTGGTAGGCGTCGAACTCGGGGCCGTCTATGCAGGCGAACTTGACCTCGCCGCCGACGGTGACGCGGCAGGCGCCGCACATGCCGGTTCCGTCCACCATAATCGGGTGCAGGTCGGCCTTCATCGGGATTCCAAACTCCTTAACGACCTCGAAGACGGCCTTCTGGTCGCCAGCTGGGCCGACCATGAAGACGAGGTCGTAGTCCTCTTTCTCAAGCATCTCGCGAACCTTCTCGACGAGCCTCTTGGTGACGTTCTTCATGTTGGTCGGGAAGTCAAGGTTCGGGTCAATGGGAACTGTCTCGAGGACGTGCCTTCCAACGGCCTTCTCAAGCTCGTCCTTCAGAACGACCATCGGCTCAAAGGTGACGTGGAGCGTCGTGACGTCGTTTCCGAGCTCCTGCCAGGCCTTGGCTATCGGGTAGACCTCGACTATTCCTGTATAAGCCCCAATGGCGAGGATTTTGCCGAACTTCTCCATCTCGGCAGGGTTTCCGAGGGGGCCGGCTATGTTGAGAATTGAATCGCCGGGCTTGAGCTCGTTGGCCATCCTCATGGTCGTCTTTCCGCGGATGAAGGTTATCAGGACAATCCAGCCCTCTTCCCTGTCCCACATCACCGGCGTGAGGGGAATCCTTTCGCCGTTCGGGAAGGCCCTCACGATGACGAACTGGCCGGGCTGGACCTTCTTGGCCACGTGGGGGGCCTCAATCTTATACCAGATGTTCCTCATTGCGAGCTCTTTCTTTTCAAGTATCCGGTACACGATGAACACCTCCGTGCATGAGCCCAAAGTTGGACATCTAAAGGTTCAGAACCCTTAGTGTTTATAAAGATGTGCTCAACCTTTGGTTGAGAACTCCGAAGGGATTTCGATGGACAACTTTGAAACCTGAAGGAAACGCTTTTTAACCGGGACGCTGAGGTGAGAACGGTGCCGAAAATGGAGTGGAAGCGGGTTGTGTACCACGTCGCGGTAGTCGTGGCGGCCCTGGGGATGTTTCTGCCCCTCCTCTACGGGGCGGTGCCCCTCGTCAGGGAACTCCTTGGGAGCAATCCCCTACTTAAATCCCTCGCGGTAATAGCACTTGGCTGGCTAACGGCCTACTTCACGTTCGAGGAAGAGAAAAGAGGAGAGCTCACAGCTTCCTGAGGAAGGTTATATAGCCTGTATGAGCCAGCATCGTCGTTTTCGGCCTCATGCAGTCCCTCTTTACTTCCTGTTCTCTGACGAGGACCTCGACGACCCTCGGCCTCATGAAGTGCTCCCTGTACTCCTCCAGCGCCCTGAAGAAGCGGTGAACCTGGTTCATGCAGGGCGTGTAGGCCACGAAGTATCCGCCCGGCCTTAAAACGTCAACCGCGTGCGGAAGGACGTTCTCCGGTTGCGGTAAATCTAAGACGATATGGTCGGCGGTCTCCTCCTCTATTCCGTCGTAGATGCTCCTGTTCTTCAGAACAACTCTGTCCGAGAAGCCAGCGAGCTCGATGTTCCTCTTCGCTATCTCGTAGAAGTCCCTCCTGACCTCGTAGCTTATAACCCTGCCCTCCGGCCCGACGGCGTTGGCGAGGAAGATTGTCAAAGCCCCGCTCCCGGCTCCGGCCTCTATGACGGTGTCGCCGGGTGAAATGCCTGCGTAGGCTATTATTATGCCCGCGTCCTTGGGGTGGACTATCTGTGGCCCCCGTTTCATCTTCGCTATTATGTCGTTGATGTCTGGCTTGAGCGCCACGAAGGTTTCACCCTTGTGGCTCTCTATCCTGCTCCCGTAGGGCTTTCCTATGAGCTCTCCCAACCTGAGGATTCCGAGGTCGGTGTGGAACTCCCTGTCCTCAACCTTCACGAGGTAGCGCTTTCCCCTCTTATCGACGAGAAGAACCCTGCTTCCCTCCTCAATCACCAATCCCACCGTCCTTGTAGACTTTGAACTCCCCTCCGGAGACCTCCACTATCGCCGTGCTGAGTTCCTCGAGTATCGCGAGGTGGGCGCGCTTTATGACGTCGGCGTTCACGAAGTTGATTATGACGAGGTCCTCCGCTGGAATCGTGCTCACCGCCGTGAGGATTGACTTGATGGCGTTCTCGGGGTTGAAGTGGATGTAGTGGCCGAGTCCGAATGTCACCATGTACTTCGGCTTCTGGGGAAGCCGTGATATCTTGCTCATGATGGAGTGGTAGCTCCTCAGGAACGTGTGCGGGTCATAGCTTGGCACGACGTCCTCAAGGATTTCGCCGTAGGTTACCGTTCCCGGCCCGACCCTCACGACCCTTAGGTCTTTGAGGAGCTCCAGAACGCCAGAGTAATCAACATCTCCCCTCCTCATGAACTTCCTGAGAAGAATCTCGCCCATTCCAAAGAAGTCAACCACAACCACTCCGCCTGCGTTTATGGCGGGTAACAGCTCACCCCACGCAAGGTTCTCTATGGGTTCTCGCGACTGGTACTCGATTAAAACAACGTCTCCGGGGGTCATGAAGCTGAGCACGTCTTTCTCAAGGTTTTTGATGGCCATGACCTTCACCAAAAGGGTTTTTAACGGCCGGTCTTTTAAATCTTGCCGGGTGGGAAGATGAAGTTCGCGGTGTGGCCGAGCGAGCTCGACGCGAGACTCAGCAGGAAGTACGGGAGAACCGTTCCCAAGAACGTCGCGGTTGACGCTCCAAAGCTCTCCGAGATAGAGGACGCCGTTCTAATCCTCGGGATGAAGGTCATTGAAAAGGACCACAGCAAGCTCAACCCCCGTCTCTCGGGTCTCGACGAGGAGCTCAGAACCTACGGTTTTCTAAGGGTTGAGAGCCCCTACGGAAAGGGGAAGAGCCTCAAAATGATTGCAGAGAAGATTAGAGAACTCCGTTCGAGGGCAAAGTTCAAGAAGGGCAAGGCTAAGAGGAAGAGAAGGTAATCACTCCTCCTCCATCTCGACGACGATGGCGGTAGTGGTGTCTATAACGCCGTCGATGTTGTGGATGTCGTGGAGGATTCTCCTCGTCAGCTCACCGAGGTCCTTGGCCTCGATGTGGACGATGGCATCGTAGGGGCCGGTGACGGCGTCGGCCTTGGTAACGCCCGGTATCTGCTTGAGGGCCTCGATAACGCTCTCAACTTTTCCAATTTCCACAGTCAACAAAACATACGACCTAACCATTGGCATCACCGCCGAAATTTTCTTCGCTCTTTAGTTGGAGCCCCGCTCATTTAAGCTTTTCGTAGCCCAAACCTATTTAACCGCTCCGTCAATAGGGGTTGCGGTCGAAATGAGGGTTGATGAACTTCCCGTTGACGAGAGGCTTAAGGCAGTCCTCAAGGAGAGGGGCATAGAGGAGCTCTACCCACCGCAGGCGGAAGCTTTGAAGAGCGGTGCCTTAGAGGGCAGAAACCTCGTTCTGGCCATTCCAACGGCGAGCGGAAAGACGCTGGTGAGCGAGATAGCCATGGTGGACAGGCTCCTCCGCGAGGGGGGCAAAGCCGTCTACCTCGTCCCCCTCAAGGCCCTCGCCGAGGAGAAGTACCGCGAGTTCAAGGAGTGGGAGAAGCTGGGCCTGAAGGTCGCGGCGACCACAGGAGACTACGACTCGACCGACGACTGGCTTGGTAGGTACGACATAATAGTCGCCACAGCTGAGAAGTTCGACTCCCTTCTCAGGCACGGCGCGAGGTGGATTGACGACGTTAAGCTCGTGGTTGCCGACGAAGTTCACCTAATCGGCTCCTACGACAGGGGCGCTACGCTCGAGATGATTCTAACCCATATGCTCGGCAGGGCGCAGATATTGGCCTTGAGCGCCACAGTCGGCAACGCGGAGGAGCTGGCTGAGTGGCTCGACGCTTCCCTCGTCGTCAGCGACTGGAGACCGGTTCAGCTGAGGCGGGGAGTTTTCCACCTCGGAACGCTGGTCTGGGAGGACGGGAAGGTTCAAAGCTATCCCGAGAACTGGTACTCCCTCGTCACCGATGCCGTAAAGAGGGGCAAGGGCGCGCTCGTCTTCGTTAACACGAGGCGCTCGGCCGAGAAGGAAGCCCTAGCACTCTCGAAGCTCGTATCGTCTCACCTGACCAAGCCCGAGAAGCGAGCCTTAGAAAGCCTCTCCAGCCAGCTTGAGGACAACCCCACGAGCGAGAAGCTAAAGCGGGCTATCAAAGGTGGCGTCGCCTTCCACCACGCCGGACTGAGCAGGGTTGAGAGAACCCTCATCGAGGACGCCTTCCGGGAAGGTTTAATTAAGGTAATCACCGCGACGCCGACCCTCTCGGCTGGTGTGAATTTACCATCATTCAGAGTAATAATCCGCGACACCAAGCGCTACGCCGGCTTCGGCTGGACCGACATTCCCGTTCTGGAAATCCAGCAGATGATGGGAAGGGCCGGAAGGCCGAGGTACGACAAGTACGGCGAGGCGATAATAGTTGCCAGAACCGACGAGCCGGGCAAGCTTATGGAGCGCTACATTCGCGGGAAGCCCGAGAAGCTCTTCTCGATGCTCGCCAACGAGCAGGCCTTTAGGAGTCAGGTTTTAGCTTTAATCACTAACTTTGGCATTAAGAGCTTTTCTGAGCTCGTTCGCTTCCTTGAGAAAACCTTCTACGCCCACCAGAGGAAGGATTTGAGCTCGCTCGAGTATAAAGCCAAAAACGTTGTTTACTTCCTAATAGAGAACGAGTTCATAGACCTTGACCTTGACGACAGTTTTATGCCGCTGCCCTTCGGCAAGAGAACTTCTCAGCTCTACATAGACCCGCTCACGGCCAAGAAGTTCAAGGACGCCTTTCCGGCAATCGAGCGGAATCCGAACCCCTTTGGAATCTTCCAGCTCATAGCCTCAACGCCGGACATGGTGACTTTAACGACCAGGAGGCGCGAGATGGAGGACTACCTTGACCTGGCTTACGAGCTCGAGGACAAGCTCTACGCGAGCATACCCTACTACGAGGATTCGCGCTTCCAGGGCTTCCTCGGGCAGGTGAAGACGGCAAAGGTTCTCCTCGACTGGATTAACGAGGTTCCCGAGGCGAGGATTTACGAGACCTATCTCATAGACCCCGGCGACCTCTACCGGCTCCTCGAGTTGGCTGATTGGCTCATGTACTCGCTCATTGAGCTCTACAAGCTCTTCGAGCCGAAGGAGGAAATCCTAAACTACCTCCGCGACCTGCACCTTCGCCTGAAGCACGGCGTTAGGGAAGAGCTCCTCGAACTCGTCAGGTTGCCGAACATCGGAAGGAAGAGGGCAAGGGCTCTCTACAACGCCGGTTTTACGAGCGTTGAGGCGATAGCGAACGCGAAGCCCGCGGAGCTTTTGGCGGTTGAGGGAATAGGTGCCAAAATCCTCGACGGAATCTACCGCTACCTCGGAATCGAGAAAAGAGTGGCTGAAGAAAAGCCGAAGAGAAAGGGGACGCTGGAAGACTTCCTCAGATAGCCTCCCCTTCTCCCCCTCCACTCCAGAGGACGAAAACGTTTCTGCCCGGATTCAGACCGCTCTCATGGGCCCTCTGGTAAAGCTTTCCACCCGTTCTCTGGCCGAGGAAGTAAGCCAGGACGAAGACGAGTATCAAGGGTGCCCCTTCAAGGTTCCAGCTGAGGCCCGCCAGATAGCGCATCAGCACGACCAGCGGGACCGGGAGGTGAACCGCCAGGGCCCATTCGAGCTTGTTGCCGGTCCTCTTGGCGTGGGCTCTCCAGAAGCCGAACGGTATGTTTACCAGAAACGTCACCATGAGGCCGATAATGAACCAGCTCACGTTCATCTTTCTCACCATAACGGTTTTCAGGTTGAACCTTAAAAAGTTTTGCGACCCTAACAAAACTCAAGGTTTTTAAGTCCTCTCCGAGCTACTCGGGGTGGGCTCAATGATAGTAATAGTCACTGGAATGCCCGGTTCTGGAAAGAGCAGGATTGTAAAGGAGTTCGAGAAGAGGGGCTTTCCCAGCGTTTCTCTCGGAGACATCGTGCGTGAGGAGACCCTAAAGCGTGGCCTCGAGCTCACCAAGGAAAACGTTGCCAAGGTCAGCATTCGCCTGAGACAGGAGCTCGGTCAGAACGCCGTTGCCAAGCTCGCGGTCGAGAAGGTGAGGGCCCTTCTGGAGGAGAGCCCGTTAGTGGTCATAGACGGCGTTCGCTCCCTCGACGAGGTGGGAACTTTCAGGGGGGCCTTTCCTGAGGAAGAAATCATCATCGTCGCTGTCCACACACCGCCGAAGCTCCGCTTCGAGAGGCTGAAGGCCAGGGGAAGGCACGATGACCCCCAGAACTGGGAGGACTTTGAGGAGAGGGACTGGAAGGAGCTCCGCTTTGGAATCGGCGGCGTTATAGCGATGGCCGACCACATGCTGATAAACGACGGGAGCAAGGAGGAGTACGAGGAGAAAGTAGCTACCCTCGTCGGGGAAATCATCCGAGGGCTGAATCGAGGAGGAGCATGACGTAGAAGCCCGCGAAGAAGCCCAGCGTGACAAGGGTCTCGCTCTTCTCCCCTTTGTATATCTCCGGAATCATTTCCTTCACAGTAACGTAGAGCATTGCCCCTCCTGCGAGGCCGAGGCCGTAAGGTAGCGTCCAAGCGAAGGAAGTGAAGAAGACCGCGCCGAGGATTACCATGACCATCTCGGCCAAACCGCTCAGGACGCCGATGAGAACGGGGCCGAGGCTCTTCTTCTGTATGACCGCGAGCGGGAGCGAGACGACGGTTCCTTCGGGGAAGTCCTGAATGCCTATCGCTATGGCCGTAACGAGGCCGACCTCGAGGTTGTAGACGAGGGACGTCCCAACCGCCAGCCCCTCGGGCAGGTTGTGGATTATGAGCGCGAAAACGAGGAGCCAGACCTTTCTGAGGCGTTCCTTCATTCCCCTCGGCCCCTCGTAGCCCTTAACGAGGTGCTCGTGGGGCAGAAGCCTGTCAACGGCGTAAATCAGCAGGACGCCGAGGGCTATTCCAAGGGCCACGGGCGGAAACCCGGCGCTCTCTATTCCCGGCAGAATGAGCGAGGTGAAAGATGCCACAATCATAACCCCTGCCGCGAAGCTGAGCGAGAAGTCAACGCCTTCAGCAGGAAGCTTTTTCGCGAAGAGCGCTACCATAGCTCCGAGCGACGTCATGAGCGCGACGAAGAGGCCCGCGTAGAAGGACACCCAGATTAGGCTTCCCCCGCTGAGTTGGAGGAGGTACCTCGCGAGCCCCTCGATGAAACCTTCTAACATCTTTCGGCCACCCTAATTATCTGGGCGGTTGGGTTTATAAGCCTTCTTTCGACCTTAGCCCGGTGAGAGCATGGAGGAGCTGTTTGAGGAAGTCGAGCTTGAGGCGTACGTTTACCCGACCGAGGACATCGAGAAGGTAAAGAGGGCGATGCTGAACCTCGTGCCGGATTTGGAGTTCGAGGCCTTTGACCGGGGCGATTACGTAATCCTCACCGGGAAGACGAGGAGCAGAAAAGCGCTGAGCAGGCTCTATGAGCTTTTCAGGGGGCAGGCGATACTCGACACCGCGCGCTCCTTCCTCGAGGAGGGCTACTTCGGCGAGGAGATAATAGTCAAGGTGAACAAGCAGGCCGCTTACGCGGGAGTGGTGAACTTCAACGAGGAGAGCCCGCTCGGCCCGATAACGATAATAATCCGCACGAAGAACCCGAGGAAGCTCATGAAGTGGCTCGCTCCAAGGACGAAGGACGGCGTGCCGATTGAGTGACACCTCGACGAGTGCTGTTTTCCGCAATTTTTCGGCTCGCGTTGGCCTTCCCTTTGAGAATGCTCTTACAGGCCCGCTCCGGAAATCGATTTTTGTGGTTATGTAGACGTAACTTATTGGAATGATTTTGTTGGTCTGTGTAACGAGATATTTTCGGACAGTTTTAATGATGCCTTCCCAACGCCTAAACGACCGTAAAACCTATTTAAATCAAATTGTTTTTGGGAGAAACGCAGGATAGCCGTTGGACGACCCAACAGAGGTCAGTAACACCTCGGGAAATCGCGGTAAGCTATTCCCTCGACTGGGGGAAGCGCTAATCAGGTTGCTTGCACTTGTGGGAGTGCCCATCAAGCGGTTTGGACAAGCCACAAAGGGCCCGGGTTAAAGTCCGATTTCCAGAAAGGCTTAAATATCGGAAGGTCCGTCTTTCTCTGTTAGGCGAAAGGGCGAGTTTCGCGCCCTGTTGCAATAAGACTCGAGGAGAATTGAAACATTTCAGAAGTATCTCGTCTAAGAGTTTCTCTTCAACGTTGCAATAAGACTCGAGGAGAATTGAAACGGAATTGGTAAAGCTCAAGGAGGAAAATCGGAGGCTCGTTGCAATAAGACTCGAGGAGAATTGAAACGCGGTCTTTGGGCTCTTGACAGAGAAGGCGATGGAGGTTGCAATAAGACTCGAGGAGAATTGAAACTGATAGCGAATTCACGAAAATAGTTCTGCTGATGGTCGGTTGCAATAAGACTCGAGGAGAATTGAAACAAGATTACCGGGTTCACGTTAAAGCCGTCTTCGCGGGTTGCAATAAGACTCGAGGAGAATTGAAACACACTTAAATTTTATCATTAAAACTCACAACAATTAAGTTGCAATAAGACTCGAGGAGAATTGAAACGGGCCTCAGCCACCTCGGCGGGAATGTTGAGGCGGGGGTTGCAATAAGACTCGAGGAGAATTGAAACTTTCTCTGACGAAGTCCACCGCTTGAGCTTCTACGTGGTTGCAATAAGACTCGAGGAGAATTGAAACAAAAAGAAGGTCGACGAATCGCTCGAAAAGGTCAGGCTGGAAGGTTGCAATAAGACTCGAGGAGAATTGAAACAAGAATCCGCCAATCGCGTTGATAATTCTGTCAATGAGGCCCGCAGTTGCAATAAGACTCGAGGAGAATTGAAACTCTCAACGACCCGGTGAACCCAGCCGGCGCAAACGTCGTGTTGCAATAAGACTCGAGGAGAATTGAAACCAGCAGGAGGAGCAGAAACGACGCTTTAAGATTGGTGTTGCAATAAGACTCGAGGAGAATTGAAACAGTGCTACGGCGTCAAAAAAGCGTTGGAAACAAGTCCGCGTTGCAATAAGACTCGAGGAGAATTGAAACAAAACCACCTTACCGCCCCTGACGGGGCAACCTCGTTGCAATAAGACTCGAGGAGAATTGAAACAAACGGGAATGAGACGATAATAAACGCATGCGCTGGGGTTGCAATAAGACTCGAGGAGAATTGAAACTAATCAGCATGTAAAGGGTAACGTGGTTGCCGACCAGTTGCAATAAGACTCGAGGAGAATTGAAAATCTAACTTCTTGATTTTTCCCCACCTATTGTCCGTTACATTCTACGGTAGAAGAATTTATAAAGGGGTCTCTTTACTGGATGCTGGTGGGACCGATGCTCAAGGTGCAGGTTCGCAAGCAAATCAAGAGGCAGAGGAAGAGTGGCAAAGTCTATAACGTCGAGCAGAGGCTTATTTACGTTCCCTCAAAGGCCGAGCTTCCCGATGAGGTTTACATTTTGACTCCAGAAGAACTCAGAGAGCTCGTCGAGCTGATTCCCGAGGAGAAGAGGCCGAGCTGGCTGGTGGCGGAATGAAGACGCTTGTAATCTCTGTAGACAGAAGCAGGCAGAAAAGAACCATCTACGCGTTAGTTGAGGTAGATTACAACAATCTCAGACATATACGAGAGAAAGGCAGCTGGCTTAAGCACTTGGCGGAGCTTCCGAAGCAGGAGCGAAGGAACTACATTGCAAAATTCCCAGGCAGATTCGAAAAACTAAAACCCTATCTGGAGAAAATCATCATAACTCCCTTTTTGAGCGAGATTAAGGATGAGGTGGCTAACAAATCGGAGAATATTCGCATTCTAATTCTCGACGATGCCGTGCTTAAAAAGTTCAGCGAGTATTCAGGCCAAAAGAACGTTTTCAAGGAAAGTTTGGCTAAGAGAAGATACGAGTTCCGGCACGTTGTTCTTCTCACAGATAACCTCGCATACATCGGCCGCGAGATTTACGAGAAGAATCCTAATCCAAACGCTCTCAAGAAAGAACTGCGGAAAAGAGGAATACTATGAAGCCCCTCTCACGGTGCGTCCCCGGCTTCATAAGGGTCTGCCGGGGCCACCACTCGAAGGGCCCGCCAACTCCGTCCCTCAACGGGACTTCATGCTCATGCGGCTCATCGCCCGATATTCTAGCGGGCTCAACTTCATGTTATGCACTCGTACTTTTAAAGGTTTCTTAGCTCAACTCCAACATACCAAATTCTCGTTGCAAACGCCGGGAACGTTCCACGGAAAAAGGAAAAGAAAACCCGCTCACTCTCGCCCCTTTCTCCTTCCCCATCCGAGCCTTGCGGTCAGGATTTTCTCGCTGGCGAAGACCCTCGCGGTTACATAGAGCGTTGCACCGGCGACGATGGCGAGGTAAGCTATGCTCGCGCCGAGGGCCGTGTAGTCCTTCGCTATGAGGTAGCGGTAGTCCACGACAGGGTGAGTGAAGGGGCTGGCGAGGAGCAGGTACTTCCAGAGTGCCGGGAGCTGGCTGATATCAACGAACATCAGGACGAACGACGGGAAGGCGAGGGGCAGTATGACCGAGCTGACCACCGTGTTGGCGCTCTGAACGTCCTCGGCGAAGACAGCCAATAGCATCGCGAGGCTCAGCGAAAATGCTATCGTCAGGAAGACGACGACGCCGAAGAGTGCCATGCCGGTTGGTGTTATCGAGAGGCCGAGTTCACTCAGCGAGACGCCCGTCTCTCCAAAGCCCGCCATGTACTGCTTGAGGCCAATCATGTAAGCTAAGGCCGCTATAACGCCCATCACGGCCGTTCCAGTTATCTTCGATGCCACAATCGTCGTCCTTCTCACAGGGAGCGTCAGGAGCGTCTCAAGGGTTTTGTTCTCCTTTTCGCTTGCCACAGCTCCCGCCGACATCTGGGACGTTATCATGACCATCAGGAAGACTATAAGGGGCAGTCCGTAGGATTGGGAAGCCAGGACCTGCGAGACAACCGTTGGGGGAACGTCAACGATTCTGCCAAGGAGGTATGACTTGCTCTCCGCCCTTATCGGGTGCAGAACCGCGTCCGGGTTCTTCGCGCCGAGTTCCCGAACCTTGAGCTTCGCTATCTCCTCCGAGAGAACGTTTATCACGGCGTTAATCCTGCCCTCGCTCACGCTCTCCCTCATCCCCGAGCCAATCTCCTTGAAGACCCCGTATATCTGGACCGTCGCGGCTTCATCGGACTCAATGCTCTCGCTGAAGTTGTGGGGAATCACGACCAGGACGTTTTGATTTTCCTGGAGTGCCTTTCTCAGGGCGTCGTCAACCGAACCCGCGCTTATGACGGTTACAGTGACGTTGGGGGTGACGTTTAGGGCCCTTATCAGCAACTCACCGTACTTTCCATCGTCGAAGTTGACTATTGCCACGTGCGTTTCCTTCGTCGCGCTTTCAAACCCGAACTGCATCATCTTTCCAAGGGCGGGATAGACGATAAGGGGCACGATTATGAGGCCGAAAATCAGCTTTCTGTCCCGCATCAGGTTCTTTATCTCCTTCTTGGCCAGGACGAGAAAATCGCTCATGAGCCCTCACCCCCGACCGGCTCTGGGATGCTCACGCCGATGGCCCTCATGAAGACCTCCTCGAGGTTCTCGGCGCCGTATTTGGTTTTCAGCTCCTCCGGCGTTCCAATTTCCACGATTCTTCCGCCGGCAATCATGGCAACGCGGTCGCAGAGGAACTCGACTTCGAGCATGTTGTGGCTTGAAATCAGGAACGTCGTTCCTTCGCTCCTCGCGAAGCGCCTTATCGTCTTTCTAATCTCGTAGGCGTTCACTATGTCGAGCCCGCTCGCCGGTTCGTCGAGGATTGCCAGCTTCGGCCTCACCATGAGGGCCCTCGCTATCAACAGCTTGCGCGTCATTCCCTTGGAGTAGGTTGAGACCTTGTCGTCAAGCCTCTCCCCAAGGCTGGCGAGCTCAGCGCCGAGCTGGAGCATCTCCTGGGCTTTCCGCTCGTCTTTGGCGTAGAGCCTTGCCATGAACTCCAGGTACTCCCTCCCGGTGAGGTTCTTGTACGCTCCGGCCTCCTCTGGCAGGTAGCTGATTAGTGCCCTGACCCTGTCGGCTTCCTTGACGACGTCATAGCCCGCTATTCTCGCCGTCCCGCCGGTTGGCTTTAGCAGGGTAGCGAGGATTTTGAGGGTCGTGCTCTTTCCGGCCCCGTTCGGCCCGATGAGGCCAAAGATTTCGCCCTCCCTGATGGAGAAGCTTACCCCCTTCAGGGCCTTGACCTTTCCGTAATCCTTCTCAAGGTTCTCAACCTCAACGAGCATTTTCATCACCCTCGTAGATGAAGATGTCCTCGATTTTAACGCCGAAGAACCGCGCTATCTTGAAGGCCAGCCTTAGGGAGGGGTCGTATCTCCCTTTCTCAATCGCAATAATCGTCTGCCTCGTAACCCCTAAGGCCCTTGCGAGCTCTTCTTGAGTTAGCCCTTTCGCCTCCCTAAGGTCGCGCAACCTGTTGCGCATCACATCACCCTCTCGTAGTAGGCTTTCAGAATTGCCGCGGCCAAAACGCCTGCAAGCAGGGGCAAAATGAGCCACTTGGAAAGCAGAACTGCCGTTTCGCTGTCGTGGCCAATAAGCCATATCAGCTCGTAGCCGAAGACCACGAGACCAATCCCCATTCCGTTGTAGAGGCTCTTCATGGTTATCAGCTCTGTCCTCTCGTCGGTTATTGGTTCCCTTTTGTTGTACACCCTCAGGAGGAGCCACGCCCCGAGCCATGTGATTGTGAAGAAGAGCCAGCTCAGGTAGGTGTTTATCCCGGAATAGTAGCTCATCAGCAACATAGTCGCGAAGAGAAACAGGAAGTGGATTGTTTTGAATCCCATTCACATCACCTTTGCGTAGTGATACCTCAGTATGCTGTGTCCAAGAACGGCCACGGTGAATATAAGGGCCAGCAATAGGCTGGGGTTTATGCTTTCAAAAAGCTCCACTGTCACTAGAGAAGCTAGGAGTAGGGTCTGGACGATGATTAAGGTCACCTCAGAGGCCGCCTGGTTTATACGCCTCCCACGTTCGTCTTTCATTCCTTCGGTCTCCTTCATGAAGCGATAGAATGTGGTGCAGTAAATCATGAGGGCCGCGATAAGGAGAACAATCACCGCCCAGTTCATTTACATCACCCTCGAGTAGTACACCTTCAAAAGAAGCCTCCCAACTGTGGCGGTGAGGAACGCAACCAATAGGAACGAGAACGCCGCTGTGCTGGTATCTCCGGCTATGAAAGCCGAGTACGCTACTCCCGCTCCACTCGTAATCTGAACAAAGTTGAGGGCCCAAAGGGAGGCTTTCTCTTCAATTCGCTCCGCCCTCTCATCACGCTGAAACCCTACGTTTCTTCTGTAAATGGTTGGAAGGTATAATCCCACCGCGAGGCCCACCAGGAGACCGAGCAATGAACGAACCGGGTTCCATGCTCCCACCATGTAAAGTTTCCTTTACGTAAAGCTTCCTTTACATCCTTATAAGGCTTTCCCCTCAAAGCTTTTAAAGGTGGAGCGAAAACTCACTTCCGCGCGGGGGTAGCCGAGCCTGGCCAAAGGCGCGGGATTTAGGGTCCCGTCCCGCAGGGGTTCCCGGGTTCAAATCCCGGCCCCCGCACCACACAAACTTCGCCTGCGCGAAGTTTGACCAAGGTTCGTGATTCTTTCTTGAGAATGCGATTCTAAGAGGTTTGCACTCTCAAATGGCAGTACTCTCAGAGAATTCTTTTCAAAAGGAGCCATTAGGGAGGGGTTTCTCTAGGAGGCGCTCCTTCGGAGCGCAAGAAAAAAAGCAAACCCGCGTGAGAAAGCTTCCAAAATCTTAAGAATCGCATTTTACGCGAGTCCATTAAAAGCGCAAACACTCTCAAAGTGACCCTGCTAAAAGAATCACCAACTTTGATGAAACTTTGCCCGGCAAAGTTTCTTTGGTGAAGCTTTTTCCAAAAGCTTCTTCGCCAGCCATTCTTAAAGGCTGAGCGCCAAGTCCCCCGCTGGGGAGCTTATGGCACCGGGAAGCATTTAGAAATGTTTAAAAACAAAGGGGAAGCCTCATTTTCCGATAAGCCGTTCGTGCTCTTGTTTAATACAGCGGTGGGCGACAGCCGTAAGGCCCGCTTCCCTTGCTCTTCTGAAGGCTTCCCTGTCATAGGTCCCGAACTGGAACCAGACAACTTTCGCGCCTTTCTTTATCGCCTGCTCAACGTAGTCCCTCGCGAACTCCGGGCGAACGAAGAGGTCAACTATCTCGACCTCGTCGGGAATGTCGAGAACGCTCGGGTAGCACTTCCGCCCGAGGACTTCAGAGTAGCGGGGGTTGACGGGATAGACCTCGTAACCCTTCTCAAGGAGGTAGCGCATGACGTCGTTCGCGTCGCGTTCGGGCTTCGGAGAGGCTCCAACGAGGGCTATCTTCCGGTACTTCGTCAGAATTTCCCTCACGTCATCGTCAGTCAGCCCGTCAACCGGCATTACCCTAACCATCGTATCACCACCATAGGTTTGGGAAGGGGTTTAAAGCGTTGGCGGGAACCTCTACCGATGGGCCATGCTCTACGAGGAAACGCTTTATTCCAAGTGGATAATCGCCCTGCTCGTCCCTCCGATAATAGGTATGTCAATCGGCCTCTACGAGAGCTTCGCCACCGGTCAGGGCGTCCTCATAATGACCGTTGCAACGGCCCTCACGATAGCGGTAATCCTTGAGGCAATGGCCTTCCGTGTGAGGGTTTACGAGGACAGAATCTTTCTCAGCGGTTTCCTCGGCCTTTTCATCAGAAAAACCATCAGGATTGACGAAATCGAGTGGTTCGCGGTCAGGGAAGGCTGGACGGGCTGTCCGGCGAAGATGCACTTTACCCTGCCGGCGAGGGCCTGCGTCTACCTCAAGAGGCGGAAGGGCTGGGACGTTTCGTTCTCGACCAACCGCCCGGAGGAAATCACCGAGGTTCTTCGCTCGTTGGGGGTTCAACGAGGAGCTTAGCTACACAAACTTGCACCTAAACTTTTAAAAGAGAGTGCACGTAATGTACGTATGGGGATGAGGGTAAGTCCCGGTGTCCGCCGCGTACCTTGAGGTACGCGCAAATGGCGGCCCGGGGTCCGATTCCTGCTTCTCGTTTGGTTTCAGTAAATTTGCTTGAATTTAAGAACTCTTCCTGAGCTCTCGAACTTTGTGAGGAGGTTTCCCTTTCCGTTGAGCTTTCTGTAAAACGCGTTGACAACGAAGTCCGCAACCTGAATCAGCGGTTCTCCCTGGGAGTCCTTCTGATGCACGAGCACGTTAACTTCGTAGGGGAATGCGTCCCTTATCATCTTTCTGATATACTCTTCCAGATTCTTCTTCCGGAATTTTGTTGTGTGGTACCTGTCAAGGAATATCTCAACGGTTAGGGCCTTGTCAGAGGTGTAACCGATGCTCTCGAGGTAGCTCTTTAGCGACTCGACTATCAGAACCCTCGCAAGATAGTTGTAGTGAACTGCCTTCTGGAAACTGTTTTCCCTGATGTAGCCGTAAGTGTTCGCCTTGTTTATGTAAACCGCCGAGACGTGAGCGCTCTTGCACTTGTAAAGCTCATCGAGAACAAATTTCCTTATTTTATCATTGCTCTTTGAGGCTTTGAGTTCAGGTATGTCCTTTTTCTTCTTGCCGAGTTTCTCTCTGGCCTTCTTGGGAATCCTGCGGATTTTCTTAACGTCTTCCGCTTTAGCTACGATGGCACCCATAACGAAGTACCTGCTACTGCCTTTTGAAAATCCCATGTCGCCCGCTTCGTCGAGGATGATGTAAAGGTGAACCATGAGCCTTCCCTCGCAGTACAAACGCCGTTTTCTGCGGAATAAATATACCTTGCCGTTGCCGCTGTTACCCCTTTGTTAAAGTTTGGATTCATGATTTGTCATTCTGTTAGTGACCTGAGCTTTCCGTAGAGGACGAACAAGGTTATGCCAAAGTACAGCAACAGTTCAGGGCTCAACAATAAGTTTAGTTCCCTCAACCCCCACGACCCTGACCTTCTCTCCCTTTCCCGCTGTTCCGTGAAGGCATTTCGCGCGCCAGAGTTCACCGTCGAGCTTCACGAGGCCCTCGGGCGAGAGGTCCTCAACAACCATAGCGGTTCTGCCGACGAGCGTTTCTGGCCCCGTCTGGGGCCGTTTTTCGAGCCCGCCTCCGAGCACGTACGGAGCTATCAGAACGTCCTTGACGAGGAGGATTCCCAGAATCAGCCCCGTGACGGGGACCGGCACTTCTATTCCCAGGGCTGGAAGAACCGCGAGCAGAACTATGGCAACGATTATCTCATCCGCCATCAGCGCGATGAATTTAAGGATTCTTCCAATCATTCCCTCCCTTCTAGCCATCTCCACCCCTCGTTGACCTCGATTATCCCCCACCAGCGCCTCAGTTCCCGTCTGGCCGTTCTGTAGTCGGGATAAAATCTCCCCACGAGCCTCCAGAAAGCCTTGGAGTGGTCGAGGTAGCGCAGGTGGGCGAGCTCGTGGATTACGACGTACTCAATCAGCCTCTCGGGTAAGGCCACGAGGCGGAGGTTGAAGCTCAGGTTTCCCCTGCTCGAACAGCTCGCCCACTTCGTCCGCTGGTTTCTGATGTAGATTTTGCCGGGGGAAACGCCCATCAGGACGGAGTAGAGGGCGACGAGCGCTGTTACCCTGCCCCGCAGGAGCTCCTTCAGGGCCTTTCGCGCCCACTCGCGCTCGGTCGGGAGGATTAGCTTATCCTCACCGCGCTCAATTTCTCGAACGTTCCCCAGCTCGAGCCGGTAGAACTCGCCGAAGAACGGGAAGCCTCTCGCCGATTCCCTTCTAACTTCTTCAAGCTCCCTCAGCCTGTTGCTAAGCCACCTCTCGTGCTTTTTGATGAAGGCATTTACGTCGAAGCCCTTCGGCGCCGTCACGACGATTCTCCCGTCGGGCTTGATTTCGAGCCTCGCATAGCGGACGGGCCTGTGGCGAACCTCGACTTCCATGCGACCACCTTTTAAGGTGTAGTTCCTACCCGTGCTTATGAAAGTTGAGGTCATAAGGCGAAGGGCCAAATCCCTCTACACGCGCTCGCGGATTCCCGGCGTTTCTTGGAGCGTCAACCAGTACGTCGGCTGTTCCTTCGCCTGCCCCTACTGCTACGCCAAGAGCGTCGTTCGGGAGTTCAGAGAGAGGGGATGGGGGAGCTGGGTGATAGCCAAAATCAACGCGCCTGAACTTGCGAGGAAGCACGTGAAGGGAAAGGTCGTGATGTCAACCGTCAGCGACCCCTACCAGCCGGTCGAGGCCGGGCTGAAGCTCACCCGCTCGACGCTCCGGTTCATGGACAAAAGGAACGAGCTCTCAGTACTCACCAAATCACCGCTGGTAACGCGCGACGTCGAGATTTTCAAGCTCTTCCGTTCGATTGAGGTCGGCTTAACTCTCAACTCCTTTGAGGGCCGTGAAAAGGCCCTCCTCGAGCCCCGGACACCGGTTATGAAAGTCCGCTTCAACGCCCTCCAGCGGCTCCACGAGGAAGGAATAAGAACGTATGCCTTCGTCAGCCCGATAATTCCAGGCGTCACCGACGTTTCACGGATTGTTGAGAAAACGAAAGGTTTTGCTGATTACTACTTCTTCGAGGTTCTAAACCTCCGAAAGGCCGGAAACGAATTTCGGGAAACGCTCTGCTCCGAGTTTCCCGAAAGCTACAGCGTCCTAACCAGAGAGGAGCTCTTCAGGGCCTTCATCTCGGAGCTCCGCGACGAGGTTCGCTCGCTGCGGGTAAAAACGGAGGGCATAGAGACGCACTTCAGGGGCTGGGGTTTTGTGCGGGTTTAATCACCACACCGACGACAGGAGGGGCCCGCCGTAGGCGAGCCACAGGAGGAAAGCTGTCGCGAAGGGAACCGTGAACTCGTCGTAGGCCGAGCGGAGGGGAAGGCTCTCAAGGACACTCGCGACGAGGGCGACGCCGGCGATGAGGCTCCAGTTCGGGTCGAGCGAGAGGACCCTGTGGGCAGCCCAGAGGGCCAGAACTGAAACAATGAACATCGTTGCGCTTCCGATTAGGGTCTTCCGCGGGTTCCAGGGAATCCTCGGTCCGCCGAGGGCCTGTCCGGCAATGGCGTTGAAGCAGTCGCCGAAGGTCGAGACCCACAGGGCCGAGAGCGCCATGAGCTTTGGAAAGACCGTGCAGATAATCCCCATCGTCACCCAGAAGAGGAAGCTTCCGAGGAAGTTGTCACGCTCGTCTTCCCGCGCCATCGTTCGGTAACTGAGGTCCGCTACTGGAACGGTGAACTTCCATCCCCGGAGGAGCTTGAGGTGCTGGAGCGTGTAGAGGAAAGCCAGCGACCAGACAACGAGTAAAGTGCCCCATCTTGGCGTGAAGAGTATTATCGGCGCCCCGAGGATTCCTGGCGAAACGTGCCAGAGCTTCCTTACAAGCTCCCTTCTGCTCAAGCCCATTGATTGCACCCTAAAATCATCGGGATTGGAGTATTTATCGGTTTTTTCCCGCCGAGCGTTAACTATAAAAGGGAATAATCAAACCGACACACATGCGAGTAACGTTTGAGCGCGTAGTAGTCGTTGAAGGAAGTCCCGAAAAGCTCGAAAAGTTTCTTGGGGAGAACACATTCGTGTACTGGGTTAAAGGTACTAACAGGGAGATATGGGGCCTTGCGCCGGACTTTATCCGGGAGCGCTACGAGGGGCACTTTTATCTGGTGGACTTCGAGGGGGAGAGCTTCCTTCTCGCCTCCACAGTCCCTCTGAAGCTTCCCGTTCTCGGCAACCTCGTCGCCAGGTTTGAAGGAAAGAGAAAGGCCGTGGCGAGAAGGGTCGGGCTTCACCTTCTCGACCCGTTGAGGAAGTTCCTTTCACTTCAGCGGAGCAGTGACATAAACCTTGCGCGGGTGCTTTACCTGGTCTTTTTGTACCTCCTTCTCTTGTGGTTTCTTCCCTACCTTTTGCTGGCGGTTGTTCCGATAACCCTGCTGGAGTTCGTGCCCGGTGACGATCGGATTGTCCTGAGGGAAGGTTCCGGGATAAGGGTTCTCTCAAGGGGACGGCGCGCATTCCTAATGAGGGAGATTCTCATAGGGATGTGGTTCCTCGTGGTCGGTGTTGGGCTGACCCTCTACAGGGCATATGCGGGACAGGAAAACCCTGGAAAGGCCGTGTTTATGAGCGTTCTGCTCATAGGGGCCCTTGTGGAGGAATACCTCCGTCTCAAAGGGCGTCGCCCCGGTCTCCAACAACCGCTATGACCATCGAGTTCACGTTCGTCCCGGTTGGGCCGGTCTTGAGAAGCGCGCCGGCCCTTTCGAGGGCGTGATAACTGTCGTGATTCCTGAGGGCCTCCTCCACGTCAACACCAGCTTCCTCTAACTTCTTCAATGTCTCTCCGTCCACGATTCCCCCCGCCGTGTCTGTTGGCCCGTCCGTCCCGTCGGTGTCGAAGGCCGCAACGGTAACGTTGAGTCCAGCTATTTTCCGGGCGATGCTCAACGCGAACTCCTGATTGGGCCCGCCGAGGCCCTTCGCGTCCCTAACGGTCACCGTCCACTCGCCCCCGAAGACGAGGACGGCGGGCTTTTTAACGGGCCTGTCCCGCTTTGCTACTTCCTCTATTATCGAGCCGACCGCCAAAGCGACCTCCTTAGCTTCACCTTCGAGCGTAGTCGTCATCACCGCCGAGTTGAAGCCGAGCTCTTCAGCTTTCCTCGCCACGGCCTCACACGCCTTTGAGTTGCCCGCGATTATGAAGTTGTGGACGTTGTCGAGTTCCTTCGGCGTTTCCTCGATTTCCCCGCGCATGCCCCGCTCAATGACTCTTCTCACGCTCTCCGGGACTCTGTCCCAGATTCCGCGCCTCACGAGGACTTCGTAGGCGTCGCGGTAAGTTGTCGGGTCTGAGGAGGTTATTCCGGATGCTATTGAGCTGAGGTCGTCGCCAACGACGTCCGAGACGATTAGGCTTACCACGGTTCCCTTCACGGCCTTCGCAAGCCTTCCGCCCTTGACCCTTGACAGATGCTTTCTGACGGTGTTGATTTCCCTTATCGTCGCCCCGCTCCTGAGTAGGAGCTCGTTCGTCCTGATGAGGTCTTCGAGGCTTATCCCCTCAGCGGGATAAACGAAGAGCGCGCTCCCTCCTCCTGAGATGAGGGTTAGAAGGATGTCGTCTCTGCCAACCCTCTCCCCGAGCTCAAGGCCCAGCTTTCCGGCCAATAGGGAGTTCTCGTCCGGAATCGGGTGACCCGCCTCGATTATCCTCGCTTCAATTCCATCGCAGTCCATAGCGTAGCCGTGCTTCGTAACTATCAGCGCGTCTCCAACCAGCTCACGAGGTAGGGTCTCAAAGACCGCCCTCGCCATCCGGCAGGAGGCCTTTCCGATGGCGAGGACGTAAACCCTGCCCCTCACCCTGAACTCTTGATCTAAAACTGCGAGCCTTCCCCCTCTGTAGTGTAACGCCCCTTTGAGGGCTCCGTAGGGGTCACCGGCCCTTATGGCTTCCTGAATTAGTTCCTCAATCATCGGAGCTTCACCTTCACGGGTCTCTTCCTCTCGGAGGACTCGTATGCCGCGAGTATTACCGCAAGGTTGAGCTTTCCGGTTTCGCCGTCTATCGGGACGGGCTCATCGTTGAGGACGGCCCTCGCGAAGGACTCGACGATTCCCCTCACGTCCGGCCTGTCCCAGTAGATTTTCTCGGCCCTGTCCTGGTAGACGGTGAAGTCCGGGTAGGCGGTTCTCACGTCGAGGAAGCCCTCCCTGCCGACGAGGTAGTACTTCATCTCGATTCCGTAGGAGTAGCCCTTTGGATTGCCCCAGCCAGCGGTGAGGACGGCCAAGACGTCATCGAATTCGAGTATTGCCGTCCCTATGTCGTCGACTGGGAAGCCGTAGACCTTGCTCCCAATGTCCGCGTAGACCCTCTTCGGAGCCCTGCCGGTCAGCCAGATGAGGGAATCAACGCCGTGGGGGGCCGTGTCCATGAAGCCACCGCCGCCGGCCCTGCTCTTGTCAAGGAACCAGCTCATGTCCAGCCCCTGGATGAATATCGGGGGCTTCACGTTCTCGGAAATCGCGTGAACGTACTCGAGGGGTCCGATTTCTCCAGCATCAAGGAGCTCCTTGGCCTTCCGAAGGGGCTCAGTGAAGCGCGGGTTGAAGGGCAGCATGAGCTTTACCCCCGCCCTTCTCGCGGCCCTGATTACCTCGTCTGCCTCTCTGAGGCTCAGGGCTATCGGCTTTTCGAGGAGGACGTGCTTCCCCTCTTCCATGGCCCTTATCGCCATCTCCGCGTGCCTGAAGGATTCTGAGGCTATGTAGACGGCCTCGACCTCATCGTCCCTCAGCAGCTCCTCGTAGCTCCTGTAAAAGCGCGCTCCGTACTTTTTCGCCTCGGCCCGGGCGACGTCCGAGTTCGGGCCGTCCCCGGAGACGGCAACGAGCTCCGTGAACCTCCCGCCCGCTATGGCCGGGGCGTAGCGGAGGGCATGGGGATGGGCGTAGCTTATCACCCCAAACTTCAGTCTCATACCTCCACCACCTCCCCGGTTCTCGCGCTCTCCCTTGCTTTCTCTGCAATCCTGAGGGCAATCAGGGCGTCTTCTGCCGTTACAACTGCCTCTTCCTCACCGGCTATCACCCTGAAGAAGTGCTCCAGCTCGCGCTCGAACGCGTCGGGAAACGTCGAGAGGAGCGGGGAGAAGCGGGGCATCTCGAAGCTGGCCTTCGCGACCCCGACGACGGGGGTGTCGAGGGGTGTGTACCTTATCCTCCCGTTCCTTCCAATCACGTCCACGTGGTGGTAGAAGACGCCGTAGCGCGAGGGATACGGGTAGGCCCAGCTGACCTCGCCTATGCCCGTCTTCCCTCCCTCAAATTCAATCATCATGACGAAGTGGTCAAAGGTGCCGTTCCTCCTCGCCTCCTCCTTTATCGCCTTCCCGACCGCGTAAACCCTCACCGGTTCCGCATCAAGGAACCAGCGCAGGAAGTCCGTCACGTGGACGCCGAGGTCGAGCGCGACCCCTCCGCTCTTCCGCTCGTCCCAGTACCAGTAGTCCGCTGGAAACGGGAGGTTCTGAACCTCCACCTTCCTGACGTGGGTCGGCAGGATGTTGCGCTTCCTTATGACATCCTTCATGCTCATCCAGCGCTTGTCAAAGCGCCTGACGTGGCCCACGAGCAGATGAAGGCCCCTTTTCATGGCCTCCCCAATCATTCGCTCGCCTTCCTCAACCGTGAGCGCTATCGGCTTCTCGACAATCACGTGCCTGCCGGCCTTCAGGGCCTTAACTGCCAGTTCGGCGTGCGTGTGGGTCGGCGTGAGAATCTCGACGACATCTACCTCGCCTATCAGCTCGTCGAGGCCCTCAAAGGCTCTGGCGTTGAGGGCCCTCGCTCCTTCCTCAGCCCTCCCCCTCACGAGGTCGAAACAGCCAACGACGTCAATGAGCCCCTCGCGTTGGAGAACCTTCAGCGCGTCCCTGTGGGCGAGGTTGAATATGTTGCCGCACCCCACCACGCCGACCCTCAGCAAGGTCATCACCTTTATTAACTCGGCGCGAAAGCTATTTAACCCTTGCCCGAATAATTTTCAAGGGGGTCGCGATGAGGGTCGTCGTCGGAATCCCGAGCTACAACAACGCCGGGACGATAGGTTTTGTGGTGAGACAGGCCGCGGAGGGCCTTGCGAGGTACTTCGGCGGGGGCATCATCGTAAACGCGGACGGCGGGAGCACCGACGGGACCCGGGAGGTGGTCATGGGCACGGAGGTTCCGGAGGGTGTGGAGGTTCACAGCTTCACCTACCGCTGGCCGATTTCGGGCAAGGGGAGCGCTGTGAAGGAGCTGATGGAGTTTGCCCTGGGAAGGGACGCTGACGTTTTGGTCCTTGTTGACAGCGACCTGAGGAGCATAACGCCGGAGTGGATTCGCCTCCTGGCTGAACCCGTTGGGAGGGGCTACGACTTCGTCGCGCCGCTCTACCTGAGGCACAAGTGGGACGGGACTATAACCAACGGCATAGCCTACCCGATGACCGTTTCCCTCTACGGCAGGGACGTCAGGCAGCCCATCGGCGGCGACTTCGGGCTCGGGAGGAAGCTGATGGAGCTCTGCCTCTCCGAAGACGTCTGGAACACCCACGTTGCGCGCTTTGGGATAGACATATTCCTGACAACTACGGCGATAGCGAACGGGCTGAGAATCGTTCAGGCCCCCCTCGGAGTCAAGGTTCACGACCCCAAGGACCCCGCACAGTCGCTCGGCCCGATGTTCAACCAGGTCGTCGGGACTCTCTTCATGCTGATGGGGAGGTACGAGGACGTTTGGATGAACGTCAGGAAAATCGAGCCCGTTCCGGTTTTTGGCGACTTCAGAGGTGGCGAGCCTGAGCCTGTCAACGTCACCCTTGAGCTCCTTGAGAGAAAGGCGAGAGAGCTCTTCTCACAATACGAGAGGGTTCTCAAAAGGGTCCTGAGGCCGGGAACATTTGAGGCCGTGAAAGGGGCTTTGAGGGACTTCGACGACAGGCTCTGGAGCCACGTTCTCTACGAGGGCGCCGCTGCCTACAGGAAGGGGATTATGGGCGAAGCCGAGCCGCTGATACCGCTTTACTTCGCCAAGACTGCGGACTTCGTGAGGAGGACGCTGGACGCGAGCACGGAAGAAGCCGAGAAGCTCGTAAGGGAGCGCGCAAAGGTCTTCATGGAGGAGAAGGACTACCTCCTTGAGCTGTGGAAAAATGGAGAGGCCTAATCACGCCTCAATCCAGCATCGCCAGAATCTTGTCGACCTCGTTCGAGACCTCGACGTCGAAGAGGTGTATCGTGGGCAGGAGCCACCAGAGGCGGTAGTTGTGGGTCTCCTCTTCCTCGCCGTAGTACTGGAAGACGAACCTTCCGAAGCCGGTCAGGTCGCGGTGGACGTCCCTGACCTCCCTCAGAACCCTCCTCACCTTCGGCGGGTACTCCTCGAAGGGCAATGGGAGGCTCTTCACAAAAACCCTGTCCTTGAAGAAGTCCGTGGTCAGGCCGACGCTCCCGACGTGCTTCTCGAGCTGGTTGAACTTCTTGGCCGTCCAGAAGCGGTGCAGGATTAGCCTTGGGTCCTCCTTGGCGAGCGGGTAGTTGGCTTCCTCCGTATCGAGCCAGAACTCCAGGTAGGGCTGACCTCGCTCTATGACGATTCTCGCAAGCAACCTCGCGTTCTTCGGTATCTCCCTCTGGGTTTCGCTGATGTGGTACTCCCTGCCGTCCTGCGTGTAGGTCTCGCCCTCCTCGTGGGTTCCAGTCCTTGAGACGAAGTAGGCCTCCTTTCCGTCTATGGTTCCGAGGTGCAGGTCGTAGCCCCACGCCTTCAGGTCCTTGAACTTGAACCTCCTCTCGGCCGGAACGACTCCGGTGTTCTCGACTATGTAGTAGCCCTCGAGCATTTTCTTCACCTCAAGTAAATAAAAGAGTTGGGGCTTTTAAGCTTTTTCCTCGATTATGAGCTCGACCGTGACAATGGTTTCGGGGTTCCTGAGGAGCTCGACGAGCTCCCGCTTTATGTCCTTCGCGGACTTATCCGCCCTTATCGCGAGGGTTCTGGCGTCTATGTAATCGCTCTTCCTTATCACCATCGAAACCGGGCTTTCGAGCTTCAGCTCCGGACTCCCGTATGCGGTGAGTTCATCGGAAAGGTTTCCGGCGCGTATGACCACGCGGAGCCTCGCGCCCCTCCTCAGGGCACTCTTGAACTCCTCGCTCAGGTCGCTCAAAGCCTTGTCGGCAGAAACGCAGATTATGCAGTCTCCCCGGGGCGTTAGAAAGTCCTCGGTCGTTATCTCGAGCGTCGAGCGGTGAGTTGCTCTTACGTTCTCGTGTCCCCTGCAGTGGATTACCTCCCTCAGCATGGGTTGAGCTTTTCGTGGCACTATAAAACCCTTGGGTTTCCGGCGGTGTGGGAAAACTTTTAAAAGATGCCCTTGATTTGAGATACGGCCACAGGGTCAGGTTAGAGGTGATGGAAATGGGGAACATAAAGCAGACCTTCATCAAGAGGACCGCTCGCGAGCTCTTTGACAGGTATCCGGACAAGTTCACCAGGGACTTCGAGCACAACAAGAAGATGGTTCAGGAGCTCACCAACGTCACGAGCAAGACCATCAGAAACAGGATTGCCGGTTACATAACCAGGCTCGTCAGGATGAAGGAAGAGGGCAAGATACTTTAACGGCCCTCTTTATTCTCTATCCGCTTCCTAAAAGTCGTTCAGGTCTTCCACTATCTTCCTCGGAAGCCTCGGACCGAACTCGCGCATGAGCCTCTCGAATTCCCTCTCGTTCTCCTGGGCAATCCTCCTGAGAAGGTTCTCTATGTAGGTCTCTATGAGCAGTCTGACCTCTTCGAGCTCCTGCTTGGTTCTCATGACCTCGTCAACGCGCCTCTCTATCTCGCCGAGGAACTGGAGGAGCTCCCCTATTTTCGTCTCAACGGGCTCGGTTGATTTTATAAGCTGTCTCGCCTGGGCGTATTCAGCGGTTTGCCTCGGCTTCTTCGGTTCGTACATCTCGGTGCCGAACGTGTAGGGGGTAAGCAGTACCTCAAGCCTGAATCCGCGCTTTATGGTGTAGTACTTCCTCGGCCTTCCGCGGGGTATCTTCTCGGTTCGGCCCTCTATGAGTCCGGCCTTTTCGAGGATTCTCAGGTGCTCAAGGACGGCTTTCTGTCCGACTCCGAGTTCCTGACTCAGCTCGCTGACGAAGTACGGTCTCTTGGTGAGAAGGATGAGAATCCTTCGCCTGGTTTCGTTTCCGAGTATGTCGAGCAGTTTTCCCATCTCGCCCGATTCCATGTTCTCACCCCCTTTCCCTAACCTGAAGTTAGAAAATGGCCTTTAAACCTTTTTCGGTTTAAAAGCTGAATTTAAAAACCCACCTTCACCTATGTAAACCCAGGTGGTTGAGATGTTCGAGGCCAAGCTAGTTTGTACCCACTGCGGTGCCGAATACCCGCTCGCTTCCGGGCTCTACAAATGCCCAAAGTGCGGCGCCCCGCTGGACGTTACCTACCACTACGACATAGCGAACCTAATCGAGGACGACGACCCCTGGTTCAGAGAAAGTCCGCACGTGTGGAAGTACTGGATGTTCCTTCCGGTTTCGAACCTCAAGAGAATCGTCACGCTCAACGAGGGCGGAACGAGGCTTTACAGGCTCAAACGCCTTGAGGAGAAGCTAGGTTTTGGAAAGCTCTACGTGAAGTACGAGGGCGAGAACCCAACGGGAGCCTTCAAGGACAGGGGTTCGAGCGTCGAGATAACCAAGGCCCTGGAATTCCACGCGAGGAAGGTTATAGTGGCCTCAACCGGCAACATGGCGGCGAGCGTTTCAGCCTACGGCGCCAAAGCCGGGCTTGAGGTTACCATCGTCGTCCCGGAGGGAACTCCTGGGGAGAAGCTCACTCAGGCGAGGATGTACGGGGCAAAGGTCGAGGTCTTCGGAAAGACCTACGACGAAGCTTTGGCGGAGGCCGAGAGGAAGGCGATGGAGGAGGATTACTACCTGACGGGCAACTACCACTACCGCGTCGAGGGACAGAAGACGACGGGCTTCGAAATCCTTGACCAGCTTCGCTACAACGTCCCTGACTGGATTATCGTTCCCATTGGAGCGGGAACCCACCTCCGCGCCATCTGGAAGGGAGTTAAGGAGTTCTACAAAGTCGGCCTCGTTGAGGACCTGCCGAGGATTGCCGGGGCCCAGATAGAGGGCTACGACGCGATAGTGAGGGCCTGGAAGACGGGCAAGCCGATTGAGAAGGTCCAGAAGAAGGTTCCGACGATAGCGAGTGCCATAGCGGTCAAGAAGCCGGTCGACGGCGAGAACGTGATAAGGGCCGTGAGGGAAAGCGACGGCCACCTCGACACGGTTACCAACAGGGAGACGGCGGAGGCGGGCATGCTCCTCGGAAGGGAGGGAATCTTCGTCGAGCCGTCCTCTGCAACGGCCCTCGCACTCGCCAAGAAAATGCGCGAGGAGGGAGTAATAGACAAAGACGAGACCGTGGTTGTAGTTGCGACCGGACACGGCCTCAAGGACGTGAAGACGTGGGAGAAAGTCCTCTCAGGGGACTTCGTGGTGTAGCCTGCACCTCGCCTCGTAGCTTTCCTTTCCTCCCACCATTATTACCGGTGAGTCCCGTGGGGCCGGCTTTCCGTCTATCAGCCTCTGACTTCTCGTCGCCGGCCTTCCGCAGACCGTGCAAACGGCGGTAAGGTAAACTATGTTGTCTGCTCTGACGAGGAGTTCTTTCATGACTGGAAACGGTTCCGCCTTGAAGTCGAGATTCAGACCGCTAGCTATGACGTAAACGCCATCGTCGGCGAGTTCGTTGAGCGCATCGACTATACCCATCGGGAAGAACTGAACCTCATCAATCCCGATTACATCAAAGCCCTCCTTTCTCGTCAGCTCGACTATTCTCTCAACTCCCTCCTCGCTAGTGGGGACGACGTAGGCCCTATACCTGAGACCGTTGTGGGCAACCACGTCGCTTCGCGAATAGCGGTCGTCTATGCTCGGCTTGAAGAGGGCGACCTTCCGCTTGGCGTAGGCCTGCCTCTCGATTCTCTTTATCAGCTCGCTCGTCTTTCCGGCGAACATCGGGCCGGTTATGACCTCAAGGAATCCCTCCGGATGCATGGAACCACCGGGGCAACTAAGGGGAGGTGCGTTAAATCACCTTTGGAGAAAAGTTTGAACGGAAGACGAAAAGAAAAGCTGAAGCCGGACAGGTCATCAGACCGGCGTGACGTGTCCCCACTTTTCGAGGGCTCTGGCGAGCTCCTTGTGGGTCTTGGCGTACTCGTCGAGCGGGATTCCCTGCATTATGGCGTCGATGGCCTGTCTCACCGCCCTCGCTCCGGCTCCCGGTCCGTCTGGGTGGCCTAGGGTTCCACCGCCGAGCTGTAGGACTATGTCCTTTCCGAGGGCATCTATGACCGGCTCGATGTTGCCCGGGTGGAGACCACCTGAGCTGGTCGGGAAGGCTGCCTTCATGCCGTAGAACTTCTGCTCGAGGTGGAAGACGTCGTTCTCGTCGGGGGTGTAGGTTTCCTCCCTGAGAATCCTCGCGTTCTGGATGACGTCCCATTTTCCGCCCTCGAGCTTTCCGGCGCCGGCGGTTCCAACGTGGAGCTGGTCAATTCCTATGAGCCTGTAGAGCTTGGCCAGGACGAACATCGAGATGCCGTGGTACTTGTCCCTCGTGAAGGCCGCGTGCATCGCCCTGTGGCCGTGAATGGCCAATCCGTAGTCGGCCGCCAAGTCGCGGATGTACTCAAGTGCTCCCCAGCCGGTTATGACGACGTCAACCATCGCGTGCTTGAGCCCGAGGTCTGCCAGAATCTCAAGGCGCCTCTCCATTTCGCGGATGTCTGCGGTAATGTTGGCGAACCAGGTCTTCTTCTCGCCGGTCTCGTTCTCGACTTTGTCAATAATCCTAGCCATTATCTCGGCCCTCTCGTCGAAGCGGTTGTACCAGGGGCTCGTGAGGTTCTCGTCGTCCTTCATGTAGTCTGCACCGTTGGAGAGGAGCTCGTAGGCAAGCTTTTCAAACTCCTCCGGCGAGTAGCCTACCTTGGGCTTGGGGACGACGCCGTAGAGCGGTCTGTCGTATATCTCGAGCATTTTTCTGACGCCCTCGATACCGAAGGCCGGTCCGTTGAAGTTCCTGAGGACTATCTCTGGAATGTAGAGGTCCTCGAGGCGAAGGCCCTTAACGCGCTTCATTCCGAAGACGTTGCCCGCTATGCTCGCGAGAAGGCCCGGTAAATTCCACTCCTCGAAGGCGTGGAACGGGTAGGCAATCCTAACAATCCAGCTTCCGTCTCCCATGTCTATGAAGTCGTAGGCTTTAGCTGAAAGGTCGGCCCAGCGCTCCTGCTCGTACCAGGGGTAAAGGGTCGTCCAGGTTCCGGTCGAGCTCTCAGCGGCGACTGCACCTGCGGCCGCCTCAATGGTGTACCCCTCGGCGGGGGTAACGCGGAACACGGCTATGATGTCCCTCTTCTTGTTCGGCTCGTAGTCCTTGTCCACGTAGTAGTCGTATATCTTGTCGAACTTCTCAACCATCTGCAACACCTCCTCGGTAAACACTCTATTGCATTCCTGACTATAAAAACCCTACTGGCAAATTTTGAGGACTGATGGACGCCTTTTTACATAAGTGAAGACTTTTTTGAAGGATTTTCGGGCGGCTTTCGGGTTTGCGGGGCAATCTCCTACCTTCTCTCAATCTTCCCGGCTGGGTTGCCATTCTCGTGTAAAATAGTGATGGGCCCGACGGACTCGGAATTCTCGACGATTAACTGAAATCGCGCCGATAGGCCCACCCAGAGGGCTCCTTTTCCGAAAGGTTTATATATGCCTTCACTCCTAGAATAGAACGCAGAAACCTGCAAATAAAAGATAGGAGGTGTTGTGAATGGCCGAGCTTCCAATTGCCCCGGTTGACAGGCTTATAAGGAAGGCCGGTGCCGCCCGCGTCAGCGAGGAGGCCGCCAAGGTCCTCGCCGAGCACCTTGAGGAGAAGGCCCTCGAGATTGCCAAGAAGGCCGTCGCCCTCGCCCAGCACGCCGGCAGGAAGACCGTCAAGGCCGAGGACATCAAGCTTGCCATCAAGAGCTGATGTCCTTTTCCCGTTCTCTTTTCCGTTTACCAAAGCTTAACCCTTCTAACGGTTGGCTCTTCTCCAGGCTTCAGAACCGCGAAGCCGGCCTCATCCCACCGTGGAAACGTCGGCGAACCCGGGTTCAGGAGGTAGACCCTTCTTCCGTAGACGCTGAAGGAGTCAAAGTAGAAGCGGTGGGTGTGGCCGAAGACGAGCAGGTCAACCTCCATGTCGAGGGCCTTCAGGCTTAAAAACTGCGCGTTTAGACTTAGAAGCTGATGCCCGTGAATCACGCCTATTCTCATTCCTTCGACTTCAACGGTTTCCTCCTCTGGAAGACTGAGGTGGTCAACGTTTCCCCGGACCGCTATCACGGGCGCTATCTCCTCAAGGGTCTCAAGAACCTCCGATGACGTTACATCGCCGGCGTGGAGAATGAGCTCTGGATTAATCTCCTCAAGCTTCTCCAAAAGGGGAATTGGGAGGGCCTTTGCCTTGTCCCCCACGTGGGTATCGCTTAAAACCGCTATCATCGTCACATCGGCACGTTTATACCGAGCTTTTCTACGAGCTCCTTGTACCTGTTCCTGACGGTCACCTCGGTGACGTGAGCGACCTCGGCGACCTCGCGCTGGGTCTTCTTCTCGCCCTCAAGGAGCGAGGCAACGTAGAGCGCTGCCGCGGCTAATCCCGTTGGGCCCTTTCCGCTGGTTATGCCACGCTTTATGGCCTCGCGGAGGATTTCCTTCGCCCTCTCCTTGGTCCTTGAGCTGACGCCGAGGGCGTCTCCAAAGCGGTCAACGTACTCTATCGGGCTCGTCGGGCGGAGGTTCAGGTTGAGACCCCTTGCAAGGAAGCGGTAGCTCCTCCCGATTTCCTTCTTTGTAACCTTGGAAACCGCCGCAATCTCGTCAAGGGTCCTTGGAATGCCCTCCATTCTGCATGCAGCATAGAGCGCGGCGGAAACCATGCCCTCTATCGACCTTCCCCGGATTAGCTTCTTCATGACGGCTTTCCTGTATAGAGAAGCCGCTACCTCCTTAACGCGCCTCGGGAGGCGCATCTGCGCCGCCATCCTGTCGAGCTCGCTCAGCGCGAAGGCGAGGTTTCTTTCCGCGGCGTCGTTTATGCGCATTCTGCGCTGCCACATGCGGAGCCTTCTCATCTTGCTCCTGTACATTCCCGTTATCTGGTTGCCGTGTATGTCCTTGTCGCGCCAGTCTATATCGGTCGAGAGGCCCTTGTCGTGTATCATCAGCGTCATCGGCGCGCCGGTTCTCGCGCGCTTGGCCCTCTGGTCCGGGTCGAAGGCCCTCCATTCCGGCCCCTCATCGACAACGTTCTCCTCGATGACGTAGCCGCAGACCTTGCAGACTATCTCGCCCCTCCTGGGGTCGTATATAAACTCGGTTGACCCGCACACGGGACAAACCCTTTTCGGAGTAATCGCTCTCACCCCCTTCTCCTGGGGGCGGGGCGAGAACGCTTGGGCTTCTTAGAACCCTTAGAGCCTCTGACTTTAGCCTTCTTACCCGGCTTTTTATCCTTCCTCCTCTTGTCCACGTACAGAAGAGCACCGACGTATCTCTCGGGGTCCTTAACACGGGGTTTAACGGCAACATAGGGGTAATCAACGGGACCAAAAACATCCTTAACAATGCCTACCGGCCTCAAATCCTTGTCAACGACGGGCTCGTTGAGCGATGGAACCCAGTTAGTTCTGACTATGAGGAAGCCCTGCTTTGCGTAGTGAGAAACCTTTCCTAAGCGCTTCATAGCCCCACCCCAAAACGACATCTCCTTTTAAACTTTTCGCTTTTTCCCCTTAAAAGCCTTTCGGTAATTTAGGAAAGGTTTTTAATGTCCACTCACAAAGAGTATGAGATTGGGACTGGTGAAAATGAAGTGCCTCGTCGTCGGCCACGTCGTCAGGGATGTAATAAGGCGCGGTTCGAAAATCGAAGAGAGACTCGGCGGCGGAGCCTACTACTCTGCCCTGGCACTTTCGCGCTTCTGCGATGTTGAGATTCTCACGAGCTTTTCTCAGCTCCCGGAGGAGTGGATTGACGAGCTCCGCTCCCTGGGCAAACTGACAGTCCTGCCCTCCGATGAAACAACGTCCTACGAGCTGACTTACCTTGACTCCAACAGGCGGGAGCTAAGGCTGATTTCGCGCGCCTCCCCCATTACTGAATTCCCGGCCCAGAAGTACGACGCGATAATCCTCAACCCCGTTGCCAACGAGATTCCAGAGGACATCGTGAGGGAAGCATTAAACCGGGCAGGGCTCGTCTCGGCCGACCTTCAGGGGTTCATACGCTCCCCTGAGAAGGGCCCAGTGAGGCTCATCGAGCGCGACGGGTCGTTCCTTCGCGGAGTCGGCATCCTGCACGCCGACGTCGCGGAGTTTCCCCACGTAAACATTGACCCAGGCTCTGTTGGGGTTCTCCTCCTCTCGGACGGTCCTAACCCTGGAAAGGCTTACCTCCACGGAAGGCCATACCGCTTCGTTCCGCTGAAAGTTGACGTCGGCGAATCAACGGGCGCGGGAGACGTCTTTCTCGGAGCTTTCACCGGTTTTTACCTGGAGTGTCCCTTCATCCAGTCCCTAAAGCGGGCTGTCGCCTTCACGGCGCTGTTCCTCCGGTATCGCTCCGTGGATTTCAGCCTCAACGAGGTGAGCGAGCTCGCAAGGGGTGTAACCGTTGAGGCTTTAAGTGATTAAACATAACTCCAACAGACCGATGATGAAACGTCAGCACGCTGAACGCTGATGAGAAGGGACTTCCCTGAGGTGAAAAAGATGGACCGTTACGTTCTGCTCGTTAAAGCCCCGAAGGGGGCTGATATAAGCGAATTCCGGGAGGAAGTTAAAGCCCTCGCAGAAAAACACGGTTTCAAGGCCGAGCTCCACCGGTGCATTGGTTTGACAGTTGATGGCGTCATACTCTATCGGGGCGGTGTCGTTCTCATAAAGCGGAAGCACGAACCCTTCAAGGACTTCTACGCCCTTCCCGGCGGTTTCGTCGAGTACGGCGAGACCGTTGAAGAGGCCCTGAAGAGGGAGATGAAGGAAGAGACCGGCCTGGACGTCAGAATACTCAGACTGGTGGGCGTTTACTCTGACCCGGGCAGAGACCCGAGGGGACACACCGTTTCGGTTGCCTTTCTCTGCATCGGCGAAGGGGAACTTAAAGCCGGCGACGATGCGAAGGAAGTCGAGGTTGTTCCGATTGATGAGGTTGAGAAGCTTCCGCTGGCCTTTGACCACGCGAAGATTTTGAGGGACGCACTGCACCCAAAGGACTGCTGGTGAGTGCCATGAAGCTCGAATACCCCTCCTTCGGGAGGATAGTGGTTGACGGAAGAACCTACGAGCACGACATCGTGGTTTACCCGAGCGGAAGGGTTGAAAAGAGAAAGAAGTGGCTGAGCAAAAACAAACACGGAACGAGCCACAAACTTGACCCCGACGAGCTCAGGGAGTACCTTACTGAGGACTTCGAGGTTCTAATCGTCGGCACCGGCTACTACGGTTACCTCTCGCTACTCCCCGAGAGCAAGGAGCTGGTGAAGGACAAGGAAGTCTATGAGCTCCCCACCGGGAAAGCGGTGGAGCTATTCAACGAGCTCAACGAAAAGAAAAGAGTCCTTGGAATCTTCCACGTCACCTGCTGAGGTACCAGAGCAACAGCGCATCGACGAGGAGCACGAAGGGGAGCGAGAGGAACCACTCAACGTACCACAGCCCCGCTGTAGCTCCAATTATCAGCCCGTTTGCGAACAGGGCGAGGAGCATCTTTTTCCACGTTGTCTGGGGTAGTGCCACCTCCCTGATTCCCCAGTAAAAGATTGTCAGCGTCGTTCCCGCCGTTGAAACCGGCAGGAGGAGCGCGAGGGGAAGGACCTTCAGTGAGCCTGGGTTCCTGAGCGAGAGCCCCAGAACCGCCAGCAGGCCCGCAGTTACCGGAACGGCGGTCATCGTCACGAGCTTGCCCCTCAGAAACGTCCTGAGGCTCAGCGGGAGCGAGTGAAGGACTTCAAATGCCCTGCCGTCTATCTTCAAAACGGCGTCTATCGCTATCGCTGAAGTCCAACCAATCGCCAAAACGAAGCCAAGCACCGCGTTCTCGCTTCCCGACTTCAACGCACCGGCGAGGGATGGGATGATGACCACGACGGGCATCAGCAGGCCCGTTAGGAGGGACGTGTTCCTCGTTGCTATCTTGAAGTCCTTGAGCGCCAGCGCCAAGGCCGGGCTGTGGAGCGAGAGCCTCGCCTTACCGCCTCTCCTCTCGGTTGCCGTTCCCTCGCTTATCCTCCGCCAGAGCCTTCTAACCGTTGAAACGTAGACCGCTCCAATCACGAGGCCGTAAACGGCCAGAAGGCCGAGCGAGAGGAGGGGTTTCTCGACGGTCGCTACCGAGAAGGGATATGCCATGGAATACTTCTCGAAAACGCCCTTAAGCGTTTCGTAGTGGCTTGCAACGTAGCGCTGGAGGTAGTTCAGGCCGTAGAAAAGCGACATCACGAGGAGTATTCCAAATGCCTTGAAGGCCGTTTTGAGGCCGGAGAACTTCCCGCCGGAGGCCTTTCCAAAGCGGTCGTAGATGAGCAGACCGAGGGTGTGGCCGAGCATGGCGCCCATTAACGCCCAAGCGAAGCCGAGGACTCCAGCAACGGGCCCGAGCTTGAGGGATAAGGCCACCGCTGGGGGGAGGAGGAAGAGAACCGACGGGAGCTGTGTAATCAAAAGCATTACGCTGAGGTACTTCCCGCCGACGCGAACCGGGAGCGAGAGTAGAGGCTCAAAGAGGCCGAGCGAAATCGCGTACTGGGCCGTAACGGCCGTTCCGTAGAGGGCCATTATCAGCGGGAGCAGGCAGTAGCTCGCGTAGATTACCGCCGAGCCTGAGGGGTCTTTGACGTAGTAGACGCCCGGAAAGAGCATGAGGCCGAAGATTCCGAAGAGGATTGACTGGCTCAGCAACGCCTTTTTAAGGCTCCCGCTCCGCTTGAAGGCCTTGATGAACTTGTTCCAGTCCGTCGAGAGCTGGGGATTTGCCTTCAGCCGTTTATAGGTCATCTCCCGGTAGAGGACGTTTACTATCTCCCACTCCATCAGAAGGCCTCCCTTAGGGCCCTGACGAGGGAGCTTACCTCCTCCTGGCTCTCGGTCAGCTTGAGGAAGACGTCCTCAAGGCTCTCCTCGTGGGCGAAGCGCTTGAGTTCCTCGGGAGTTCCCTCGGCTATCAGCTCGCCGTTGTAGATTATGCCAATCCTGTCGCACAACGCCTCAGCAACGGCGAGTATGTGTGTCGAAAAGACGATGCTCTTTCCCTCCTCCTTGAAGCCGTTGAGGAGCTCCTTCATTATGCGCGCGCTCTTGGGGTCGAGGCCGTTGATGGCCTCGTCGAGGATTAGGGCCTTTGGGTCGTGGAGCAAACCGGCTATTATCGAAACCTTCTGCTGGGTTCCGAAGCTGAGCGTTCCTATCAGCTCGCCGAGGTATTCCTCGATTCCGAAGGCCTTGACAAGCCTTTCAACGCGCTCCTCAAGCTCCCCCTTTGGAATTCCCCTTATGCTCCCCACGAAGGAGAAGAACTCCATCGGGGTCAGGCTCTCGTAGAGAACCGGCGTCTCTGGTATGTAGCCGGTTATTTTCTTCACCTCAATCGGGTTCTCGGCGACGTTTATCCCCTCGACCAGGACTTTTCCTTCGCTCGGGGGAATAATCCCGGCCAGAATCCTCATCGTGGTGCTCTTACCGCTCCCGTTTGGGCCCAAGAGGCCGTAGATTTCGCCGTCGCGGACGGTGAAGGAGATTCCCTTGAGCGCAACCTTCCCGCCGAAGCGCTTGACGAGGTTCTCAACCTCTATCACACCACCACCCGGGGTAAATTCTGCACTTCCTTTAATAACTTTTCTGTGTGAAGAGACATTCATGAAAAGCCCTAAATAGAATGAGTGCCTACTACCTACAGTCCAAACCTGTGTGGCTTTCTTTTCTTGCCGAGGTTTGGGTTGGAGGTGTGTATATGAGAAAATTCTCACGGGTTTTGCTCCTCCTTCTTCTGACAGGGTTAGTGCTGGTTGGCGGTTGTCTCGGCGGGAACGGCATCGGTGTTCCGACCGGAACAGGTGGAAGCGATACCGGAAGCTCATCTTCTGAAGATGTCGGAGCGCACTCTGAGACCGATTCTCCGACAGGCACTACAACGGAAACCCAGACTTCAACCGCGACGGAAACGCAAACCGGAACCCAAACCGAGACGCCCTCATCGAACGCGAGCCTTCAGTACGACGAGGACGGGGAGGTTCTCTGCGATGAAAGCTCGGACCCCGATTCCGGTTGCGAGGCCGGTGAGACCAACGGGAACGGAACCGGGCCGGGCTTTTCGATAGGACTTCTCAACGTCACGCTCGAACCGGTTGTAATCCCGGTTTACAGGCTCACCGCCAACTTCACATACGCCGGGCCAATCTGGAGCGACGCTTTCGAGCCGAACGGGAAGGTTATAGAGCGGGTCTCGCTCCTAACGTCCTCGACCGACCCCGGAAGGAGCGTTAAGTTCACGATAACCTTCGAGAACGAGAGCCTGGCCAACGCCTACGTTCACATCCCGGTTTTCATAGACCTCTCGGGCAGGAAGTACACCTACCAGCCGACGGTTCTCCGCTTTGATGAAGGCGACGAGTTCGGGAGAATCTGGGAGCTCCACCTATATTCAACGGGCTTCAGGCTCTACGAGCTGACAGGCGAGGGGCCGGTTGAAGTGCAGACTGGAAACGTCCAGCTCGACGGGAGGCGCGTTAGCTTCACCGTTGAGAACTTCTCGGAAATTTTCCCCGACAGGGTTTACCTCAGAATCTACGGGAGCACGATGGCCGACAAGAGCCCGAGCCTCGTCTATCCCTACACCGGGAGCTTCGTAATCGAGGCAGGGAAGGGCTGGATTGACTACTACTCGCCGGCCAGCTTCTTTACGGAGGAAGGGAAGCTCTACATGGAGGCGAGGGGCTACGACCTGATGATAAGGCTCTATCTTGACGACCGCAAGTACCGCGACATGATGCCGATGAAGGTCTTCTTCGACAGCACCGACAACGGCGAGGCCGACTGGATTGCCTACGTAGACGAGGACTCCTTTAAGTTAAGGGACGCGCACGGAAGCGTCTACCGCGAGGGGGAGGTTAAAACCTACATCGAAAACGACCGGCACGTCGTCGAGTTCACCATCGAGAACTTCTTCTCCCTCGTCCCCTGGCGCTACTTCCGCCTCTGGTTCGCGGGTCAGGTCTATGCTCCCTCGATGAAGCCCCGCTTCCCGTCCCATAGCAACCTGTGGGTGAACGCCACCAACGGGCTCAGCATAGATAAAGACGTCGACCGCTACCTCGTCATCGTCGTCGAGGACGTCTACATAAAGGGCAACAAGGACAGCGCGGAGGGCGAGATTCAGCTCGTCTCGTGGGCCTTCCCTGTTTACTGGGAGCACGAGAACGACCTGAACTGGAAGTACGGGCCGATTTACGCCGTCGGCTATCCAGCAAAGCGTTGGGTCGAGGCGGACGACCACAGCCGGCTTTTATACCATGATGAAAGGGCTATAAGCGTGGGTTACCCCTTCATCAACGGCTACCCGATTTTCGCGATGCCCCTTGACGAGGTTAGGGAATACCGGAAAATCTACGTCCACACAGCTGGCTGGGACATCGACAGCCCCGGAAAGTACGTCACGATGGGCGTCGGCTTCCTCGTTGATACTGCTTTAGGCCTCGCCACCGGCGAAATTGGAACCGCGATGAAGTACGGCTACAACGGGGTCATGTTCATCAACCAGCTCGTTACCGGAGAAAGCGCGAGCGAGTTCTACGGCTCAAGGATTCTGGCCGCTTTCGGAACCGAACCTGACATGGTTGGCTACTCCGGCTACACAATAGACGCGAGGGCCGATTACAGCGACGGGGTTCTCATTGAGGTCTGGTCAACGGACGGCAACATGAGGGTTACCTACCTCGTCCAAACCGTGGAAGTCCCGAGGACGCTCCGCTACAACACCCTTCAGGCTTACCTCGACACCGTTCAGTTCACGAAGGACACGGAGCTCGGCGACGACGAGTACTACCTCTACGCGAGCGGGTTCATCTCCTTCAAGCAGGAGGAAGTGGACGTTCCCGATATAACGGCCGAGAGGACTACGGGAATGGCGCCGGTTCAGCCCGTCAACAGGTATCCAAAGTCCGGAGTGCTCTCGGGCAACAGGTTCACCACGAGACCCCAGATTCTGATTATCGGCCACACGAGGGCGGACGTGCCGTTCCTCTACCTCGAATACGACGGCTGGGAAGAGGATGCCGGAAACTGGGGCAACGACGACGACCCGATGGGGCAGGTTTCCATAACGCTCCTCTTCGACGACGACTACTTCGACTGGGAGCCGGACTCGGCGATTCCGACCAAGGAGTGGAGCCTCGAGTTCCCGAGCTGCGGCGTTTCGGGCGGTTGCTCAAAGGCGTGGTTCTGGGTCAGGGTGAAGCCCTGACTTTACTTTTTCTCAAGGTGCGCCCTCTTGACCTCAAGCACTCCCGAATAGTTGCACTCGTTCCACTTCTTCTCGACTTCATCAAACACTATGCGAGCCTTGAAGAACGGCGCGTCGCGGACGAAGGTTTCGAACTCACCGCCCTCTCCGGCCACGTGGATTTTGTACCTCTCGTGGAGCTTCACAAGCTCCTCCAAAGCTTTCTCGTCAATCCTCCGCCCGAGCCAGCGCTCGTCCAGTCCGTAGGCCGAAACTCCGACCATTACGATGTCGAAGATTCCAATCAGCTCGCGCATGTAGTCAACGGGGTCCCTGTGCCAGGCCGGCGCGAAGCTCTCAAGGCCGAGCTCCTTCGCGACCCTGTCAACCCTCTGCTTCTGGTACTCGCTGGCCAGAGCGCCGGCAACGACGCCGTCAATTCTAAGCCCCTCGAGGACGGCCTTCATGTCCTCAACTTCCTTCTCCTTCTCGCCACTCGTGAAGCCCTTGACGAGCGGAATCCCTATCGCCCTCGCCTGCAGTTCCGTGAGGTGAATGTTCGGCACGTGGTACATGTAGCTGTCTTCCCTCTCGCTCACCATCGAGACGAGGTACTTGACTTCAAACCCCTGCTCCAGCGCCCAGTAGAGGGCGTAGTTCGAGTCCTTGCCCCCTGAGTAAAGGACCGCCACGCGCATTTCCACCACCGAAAGCTTTAAATTACCTGCGGTTAATTTAATCTCGGTTCTCTTGATGGGGCCTCTTCGAGGGCCTTAAAAAGGTGATGCCGATGACTCCAAAAACTGCAGTGATTCTCGCGGCCGGCCTTGGGACGAGGATGGGCGGAAGACCAAAGGGCCTCGTCAGGGTTGCCGGAAGGGAGATTCTGTACCGAACGATGCACCTCCTCCAGAGGAACGGCGTTGAGCGCTTCCTAATCGTCACCAACGAGCGGTACGCCCCCCTTTACCGCGAGTTCGTTGAGAGGAACGGCTTCAACGCCGAGCTCGTGATAAACCCCGAGCCCGAGAAGGGCAACGGTCACTCGCTCCACCTCGCCAAGGGCCACCTCTCCGGGCGTTTCGTCCTTGTCATGAGCGACCACGTCTACAGCGAGGCCTTCGTTGCGGAGGCCATAAAGGGAAACGGCCTCATAGCGGACCGAAGGCCGGGGTGGATTGACGTTGACGAGGCGACGAAGGTTAAGGTGAAGGACGGCAGGGTCGAGCGAATCGGAAAGGGCCTTAAAGACTGGGATGCCGTGGATACGGGCTTCTTCGTCCTCGACGACGAGATTTTCAGGGTAACGGAGGGGCTTGAAAACGAGAAGAACGGTGACTACTCCCTCAGCGAGGTTGTCGAGCGCGCTGGGCTTCCGGTTACCTTCGTTGACGGCTTCGGCTGGACCGACGTGGACACGCCGGAGGAGCTCAAGAGGGCCCGAAAGATGCTCGTCTTCACGGCAGTTAAGGGAACCGGCGACGGGTTCATCAGCCGACACCTCAACAGAAAAATCTCGACGAGAATCAGCTATCTCCTCGTTGAGAGGGTCACTCCAAACCAGATGACGGTCGTCACCTTCGTCCTCGGCGTGCTCTCGGCCTTCCTAACGCTCGTCAGCCTGCCCTTGGCCGGAATCCTCTACCAGCTGAGCTCAATTCTCGACGGCGTTGACGGCGAGCTCGCGAGGGCCCAGCTGAGGACGAGCAGGCTCGGTGGCTACGTGGATTCCATCCTCGACCGCTACGTTGACGGCTCTTTCCTCGCGCTCCTTGCTTACTCGGCTCTGAAAGAACCCCTCTGGTATCTGGTCGCGCTCCTGGCTCTGCTCGGCTCGGTCATGGTGAGCTACTCGACCGAGCGCTTTAAGGGGGCCTTCTGCAGGGACGCCTACCGGGAAGTCCCGGCACTCAGAAAGCTCCCCGGGAAGAGGGACGAGAGGGTCTTCCTGACGATGTCCTTCCTGCTCGTTCCTTCAGGTCTCGCCGTCAGGGCGCTCTTCGCGCTCCTCGCAGTCCTGACGAACCTCCGCGTCGGGGCGACGGTTTACCTCATATCCAGAAAGGTTTCGCGACCAAAAACTATTTAACCACTGTAAAATATTTGAGAACAACGAAAAGGAGGTGGGTGAAATGGTCAGGGTTGTTATACTCGGCCAGGGTTACGTTGCAAGCATATTCGCGAGCGGTCTTGAGAAGATAAAGGCAGGAAAGCTCGAGCCCTACGGCGTTCCGCTGGCGGACGAGCTCCCGATTAAGATTAAGGACATCGAAATCGTCGGTTCATACGACGTTGACAAGGCCAAGGTTGGCAAGGACCTCCACGAGGTAGTCAAGGCCTACGACCCGGAGGCCCCGGAGAGCCTCAAGGGAATCACCGTCAGGAAGGGTGTCCACCTCGGAAGCCTCAGGAACCTCCCGCTCGAGGCTACCGGTCTCGACGACGAGATGACCCTCAGCGAAGCCGTTGAGCACCTCGTCAACGAGTGGAAGGAGCTCAAGGCAGAGGTTTTCGTCAACGTCTGCACCACCGAGGCCTTCGTTCCCTTCGAGAACAAGGAGGAGCTTGAGAAGGCCATCGCCGAGGACAGGAAGGACAGGCTCACAGCTACCCAGGTCTACGCCTACGCGGCCGCCAAGTACGCAAAGGAAGTCGGCGGTGCGGCCTTCGTTAACGCGATTCCAACCCTCATCGCCAACGACCCGGCCTTCGTCGAGCTCGCGAAGGAGAGCAACCTCGTCATCTTCGGCGACGACGGAGCCACCGGCGCCACCCCGCTGACGGCCGACGTCCTCGCGCACCTCGCCCAGAGGAACCGCTACGTCCTCGACATCGCTCAGTTCAACATCGGCGGAAACCAGGACTTCCTGGCTCTCACCGACAAGGAGCGCAACAAGAGCAAGGAGTTCACCAAGAGCTCCATCGTCAAAGACCTCCTCGGCTACGACGCCCCGCACTACATCAAGCCGACCGGCTTCCTTGAGCCCCTCGGCGACAAGAAGTTCATAGCGATGCACATCGAATACGTCTCATTCAACGGCGCCCACGACGAGCTCGTCATAACTGGAAGGATAAACGACAGCCCGGCCCTCGCTGGTCTGCTCGTCGACCTCGTCAGGCTCGGAAAGATAGCGGTCGAGAAGAAGGCCTTCGGAACGGTTTACGAGGTCAACGCCTTCTACATGAAGAACCCGGGACCGAAGGAGATGCACAACATCCCGCGCATCATTGCCCACGAGAAGATGCGCATGTGGGCCGGACTCCAGCCCAAGTGGCTCTGACGGCAAGCTTTTAACTCCCTTTTCCTACTTTTCTCGGTGGGTGAGAATGAGCTGGAAGAGGGGAGCGTATCCTGAGTTCACGATTGAAGACGCGGTTGCGGTTCTGTTCCTGATGAAGAATCCCGTCGGGAGGAAGACGATTTCAGAGCTCCTTGACCTCGGCGAGGGGAGCGTTAGGACGCTTTTGAGAAAACTCTCGAGGATGGAACTCATAGAGTCCTCCCAGAGGGGCCACGTCCTCAGTGGGAAAGGCAGGGAGCTCGTTGAGAGGCTTTCGCGGGCCTTTTCGGAGGTTCACGCGGTTGGAAGGGTTGAGGGCTTTCCGGCCTACGCCCTAATCGTCAGGAACCCTCCTGAGTTCAAGAGCATCGAGCTTCGCGATGAGGCAATAAGGTTCTTCGCCAAGGGTGCGATGATTCTCGTCGTTAAAAACGGGGAGGTAGTTTTTCCGGAGGACGGCAGGCCCCTGCGGGAGACCATGCCTGAGCTGGCGGAGAAGCTCTCCGTTCTTGGGCCTGATGATGGAGACATGGTCGTCGTTACCTGGGCCGAGAACCCGGCCGACGCCATGAAGAGCGCCTATCACGTGGCGGTTTTCCTCAAGGACGTTCCCGATGAGATAAAGTCCCTCGTGAGGTGAGTCGATGGCCGAGAGCAGGCTTATCCTTGCCCTTGACGTCTACGAGCGCGAGAGGGCCCTTGAGATAGCCCGCGAAACGGCGGACTACCTCTGGGCGATTAAGGTGAACTGGCCCCTCATCATCGGTTCCGGGCTGGACATAATCCCCGAACTCAAGGAGGAGACCGGTCTTCCGGTCATAGCCGACCTCAAGCTCGCGGACATTCCCAACACCAACCGGCTGATAGCGGGGAAGGTTTTCGAAGCGGGGGCGGATTACATCATAGCGCACGGCTTCGTCGGGAGCGACAGCGTTGAGGCGGTTATGGAGCTCGGGAAGACGATAATCGTCGTCGAGATGAGCCATCCGGGGGCGAGGGAGTTCATACAGCCCGTGACGGATAGGTTAATAGAGCTCGCCAACCGGCTCGAGCCCTTCGGTGTCATAGCGCCGGCCACGAGGCCCGAGCGTGTCAATTACATCCGCTCGAGGCTCAAGCTTGGAATCAAAATCCTAACCCCCGGAGTCGGGGCGCAGGGTGGAAAGGCGGGCGAGGTTTTAAAGGCCGGTGCCGACTACATCATCGTGGGCCGTTCGATTTACGCGAGCTATAACCCGAGGGAGAGCGCGAGACAGATTTACGAGGAGGTGAAAGCGTGGAGCTGAAGGTCAAGCACCCCCTCAGCAAGAAGGAGGTAAAGGCCATAATCCGCGAGATGGCCGAGATTTTCGGCGTGGAGATAGCCGAGAAGATGCTGAGCAAGAAGGACCGCGTTGAAGTAGCTGAGTTCGACAAGACCACAGAAATCCTTCTCGTCAACGGAAAGCCCTTCTTCATACGGAGAAAGGGCCTGATTTTCCCGCTCGTCATAGCGCTCTACGAGCTGTCCAACGAGGAGGACTTGAGGAAGTGGCCGAGGCGCGTTGTCGTTGACGAGGGGGCGGTTCCATACATCATCAACGGCGCTGATGTCATGGCCGCGGGCATAGTTGACGCCGATGAGAACATCAGGGAAGGCGACTTCGTCTTCGTGGTTGAAGAGCAGTACGGAAGGCCACTCGCGATAGGCATAGCCCTCATGAGCGGTAAGGCGATGAAGGAGAAGCCCAAGGGAAAGGCAGTGAAGAACATCCATCACGCCAAGGATAAAATCTGGAACGTCACGGTGGGATGAGATGGGGGAATCTAAAGGCCGGAGAATCCGCGTTTTAGCCGGTGGAGTCTTTGACATCCTCCACGTCGGGCATATACACTTTTTAAAGCAGGCGAAAGAGCTGGGCGATGAGCTTATAGTCATAGTAGCCCACGATGAGACCGTTAGGAGGAACAAGCGGAGGAACCCGATAAACCCGGCCGAGGACAGGGCTGAACTGCTGAGGGCGATAAAATACGTGGACGAGGTTTACATCGGCTCGCCCGGCGGGATAGACTTCGAGCTCGTGAAGCGCATAAACCCGGACGTGATAGCAATCGGTCCCGACCAGAACTTCAACTGCGAGAAGCTCAAGGAGGAGCTGAGGAAGCACGGCATAAACGCTGAGGTAATACGAGTTCCCTACCTCTACAAGAGCGACCGGGCGAAGACGAGCAAGATAATAAGGAGAATAGTCGAGGAGTTCTGCGAATGATTTGACGGCTTATTTTATTCGCCCTGATTTGACCTCACCCGGGGTGGGGCCCTGAGTTCAGGGTCTCAGTTTTGAGATGTAATCGCGAAGGAACTCGGGGTCCTCCCTCTTCACGGCGCTTAAAAGCTCCTCGAACTTCTTCTCCCCGAGGGCAAGGCGGAGGTAGTAGTAGAGGTTGACAGCATCTTCAACGATGGCGCTCTGCCTTCTCCCTTCCTCGGCGTAGAGCTGGATGAGCTTCATGTTCATGTCCCTGCTGACGTAGAGGGTCTTCTGCATCTTCTCCTTCTTCAGGTCGGGCTTTTTCTTGGGCTTCGGCTTCGTCGGCTTCGTGAGCTCGTCTATCGAGCCGTCAAAGAGCTTTGGAATTTTATCCCTCGGCAATCTCAACCACCTCTTTCGCGAGCTTTAGGAAGGCCTTCGCGGCGCGACTCTTGCCGTCGAACTCGAATATGCTCTTACCCTCACTCTGGGCCTTCTCAAGGGCTATCGCCTTTGGAATCGTCGTGAGTATCGGCGCGTCCGGGTAGGTCTCCTTGAGCTCCTTGAGGCGGAGCTTCGGAACCTTGGTCTGCTTGGTGAACTTGTTGGGAACCAGTCCCAGCAGTTTGAGATTCTCGTTGGTCTCCTCGCGAATCATCCTCATGAGATTGAACATGAGCTGCATTCCTATGACACCGAAGTAGCTGAGCTCGAGCGGGATGAGCACGTAGTCGGAAGCAGTGAGCGAGTTGACGAGGAAGATTCCCATGCTCGGCGGGTTGTCTATTAGAACGTAGTCGTAGTCCGGCAGAACCGGCAGTAGGGCCTTTTCAAGCCTCCTCTCGCGGTTGTAGGCGTTGATTATCTCGATTTCCTTGGCCGAGAGGTTTAGGTGGCTCGGAATGAGGTCGAGGTTCTCCCGGACGCTTATCAGGCTCTCATCAATTTCGCTCTCCCTCGTCATCAGCGTTCCGACGTGCCTTTCGGCATAGTCGAGAACCCTCATTCCGATTAAACCAAAGGTCAGGTTGAACTGCGGGTCAACATCAACGAGCAGGACGCGTTTTCCCATATCGGCCAGTGCGTAGCCGAGGTTCATCGTCAGGGTTGTCTTCCCGACTCCCCCCTTCTGATTGGCAACGCTGATTACCACTGCCATGGTTTTCACCCGAATGAGTTAAAAGAGTCAGGAAAGGTCCTCGAAGTCGTCAAGGACCCTGCTCACGTAGGGTGGAAGCCCGCCCTTCGGTTCCTCCCTCCTGGCTATGGTCTTGTAGAGCTTGTCCTCAAAGGACTCAAAGGTCTTCTTGGGCTTTGCGGGCAGGAGGGACTCCTTTGGTGCGAGCTGGAGTGCCGTTTCGCCTCCAAGAATGTGTGGGCTCTTGACGCCGGTCATTATCACCATGGCCCTGACCATCTTGCCCATATCCTCGTCAATCCTTGCTCCCCACTTGATTTCGCTCTTCTCGCCGAGCTTCTCGTAGACGATGTTCATTGCCTCGTTAATCTCGCCAAGGCTGACGTCCGGGCCGACAGTGAAGTGGACGAGGGCCTTCTCACCGCTTCCGTACTCGACGTCGAGGAGCTTGTTCTGGAGGGCGTTCTTGACGGCATCAACGGCCCTGTTGCTTGAATCGCTCTCGCCTATTCCAATCAAAGCCGCTCCACCATTCTTCATGACGCTGTAAACGTCCGCGAAGTCGATGTTTACCATCGACGGGAGCTTAATCGTCTCGGTTATGCCCTTGACCATCCTGGCTATTATCTCGTCGGCGAAGCGGAAGGCCGCGTTTATTGGGAGCTTCGGAACGAGCTGGAGGAGCTTGTCGTTCTCGATTATCACAACGGTGTCCGAGTAGTAGAGGAGCGCCTTTATTCCCGCCTTGGCCTTCTCAATCCTCAGCTTGCCCTCGTTCTTGAACGGGAACGTTACAACGCTCACGACAAGGGGCTCCCTAAACCTACCGTTGTGCCTGGCGCGCTCCTTGATGACCCTCGCCACAACAGGTGCCGCACCGGTTCCGGTTCCGTTGCCCATTCCGGCGGTTATGAAGACGAGGTCGGCGTCGCCGATGGTCTCGGCAATCTCGTGGGCGCTCGCCTCGGCCGCGCGGTAGCCTATCTCGGGGTCTCCACCAGAGCCCTTACCCTGCGTTATCTCCTTACCGAGGAGGAGTTTTTTATGGGCCTTCGCGTGCTTCAGCGCCTGCGCGTCGGTGTTCATCGCTATGAGCTCCGCCCCCTGGACGCCGAGCTCGTACAGGCGCGTTATGGTGTTGTTACCGGAGCCACCAACACCAACAATGACAATCTTTATCAGGTCGTCGTCATCCTCCATGAGGCTCTCTTCCATCCTTGGCTTCTTTGGCTCGTCGTCGAGGTCTATCTTTATTCCCGCCTGCTCAAGCAGTTTAAACACCATCGCCCCAACCCCCAGCGTTGAGTGTGAGCTGATTTTATTCCTTATTTTAGGCCTTATTCAAGCGGCTTATTTTATAATGTAGTCAGGCGTTGAGCGGTTTTCGGTCTCCAGGCGGTACAGTTCCTTTTTTAGAAGCTCGCGAATGGCCTCTCGGATGATTTCACTTCTGTTGGGATAGACACCCTTCTTAACAAGCTGGTCCATAGCGTTTATGAGGCCCTGCGGAAGTTGGACACTTATGATTCTCATCCTGCTCATTCCTGCACCACCACGTCCATTGAGCCGCTGGGATAGGTAGTGATTAATTAGTTAAATACTTTGTGCTTCTGTGTTAATATTTCCATATTATCTTTTTCAAAAGTTTTTTGAAAAACCCTTTTAAGGTAGTGGTCTAAACGAAAAGACGGTGGTTCAGAAGTGATTCGCGTAACGGATGGGGTCTTCATTGCGAGGGTCTCGGTTCGAAACGTTGAGGAGGTCATCCCTTACCTTGGGGGAAACGTTCAGCTGGTCAATACTGACTGTTGGAAGGCCGTTGCCTTCGCATCGATACTCGCTCTGAGGGTATTTGAGCGGGGAACCAACCACGCGAAGACCCTTGGTGGAGAACTGCTCCTCCGCCTCGCCGGAACGCTCCAGATTAAGGACGCAATCAAACAGGTAGGTGCAAAGCCTGGTGAGAACTTCCTGGTGGTCTTTGGGAGTGAGGATGACGCGAGGAGGATTCTTGAGGAACTGGGGCTGGAGGAGCTCCCCCTCGATGACTGTCCCGATGAAATCGCGAAAACTTTTTTTGAAAAATCGGCTCTCGTCGAAGTTTTGTAGGTAAAACCGGCCTTTTTTCAACGTTCAGTTAAGGATAGATTTATATACCGCCCCTTTCACACCCCCGCAGTGCCCGGGGGGATGAGGAATGCGCTACAAGAAGAGAAAATACTTCCTCGCCGGAAGGATAAACATAATCCAGCGCTCGAAGATTAGGGAGCTCTTCGAGAAGGCCTCGAAGATGGAAAACGTTATCTCCCTCGGAATCGGCGAGCCCGATTTCGACACGCCCGAGGTGATTAAGGACGCCGCGAAGAGGGCCCTCGACGAGGGCTACACGCACTACACGCCCAACGCCGGTATTCCCGAGTTTAGGGAGGCCATAGCGGAGTACTACGAGGACTTCTACAAGGTTGATGTTGATATTGACAACATCCTCGTCACCGCTGGCGCTTACGAGGCTACCTACCTCGCCTTTCAGAGCATCCTTGAGCAGGGCGATGACGTTATCATCCCGGACCCGGCCTTCGTTTGCTACGTGGAGGACGCCAAGATAGCCGAGGCCGGAATCATCAGGATTCCCCTCCGCGAGGAGCACAAGTTCCGCCTCAACCCTGATGAACTCGTCGAGGCGATAACGAAGAGGACGAGGATGATTGTCATCAACTACCCCAACAACCCGACCGGAGCCGTTATGAAGAAGTCCGTCGTCAAGGCCATAGCCGACATAGCCCAGGATTACAACATCTACATCCTCAGCGACGAGCCCTATGAGCACTTCCTCTACGAGGGAGCGAAGCACTACCCGATGATTAAATACGCCCCTGACAACACGATTCTGGCTAACTCCTTCTCGAAGACCTTCGCCATGACCGGCTGGCGCCTCGGCTTCGCCATAGCCCCTAAGCAGGTCATCAGGGATATGATTAAGCTCCATGCCTACGTCGTCGGTAACGTTACGTCCTTCGTCCAGATTGCAGGCATAACTGCACTCCGCGACAAGAGGAGCTGGGAAGCCGTTGAGAGGATGAGGCAGGTCTACGACGAGAGGAGGAAGCTCGTCCTCAAGTACCTCAACGACATGCCCCACCTGCAGCCCTTCAAGCCCAAGGGAGCGTTCTACATATGGGTCAAGATTGACCCCGAGCTCGATATGACGAGCGAGGACTTCGCGGACTGGCTCCTCGACAACGCGCGCGTCGTGGTCATTCCGGGAACGGCGTTCGGAAAGCAGGGCGAGGGATGGGTCAGGATAAGCTACGCGACCGAGAAGGACAAGCTCATCGAAGCTATGGAGAGAATGAAGGAGGCCCTCTCCAAGCTGTGAGGTGGTTCGATGGAAAATCTCATCGCCGTCTTCGTTGTCATCTTTTTGGCCGAGCTCGGGGACAAGACACAGCTGACCACGATAGCCTTCGCCTCCAAGTACGGCTGGAAAACTGCTTTTCTCGGTGCAATCCTCGGGCTCGCGGCCGTTAATTTCATCGGTGCCCTGCTGGGGGATGCCATCGGGGACGTCCTCCCGATGGAACTGATACACAAAGGCGCCGGGGTGCTCTTCATAGTCTTCGGCGTCCTTATGCTGCTTGGAAAGCTCTAGGGGTGGTTGTCATGGACAAGAGGTGGTCAACGGTATTGATTAACACACTTCTCGTTGCTTCGGGCTTTGGAACGATGCACATGCTCGAGAAGTTCAAGAACGCGGTTTTGACGCACTACGGCATCACCGAGGCAATGATGGGCTACCAGCAGACCGCTTACGTCGTCGGTCTCTTCGTCGCGTTCCTCCTCGGCGGAACGAGCCTCTTCAAGGGCTCCTTCAAGAGGAGTGTGGCTTTAATCGTCAGCTTCGCCGCGATTCCGCAGTTCCTGATTCCCTTCATGCCCAGCTGGTGGGGTGTGGTAGCGCTCCGCTTCTTCCAGGGCTTTATCGTCGCTCTCATAGCGGTCTTCAGCAACCAGATTGGTAGGCTCTTCGTGGCCGAGAGGCCCTTCGCCAAGGGTGTAATCCTGTCCGGAATCTTCTGGGGTGGAATCTACGGCATAAACCTTGCCAAGTGGGCTGGTGGAAGCGACGCGAGCTGGTCATCGGTCACCCAGGCGTTCCTAATCTCGGCCGTACTCATGTACGTCATGCTCGCAATCTGGTGGCTCTTCGTAGAGGACTTCGAGATTCCCAAGGAGAAGCACTCCTCGGGAGTCAACGTCTGGAAGATGCCCTTCACCTGGGTCTTCGGTTTCACCTTCTTCCCGGCCCTGTGGATTATCTTCACCCTCGGCTCCTTCACGCTCCATAACGTGGAGTTCAGCGACTCCCAGGTGGCAAACCTCGTTATGACCCTTGAGGTCTCGATGGGTCTCTGGTCAATAATCATGGGCTACCTCGGCTACCGCCTCTCGGTTAAGAACACCAGCAACCGCGGTCTGTTCAGGGCCATCGTCAGCGTCATGACGCTCTCCTACGCGGTAACCTTCGTGGGACTCTTCCTCGTCTGGAAAGCCATAAGCGCAAACGACTACACGCTGGCACTCCTTGGAATAGCGATAACCGGAATCGTCCAGGGAACGGGTCCTGCCTTCTGGACGACGGCTCCAGCGGCCTACCCGAAGGAAATCTACCCCGAGGCCAGCTTCGCCCTGGGACTCATCTCGAACTCCGCCAACGCGGTAGCCCCGAACGTCATGTTCGTCCTCGTGCACAGCGTCACGACGGGCATGATAATCTACCTCGGCATGGCTCTGCTCGGAATACTCCTCCTGCTGGCTTCGAGCAGGATGAGGCTCCCCGTCGAGGAGCTCTCTTAACTCCTTTTTCTTATTACGTGGATGTCCCTAACTAAGCGGTGCCTTTCTTCGTAGTCGAGGTGCCTCGATAGAACCTCGAAGCCCAGTTTTCCGAGCCACTTCCGCTCCTTCCGGTAGATGCTCCCGTCCCTCAGTCTGTATGCAGGGAAGACGAAGACGACCCTCCCGTTCCTCTTCAGGACGTCTGAGAAGCTCTCGAAGACCGAAAAGTACAGCCTGTCCAGCTCGTTGGCAAGCTTTATAGCCTCGCCCCTGCCAGGGTTCCTCTTTAAGGGCTTCCCGAGGTAGGGTTCGGTAACTATCGCGTCAAAGCGCTCGCGGAAACAGCGCTTCAGCTTCCTCGCGTCGCATACCTCTATCCTCGCCGAGTTCCTGAGCCTGAACTCTTTTCTGAGCCACTCGATGTTCCGCCTCGCTTCCCTCACTCTCTCTGGGTCGCGGTCGCTCCCGTAAGCGGGCAACCCCTGGAGGACGAACTCCTGAAGGACCGTTCCGATACCGCAGAAGGGGTCGAGGAAGAGGCCCTTTCTTACCTCGGTGAGGTTCACCATTATCCTTGCCAGCCTCGGCGGAATCGAGAGGATTGGCCTCTGAACCGGTCTTTCCACGTCGAGTTTCTTCAGCTCGAAGGGGTCGGTAACCTTAACCGTCTCGCCCACGAGGAAGCTCCCGTCGTCGCGGAACAGGAAGACGATGTCCTTGACCTCTGGAAAACCCTTCAGAATCAGCTCGGCAGGCATGGAGTAGACCTTTGCCGGCTTGAAGAACTTTGCCGGGCCTTCCCTCTTGAACTCCCTCTTTACGGCGCTCCCCAGCTTCCGCCAGAGCCTCCAGTCGTCCCTTCCGTAGAGGCTGACCGTGAAGAGCTTGGCGTATTCGAGGTCCTTTATCGCTTCATCGCCTTCTCCGACGATTCTCACGAGCTTGAGCGACCCGCCGAGCCAGCGGAAGTGCCTCTCTATTGAAGGTTTTGACTCGAAAACAATCCAGTTTTTTCCGTCCTCAATAGGTTTGACCTTTAGACCAAAACGTCTCGCGAACGAGAAGAACTCAGCCCTTCCCAGCTCGGGATTCTTGCCTAATATTACTCCATACATGGATTGCGCTTTGGGTAAGTTTTTAAAAAGCTTCCGAGTAAGTCAAGCAAGCCTGAGTCGGTGGTTGCAATGCTCGTCGTTGAGGTGCTTGAATCAGCGGGGGATATCCCAGACCCCTACGTCAGAACCGTTACCTACGCGAGGATAGGCGAGGAGCTCGCGAGGAAGGGCCATCCCCTCTACAAGCGCGCGTTTCTCAGCGCCTTCGAGTCCCTGACGTCGATAGATGACCCGTTCAAAATGCTCAAGGCCCTGCTCTCAATCGGCGTCTCCCTGGGCAGGGCGAGGATTAGAGCATATCGGAAGGTGTTCGCGCGGGTCTTCTCGGAGTCCCGGGATTTGAGCCCTCCCCAGCGGGACGAACTCCTCAAAACGGCCTCCCTGGCACTTCTAAGCCTTGGGGACGTTGGGGAAGCGATAACCTTTGCCGTCGAGATATCCGACGCTAAGCTCAGGCAGTCAACGCTCGTTTCCCTCGTCCGGGGAATCTCGCGCTCCCTTGAGGTGAACCCGATTAAGACTGCCTACAGACTCAGGAAGATACGGCTGGCCCTTGAGTACATCACGGACGAGCCCTACCGCTCGAAGGCGCTCCTTGAGCTCTCAAAGGCGCTCGTTGCCCTCGGCAGTTACGAGGGGGCCTTTTCAGCCGTCCGCGAAATGGGCTCCCGCGAGTGGGCCAGGCAGGCCTTCAAGGAGCTGGCATTCAGGCTGAGTGAACTCGGTGTCATAGAGCGGTACGTTGACTCCTTTACCGCCCTCACGGAGGAGCTGTCCGAGAAGTTCGGTGAGAACTTCATATCGGAGCTTTCAACGGCCCTTGCCCTCGCCGGCAGGGGAAAGCTTGCCGTCCACCTGCTCCGTAAGCTCGGCGATGAAAGCCTCTTTGAGCGCGTTGCCCTCGACCTCCTCGACAAGAACCCCTCTGCCATCGGGGATTTCATGAGCGCCCTGAACGAGGGTGAATCCTCGAGGGTTGGCAAGGTCTTGATGAACCGCATCCTTGAGGAGCCGACGCCCGAGAAGAGGGAGATAGTGAACACGATAGCTCGCTTCGCCCGCTCCGAGGAGGTCTGGGCGAAGGTGGCCCGCTTTTACATCCTCACGGGCGACGTTGAGTCGGCGAGGAGGATAGGCCTCGCCCTTCAGAGTCCGAGGCTCCGCTCCGTTGTGATGGCCGACGTTGCCCACCACTACCTCAAGCGCGGTGACGTTGAGAAGGCGATAGACACGGCCCTCGAGGTCAGGGATAGGCGTTTTGCCTCACTCCTCATGTCAGAAATCCTCATAAAGGCCCTTCACGAAGAGTTAAAGGGGTTGGAGAATGGAAAGGCTCAGGTCGCTGGTGGGAAGGCGAGAAAACAGGCTTGACTTCCTCAGGGATTTGGTCTCACTCCTTCTGTCAAGGGAGGAACTCTACTCCAACGATGCCCTCTTCAGGGACGCCGTTGAGGAGGTTTACTCCATTCTGAAATCAGAGGTTCGCGCCGGCAAATTCGAGCTCCTCAACGCCTACGAGACGGCGGTGATTTTAAGGGCCGTTGCCTTCAATGAGAACCTTGATGTTCAAACCCTGCTGAGGAAACTCCTCGCCGAGCTGGGGTGATTGTTATGCTGTACGAGATAAGTATCGAGACGAAGGAGCGCTGTCAGGTTGTTGACATAACTGACGAGGTTCAGAGACTCGTTTACCGCTCCAAGGTAAAGCACGGCATAGCCGTCGTCTTCACCCACCACACGACGACGGGCCTCTTCATAAACGAGTACGAGCCGGGCTTAATCGAGGACATCAAGGGCAAAATGGCCGAGCTCGTGCCGAGGGAAGGTTCTTACGCCCACGACAGGATTGACAGGAACGCGCACGCGCACATAAAGGCGAGCATCTTCCTCAACCCCGAGGTGGTCGTCCCCATAGACCAGGCGGAGCTCCACCTTGGAACCTGGCAGAGGATTCTCTTCGTCGAGCTCGACGGCCCGAGGCACAGGAAGGTCTACGTCATGATATGTCCCTGTCCAGAGATGCCGGAGGAGTGATTAGACGTACATCGCCATGTGGGCAATCCTTTCAAGGAGCTCGTTGAAGCCCTCGTAGGTAACCAGCGATAACGCCAGTGGCTCCTGCTCCAGCCTCTTCTTTATGATTTCTCTCAACTCCTCCACGCGCTCCCTTGGAACGAGGTCAATCTTGTTGATGACGACGATTATCGGCTTGTCGTAGCGCATCTTGAGCATGTGGTGGAGCTTCTCCATGCCCCTGTGAAGGCCGACGGTCGCGTCGACCATGTGGATTATTATGTCCGCTGAGACTATCTCGTCTATGAGCTCTTTGAACTTCTCCTCGCTGAGGACCTTCCCGCGGAGCTCGAGCCTCGGGTCGAAGAGGCCGGCCGTGTCTATGAGCACGAACTCGTCTGCCCCTCCGAAGGGGTTCTTCATGCCCTTGGGTATCTTCAGCTTTCCAAAGCGCCTCCTCACGAGCCCCTTCGTCGTCCCGGGCAAATCCTCTACCTCGCTCACCTTCCCGCCCACGAGTGCGTTCATGAGGGTTGATTTGCCGACGTTTTCGGCACCGATTATCGCAACCTTTATCATCTCTTCACCCCCTAATTCAACTCAGCGGTTGAATTTAAAGGTGATTGGCATGAGGCGCGTCAAGCTCGGTCATCACTATTACTACGTCGTCACTCCCGATGACCTGAACGGGAAGCTGAGGGGCAAAAACGTCGTCCTCGAAGGCGAAATCGAGGACAAGCCCGTTATCGAGTTCCTGCCGATGGAACTGCCGAGCTGGAGGACGACCTTCAAAATCCACGGGGTAAGGGTTGACTTCGCGGGGAGTCCCTGCATAGGGAAGGGCGACACCGTTAAGGTCTACGGTCGCTTCCTCGGCGATGCAATCATCGCAACCGCCATCGAGACCGAGAGGGCCCTCTTCACGACGGAGGAGTGAGCATGCTCGACCTTCTAATCGAGCTGGGCAACCTCAAGAGGCTCCCGAGGACGGGCTGGCTCCTCAGGGGCGTTCCAAACCCTGAGAGCGTGGCCGAGCACAGCTACCGCGTCGCTTTAATAACTCTCTTCCTCGCGGACGAACTGAAGGCGAAGGGGGTCGAAATCGACGTCGAGAAGGCCCTGAAGATAGCGCTCCTCCACGACGTCGGCGAGTCGAGGATAACCGATATCCCGAAGACGGCCCAGTACTACCTTGATAAGGGCAAGGCCGAGAAGAAAGCGGTTATGGAGCTTTTGCTATCCTCCCCAAAGCCGAAGGAGTACTTTAAACTCTGGCGCGAGTACGAGGAGGAGACGAGTCCCGAAGGAAAGCTCGTGAAGTTCGCCGATAGGCTGGAGATGCTGATTCAGGCCTACGAGTACGAGAAGGCCGGCTTCAGGAACCTCGACGAGTTCTGGGGAACTGTGAAGAAGCTCCGCGAGAGCGAGTTCTACTCCTATTTCCGGGAGCTCGTTGAGGGGCTCGTTGAGATGCGGGAGAATTTGCATCGTGGTTAGTCTAACCGCGGTGCAACAATTGAACCTTTCGAATCTTCTTATAATCCAGGGTCGAAACCTGATAAAAGGTTTCGTTGGGGCGTTAATTCACGAAAACACTTCCGTTTACGTTAACAGTCCTGTTTGCGCATAACGTTTAAATACACGGTTTTGCCCATTCATTTGGTGGTTTCAATGCGGAGGACGGGTCTGGCTTTAATCGCCCTGCTGGTTCTGTCCCTGGTTGCCTCCGGGTGCATCGGTGGTTCTAATGACTCCGGAAGCTCTGGGAGCTCCCTCAAGGAAGAGACGCTGATAATCTTCCACGCGGGCTCGCTGAGCGTCCCTTTCAAGCAGCTGGAAGACGAGTTTGCGAAGTACGCCGAAGAGAACCTTGGAGTTAAGGTAACCTTCCAGGACGAGGCCAGCGGTAGTGTCGCGGCTGTGAGGAAGGTCACAGACCTCGGGAAGAAGGCGGACATAGTCGCCGTCGCAGACTACACCCTCATCCCCCAGCTCATGGTGCCGAACTACACGGACTTCTACGTCCTCTTCGCGACCAACGAGATAGTCATAGCCTTCACCGAGAAGAGCAAGTACGCCGACGAGATTAACTCCGACAACTGGTACGAAATCCTCGCGAGGCCCGGCGTCACCTTCGGATTCTCCGACCCCAACCAGGACCCCTGCGGCTACCGTTCGGTAATGGTCATGAAGCTCGCGGATTACTACTACGGCAAGCCCATATTTGAGACCCTCGTCGAGAAGAACACCAACATCTACTACAACGGCTCCCTAATCGTTGCCCCGAAGGAAATCCAGGTGAAGAACGACAAGGTCGTCATAAGGCCGAAGGAAACCGATTTGACGGGCCTCGTCGAGAGCGGAAGCCTCGACTACTTCTTCATCTACAAGAGCGTCGCCGAGCAGCACCACCTGAAGTACATCGAGCTTCCCAAGGAGATAAACCTCAAGGACTTCAAGATGGCCGATTACTACGGAAAGGTGAGCATCTACATCGGCTCTACTGGAAAGGTCATTAAGGCCAAGCCCATCGTCTACGGCGTTACCGTTCCAAAGGACGCCCCCCACAGGGAGCTTGCGATGGAGTTCCTCAAGTACCTCCTGAGCGAGAAGGGCAGGGACGTCTTCAAGGCCAACTACCAGGACTTCATCTGGCCGCCGATAGCGTTCGGCAACGTCCCCGAGGAGATAAATGACGAGGTGAAGGTTGAGGGGTGAGCTTTTTATTCTCCCTTCCAATTTGGGGATGGCCATGAGGCGCGACTACACCCTCTACTTTTTCGCGTCGCTGGGAAGCTTTCTAATCGTCTACATCGCCCTTCCGTTAGTGGTTATCTTCGCCAAGCAGCTCTCGGACTTGGGGATGCTTGTCAAGACGCTCCACGACCCCTACGTAACCGAGGCCCTCAGAAATTCCCTCCTGACTGCGACCGCGACGGCATTAATCGCTCTCCTATTCGGCGTCCCCCTCGGCTACGTTCTGGCCAGAAGGGATTTCCCGGGAAAGAGCCTCGTTCAGGCCCTTGTTGATGTCCCAATCGTAATCCCCCACTCCGTCGTCGGCATAATGCTCCTCGTCACCTTTTCGAACGCCATACTCGACAGCTACACCGGCATAATCGCGGCGATGCTCTTCGTTTCGGCGCCATTCACGATAAACGCCGCGCGCGACGGCTTTTTGGCGGTGGATGAGAAGGTCGAGGCCGTCGCGAGAACCCTCGGCGCTTCCCGCTTAAGGGTCTTCTTCTCGGTTTCCCTGCCGATAGCCTTTCCCAGCGTGGCGAGCGGGGCCATAATGACGTGGGCTCGAGCCATAAGCGAGGTTGGAGCCATACTCATCGTCGCTTACTATCCAAAGACCGCCCAGGTTCTCGTCATGGAGTACTTCAACAACTACGGTTTAAGGGCTTCGAGGCCGATTTCGGTTATACTCATCGCGATAAGCCTCACGATATTCGTCCTGCTCCGCTGGATTGTCGGGAGGAGTGCCAATGCTCAGGGCTGAGGGAATCTCCAAGGACTGGAAGGAGTTCCACCTCAGGGATATAACCCTCGAGGTTAAAGAGGGCGAGCACTTCATAATACTCGGCCCGAGCGGTGCGGGGAAGACGGTTCTCCTTGAGATAATCGCGGGGATAATAGAGCCGGACTCGGGGAGGGTTTACCTCAAAGGCAGAGACGTTACGGACCTTCCGCCCGAGAAGCGCGGTTTAGCCTACGTCCCCCAGAACTACGCTCTCTTTCCCAACATGAGCGTCTACGACAACATAGCCTTCGGCCTGAAGGTCAGGAAGGTGCCAAAGCCCGAAATAGAGCGCAAAGTGCGAGAAATCTCCGAGGTCCTCAGGATAGAACACCTCCTCCACAGAAAGCCGAGGACGCTGAGCGGTGGGGAGCAACAGAGGGTAGCTTTAGCGAGGGCGCTCGTCGTCGAGCCGCCGTTAATCCTCCTCGACGAGCCCTTTGCCAACCTCGACGTCCAGACGAGGGCGAAGCTGTTAACCGAGATGAAGCGCTGGAAGCGAGAGCTGGGCTTCACGGCTCTGCACGTAACCCATTCTTTTGAAGAGGCCATAAGCCTCGGCGACCGCGTTGGGGTGATGCTCGACGGCAGGCTCGTTCAGGTTGGTAAGGTCAGGGACGTCTTCTCAAGACCGGTGAGTGAGGAAGTCGCTCGCTTCCTCGGCTTCGAGAACATAATCGAGGGAATCGCCGAAGGGAGAAAGCTCAGGGTCAACGGCATTGAGATTGAGCTTCCGGTCGAAGCTAAAGGAAGGGTTCGGGTCGGCTTAAGACCGGAGGACATAATAATCTCGACCGAGCCGATAAGGAGCTCCGCCAGAAACGAGTTTAAAGCAACCGTTGAGTCAATCGAGGAGCTCGGCCCGCTCGTGAGGGTTCACCTTTCCCTCGGCGATATAACCCTTACGGCCTTCATAACCCGCTCATCGATGCTCGAACTCGGGATAGAGAAGGGAAAGGAGGTCTACGTCAGCTTCAAGGCGAGCGCGCTCCACGTGTTCTGAGCTTGTCCCTTATCTCCACCGGCAGGCTCTCGTAGACCTCATTGAGGGCATCGATGAGCTCGACGAGTTCTTTAGCCGTCAACGTCGTCGTCTTAGGGCCTATTTCGAGTATCAGCGCGTCGTATTCCTCCGGCGAGACCTCTTCAAGCTCGTCTAAATGCTCGGCTTTCCTCGGGATTATGTTCACCTCGCCAATCATTCTGCCCTTGGGTATCTCGGCTTCCCGCTCCTCTATCGGCACCTCCTTGGGGCAGTCGTAGCGCTCGACGAAAATCTTGATGTCAACCACCGGCGTTCCGTCGAGGGCGTCAATCTCGTCTATGTAGAGCCTGCCCTCCTCGATGCGGTGAATTCTGACGGTGTAAAGAGCTATTGGATTCGGCCTGTAGGGCGAGCGCGTGGCAAAAACGCCGGTGAGCGGGTTCTTTGGGTTCCCGTAGGGGTGCACCTTGAGGATCCTTCTCCTTGCGGGCGTGTCGCTCCCGTGGAACCAGAGGACGAGCTTGACCCAGTCGCCCTCCCTGAGGCCTTCCGTTGCCTCCCAGAACTCGGGTAGGATTTCGATGTGCGTTTCCGGCTCCTTCCTCACGAAGCCGACGGGGGTTATTTTGAAGGGTTCGAAGTTCATGGGCATCACCAAGAATGAAAGTGAAAAAGGGAATCAGGTTCCGTGCTCCCAGCTCTCAAGGTATTCCCTCTGCTCCTCGGTGAGCTCCTCAATCTTTATTCCCATTGCGCTTAGCTTAATCCTCGCGACCATCTCGTCAATCTCCCTCGGCAGGATGTAGACCTTTGGCTCAAGCCTCTCGTGGTTCTCCTTGATGTACTGCGCCGCCTTCGCCTGCAGGGCAAAGCTCATGTCCATAATCTCCGCCGGGTGGCCGTCTGCCGCCGCTAAATTGACCAGCCTTCCGTCGGCTAAGAGGTAGAGCCTCCTTCCGTCCTTAAGCTTGTACTCCCTGATGTTGGGCCTCGGCTCGCTTATTTCAACGGCGAGCTCCTCAAGGTCGGGCTTCCATATCTCAACGTCGAAGTGGCCGGCGTTGGCGAGGATTACTCCGTCCTTCATGAGCTCGAAGTGCTCTTTGCGAATGCACTTGATGTTGCCCGTCGAGGTGACGAAGATGTCGCCTACCTTTGCCGCCTCCTTCATGTCCATGACGAGGAAGCCGTCCATCCTCGCCTCCAAGGCCCTAATCGGGTCGACCTCAACAACGATTACGGTAGCGCCGAGGCCCCTCGCCCTCATCGCTATTCCCCTTCCGCACCAGCCGTAGCCGACAACGACGACGTTCTTTCCGGCGACGAGCAGATTCGTAGTCCGTATTATGCCGTCCCACGTGGACTGGCCGGTTCCGTAGCGGTTGTCGAAGAGGTATTTGGTATAGCTGTCGTTCACCGCTATGATTGGGAACCTAAGAACCCCGTCCTTCTCCATCGCGCGGAGCCTTATTACCCCGGTGGTCGTTTCCTCGCTCGCGCCCCAGATTTCGTCTATTAACTCCTGCCTTTCGCGGTGAACGGTGCTTATCATGTCCGCGCCGTCGTCTATGATGATGTTGGGCCTTATATCCAGAGCCTTGTGCATGTTCTCGTAGTACTCCTCCCTGCTCTCCCCCCTGATGGCATAGACCTTGACGCCGGCTTTAGCTAATGTAGCGACGACATCATCTTGAGTGCTCAGCGGGTTGCTGGCGGCGGCAGAAACCTCCGCTCCCCCGGCCTTGAGGGTCAGGAGCAGGAAGGCCGTCTTCATCTCAAGGTGGAGCGTCGTGGCGATTCTGACGCCCTTGAAGGGCTTCTCCTTTTCGAACTCCCTCCTTATCGTCTGGAGAACGGGCATGAAGCGCGAGACCCAGTCAATCTTCTTCTCCCCGCTCGGAGCGAGCGAGATGTCCTTGACGCAGTAATCCTTCGTGCAGTCCATACCAACCACCGGTGGGTTTTTAATTTCCTGGGTTAAAAAGGGTTGGTGTTGTTATGATAGTCGACCTCTCGCTCCCCCTGGGAGAGGACACGCCGGTTTACCCCGGCGACCCGGAGGTAAAGGTCAAGCCCTGGGCCTTCATCGAGCGCGACGGCTACTACATGAACGCCCTCAAGCTCGGCGAGCACTCGGGGACGCACGTTGACGCTCCGGCTCACTTCATTCCCGGCGGAAAGACGATAGACGAGATGCCCCTTGAGAAGTTCATCGGTGAGGCCTTTGTCGTTGACGTTCGCGACGGCGAGGGAACCGTCAAGCTCGATGAGATTCCCGACTCCGGTTATCACGGCAGGATTGTCCTCTTCCTTACGGGCGGGAGGGAGCTCTCGCCGGAGGTCGCGCTCTTCCTCGTGGCCGAGGGAGTTAAAGCCGTCGGCACCGACGCGATGAGCATCGGCGACGAGACTGTTCACACTATTCTCCTCAGCGAAGAAGTTCCGATATTCGAGAACCTCGTCAACCTTGAGGCCCTGGTTGGGAGAACCTTCACGTTCATAGGCCTCCCCTTGAGAATCGAGGGTGGCTCTGGAAGCCCTGTTAGGGCGGTAGCAATAATCGAAGATTAACGTCCCTTTTGGTTTCTGGAGAATTGTCATGCCCCCTTTTGGATTAGTGGGTGCTAACTTGGCGTTTGGAACGATTTGGAACGATGAGAACCTCTGTGGTTCGGTGTGGGAAGCAAAAGAACAAACGAAATCCCCCGAATTTTTAAGAAACCGTCTATCTGCCCTTAATTTCGTGAAAAAAGCTTAAATAGGGCTTTTTCGTAGTTGGTAATGGTGATGAGCCATGATGGGTAAGAAGTTGGTGGCAGTCCTGTTCGGACTGCTTATGATTGGAATGGCATTCAGTGTTGGCGGTGCCTCGGCGGAAGAGACCGTCACAGTGATACTCGTCAGCGACAACGCCGCGGACAACGCGATAGCTCAGTACCTCGCCAACCTGACCGGTGCGGTCGTCGTGACGACCACCTGGGGCACCTACGACCCGAACGTTACGGCGGAGATACTGAGCTACGCCCCGGACCAGGTTATAATAATAGGCGGTCCCGACGCGGTTGTGAGCGAGTACGTTACCGACCTTGAGGAGTACAACATAACCGTTTACCGCTGGTGGGGAGCCAACAGGTACGAGACTGACCTCGCGGTTATGGGCAACGCCAGCAAGGTCTTTGGAATCAAGTTCAACGCCAGCGTCGTCGTTGCCGGCAACGACAGCCTTGCAGTCCAGACCGCCCTCAGGCTCGCCGTCCAGAACCGTGCGATGATAATATACGTCAACCAGTCGACCAACGCCACCAGGCTCATGGAGAGGTTCCAGGTCAGGGAGATGGTAATGGTCCAGAGCAGGGCCTCTGAGAAGGTCATGGAAAAGGTCTCCAGGGAGCTCAAGGCCTGCAACTGCACCGCCAAGCAGGTCCAGGCCAATGTTACGGCCGAGCAGGTTAAGATGATTATGGAGCAGGTCCGCGAGAGGCTCATGGCCATCGAGGGGATAGCGAACACCACGAACTCCACTCAGCTTATGGAGCAGGTCAGGGAGATGCTCCAGCTCATGGAGCAGGCTAACGCAAGCCTTCAGGCCGGAAACGTCACCGGAGCCTACGCTTTGGCCCTTAAGCTCCAGGTGAAGACCGAGTTCGCCCTCAAGGAGGCTAACAAGGAGCTCCACAGGGCCATGGAAAAGAACGGAAAGCTCGCCCTTGAGATGGAGCTTGAGAAGATTGAGGCCCAGCTTGAGGTCCTTGAGAAGGCAGGAGTTAACGTTAGCTCCGTTCAGACAATCCTTGACAAGGTCAAGGAGGCAATTGATGCGGGGAACTACAGCGTTGCCAGGGTGCTCCTCAAGGATGCCAAGAAGGCCCTCCACGAGCTCTACATGACGAACAGGGAAACCGTTAAGATGAACCCGGGAATGGCTTCAAAGCCCGAGAAGAGCGGAAGGCACTGATTAGGTTTCCTCCCCTTTTCTCCTCGCTTTTTTCTCCCGCAGGTACGGGTAGCGCATTATGTGCCCGCAGTTGAGACACTTTATGACGACGTGGGGGTAGGGTTTGCTCCTCAGCCTCACGCGCGCGTTCTTTCCCGGGACGAGGAATGAGTGACAGCGCTTGCAGTAGCGACGCTTCCACTTCCTCGGGAGTCTTATCTTGGCCTTCTGCTGGACGGCAAGGGCTATCTCAACGTATCTGTCCGCCAGCTCCGGGCTGTATGGAAAAACCCTCTCCGCGAGGGTGAAGAGCGTCTCAACACGCTCCCTCGCTATCCTTTTCTTCTCCCTCTGCTCCTTCTTTCTCAGGAACTTCTTTCCCACGTTACCACCTCACCAGCTTCAGCTTTCCGGGGAACGGTTCGTAGAGGTAACCCTCGCGGAGCAACTTCTCAAGGGTCTCCCCCGCGTGCTCCCTCCTGAAACCGGCCTCGATTAGGGCCTTTAAGAACTCCTCCCTCCTGACCGTGCCGTCAATGGAAGTCGCCTCGAGGTCTTCAAAGATTCTGACGCCAATCTCCGCCACCCTGGAGTTTCCTATGTAGCGCGCGTACTCCCTCAGGAGCCTCAGCTTTTCCCTGTCGGGAAGTTCGTTTATCCACGTGTCGGTTATCTCCTGGTACAGTCCGAGCAGGTCGCTTATGAGGCCCCTTCCGAGTTTTCCCTCGAAGCGCCCCATCGCGCCGAGAAGCCTCGCCCCAAGCCTGTACCTAAGCCCGACGTTAAATACCTTGCCCGAGAGCGTCAGGGCATCGAAGAGCTCCCCGTATTCGTTCCGGTTTCTCATCAGGAAGGCCTCAAAGCGGTAGCGGTAGTCCTCTATCTCACCGAGGTTTAAAACTCCGACGCGCCTTCTGGCGGCCATGATTGTGGCGACGACGTTAGGAATAAGCTCCTCAAGCTCGCGGTTTCGCTCGTAGGCAACGTCCTCGGTTATTACGAGCGGGGCCTCCCCGAGAGTTGCGGTTTCGTCCTCGGGCTTCATAACGAGCCTCGGGCTGAGAAAGCCTGCGCTCTTTTCCCGGAAGTGCTCCTCAGCCCACTTGGGCACCGGCCTGGGCCTCTTCAGCATGGCCCTCGTGTGGGGGACGTAGTAGGCCAACTTCGCCCTCGGCCTCGCGAACCTGAAGTCGAGGCCCAAGAAATCGTCGTCGAACTCCGCCCACCTGTCCCTCCTGAGCTTCAACTCCTCCGGAAGGAGCGAGTGGAGGTATTTTAACGCCTCCCAGAGTGAGAGAACCGAGCGCTCGCGCTCTCCCTTGAAGGCCGAGAACGTCACTCCCTCCCCCCAGTTCCCCGCTCCTATGACGGTCGGGGCGCTCAGGAGGGAGTATATTATCGCCCTCTCCGTCTCGTAGTTCGCGTAGACCGTGCTCGAAATGAGGCTCTCAAGCTCGCCCCGGCTCAGCGTGTAGTCCCGGTAGTTGAGCCAGCGGTTCTCGTAAGGGGTTTCCTTCAGCTCGATGACGCGAAGAAGCCTGAGGTTTCCGTAGGGGTAGGCGTCGAGTATTCCCCTAACCCTCACGTAGGCGCCGGAATAAACGCTATCCTCAATCGTGCTCGCCTCGTCTATCCTCAGAACGAGGTACGCCCTGAGCCTGCTCTTCTTCAGTTCTTCCGGGGAGAGAGGGGTTAGAAGGTAGTAAACCGCGTCCCTCGGCGCGTTTGGTGGTTGTCTGAGTAGCAGGAAGCCTTCAACCTCAACCTCCTCCCCGTTTCTCCCCTGGATTTCGCGAAGGAAATCCCTAACCCGGGTCTCTGGTGTCAGGGGCTCCCTGTGCTCCTCCCTGAGTAGCGCGAGTAGCTCTTCCATCGAAGCCTGAAGAACCGCAAAGTTTATAAAGTCATCTCTGAAGGTGTTATCGGCACGGCGGCCATAGCGGCGGGGTTACACCCGGTCTCGTTTCGACCCCGGAAGTTAAGCCCGCCTGCGTTCCCGGGTGTACTGCCCTCCGAGAGGGGGCGGGAAACCGGGAACGCCGCCGGCCACTAACCTTCTCTCGTAACCACCTACACAAAAGCTATTTAAGAGGCCGGGACTATTTTTTTACGGTCGGTAGTTATGCTCAAGAAGTCATCGAAGGGCAGGTTGACTTGGGACTACATTCGAGACCGGCATTCCGAGGTTATCGAGGAATTCAAGACCCTGCGTAACTGGGACGAGGTTAAATCCGCTATCCCCGAGTCCGAAACTCTTGGCGACTACTCCCTTCTTGCCCTTGAAGCAATAGCGGCCGTTATCCGGGAACTCCGCATCGAACGCTCCTTTCTGAGCGAGAGAATAGAGAACCTCAACCGCAAGCTTGAGGAGCTCGGTACTTCTCACAGGGAACTCAGCTACTCCGTTGACAAACGGCTCAAGGAGCTTGAGGCCAGGATTTCAGAGCTGGAGCAGAGGACGCTTTTCCTTGAGGGCGTCGAGGCTATAGTCCCGAGGATGAACGAGCTTGAGGAGAAGCTTGACCGCCTCCCGGCTGAGCTCTTTAAGCGTGTTGAGGAGACCTATGGGAAGAAGGCCGATGAGCACCTCAGGAAGCTCGTCGAGGAGAGGGTTGAGGAGCTGAGGGAAGAGCTCAAGCGCGAGGTTCTCGGTGTAAGCGTTGACCTCGCTAAGGCCCTTAGGGAGCTTCAGGAGCACTACGAGAAGCTCGTTGAGGAGAACGTCCGGCTCAGGGGCCTGGCGAAGGAGAACGATAAGTTAAGAAAGAAGCTCGTCGAGCGGGAGCGCGAGCTGGAGGAGCTGAAGAAGAGGCTCGCGATGTTCCAGGAGATGGCCAAGCGCGTTGATGCCCTGAGCGAGAAGATTGGTAAGTACGAGGAGAAGCTTAAGGAGATTCGGGCAATCGAGAAGGAGCTGGTGGCCCTGACCGGTGCAAAGGACGCCCTCTCGGCGATTGAGGTCATCAAGAGCGATTTCATTCCCAAGTCCAAGTTCGAAAAGACATTAAACGAGATAAGGTCGCTCCTGGCGGAGGCCGAGTCGCTGAAGGAAGAGAACGAGCGCCTAAGACGGGAGAACGAGAAGCTTAAGGAGGCCCTTAAGACGCTCCTCCAGGAGAGGCTTGGTGAGGCGAGTGGTTCAGACACCTCTGTCGAGAATGATGAGTCTTGAGAGCCCCTCTTTCAGCTTCTTCTGAACGAGTTCGCTCCGGTCGTCCTTTACCTCCTCAAGCTTTGACATCACTATCTTTCTGAGCTTTTCGTTGGTTTCGCCGAGTGCAACTAACGTCTCGACGGCGCTCGCGCGCACGAGCTCGTTCTTGTCGTGGAGGAGAGCGAAGAGCTTGGGCAGGAAGGGGGTTACGTACTTCATTCCGTTCTCGCTGAGCGCGAGAATGAAGTTGAGCGCCGCGAGCTTGTCGGAGGTTTCCTTTGAGGTCAGCATGAAGCCTATGTCGCGGAAGACGTTGCCGAGCAGGCTGGGCCTGACGCGCATTATTTCCTCAAGGACGTAGGTCGCGTTCACCTTTATCTTCGGGTCTCCAACGCGGTAGTTGGCGAAGATTACCGGCACTATCTTTGCCACCTTGCCCGGGGCAATCTCGGCCAGAACGCCGAAGGCCCTGGCTATCTCCTGGGTGAGGGGAACCGCCTCGCTCTTCCTGAGCATGACCATGAGCTTGGTTATAAGCGAGTCGTGCAGCTCGGGCATGTCCCTCAGAACCTCGACGACGACGCGGAGGGCGTTCTTCTGAACTGTCCACAGGTCGTCATCGAGGAGTTCTATGACCTCCTTGAGGAACTCCTTGTTGACCGTTGCCCTCGCTATGACCTCCTGAAGGCCCTCCCCCGTTGCCAGTGCCTCCCTAAGGTCGAACTCCTCGTCCATCGCTTCCACCATAGGGGATACTGCAAAGGTTTATATAAGCTTTTCACCACTTCTTTTGGGGGATTGGCCATGAAGCGAAGCGTTCCAGTGATTTTGGTGGCTTTGCTGGCGTTTCTTCTGCTCGGAAGCGTTTCAGCGTCCCAGAGTCCAGTGCTGTGGAAGGGGACGGTCTGCGATAACGTGAAGTACCAGAAGAGCATAGAGGCCGTTGCCCTGACGGAGGATGCAGTCTACGCCGCCTGCTCCTACCGGCAGGTCATGAACTCGAGCGGTCTCGTTGAGGTCTACTACCTAGGTGTCCTATCGGCCTTTTCCACCAACGGTTCTAGGCTGTGGCAGAACTCCTCTGGATACACCGTCAAGCTCGTCCCCACCGGAGATGACGTTCTCGCTGGCAGTTTCGGCGCCCTCCTCAAGTTCGATAAGAAGGGCCGCATAGTGTCGCTCTACGACGTCGTGAACAAGCTCTATGACTTCGTGGTTTCAGATGGGGTTGCCTACGTAGCCGACGGGGACTTCTTCCTATACAACGGCTCCCGCTCCTACAAGGGGCACGTTTACGCGGTGAAGCTCGGTGAAAACCTGACGGGCATCTGGAACCTTACCTTCGACGATATGATTACCCGCGTTAGGGCTGGCGACGGCATCATCTACGCGAGCTCCGGTTTTCCATCGGGCTACGTTGGAAGCTTCCAGTTCGGTTCCCTCTACGGGATATCCCCCGAGGGAAAGCTCCTCTGGAACGTCAGCCTCGGCCACTGGGTTCGCGACATGGAGGTCTGGAAGGGCAACGCGGTTCTTGGAACCGGCTGGGACAACTCTAAGGGCCGTCTCTACGTGGTCTCCCCTGGTGGAAAGATACTCCTCAACGAGAGTCTCTTTTACACCGAGGATATACTGGTTCTGAACGATACCGCTTACATCGGAGGCTACGACGGCAAGAACGGAACTCTGGTAGCCGTTGAGTTGCCCTCAGGAAAGACCCTCTGGGAGAGGAAGTTCCCCTACCGCGTTAAGACCCTGGCCTACACCGACGGCGTTCTCCTGGCCGGAACCGGCAAGTTCCAGAGCAAGACCGAGAACGGAACGACCTACATCTACAGCGTTGGCAACCTATACGCCATCAACCCAAAGGACGGAAAGACCCTCGGTGAGCTTCCAAACACGGGCTACGTCAGGAGCATAGCGGTGAAGGGCAGCGAGGCGGTAATCGGAACGGCGAGCTCAACGTTCTACGTGATTGATGTCAGCGCCATGAAAGGAAGCCAGAAGAGCTCCATATGCGGGCCTGGGTTCATAGTTCTCCTCGCAGCCCTTGTCCTGCTCTTGAGGAGGCTCACATAGAGACGAGGCCGTATTCGATTAGTTTGTTCACTATTTTTCTTCCTTCCCTCGTGAGGTCAACGACCTTCCTTATCATGACTATCTTGAGGAGCCCCTTGTCTATCATCCTGTCGTAGATTTCCTCGATTTCCCTCTCGCTGAGGCCGAGGAACTGGTGTATCTCAAGCGGGTTGAGACCGGAGTAGAGCGCCATGAGTATCTGCTTCTCCGTCTCGTCGAGGCTTTCGAGTTCTTTAAGTTCTTTCTCCATTACCTCCTTGAACTCCGCCTGGAGCGTTGGGAACTCCTTCGAGACCTTCATGATGAACTCAAAGTAGCCTGGTATGTACTTGAGCAGGTAGCGCAGGATGAAGAGCCTCGTCTTCTTCTCTGGGATGTAGAGGTAGGACGTTACGGTCTCGCTCACGTAGAAGTGCTTTATCTTCCAAGCCTGAACCTTCTTGCCGTCCATGTCAACTTCCTCGACGTCCATGTCCTCAACGTCCGAGAATATCGGGATGGGCCTCATGTCGGGGTCGAGAACCACTATGTTCCTCTCGGTTCTTCCCTTCTTGGCGGACTTGACGGAGACTATCCTCAGCGAACCGTCCTGCCACTTGGAGTCCATGTTTATCGCTCCACCCTTAATCCTCGCGAGCTGTATCCTGACGGCCTTTCCGTTTATCAGGGTTTCAAAAATCGTGTGGACGAACTCCTTGAACTTCTTCTCATCGTATATAAGGAGGTTGTCACCAATCGTCAGGATGAGCGTGAGGTCGCCCCTTCCGGGAACGTAGAACTTCAATCCAAAGTGCTCCTTCTCGGGGTTGAGCTTGTAGTTGTCGGGAACGTTGACGGCCAAATCGCTGAGCGTTGAGAATGGGAAGTTGTCCTCGCCGACGACCTCACCCATGCGAAGATACTTCAGAATAAGCCTATCGTGTTGAATAACCCCGAGGGCGTCGCGCCAGTTGACGCGGCCCGAGCCCTTCCAAGACGAGATAATGGCTACCTTGACCCTTGTTTCTGTTACCGCCATAGGTCATCCCTTCCGCCCTCAGGTGAGGGCCTGGCACTCCTCCAGCTGCCTTTCGAGCTTCTCAACCTTCGCGCGGAGCTTCTCGCACTCCTGGGAGAGCTTTATCTCCAGGGGCGTTACGGCCGGGTTTCCGCCGCGCGAGGATATCATCTCGTCGAGTATGCTCACGGCACTGTTGATGCTACTCGTCATCCTTATAAGTGCTTCCTCGGGCGGGAGCTTGATGGTTGTCTTTCCGTCCTTGCTCTTGACGGTAATTGGGAGCTTCGTCCTTGCGACGTAGGCTATCACCTGGTTGAGCTTCTCCTTGTCCTTCTGGCTCGGGAAGCGCGCCAGCCAGAGCTTCTTGAACTCGTCGAGCTCGGCGAGAACCTTCATGAGGAACGCGTTGTACTCGTCCTCGCTTATGTACCCGAGGGTGTAGCCCCTCGCAACGTCGAGGAGCATGAGGAGCCTCTCCTTCTTGTGTCTGGCCTCATCGAGGACGCGCTGAACCTTCTCGTCAATGACCTGGCGGAGCTTTTTGATGAGCTCGTCCTCGTTAACCCCCGAGACGCTCATCTGCTTCTTCTCTTCCCTGGGGGCAGCCTTGGGCTCCTCCCTTTTCGGGGCGGGGCTCTCGCTCTTCAGCTCCCGCTCAAGCAGGGCCGCGTAGAGCTCTCCCATCTGGTTGCTTATCGCGTTGGTTATGAGGTATGCTGTAACCACCATGCCGAGCAACACCACGACCGCGATGACTGCAATCATTACCCAGTCCACGTTCTCACCCCCTCAAAGTGGAAAGGGAAACAACGAAAGTCACAGCTTGAACCTGCTGATAATATCGCGCAACTGGGCCACGATGTTTTTGAGGTCGTTTGCTGCTCTTTCGAGTTCTTCTGTTGCTGCAGTCTGCTCTTCAACAGCAGAACTAACCTCCTCAGCACTGG
>NZ_SNUV01000004.1:0-53609 GCF_012027685.1 Thermococcus sp. 9N3
GGGGTACCCCCGGCCTCTCCCGGTCCCAAGGCCCGCAGTATCCCCAGCAAGCCCCACGGTTGAGCCGTGGGATTTCGCCAGGGACTTACGGGCCCGGCTACGGACGCTTTAGGCCCAATAATAGCGGCCACCACTTGGGCCGCCGGTATTACCGCGGCGGCTGCCACCGGCCTTGCCCAGCCCTTATTCCCGGAGCTTTTTACACTCCGGAAAAGCCGTGGCTGTGCCACGGCACTGGGGGTCCCCCCGTCGCGGTTGCCCGCATTGCGGAGGTTTCGCGCCTGCTGCGCCCCGTAGGGCCTGGACCCGTGTCTCAGTGTCCATCTCCGGGCTCCCACTCTCATGGCCCGTACCGATCTTCGGCTTGGTGGGCCGTTACCCCACCAACTACCTAATCGGCCGCCGGCCCATCCTCGGGCGGGCAGAGCCCCTTTCGGCCTGGGGACCTTCCAGTACCCCAGGCCTATGGGGGATTAGCCCCAGTTTCCCGGGGTTATCCCCCTCCCGAGGGTAGGTTACCGACGTGTTACTGAGCCGTCCGCCGGTGCGCGCAGAGCGCGCCCCATGACTCGCATGGCTTAGTCGGACCCCCATAGCAGTGGCCTCCGGCAGGATCAACCGGAATTGAGCAAGGAGTACGGCCGGTGGAACTCCCCTCAAATGGGGGAGTACCGATTCCCGTCCGGGGGTTTGGTCGGGGTGCCGGGCCTGCCTTACCCCCGAGGGGTCCGCCTTTCGGCGTTTCCTCGGGAGCGCACCTGGTGTGACCCGGACTGGAGGGCGGGGTTCATCTTTGGGTGCTTTGCACCCGTTCCCCCCGACGCCGCCGTCTTGGCGTCCGGGTCTTCGTCGCCCCCTGTTCGGGGGCTCCACCCAATAGGGACGAACCCCCGCAGTGAAAAATTTTTGCAAAACCCCTCACGGGGGAGATTTTTGAAAAAGAACCTGTTAAAATCAAGAACCAAAATGCACAAAAATAGACATAAAAATGTTAAAAATTTTTGCAATCAGAGGCGGAGTATTTCCGGCACAATGCTTATCTTCGAGACGGGAGTGGGTATCGTGTTCGTGACGGCGAGCTCGTCAACAGCCCTACTAACCCTCTCAATGGCACCCTCGGCAAAGACTCCATGAGTGACCCCAACGAATATTTTCCCCGCACCTAATTTCCTCAAAATTTGTGCGGCTTTGACCATGGTCCCTCCGGTACTTATGATGTCATCAACTATCAGCACGTTCTTGCCCTTAACGTCTATATCAACCGGTCTCATCTCAACCTCAGTTGGGGATATGCGCCTCTTCTCGAAGTGGCTGTACTCAAGACCAAGCTCCTCCGCAACCGCCCTGGCCCTCTCGCGGGCGCCTTTATCCGGGGCAAGGACTATGCCGTCGCCAAGCTTCTCGCGGAAGTAGTCCGCTATGACCCTCGCCGGAGAAACGTTGACGCCTTTACCAGGGAAGTACTTCAGTGTCTCGGGGTTGTGGAGGTCGAAGATGTAGAGTTCATCGTAGTAGATGCCGAGCGCCTTCATTATCGCCCTCACGCTTACCGGCTCACCCTCCTTCGTGACCCTGTCCTGCCTGCTGTAGGCAAAGTAAGGAACGACGGCGCGGAGTTTCTTGAAGCCCTTCTCCCTGAGCGCGTCCCCGATGAGGAGCAACTCAACGATTTTCTCGTCCTGTGGTGCGAAGGTAGAGCTGACGACCGTTGCTTCCTTGCCAGAACCGAGAACCCGAACGTACTTCTCCCCGTCGGGGAACTTCCTCAGCTCGACCTCGATGATTTCTCCACCGAGTTCCCTGAGCTCCCCCTCAAGGTGCTTCCCACCGCTCCCGATAACGAACATGAGCGCCACCTCCTTTGACGGCTTCCTGTTGAATTACCGCCTTATAAACCCACCGTCATACCAAGAGAACGGCAATAACCCCCGCGAGGAAGATTCCATCGAAGGTTCCGGCGCCACCTATGCTGACCATCGGGGCTCCAAGGCGCTTGATTTTCTCCCAGTTCATCAGGTCGGCCCCAATGAGAACCCCAAGCGTTCCGCTGACGTAGGCAACCAGCGTCGGGTTCCCGTCCCCGAGGAGCCAGCCAAGGAGAACCGCTATGAGCGGGGGAAAGAGCGTCGGCATCGCGATTCCAAGGCCACGAATCGGTCTCGCGACGGCGTTGCTGAGGAGCGAGGCGATGAAAACCGCGAGAAGGGTGTTCAGGAGAAGGCCGTACTCCCCGAGGTGGACGAGGCGGAAGAGCTCGTAGAGAACTATGCTCAGCGGGACCAGGGCACCGCCGACGTTGACGGCTATGACCGTCTTCCGCTCCTCCCAGTCGAAGTAGGGCATCGGGTAGAGGATTCCAAAGAAGCCGACTTCTCTAACCCGTATCACGGGCTCATAAGTTACCTCCTCCGCTATGGGTATGTTTATGAAGCTCCCGACGAGCGCGAATACGAAGAGGGTGATTGCCACACCGGGCGGAAGGCCGAGCCTGTCGAAGGCCATGAGAACAGCACCCGAGAAGAAAACGAAGACGAGGACGAAGGCAACCGCTATGAGAATCAGAAACGGCCAGTTGAGGGGAGGAAACAGGAAGCGCCGGACCTTATTCATCTTTAACCACCACGTTGGCCCATATCTGGACCCCTTTGGCCATCTCCACCTCCTTGGGGCGGTCGAACTTCTCGGCGTTCCTGAGCACCCACGCGTAGAGTGGCTTTCCGTTGGAGTACTCGCGGAGGAAAGAAACGCTCGCGCGGTGCTTGTCCTCGTGTTCAGCTAACTCCTCCGGCGTGAACGGCCCGAGAACGTCGACGAGCTCCGCCTTCCCTATGGCCTTTCCGTTGCTGATTATCAGAATCTCCCCTCTGATTTTCGTTCTCGTCTTCCTAATTTCCCACACCTTCTTGCCCTCGACGATTAGGCTCGCGTAGGGTTCCCTCACGATGAGGCCCTTTTTCTTCTCCATCGCCATCGCCCTTAGTAGGTTCAGAGGTTAATAAAACCAACGCTGGGAAAACTTTAAGTCCGCTTTATCGAAGGCACTTGAGGAGGTCGAACCGATGAAGGTCATCTGGTACGGTCACGCATGCTTCTGGATTGAGACGAACGGGGTGAAGATACTGATAGACCCCTACCCAGAGGTTGACGACGACCGAATTGGCGAGGTTGACTACATCCTGATAACCCACGAGCACACGGACCACTACGGAAAGGTCGAGCTCCTCTCAAGGCTCCGCGACGCCACGGTAATAGGCCCCAAGCAGGTCTACCTGATGGCGGTGGCAGATGGCGTTACGAAGGTCAGGGAAATCGAGGCGGGACAGACGATAGAGCTCGAAAACGGCGTGAAGGTTACGGCCATCTACGTCGAACACCCGTCGAGCCAGTACCCGCTCGGCTACTTGATAGAGGGTGACAAGAGGCTCCTCCACCCGGGCGACACCTACGCAGGCCCCGTGTTCCAGAGGCTTCGCGGTAAGGTGGACATCCTGCTCGTCCCGATAAGCGGCCGCTCAACCGCGAACGCGAGGGAGGCAACTCAGATAGTCGAGGACGTGAGACCGAGGGTGGTAATCCCGATGCACTACGGCGTTTACAACGACGCAGACCCGTCGAAGCTGGCCGAGGAGCTCAGGAAGAGGCGCGTGTGGGTGCTCTTCAAGGAGCCGAAGCTCTACGAGGAGATGTCCTTCTGAGGGAAAGGCATGCTCTCCACAGGCTCGCGGAAGCTCGACGAACTGCTCGGGGGAGGCTTCGCCCCCGGCGTGCTCACCCAGATTTACGGCCCCTACGCCACAGGAAAGACGACCTTAGCGGTCCAGACGGGAATTCTGAGCGGTAAGAAGGTCGCCTACGTGGACACGGAGGGGGGCTTTTCTCCCGAACGGCTGAAGCAGATGGCAGAGGCGAGAAACCTCGACCCCGAGGAAACCCTATCACGCTTCATACTGTTCACTCCTGCCGATTTCAAGGAGCAGAGGAGGATTATAGGCTCGCTCAAGAAGGTCATTGACGACTCGTTCTCGCTCGTCGTGGTGGATTCCATAACCGCCCATTACCGTGCCGAGGAGAACAGGATGGGCCTCCTAACTGACCTTAGCAGACAACTGCAGGTCCTCCTCTGGATTGCAAGGAAGCAGAACATTCCGGTTCTCGTCATCAACCAGGTGCACTACGACAGCAGGCTCGAAAGGACAAGGCCAGTGGCGGAACAAACCCTCGGCTACCGCTGTAAGGACATACTCCGGCTCGACAAGCTTCCGAAGCCAGGCTTGAGACTGGCCATTCTCGAAAGGCACCGCTTCCGTCCAGAGGGGACGATGGTCTACTTTAGGATTACGGAGAAGGGGATAGAGGACGTGGGCGAGTGAGATATTACCAATTTGGTATATTACTGAAGCCGTAATATTTGCAAAGCAAACCGGCCATTCTCGGAAAGCTTTTTAGTCTTCAAAGTCCCAACTATATTCGGTGAGACTATGAGCCTGACAAAAGTAACTAGAAACTACCAGATTACTATACCAAGCGACGTTAGGAAAAAGCTTGGCATCAAAGTTGGCGACATACTGCTCGTTGAGGTGGAGGACGGGAAGGTGGTTCTCAAAAAGAGCGAGCTTGAACTTCCACTGCTCCCGGGTGGAAAGGGGCTGACTGTTGAGGAAATCGAAGAAACCATCATCGAAGGCATCGGTGATGATGAATGACGGTCATAGACACCAACGTTTTTCTTTATGCGGTCCTGAAGGACTCGGAGCTCAACGAAGAGGCGAGGAACCTGCTGGCGTCACTGGAGCGATGGGTCGTTCCGAGCATGGTTCTATACGAACTCTACTGGTTTTTGAAGAAGAGGGAGTACTCGGTGGAAGACATCAACGGGGTAATCTCCGCGGTTCTCTCAAGTCCCAGAACAAAGGTCGTCGGCGACAACGGGAAATACACGAAGGAAGCCCTGAAGCTGACTAAGAACCCCAAGCGGTTCAACGACATGGTAATTCTTGCAACTGCGAAGGACTTTGGAAGGCTCGCAACCTATGATAAAAAGCTGAGAAAAGAGGCGGAAAAACTTGGAATCAAAGTGCTACCCTAAATCCTCTCATAAACCTCCTGCGTAATCCTCAGCACGGCCTTGTAGAGCTTCTCGCTTATTATGCCCTCTTCGTAGTGCTCTGCCAACTTCTCCTTGTCAATTATCTCCTTCGTTCCGTCCGGCCACCTGACGATGTCAACCTCGAGGTCAACGTAGCGCGCTCCATCGGGGTAAATCTCGACCGGCGTGTTGATGTTGTAGTACTCGCCCTTCAGGTTGCCGTTCTTGTCGTAATACCTGTGCACGAACCACCACTTGCCGGCCTCGATTTCAGTTATGGCATAATCGCCGAACTCTATCGGAAGGTCGAGGCCGTCGTAGAACTTGCCGGGCTTGAGGTGCCTCTTTATCGTGACCTTGAGCGGGTTGTGGCTGACTTCCAGAACTTCACCGGGCCCAATCCTTATCCTCTGGCCGTCGGGCTTGACGTGGTCGAGGCTGAAGAGCCAGCCCCTCCTCGGCCCCTTGTTCTCTATCAGAGCCTCCCAGAAGCCCTGGTTCACCTTCATCCTCTGGCCGGGAACCTTGGCGAGGATTCCCTCCGCTATCTCAACCGCGAAGCCGAGCTCGGGGTCTTTAGCCTTGAGCTGGTGGTGGCCCTCAACCGTCGGGACGACCTTGTTCCTTATCTCGTCGAGCTTCTTCTTGGCACCTCCACCGAACTCGACCTCGTAGATATTCCTGCCCTCGATGATGAGCGACGGCGCGAAGTAGGTGTCAGCCTTGGCCAGTCTGTCAGCGAGCTTTGAAAGCCTGACTATCTCGTCCCTCAGGGTGTTCCAGTCCTTGTAGGCCGCGGCGGTTCTCCAGAGGATTCCCCACTCGCCGAGGTCTATGCTCAGGCCGAGGATTCTGAGCCTCTCGCGCTCCTGGTTGTCCCTTATTTTCCTCGAAATCTTCACGTGCCTCTGCGCGCCTATCGGCTTGGGAATCAGGACCGCGTAGTCACCGGGAATCGTGAGGGTAGTGCTGAGGTGCGGCAGGAGGTTGTGCTTCTTCACCTGAACGAGAACCTCGTCCCCTTCGTTCGCCCTCGGGAGCTCGTTCTTGGGGAGGGTTCCTATCGCGCTCCCGAGGTCAACGTAAACGTACCTGTCATCAACCTTAACAACGAGACCCTTGTAGATGCCGTAAAGCTGGTAGGAGAGCCTCCTGAAGAAGACGTCGATGAGCTCGTCTTCGAGAACGGCTTTGGCCTCTTCAACGGCGTTTCCAACGAGAACGACGCCGTGCCTGTCCTTCTTGTCGTAGATGTCAACGTCGAACTCGTCGTAGGTCTTCTCAAGGCCGAAGCGCTCGACTATCTTGTTGCTCGGCTGGCTTATGCCGAAGCCCCTGTCGAGGAAGAGCTTCGTTAGGGCCGTTGAGTAGATGCCCCGAATCCTAACCGTAAGCCCTGTGTCTGTAGACACCTTCACCACCCCTCATCTTCTTCTCCACCACTCCAATGAGCGCCAGTCCTTCAAGGATTTCCTCAGCGTCTCTCACTCCGCTGAGCTTCTCCACGTTTCTCGCCTCAACCCAGAGCAGGCCCTTGGAGTGCCATTCGAGCAGGGCCCTCTCAACGCGGTGAACATCGGAAGGATGAGCGTAGAGCCTGTAAACGAAGCGAACGAGTGAGTCAAGCCTTTCCTCAAGGTACCTCGTTCTGTGGATTTCCTCCAGTATGCCAACGGGAACCTTTTTGTGGTTTTCGCCCAGGAAGGCCAGCCCCTCGACCTCGGCCGAGAGCTCGCCTATCGCCTTCCTCACCGCGTAGTCGTAGAGCCTGTGAAACTGGACCAGTCTGTCGAAGGAAGCTTTCAGCCTCGCCCGTGAGTTGAAGTCGTCACCGCGGAGGAGCGAGAGGACTTCCTCAATGCGAAACTTCATCTGGTGCTCGTTTTTGTAAAGCTCCTTCGAGAGCTCCTCCAGCCTTCCACCGAACTTCGCCAGCTCGCGGTAGAGCGACGAGGCCCTCTCAAGCTTCTCGGCCGAGAGCTCGTGCAGTGCCCTGAGAACCGCCTCAAGCTCCTCAACGCTCTTCTCACCGTAGAGCTCGGAGAACTTTGATTCAAAACGGGAGTGAAGCTTCTCAAGCTCCCCGAGAAGTGACCTGAGCTCGTCAACGTCCATCCCCGAAACCCCCTAAGGTAGGAGTTGGCCGTAGGCCTACTTTTACTTTTCGATTGGTGGAGTTAAACGAAACCGCTTACCCGAAAGCCTTTTTTAAAAGCTCGTGTACCGGGTTAAGGTGTTGCCATGACCCTCTACGACCGCTTCGGAAGACCAGTGACGAACCTCAGGATTTCGCTCACGCAGGAGTGCAACTTCCGCTGTTTCTTCTGCCACCGCGAGGGCCAGCGGTTTTTGGCCAAAAACGAGATGACGCCTGAGGAGATAGAAAGGCTCGTTAGAATAGCCTCTCGCCTCGGAATAAGGAAGGTCAAGCTCACGGGCGGTGAGCCAACCGTTCGGGAGGACATCATTGAAATCGTCCGGAGGATTAAGCCCTACGTTAAAGACCTGAGCATGACGACCAACGGGAGTCGCCTAAAGGAGCTCGCAGAACCGCTCGCGAAGGCCGGACTGGATAGGGTGAACGTCTCGCTCCACAGCCTCAAGCCAGATGTTTACAAGAGAATCACGGGCGTTGATATGCTCGAAACCGTTCTTGAAGGCATTGAGGAGGCGGTGAAGTATCTCTCTCCGGTCAAGCTCAACATGACGGTAATGAAGGGTCTCAACGATGGTGAAATCTGGGACATGATAGACTTCTCGGCGAAGACAGGCGCGATACTCCAGCTCATAGAGCTCGAAGCGCCGAGGGAGATGACGGAGACGGCCTTCTTCCGGAAGTACTTCTACCCGCTCAGGCCGGTTGAGAAGGAGCTCGAAAAGAGGGCTGTCGAAATCCGCGAGAGGAGGATGCACAGGAGGAAGAAGTATTTCATCCCGACGGACTACGGAATAGCCGAGGTCGAGGTCGTTAGGGCGATGCACAACACGGTCTTCTGCGCCAACTGCACCCGCCTGAGGGTCACCTCCGACGGGAAGTTCAAGACCTGCCTGCTGAGGAACGACGATTTGATAGACTTCCTGAGCGCGATGAGGAACGGCGCGAGCGACGCCGAGCTGGTCGATATTTTCAGGAAAGCCGTGTTAAAACGCGAGCCCTACTGGCGGTAGAAAGGTTTTTGTGGAGTAGCGCGCAGTTTTGAACGGTGGGACTGTGGGACTCAGCAACCTAGCCCCCTACTTCTCCGGGGCGATGCTGATAGTCATAGGCATCTACGGAATGGTTAAATCGTACTGGGAGTGGAAGGGCCACGATGAACCCATTCGCAGGCTTGCATTGACCCTAATGGTGTCCTTCGCCCTGTTCGGGGTCATCGGGGGCATCGCCGTGTTTTTAACTATCGCAGTTGACCCGGAATTCTGGATTGCCGAGGCAATCGTGGTAACCCTGGGATACCTTCTTCTTGCTAACGAATCTCTGAGCATGCTTGAAAAGCTACGGACCCCAGAGAAGAGACACGAAAGGAGGAAAGTAAAATGCGCCCTCCCCGTTGCCGGAATCATTAAGTCTCGTGATGACGCAATCACATTGCTGAAGGCAATAGACAGCTATGCTGACCTCCCACTGCTCGTCATCGGAAGGGAACATCCAGAGGAGTGGAGAAACAAAACGGGAGTAGAACCCGACGATTACATCTGGCTCACGAGGGTTGAGCACAAAAAGGCGGTAAGCCCGAGCAGCCTGCACGTTCTCAGCGGGAAGGTAATAGGATTCATAAGGGACAACCCCGGCGGAGTAGTTTACATCGAGGGTATCGAGTACATGCTCTTCTACTCGGATTTCAAGGCCGTTGCGAAGTTTCTGTTTTCAATCAGAGACGCGGCGATGATAGAGAGCGCCCACGTACTCATACTAGCCAACGAGGACACCCTCAGCCCAGAGCAGATGGCAATACTGAAAAAGGAGTTTGAGGAGATAGACGTCGAGAAAATCCTCGAAAAGCTCATGGGGCCCGCGTTGTTCGGGGCTATTCCGAGCAGGAAGCGGAGGGATTTCAATGCCAGCGCTGAGGGTTCCGAGGAGGGAAGCGGAGCCGGTGAAGAGAAGGCTGAAGAAGCTCGGCCTCTACGACGGGAAGAGGAGACCAAAGAGGGAAGATGATTTCGTTCTATTACCCGTCATCAAGGACGAGAGGATTTACACCCTCGGCTACGAGGTTTTGTCCGTTGAGCTTCCGCTTCGGCCCGAGAGGCAGATATACAAGAACCTCGAAAGTGTTCTGGCGGAGAGACTGAGCGGGGAGGAGCTGAAGTACCTCAGGCGCTACGACGTTATAGGCGACATCGCCGTTATTCAAATTCCGCCCGAGCTGGAGCATCGCGTTGGGGACATCGTTTGGGGCCTGCGGAAGGTCCACCCGTTCCTCAAGGTGATAGCGAGGAAGGGCTTCCACGAGGGGGCCTTTCGAATCAGGGACTACTCGATAATCTGGGGCGAGAAGAGACTTGAAACGGTTCACAAGGAGAACGGCGTCGAGATTAAGGTTGATTTGAGCAAAGCCTTCTTCAACCCGAGAATGAAGGGGGAACGCTATCGGCTGGCCCAGTTGGTGAAAGACGGCGAGAGGATTTTAATTCCCTTCGCCGGCGTTCTGCCTTACGCTCTCGTGATAGCGAGATATAGAAAAGTCAAGATAACGGCCGTCGAGCTGAACAGAGAAGCCTACGAACTCGGGCTGGAGAACATAGAGCGCAACAGGAAGAGGCTGAAGGGTGAGATAGAGTTCATTCACGGCGACGCCTTCAAGGTTCTGCCCGAGCTTCCGAGCTACGACAGAGTCATTAGCCCGACGCCAAGGGGCGTTGACGCGTTGGCTTTAACGCTCTCGAAGGCCGAGCGCTGGCTTCACTACTACGACTTCGTTCACGAGGACGAGATTGAAGCCTTCAGGAGAAAGATAATTGGGGAATGCCAAAAGCTCGGAAAGGATTGCTCCGTGAGGGTGAAGAAAGTAAGCGACTTCAAGCCCCACGTGTTTAAGGTCTGCGCGGATGTGTATACTGAAAAAGTTAGTCAAACTTAGGAGACAGAGTTATAAAACGCTTTAGCGCAAAACAAATTAGGGGTGCTCCAAATGAAGCCCAAGGTTTGGAACGCGCTCATAGCCGGAACAACGGCCCTTTTTCTCGCTCTGTTCTTCTACGCCCAAGAATACTTCGTGAAACACCATTTGATACCGGTCTCCTTTGCAGTGCTTGGCGCGCTCTGGATGCTTAGAGCTTACGATGCCTACAAATCCGGAAACATCTCGAAACTCCGGCTGTACGGAACGCTAGTGCTGGTTGTGGTTTTCATAATCATTGGCATCTGGATGGATGCCGTGGATAACAGAGTGTTACTGCACATGGGAAGCACTTGAAGGGGCGCGATGTTAATCTCTCGGTCTTCTTGGTGGGGTATTGAGCGTCGGAGAGTATAACAGCTAAAACTCCAGCAAAAACTTCCACAGAAGGACGCACTTCACCGTTTCTCTCTGGAGTTCAATCTTATATCCTGCAGAATATAAAAACAGCAAAAATTTGTATCGCAAAGAATACATAAAGAATACAAAACGCGAAACTCACTTCTTCAGGAAATCAAACAGCGTCGCCTGCTTGCCCTTCTTCTTTTCGGACTTCTTCTCCTTCTTACCGACTGGCTCTATTTCCCTCTCGGCCTCCTCAAGCTCCTCCTCGCTGAGTTCCTCCCCTTCCTCGGGTTCTTCTTCGGGGGTTCCTTCCCCTCCAAGCTCTTCAGTTTCTTCAAATTCTTCGGTTTCCTCAGCCTCTTCCTTCTCCTTCGCCTTCCTGAGACCCTCGCGGACGCTCGTCTCCAGCCTGCCCCGCTCCTTGAGCTTCTTCTCGATGTTCATGGCCTTGCCCCATATCGTCTTGGCCTTCTCCGAATCTCCAGCGAGGAATTCAACCTCCTTCTCACTGAGGTCGAGGAAGACCGTGAAATGAGCGGCCAAATCGGGATTGTTCTCGAAGATGACGCGGAGGTAGTGGAGGGTCTCCAGGGCCTCAAGCCTGGCCATGTGCATCTCCTTCATGACCTTCTTGACTATCGAGTCCCTTAGCGTTCTCTCGGTCTTGCTCTCGGTGAGGAGCTTAATCGTCTTCGGCGGGTAAATCCTCACGAAGCCCTTCTTCTTAACTCCCGCAACCGCCACTCCAGCGGTCATCATGTCCGTTGCATACTTCCAGAGCGAGTAGTTGCCCGTCCTCTTCGCCCTGCCAAGGTATATGTCGGCTCTGCTCAAAGCTTCATAGGCTCTCGCTATGTCCTCGGGCTTGTAATAGACGTACGGCACGTTCTCGTCAATCCAGAGTAGGAGCTCGTCCGGGAACATGTCCACGCCGAGCGTCGCCATCTTTGCCCTTTTGGCGTTGTCGGTCGCGAAGACCTGAGCTAAAGCCTGAAAAACGCTCTTCTCGACGTCGCGGTAAGCTAAAACCTCCTTCGCATCCTCGACGCCACCCGTAACCACAGTCTGGAGGTCGTTTATCGCCGCTCTCAAATCGCCGTTCGCGCGCTTGGCTATCTCGTAGAGTATCTCCTTCGGAACTGTCTTTCCTTCACGCTTTAGAATCCTCACGAGGGCCTTTATGATGTCCCTCTGCGTTAGCCGCTTGTACTCAACTATCTGGGCTTTGTTCCTAATCTCCCTGGGAACCTCCCAGTAGTGGTTGGCGCTCATGATTATCGGGTTCTTGGCCCTATCGATAAGCTTCGCTATCTCTCGAGCACCGCTCGGCTCTATGTTGTCCGCCTCGTCGAGAAAGATTAGCTTCCGCCTCTTTCCAAGGATGTCCATCGTGTAAGCGGCCTGAACGTAGCGCTCTATCTTCTCGTAGGTTCTCTCGTCGCTCGCGTTGAGCTCGATGACCTCGAAGCCGTACTCGTTCGCCAAAGCGTAGACGGTCGTCGTCTTGCCGACGCCCGGAGGCCCGGCGAGGATTAGCGCCTTCTTCTTCGGAGGGTTGCCGTGGAACCAGGCCTCGACCCAGGCCCTCACCTGCTCTATGGCCTTCTCCTGGTTCACTATCTCGCTCAGCTTCCTCGGCCGGTATTTCTCAACCCAGGGAACTTCCACCATAGGAATCACTTACCCATAATCGTGAACTGAGCGAGCAACGCCTCGAGCTGTATCATCTCGTTGGCCCCTTCAATGAGGCGGAAGTTGTACTCACCTATCTTGTCCGCCAGAGCGACCTTCTTGTCCTCGGGAATCGGCAGGTTAAACACTTCCTTGTGCATCTGAATCAGCACGTCCTCACCGCTGAGGCCCTGCTTGAGGAGTATGTCCCTGAGCTTGTCTCTAGCTTTCAGGAAGTTGCCCTCCAACGCTAAGGTCATCATCTCGCGAACGTCCTCGGGGCGGGCCCTGCTGGCAACGAGGAAGACGTTCTCGTCGGTTATCTTCTTGTCCAGAGCGGCCGCCGCCTGGAGGACGTTGATTGCCCTCCTCAAATCGCCTTCCGCAACGTAGAGAATCGCCTGTAAGCCTTCTTCGGTGAGCTCAAGCCCCTCCTGCTCGGCGATGTATTTTATGCGCTTCGCTATGTCCTCGTCGTTGAGGGGCCTGAAGCGGAAGATTGCACACCTCGACTGTATCGGCTCGATTATCTTTGAGGAGTAGTTACAGCTGAGGATAAAGCGAACGTTGTTGGAGAACATCTCCATCGTTCTCCTCAAGGCCTGCTGGGCGTCCTGCGTTAGAGCGTCTGCCTCGTCGAGGAAGATTATCTTGAAGCTCGCCCCGCCTATGGGCTTCGTCCTCGCGAACTCCTTGACCTTCTCCCTAATCACGTTTATTCCGCGCTCGTCGCTCGCGTTGAGCTCCAAGAAGTTGTGCCTCCAGTTCTCGCCGAACAGCTCGCGGGCGAGGGCGAGAGCGGCCGTTGTGTTGTGGAGAACCGTCGGAAGGTTGCCGCCTATGAAGTTGTGGTAACCGGGCACATGGAGGTCGTAGATTACGAAGTTGCCCTTAAGCTTCTCGACCTCGACTATCTCGTCCCAGAGGAGCTCGTTCTGGGCGAGGAATACCAGGTAAGCGACACCCCTCTTGAGCTTTTCGTCGTTGAGTATCTCCCTTAAAAGCTTCAGCTCGGCCTTTCTAATCTCCTCAAGGGCCTCTATCTTCTCGGTGTTGCTCTCAAGGACAATCCTCACACTTGAGTTCCAGGTTCCGACGAGCCTTCCAATCTCGGCATAGCTTGAGTACTTCCTCGCAAAGGTGCGCATGGCCTCTATCGTTTCTTCCAGCTGAATTCCAAGGGCACCAGCAATCTTAAGGTAGTTCCTCAGGCTCGGCTTCCGCTTGCCCTTAATGTATTCAAGAAGTCTGTCAGGCCTTATACCGGTCTTCTCAGCTATCTCCTTCCTTCTCCTCGCGACCTCGTTCCAGTCTATGAGGATGCTCCTCGACAGGGCCTTTTCAAGCTTTTCGAGCTCGTCAAGGCGGTAGTAGATTTCCTTCATAAGCTCCCAGGCTATCCGCTTGGCCTTCTCCGGGCTCCACCGGGCCTTGTCATCGTAGAAGTTCAGCTTGAGCCTGTCCCTAACGTAGGAAATCAGCTCCCTGTCCGCGTAGAGCGAGCCGATGTTGGGATTGGGCCTCTTCACGAGCGCTTCGGCTTTCCTCCTCTTCTCCTCGACCGAGAAGCCGACCTCCCTGAGGAAGCGCGATATGTTCTCGGAGCCCGAGATGACGACGTAGTAGTAGGTGCGTCCTTTGACGGCCTTGCTCCTCACTTTGGCGACCACTCCAAGCCCCGCCAACGCGTAAGAGACCTGCTCTGCCATCTCCCGGCTCGCGGTTGAGAGAACTATCCCGTTCTTCTCAACGCCCGCGTCGCAGTCGAAGTAGGCCCTGAGGAAGGAGCGCAGACCCTTCCAGCCCTGCCCGGGTATGTAAACCCTATCAGCCTTCCTGCCGGCAAGGCCGAGGCTCTCAACGAGCTCCTTTGCCATCCTTGAGTTCACGTAAACGTCAGGGGCACGGTCCTTGTGGATTCTCTCCTTAATTCTCGCGTCCGGGAAGAGCCTTTCGGTGAGCTCCATGAAACGTTTCCTGAGCTTCTCGTCCGTGTTAGTGAAGGTTATGGCGTTTGTTTGGGCGTCGGCGTGGCCGTCGCCGATGAAGTAGCCGAGCCACTCAGCCAGGGGGTCCTCATCGAGAATCGCCGGGAGGAAGCGCGGAACTGCCAACCTGTCTCCGGGCCTGAGCTCCTCGGCCTTGACCCACTCTATTCTCCCGTCCTTCCTGTTCACGAGGAGCGGGTGGTACGGGGTTACCTTGAGCTCCCTGCCGAGTCTCGTTCTTATCCTGACGAGCTCATCGGTTCTGTCCTTGTAAACGTACTCGACTGGCAACTCCCTGAGTTTTCCATCCTCATCAACGCCGAGAACCGTTAGGCCCTTGACTGGGGTTGGACCAAATCTACCGTTGCTCAGCTTCTCGACGAGTTCACCTATGGTGGTCAGCTCACCGTTGATTACGACCTTGGCGTCTCCCGTAAGGCACTTTCCAACGCCTGGCGGCCCAGCGAAGAGCAGGTGGGGCATCGAACCGGTTTTAGCGTAGTGTTTGAGCCTCTTGACTATGTGCTCCTGACCGACGATGTCATCGAGCCTCTGGGGGCGGTACTTTTCAACCCAGGGCTTCTCGAGAACCTTAACCTCTCTAATCTCCTCGGTCATGTATTCCACCTAAACCTTTATGAGAGCCAAGAGTTTAAGGGCTTTGCCATGGACCCGCTCGAACATGCCTCGATTCCGAGCCTCGTCTACCTCGCACTCTCCGGCGAGCCGACGATAGCTGGACTCACCGCACTCGCCCTTGGCGCGGTCTTCCCGGACCTCGATGCTTTGGCTGAGGAGCACCGCTCATACCTCCACTCCCTCCTGCCCTTTCTCCCGGCCCTTCTCTTCGGCCTGCACCTCGGCGGTCCGTTCCTGCTCTTCGCCCTCGGCTGGGGGAGTCATCTCTTCCTCGACTTCTTCACCGGCGTCGTGCCCGTTGCTTACCCGCTCTCGCGGAGGGGCTGGGGATTGTCAATTATCGTCACCGGGCCGAGGAATTTTAGGGTTGAGCTCAGACTAATCGAAAGGTATCCGGACAGGAAGCACGATTACAGGCTGGAAATCGGCGGGAGCCTCGCACTCGCCCTTTTGGCAATCCTCACGGCAATAATTAGACTGCACTAACCGGTTCAGTGCAAAACTTTTATACCTCGATGTTCAACTAGGACCGGTGGTTCTCATGGGGAAGCTTGACTGGATTAGGGAAGAGCTCCAGGAGCTCAAGGATAAGGGCCTCTACGTGACCATAAGGAAGCTTGAGAGTGCCCAGGGCCCGTGGGTCGTCGTCGACGGCAAGAAGGTTCTCAACATGTGCTCCAACAACTACCTCGGTTTGGCGGCTCACCCGGAGATTAGATACGCGGCCATAAGGGCCATTCTCGACTACGGTGTTGGCGCCGGGGCTGTTAGAACGATAGCGGGAACTATGGAGCTTCACGTCGAACTTGAAGAAAAGCTGGCGAAGTTCAAGAAGCGCGAAGCGGCCATACTATTCCAGAGCGGTTACAACGCGAATCTCGGAGCGATAAGCGCCCTCCTCAAGAAAGGGGAAGACGGAGTCTTCATCAGCGAAGAGCTCAACCACGCGAGTATTATAGACGGAATGCGCCTCAGCGGTGCGCCGAAGGTCATTTACAAGCACATCGACATGGAAGACCTTGAGAAGAGGCTCAAGGAGAACAAGGACAAGAAGAAGAAAATCATCGTCAGCGACGGTGTCTTCTCGATGGACGGCGACCTCGCCCCGCTCCCGGAGATGGCGGAGCTCGCTGAGCAGTACGACGCGATACTCTACATAGACGACGCGCACGGTGAAGGAGTCCTCGGAGACAGCGGAAGGGGTATCGTCGACCACTTCAAGCTCCACGACCGTGTTGACTTCGAGATGGGAACGCTGAGCAAGGCCTTCGGTGTCATCGGCGGTTACGTTGCCGGTCCCGAGGAGGCCATTGAGTACCTCCGCCAGAGGGCCAGGCCGTTCCTCTTCTCCAGCGCGCCCAACCCGCCCGACGTCGCGGCGGCCATAGCGGCCGTTGAGATTCTCCAGAGGAGCGATGAGCTGGTCAAGAAGCTCTGGGACAACACCCACTTCCTCCAGAACGGGCTGAGAGACCTCGGCTACGACCTCGGAAACACCAAGCACCCGATTACACCGGTCATGCTCTACGACGAGAAGCTCGCCCAGGAGTTCAGCAGACGCTTATACGACGAGTACAACATCTTCGCTCAGGCCATCGTCTATCCGACCGTCCCGCTTGGAACTGCGAGGATAAGGCTCGAACCCTCAGCGGCCCACAGCAAGGAGGACCTCCAGTACGTCATAGATGCGTTCGAGGACCTCGGAAAGAAGACAGGGTTCTTGAAGTGAGGTTCTCCTTTTCTTCCATTATGCCCTGTGGACAGTGGCTGTTGTCAAGAAATCCCCCTGCATCCCCAGGAATCCACAAAATCCATTTTTGGCAAATCAGAAGGACGTTATTTGATGGTCTTTAGTGGTAAAACTTATAATTGACTTCGTTAAGAAGAACGTGGTGGTGATGGTGAGGGCAAAACGGGTGTTTTTTGTGGAGGGCCTCTCGTCAACGCTTCACCCTTGGTTGGCGGTTGTCGTTTTGGTGCTCAACTGAATAATCAAGCCCCAAATGAAGTACTACTCGGAGAGACCTGCGAGCATTCAGTTCCTAGCGGGAATGCCGGTTGGATTCATACTCGGCTATGGAGCGTTCAGAGGGGAATACCTCCAGTGGTGGCTGAATTACAGGGGCGACCTCCTAAAGATAGTTGCCGGAAGCAGACCCGCCTGGGTTCTCGCAGTACTGACAGGACTCGCACTATGGGGAATCCTTAGAAGGCCTAAAGAGAAGAACGAGAAAAGTGGTTAAATAAACGTGCCACACCACGCAAATCGCGGGCTTCAGCAGCATCTTCCCGACATCTCAGCCCATTTGCGTGACCATGCAACTCCTTTACTCAGGCTTCTTTTGAACTGTTCTAAACGGAAAACCCCGGTTAGAATAAATTTTTACTCGAAAAAAAAGGAAGGAACTATACTAACGGTAAAGAGAAAAGCTTATAAGGATGAGTTGAGTACAAGATATTGCAGACAACTTTACGGAGGCGAACCCCATGCGGTGGAAGTCATTGTTCGCAGTCCTGTTGGGACTGCTGATGGTCGGAGTGACGGCTGGAAGCGCGGCGGCGACATCCTCCTTTGCCAACCGGCAGATAATGGGACACCCCGGGCTCATATTGAACCCATTAACACAGGAGGAAAAGAGATACCTCTTTGAGCTGTCAAAAAGCGATCTGGTCAAGCTGGGCATACGTGAGGTTTCCCCGAACTCAATATCTGGCTTCAGCTTCAATGGCAGGTATGCTTTTACGATAAACACCTCGCAGGGACTGGTAACTGGGATGTACGACGGACACTCATTCGAAATCGCCATGGTAACCGCTGTTTCACAAGACCACGTTACTGTGAAGGTCGTCCAGAATGGCAGGGTACACTATGAGCATTACTCTATGAGTACCGTTCGCGAGCTACAAAACACACTGTCGAATGCACACTTGGAGAGATACAGGATTACAACTCCGGTCGGGGCACCTGTGGGAGCAATGTCCAAAGGAGGAGGCATCCTGCCCCAGTGGCACTTTGAGACGCACTGGTGGGGATGGAAGCTTACATTGAACGAACACGAGACTCAGGAGCTCATCGACTTCATGGGGCTTGGTGTAGTCGGAGGTGGTACTAAGATAGGGAGGGCAGCTCTAATCACTTTCCTAAAACGGCTTGGTATTACAATAGCAGAAAGCACCCTTGCCATTATAGCCGAAGGCCTTATAGCCCTTGGGGCCTATATTAAGGTGGTTGACGACCTTGGGGGCAACAAGGGTATATACATTGAACACACCATAGTTGTTCCCCTAATCATATGGCACAACTGAGGTGGTGACACGGATGGAGGTCTGGAAGGCCGCGGACTATGCCCTCCTCCTTTACATTTTGGCCGTTATCTTTTTGAGACACAGTGAATTCGGGAGGAGAAGAAACCTTCCCACAGATTTAATGTTGGAGATTGGGGCAATTGCGTTTGCACTGCTGGTTATTGTGGGGCATCCATAAGCCGGAGCCACGCCGACCTGCAGGTGCTTCAGGGGGCCAACTGTGGCTCCACAAGAAGGCCGGACAGGAAAATACAGCTTTTATCCCTTTTCTCTTGCGAGATTAATGAAAACAGGTTCAGAACTTCGTCCACTCAACCCTGTAGTAGGTAACGTCCGCGTCCTCGTCAACTATCGCCATCACCATGTTCTTCCTGACACCGTGAGCTACTCTAACGCGAGCGGTTATGTCGTTCGGACTAATCCTTGAGTTCTCAGGCAGGACCCACACGAGCCACTGGGAGTGCTCGTCCATGCCCCTGCGGTAAACGCGGAAGTGCGAGCCGAACTTGAGGCCGGACTTGACGGTGTAGCCCCTGTCGCGCAGGTCCTTGTAGACGAGATACTTGGCGTCGAACAGCTCGTCCCTCTTCCTCCCGAGGTTCATAAGCTCCTCGACAGTGAGCTTTCTCTTCCCGTCCCTGACCTCTATCTTGCCCCTCTCCACGAGGTAGGTGGCTTCGAGCAACGAGAGGAAAAGCTTGCCCTCGACAAGCTTCCCGAAGTGGCGCTTGTTGTAAAGGCCGTTTATCGCGTTCTGGTCGGTCGAGAAGACCCTGTCCCCGCTCAGGTAAAAGACTATCATCAGCTTCCCCTCCATTCCCCGGCAGGCAGGAGCATGTAGTATGCATCTTCGCCGTCCGAGTAGTAGCCGATAATCCGCTTCACCTTCCGGAAGCCGAAGCGCTCGTAGAGCTTTATGGCCTTTTCGTTGCTCACGCGAACTTCGAGGCCGATGTAACGAGCTCCCCGTGCGATGAGCCTCTCTATCGCCTCGGCGAGCAGGGCCGAGCCTATGCCGTTCCCGCGGTAGCGCTTGTCAACGGCTATGCTCATTATGTGTCCTTCAAGGTCCGGGCGGAGGTATGCCATGACGTAGCCGATTACCCTGCCGTTGTACTCGGCAACGAGAAAGGTCTCGGGGTTGTTCTCGAGGAAGACGAGGAAGATTCCCCTCGGGTAGGCCTCGCGGAAGGACTCCCTCTCGATTCTCATCACGTCGCTTATGTCGAAGAGCTTCGCCGGCCGTATCGTGACGAGTGCCAGCGGTATTCTGGCCTTCACTTCCCTCGCTGAGACGCTCATGTTAATAACTCTCCCCCAAGGCTTTTAAGGCTTGAGGGGACTCCCTATGGGGTGGCCACCCCGACGTGATGAGCACTCTCGAACCTGACCCCGGGATGATGACCGGATTCCTGGCTGATGCATCAACTTTAAAAGGCTGGACAAAAACTCCAGCACATGCGGAAATGGCTTCCGGCCCTGCTCATCCTTTCAGCACTTTCAATCTTCCTTGGCGTTTACTTCGGCCCGGTTAGTTTGAGCCTTCACGACGTCGCCGAGAGCGTGGATTACGGAGTAAAAACAACCCTCGCGAGCTGGCTCTCGTGGGTTCTCGACAAACTCGCCCTGATTATCCACTCGAACGTCCTCGCGGAGGAGGCCAAGTACGTAGTGGAGATTGTTTCAGGCCAACCCCCAGAGTACTTCACCATAGTGTGGCAACTCCGCCTTCCGGAGGTCCTCCTAGCTTACTTCGTCGGCCTCGCGCTGGCGAGTGCCGGAGTCGCGAGCCAGGCCCTCTTTCGAAACCCCCTCGCAGACCCATACATAATCGGAATAAGCTCTGGCGCCGCGCTCGGCTCCGCCATCGGAACGCTGATTAACCCGGCCTACATGGCCCCCCTCGCGCTCCTCTTTTCCTTCCTCTCGGTCTTCATCGTCTACACGATAGCAAGGACCAACGGCGCGGTTCCCGTTGACACCCTCCTCCTGGCAGGAATAGCCTACGGCTTCCTTGCAAACGCGATAACGTGGTACATCTACGTCACACACCCCCAGGAGAGCCATCTGAGCTGGATGTGGCTCCTCGGGAGCTTCAACGGGAGCACCTGGCGGGACGTAGGGATAATGCTCGTCGTTTCGCTTCTCGGCGTCGGCTTCCTCAGCTGGCGCTGGCGCGAGCTCAACCTAATACTCCTCGGCGAGGAGAGCATAGCCCTCGGCCTCGACCTTCATCTCTACCGGAAAATCTTCCTCGGCGTCATAGCGACGCTTACTGCTTTCGCCGTTTACACCGCCGGGATAATCGGCTTCATCGGACTGGTAAGCCCCCACATAATGCGACTTCTCCTCGGGCCGAACCACAGGGAGTTAACGCCAGCAACGGCCCTCTTCGGTGGGGTTCTGCTCGTCATCGCAGATTTGCTCGCGAGAACTGTGGCAAAGCCGACAGTAATCCCGGTCGGCATAGTGACGGCCCTCATGGGCGCGCCCTTCTTCCTCTACCTCCTGATGAGGCACAAGAGGGGTGAGCTCGTTGCTTGAGGCGAGAATCTCTTTCGCTTACGGCGAGAGGGAGGTTTTGAAAAACGTAGAGCTCAAAGCCGAGAGGGGCGAACTTCTCGCGGTAATCGGGCCCAACGGAGCGGGGAAGAGCACACTCCTCAAGTGCCTCGTCGGGATTTTAAGGCCAAGGGGAACGGCAAGGCTCGACGGCGTTGAGCTGACATCGCTCAGGCCCGCTGAAAGGGCGAGGCTGATAACCTACGTTCCCCAGAGCTCCCTTCCCCAGTTCGCCTTCACCGTCGAGGAGTTCGTGGAGATGGGTGCCTACATAACGCGGGGGAGCGTCAGGAAAGCGCTCAAAAGGGTCGGCCTCTGGGAGAGGAGAAGGGAGAGGGTAACGAGCCTGAGCGGTGGGGAATTCCAGCTCGTCCTTATAGCGAGGGCTCTGGCACAGGGGAGCAGGGCAATCCTCCTCGACGAGCCCACGAGCCACCTCGACGTAAACCACGCGCTCATGGTGATGGAGTTGCTTAACGAGCTCAAAGGGGAGAAGATTATCGTTGCTGTTCTCCACGACCTCAACCTCGCGTTAAGCTACGCCGACAGGGTTCTCGTCCTGAAGGACGGCGAAAAGGTCTGGGAGGGACCGTCGAGAAAGCTGGAGCCGGCGGTGATAGAGGAGACCTACGGGATAAGGGCGAGGATAATCGAGGTCGAGGGGAAGCGCCTCCTCGTGCCGGGACTGAAGGGCTAAGGTTTAAAACTTCGGCGCGTTTCTTACTTCAGGTGAGAGAAGGTGGAGAAGAAGACCGGAACAACAACGGTGGGAATAAAGGCCAAGGACGGAGTGGTTCTCGCGGCGGACACTCAGGCCTCGCTTGACCACATGGTTGAAACCCTGAACATCAAAAAGATAATCCCGATAACCGACAGGATAGCGATAACCACCGCGGGAAGCGTCGGAGACGTCCAGGCTCTGGCGAGAATGCTGGAAGCAGAGGCGCGCTACTACCAGTTCACGTGGGGAAGGCCGATGACGGCCAAGGCGATGGCACACCTACTCAGCAACATCCTCAACGAGAACAAGTGGTTCCCCTACATGGTGCAGATTATCATAGGTGGCTACGTCGAGGAGCCAACGCTGGCCAACCTCGACCCGCTCGGAGGTCTTATCTTCGACGAGTACACGGCCACTGGCTCCGGCAGTCCCTTCGCGATAGCCGTCCTCGAAGAGGGCTTCCGGAAGGACATGAGCGTCGAAGAAGCCAAGGAGCTCGCGGTTAGGGCCGTCAGAACCGCCGGAAAGCGCGACGTTTACACAGGGGACAGGAAGGTGCAGGTCGTCGTCATCACGAAGGACGGCATGAAGGAGGAGTTCGTCGAGTTTTAGATTTGCACCAAATCCCTTTTTAACTCCCCCTCCAACCTTCTCCGAGGGGAATGAAGGAGAAAGCGCTCGCGGTTCTTCTCATCGCGACGGTCGTTCTGTCGCTCTACTCGGCCGTTGACCTAGCTTACTCCACCGACGCGATTCTCGACCAGATTAACGATATCATCGAGCAGGTTCAGGAAATCAGGGGATTACACTTCAAAGAGAAGCCGAAGGTAATCGTCATCAGCAGGGCGGAGGCGATAAGGCTCTTCGGGCCAGGTAGCCAGAACGAGGAGGAGCTGAAGGTTCAGGAGCTCACCTACAAGATGACCCTCCTTCTGCCGGGGAACTACTCCTTCATCAAGGCGAAGGAGGAGCAGAGCGCCGGCTGGATTGCCCTCACGGTTGGAAACACCATCTACGTCATCGAGGAGAACTTTGAGGGAAACCCCGCGATTGCGAAGAGGGCTTTGGCGCATGAGCTCACGCACGTGTTGCAAAAGCAGTGGTTCGATGCAAAGTACGGTGCCAGCACCTTCGACGGAACCCTCGCGGTGAGGGCGCTGGTTGAGGGAGATGCAGACCTCGTGGCCGACCTCTACTGCGAGCGGAACGGGATTCCTATATACAAGATACGCTCCCTCAGCGGGAACCCTCTAACGGACATCGGTATCTTCCCCTACGTCTTCGGTGACAGGTTCGTCCGCTACCTCTACGAGAAAGGTGGCTGGGAACTTGTAAACGAGGCCTACAGGCACTATCCCCTCTCAACGGCCCAGATAATGCACCCCAAACTCTATCTGGAGAACGTGACGCCCGTGAACGTCTCGCTGAGCGTTCCAGCGAACTGGAGCGTCATGAGAGACGACAGGATGGGCGAGTTCTACGTCTACGTCCTCCTCAGGGACGTCGCCAAGCTGAGCAACGAAACCGCGTGGAACGTTTCAAGCGCGTGGCTCGGCGACCATCTAATCCTCGCGACCAACGGTACCGACTACGTTCTCCTGTGGAAGGTTGAGTTCTCAAACGAAAACGCCTCTAAAACCTTCGCCGAAACCCTCAAGAGCCTCGCCGAAAAAGACACCTACGCGAGGTTCACAATCACCCTCGACGGAAAGACCGTCACCCTAAAAGCCGTGAGGAGGGTTAGAGTTGAAGCTTAGGTGTCCAATCTGTGGAAAAACATACGATGAGCCCGTCCAGAGGTGCGAGTGCGGTGGGCCGGTCGAGTTCGAGCTCTTTGAGGGAGAACCCTATATCGGAAAGAGCGTCTGGGAGCGGTTCTGGGACTTCTGGCCGGTCGAGCCGGCCCTTGAGTTTTCCCTCGGCGAGGGCGACACCCCGCTGGTGAAGTCGAGGCTCGGCGATGAGTTTGGCGTTAAGCTCTACCTCAAGAACGAAACGGTGAACCCGACGTGGAGCTTCAAGGACAGGGGAACGTTTCTGGCGATGAGCTACGCACTCAAAGCCGGCTACAAGACCGTCGGGACGGTCTCTACCGGAAACATGGCGGCGAGCGTTTCGGCTTACGCATCACGCTTCGGGTTGAAATCTAAAATTCTCGTCTCCGAGAGCGCGGGCGACGAAAAATTAAAGGCCATCTCTGTCTACGGCGGGGAAGTGATAAGGGTTCTCGGGGACTACGGGAGGCTCTACTTCGAGAGCCTCAAGCTTGGAGAAAAGCTTGGGGTCTACTTCATGAACTCCGACAACCCCTTCAGAATCGAGGGCTACAAGGGTATCGCGTTTGAGATAGCCGAGGAGCTTACCCCGGACTACGTTCTAATCCCAACCAGCTCGGGCGGTCTTTTCAGGGGAGTGGCAAAGGGCTTCCTCGAGCTTTACGAGAACGGGCTTATTGATGGCCTTCCAAAGCTGATAGCGGTTCAGGCTGAGGGTTGCTCCCCGATATGCAAAGCCTTCCGTGAAGGGAAGGAAAAAGTAGAGCGCTTCGAGAACCCGAGAACGATAGCGAAGGCAATAGCGAACCCCTGCCCGCCGAGCGGGAACGCGGTTCTGAAACTCCTGAGAGAACTTGGCGGAGGGTGCGTTTCAGTTTCGGACGATGAAATAAGGAAAGCTCAGAAAAAGCTCGCCCTCGAGGGCCTCTTCGTCCAGCCGGCGAGCGCGACGGGGATAGCAGCCATAGAAAAGCTAAACCTTCCAGAGGGAGTTAAGGCTGTCTCGATTCTCACGGGTTCTGGCTTGAGAACCCTGAAGGATGCCCCGGCGGGGAAGACAACGGAGTGCCCGCTTGAAGGGCTTGAAAACTGTCTGAGGTGATTGAGATGCTCGTCGGAATAGGCCTGATGCCCCACGGCAACCCGGTTCTTGAGCCTCCGGACGAGGAAACCGAGAGGCTCGCGGAAGTCCTGAGGAGAATCGGCGGGGAGTTCAGAGATGCGGACTCCTACGTCCTGATAAGCCCCCACAACGTGAGGATGAGCGACCACCTCGGCGTCGTCCTTGCTGAAAACCTCGTCTCGTGGCTCGGCTTCGAAGGGAAGGAGCTACCTGGAGAGTGGAAAACCGACAGAGAGCTGGCGGAGAAGATTTATCAAGCCGAGAAAGAGGCGGGAATGCCAGTGGTGGATTTAAACTTTGCCGCGCTCAGTGGGGGGTACTCGCGCTGGCCCCTGAGCTGGGGCGAGCTGATTCCGCTCCAGTTTCTCGAAAGGAAACCGCTCGTCCTGATGACGCCGTCGAGGGGAGTGAGCAGAGAAACGCTCGTCCGCTTCGGCGAAATCCTCGGCGAAGTCCTTGAGCGGGAGGAGAAGAGGGTTGCGCTGATAATCAGCGCGGACCACGGACATGGACACGATGAAAAAGGCCCCTACGGGAAGGTGAAGGAGAGCGAGGAGTACGACAGGCTGATAATGAAGCTCATCAACGAAGACCGCCTTGAGGAGCTTCTCAGCATTCCCGAGGACCTCGTTAGGAAGGCCCTCGTGGACAGCTACTGGCAGATGCTGATAATGCTTGGAGCTATGAGAAAGGCCGAGTTCGAGCTGAAGGCGAGCGCCTACGCCTGCCCCACCTACTTCGGCATGGCAGGGGCGCTGTGGGTGCGGAAGTGAAGGTTTAAATGTTCCTCTCTTCTTCATGTTTATGGTGATTCCATGTCATCTACAAAACATGTACAGACCGAGATTGATGAGAGCCTGTACTCAATGCTCAAGGCCCTATCGCTCAGGGAGGGAAAGCCCATAAAGGAGATACTCAAGGAGGCCATAGAGGAATACCTCAGGAGGAACGCAGGGATAACCGAGGAGGAAGTAGAAAAAGACCCAATCTGGAAGGCGTTCGGCGTGGTAGAGCTTAAAGGCAAGAAGACGAGCCACGATGAAGACTGGGGAGTGGTCGAATGGCGAAGCCACTGAGGCCAGAGCTCTTCTACATGGACACGAGCGCCATGATAGCTCTCCTCGTCAGGGACGACCCTGAGCACGAGCGGGCCTTGGGCTTCTTTAAGGACGCCGTTAGGGAGGGGTCTGTTTTCGTAATCGGCAGGCCCACGCTGATGGAGTTCCTAAACGGCGTTGCAAAGCACGTTGGAAAGGACGTTGCCGAGGAGCAGTACCGCCTCTACACCGCGAGCAGGTTCATCTTCATCGAGAAGGAAACCGAAGCGGACTGGGAAAGGGCCTGGGAGCTTTTCTTCAAGTACCGCGACCAGCAGGGAATAGACTTATTCGACAGCCTGGCCTTTGCGATAATGGAGAGGCTTGGAATCAGGAAGGCGTTCACCTTCGACAGCGACTTTGCGGTTCACGGCTTCGTTATGGTTCCATAGATTAAAGCACCTCAAAGCTAATCTCCAAAAGCCCCCTGCTCCTCCTAAAGCGGGCCTTTCTGATTCTTATCTTCCCTATTTCGCCCGTCGTCCTCGTGTGCTCCTTATTGCACGCGTTGACGTTCCAGCCCTCGATGACGACCACTTTAAGGGTTTTAACCTCCTCGGGAACGGGAAACAGGTCGTACATATCCTCGCCGAAGCGCTTCTCCGCTTCCTCGCGCGGAAGCTCGTAAACCTCAACGGGAACGTTCTCCTTAACTTTCTCATTGGCGAGGCGCTCTATTTCCTCTACCTCCTCGGGCGTCGGCTTCCGGTCGAACTTAACCGCTAAAACCCCACGGTTGCCTTTGACGTAGGTCGAGGCCGTCCACTTGGCCTTTTCACCGAGGACCTTCACAACGGCCCCCTTGACAACATGCAGGGCCGTGTGAGTTCGAACTTCAACGTCTCCACTCACCATGACAATCCCCGAAAGCGTCTTCGGCAATCGTTTATTAACCCACCGGGTAATTCAGGAACGGGGGAGGTTCAGCGTTTTTTGAAGGTTTTTCAGGAAACGTTAAAAGATTTCGAAGGAGTTACGTAAATGCCTTTCATCGCTAAACGAAAACCGTTATAAGTGTAAAGCTCAATACACCAACGAACAAAGTTTTAGAGGTGAACGAAAATGGCCGAGAAGAAAAAGAAGAGGGTTCTGATTCTCGGAGCGGCCGGAAGGGACTTCCACAACTTCAACGTGTTCTTCAGGGACAACCCTGACTACGAGGTCGTCGCCTTCACCGCCACTCAGATTCCGGACATCGAGGGCAGGCTTTACCCGCCTGAGCTCGCCGGGGAGCTCTACCCGAACGGCATTCCGATATGGAGTGAGGACGACATGGAGAAGATAATCAAGGAGCACAACATTGATATCGTCGTCTTCGCCTACTCCGACGTCTCCCACGAGCACGTCATGCACCTCGCCAGCAGGGCACACTCAGCGGGCGCCGACTTCTGGCTCCTCGGCCCGAAGAGCACCATGCTCAAGTCCAGCAAGCCGGTTGTAGCCGTTACCGCCGTCAGAACCGGCTGTGGAAAGAGCCAGACCTCAAGAAAGGTCGCCCAGCTCCTCCAGGAGATGGGCTACAAGGTCGTTGCCATAAGGCACCCGATGCCCTACGGCGACCTCAGGAAGCAGGTCGTCCAGCGCTTCGCCACCTTCGAGGACCTCGACAAGTACGAGTGCACCATCGAGGAGCGCGAGGAGTACGAGCCCTACATCGAGCGCGGCATGGTGGTTTACGCGGGCGTTGACTACGAGAAGATTCTCCGCGAGGCCGAGAAGGAGGCTGACATAATCCTCTGGGACGGCGGAAACAACGACTTCCCGTTCTACGAGCCCGACCTCTGGATAGTCGTCACCGACCCGCACAGGCCCGGCCACGAGCTCAAGTACCACCCAGGTGAGACCAACTTCAGGGCCGCTGACGTCATAATCATCAACAAGATTGACACCGCCAACAGGGACGACATCCAGAAGGTTCGCGAGAGCATTGAGAAGGTCAACCCGAACGCCACCGTCATCGAGGCTGCCTCGCCGATATTCGTTGACAACCCCGAGCTCATCAAGGGCAAGCGCGTTCTCGTCGTCGAGGACGGTCCGACCCTCACCCACGGCGGCATGAAATACGGAGCCGGCTACGTCGCCGCCAAGAAGTTTGGAGCGAAGGAAATCATTGACCCGAGGCCCTACGCCGTCGGCTCAATCGTCGAGACCTACAAGAAGTACCCGCACCTCGACCTCATTCTGCCGGCCATGGGCTACGGCAAGAAGCAGATTAAGGAACTTGAGGAGACCATCAACAGGGCCGATGCCGACGTCGTCATACTCGGAACCCCGGTTGACCTGCGCAGGTTCATGAACCTCAACAAGCCAGCTGTAAGGGTCCGCTACGAGCTCGAGGAAATCGGCCAGCCCAAGCTCAAGGACATCCTCGAGAACTGGGTCAAGAACTGCGAGAAGCTCAAGAAGGAGTGAAGTTTTTAACCTCCACTCCTAATTTTTCTTCATGTTCGACGTGGTCATCGGAATCTGGGGTCTGATTTGGGTTCTCAACATCGCGGGCTTCGCGTGGGTTACCTACGACGTCGTTAAGAATCAGAAACTTATGCCAGAATCTGAGAGGCTCGTCTGGATTTTCATGGCGTTTCTCTTCGGCTCGTTCGTTGCCCTCGTCTATGCCATCTCAATCAAGCTGAACGGGAAGTACGAGGAGGTCGAGCTCGAGGAGAACGAAAACGAAGAGGTCAAAGTGTGGTAGAAAGCCTTTTATTGTGAAAAGCCTAACCTAAATCGCCCGGGGAGCACCGCCGAGGGCGGAGTCAATGAACTCGGGCGGGTTATTACCCCCTTTCACGGCGTTTTTGGAGGGTTCAATACTGAAACTGAGGGTGTCTCTTTAAGAGTCACAAATCATGAGAAGTGCAAGTTCTCAAAGTTTATAAAGGTGTGAGAACTAGAAATTCTCAGGTGAGGGCATGAGATTGGGGGACTTAGTTTACATGAACCCTTGGTGGGAGGGAAAAGAGGACTACCATGTTAAACGCTGGAGAGAGCAGAAAATCCACTGGTGGCCTAAATGGACCGATGAGCTATCGCTCGAACCGTTCTCGCTCAACTTCGTCCTCGGCCCGAGGCAGGTGGGAAAGACGACGGGGATAAAGCTTCTTATCAAGGAACTCCTGAAGGAAAACCCGCCGGAGTCGATTCTCTACGTTAACGTGGAGATTCTCCCAGACCACAGGGAACTGGCGTCTCTCCTTAGGGAGTTCGAAGGGATGAAAAAGCGGGAAGGAATCAACACGGGATACATCTTCCTCGATGAGGTAACGTCGCTCGACGGCTGGTGGAGGGGCCTCAAACCGCTCATCGATGCTGGCATGTTGGAGAACGACGTGGTCACGGTTACTGGCTCAAGCTCCCTAAGGGTGAAGCGGGACATCGAGATGTTTCCGGGCAGGAGAGGAGAGGGAAAGACGCTCGAAGTCATGCCTCTTTCATTTGCGGAATACGCTGAGGTCATGGGCCTGAAAAGGCCAGAACTTCACAGAGAAAAAACACTGGGACTGTTCGAGGAGTACCTGAAAACCGGCGGATTCCCCGGTTCAATAAACGGTCTGCCGATGGAAGACCTGCTCGGAGCATACATAGGTGAATTCGTCCGCTTTGGGAAGAGCCTCGAGATAGCGAGGGAAACGTTCTATGCTCTGATTCAGAGCGCGCCCTCGGCTACGAGCTTTCGGGCTTTAGCGGGAATGACATCAGGCTACTCCTACAAGGTCGTGCAGGACTACATCGAGTTCTTCCGGGAGCTGTACATCATCGGAATTGCATACTTGAAGGAAGGAAGCAGGGTCCTGTACAAGAGGGAGAAGAAGTTCTTCTTCCGCGACCCTCTACTTGCGAGGCTCTTCTCTGCCTGGAGCGGGGCTGAGCTGAGGGAAGATGCCCTCTATGAGTGGCTCGTTCAGGAGCACCTGCACAGGAAGTTCGGGGAGGTTTACTACTACCGGAACTCCTACGAGGTTGACGCGATAGCTGGGAACCTGAAGGTGGAGGTGAAAGCCGGAAAAGCCCACAGGAGATATCCACGGAACGTAATCGTGCTCGAAAGGGAGGACGTGCCCTTCTTCCTGCTGGAGCTGTGGGAAGGCTGAGAGTTCTGCCTCCTCCCAGATATTCTTCATAGTAGACGGCATCGGTAATGTAGACCTCGTCAAAGAGTTCATCAACAATGTGGAGCAGTCTGAGCTTGGCGAGAAATATGAGTGGTGACGAGTTTGCGGCAACCCTCATGATAGCTCCTCCAGAACTTTGAGGTCGATTCCCCTCTCGTAAAGTCTTATGGCCAACTCAACCTTGATTCTCTCCTCTATCTCGTCCTCGGGTAGTTTTACTGTCTCAGGAAGCTCGACAACTATCCTCTTTCCTATCCTCCCACCACTCTCATTTTAATCTCTGAACTGTTTAACGCCTTCGCATTGAAGCGTTTATAATCCTGAGAACTCACACTTCTCAAGGTGTATAAATAGGTGAGAACCAGAAGTTCTCACTCACCAACGACCTGCACGATAACGCGCCTGTGCCTCGGCCTGACGTCCAGCTCGACGAAGAAAATCTGCTGCCACGTTCCGCGAACGAGCCGGCCGTTTACGACCGGAAAGCACTCGCTCGCGCCGAGAAGGGTCGCGCGCAGGTGGCTGTGGGCGTTGTCGTCTATCCTGTCGTGGAGGTAGCCGGCACCTTTTGGTATCAGCTCCATCAACGCCCTCTTAAAGTCTTCTAAGAGGCCCGACTCGTGCTCTATCGTGACTATCGCACCCGTTGCCCCAGGAACGAAGACCAAAACGTGCCCGTTCTGGATTCCGGACTCTTCAACGACCCTCTCAACCTCGGCCGTTATGTCCACGAGGTCAATCTCGCCCCTCGTTGAAAACCGGAGCTCCTTTGTGTAAATCATTTCATCACCTCCAACAGCGCCTTAACCTTCCCGACGACGTCTAGAGGATTCCTGCCGAAGACGTAGGTGAGTGGCTCAACGCCCTCCCCGCCCCAGTCGAGGACGAAGTCAGGGGAATCGTTCTCAAACAGGCCCGCTATCCTTTCTATGGCATCTTCGTCACTCAGGCCGCCGGTTCTTATCTCGGAGTATTTGAGACCCAATTTCTTAACTGCCTCGGCAATCTCGCGGTCGAGGCGGACGTTCATGACGCTCCGCACTTCCGGAGCCCTCTCGGAAACGGAGAGGATTAGCGAAGCCGTGAACTTACTCGCGCCGGGCTCCGGCGGAAGGGCGTAGGGCCTGCCCTTGACGAGGGTTATCCTGCCGGGAATCGCGATTACATCGGCTGGACTCTTCGCTCCGGGGGGCGCGTAGGCCAGGTTGCTCCTGACCTCGGGGATGAGCTTTGGAAGCCCAGGCAACGAGAGGAGCTCGCGGAGTGCCAGCCTCATCTCTTCAACTGCCGAAGAGTGGGTGGAAGCAAAGAGAGACCTGCAGGTATCTTCGCTCACCCCGGCGTACTTGGCATAGTATCTGCAGAGTTTACCGGAAGAGAAAAGCTCAAAGAGCCTCCTTGAGGTGAAGACTATAATCTCATCCTTCGTAGCACCCGTCAGGATTAGCCTGGCAATCTCCTCGGCTATCGCATCTAAGAGCACGGCAACTTCCTCGGGAGGGCGCTTGTAAGTGCCCCCAAGATACTTGCTCACCATCGCCTGAGTTATGCCAAGGTAGCTCGCTATACGCGACTGCCTGAACCCCTCACGGTACAGGATTCCCGCTATCCTTGCTCGCAGGTAGGGCATGAGCTCTTCAGTGATATAAACGCTCGGCGTCTTCATACCATCACCCTAAAACCGAGTTATTAAACCGCGGAGGATTTAAATCGTTATTGTCCACAAGTTGATGTCAAAAAAGGCTTAAAAACCCATCGGATTTTACACCGGAAGGGCTCTTATGGACTGGAAAGGAAGGGACGTTATAAGCATTAGGGACTTCTCGAAAAGCGATATCGAGTTTGTTTTGAAGGTCGCCGAAAGGCTCGAGGAAGAACTCAAGGAGAAGGGCTCGCTCGAATACGCGCGCGGGAAGATACTCGCGACGCTGTTCTTCGAGCCCTCAACGAGAACAAGGCTGAGCTTCGAGAGCGCGATGCACAGGCTCGGCGGCTCGGTGATAGGCTTCTCCTCGGCCTCAAGCACGAGCGTCAAGAAGGGTGAAAGTTTGGCCGACACGATAAGAACCGTCGAGCAGTACAGCGACGTGATTGTGATTAGGCATCCACTTGAGGGAGCCGCCCGGTTGGCGGCTGAGGTGGCGGAGGTTCCGGTCATCAACGCCGGCGACGGGAGCAACCAGCACCCGACTCAAACCCTCCTCGACCTCTACACGATAAAGCGCGCCTTCGGAAGGATTGACGGCCTCAAGATTGGCCTGCTCGGCGACCTCAAGTACGGAAGAACCGTCCACAGCCTCGCGGAGGCCTTAGCCTTCTACGACGTCGAGCTCTATCTGATTTCACCCGAGCTCTTGAGGATGCCGAAGCACATCGTCGAGGAGCTGAAGGAGAGGGGCGTTAGGGTTTACGAGACGACCGACCTCGAGGGCGCGATTCCAGAGCTTGATGTGCTCTACGTCACTAGAATCCAGCGCGAGCGCTTCCCTGACGAGGAGGAGTACCTAAAGGTCAAGGGCAGCTACCAGGTGAACTGCAAGCTTTTGAAGAACGCCAAGGAAACGCTGAAGGTCATGCACCCGCTCCCGAGGGTGGACGAGATTCACCCAGAGGTTGACAAGAGCAAGCACGCGCTCTACTTCCGTCAGGTCTTCTCCGGCGTGCCGGTTAGAATGGCGCTTTTAGGCCTAACGCTGGGGGTGCTCTAAAATGCCCGAGCTGAAGGTTGAGGTAATCCCCGAGGGAACGGTAATAGACCACATTCCGGCAGGAAAGTGGCTCAAGGTCATCGAAATCCTCGGCCTGACGAAGCCGAACGGGGGGACCCTCCTCATAGCCTCGAACGTTCCGAGCAAAAAGCTCGGCAGGAAGGACATCGTGAAGGTCGAGGGACGCTACCTCAGCGAGGAGGAGGTCAACAAGATTGCACTCATCGCGCCGGACGCTACCGTCAACATCGTCAGGGACTACAAGATAGTGGAGAAGTTCAAGGTCTCGATTCCGGACGAGATAGTCGGAATCCTCACCTGCCCCAATCCAAACTGCGTCAGCAACCACGAGTACGTGAGGCCACGCTTCAAGGTCGAGAGCAGGGACCCACTAAAGCTCCGCTGCCACTACTGCGAGAGAACGATTGAGGGAGATGAAATCCTGGGGAACCTCTGAATTCCTTCTCTTTTTTCAAAAATTGAGAATCAAAAGGCGTTCTCCTCGATGTCACCGGTTGAAACGTCCACCGTGCCAAGGTGGGGGAGTCTTTTGAGAACCGGAACCGCAACCGTGAGGCTCAGGAAGACGTCTATGGCACTCTGAACCGCGTTCGGAAGGCCTATAGCCACCCAGAAGGGAACGTGAGTCCAGTTTTCAACGGCCTGAACAACCTGCTCCCTCGGAAGGCCAAGCCATATCGGAAGGGCCACGTAGTAGTTCAACAGAAGCATAAGCGGAACCCTTATGGCAACGCCGACGATGTAGGCGACGGCACCGAAGAGAAGCAACCTGCGCGGGTTCCTGAAGTCCATTCCGACCGTTCTCCTCGCGAACTCAAGGCCGAGTATGACGGCGAAGGTTGCCGTTACCTTCATCATCGCCCCGAGCCAGCTCGCAGATGAAACCACGCTGAGGCCTACGAAGAGCAGGCCGAGGGCGAAGAGGCTTCCCCAGAAGCCCAGGATGAAGTAAACGATTACTATGGGCACAGCTACGACGTCAATCTTCATGCCCCAGACCGTCGGAAAGTCTATTGGAGCGACGTCAAGGAGGAGCGCGAGGCCGAGCATCACACCTGAAATCGCTATCTCCTTGGGCCCGATTTTCATCCCCACCACCGACCCAAGTTTGTTCCACAATTTTAAAATCTTTGTTCCAGAAACGGAACAATCTCCTTAAAAGCTCCCATGATAATGGAGCCCGATGTCCACACCGGAAGCAATATCGGAGCTCGTTCGAGAGATAAGGCTTGAGCACGGCCTTCCGGAGAGCCCCTTCAGGATAGACGAGGTCCGCTACGACCCAAAGGGGGACAAGCTCTTCATAATAGCCCACGACAGAACTGACAAGAGCGTCGTCATCGGCAACAGCCTCGTCATCGGAAAGCTCCGCGAGAGGCTCGGAGTCAAGCAGGTTACCGTCTATTCAAACCTCGACCTCGAGATAAAGCGGAGAAAGCTGGACGAGGCAGAAAAGCTCCTTCCCGAAGAGCTTGAGTTCCTAACGCCGATAATCGAGGCAGAGCGTAGGTTCCCGCCGAGGGCGTGGCCGGAAGTCGTGGGAAACCTGAAAACGCTCGTCTTCCTGAGCTTCTCCGCCAGACCGCTCCTCGGCTTTGCCAAAGCCCTAAAGCTCCCCTACGAGGCAATCGGACTGAGGTACACCTTTCCAAGGCTCGAGTACGAAGCCGTTGAAGGGAGCCCCAGGGAGCTGTTCTTCCCAAATGAGGACAAGCTTGTGAGAATCGCCAGGAAAAAGGGCGCAAGACTTGTTTTGGCAGATTTTCCATTCCCGCTGGACGAGAAGGGTGGAGTTTACCTCCTCAATCCCTTCAGGCTTCTCCACATCGGCTTCTTCGAGCTGAAATACCTTTTTGGCTTCGAATTCCCCACGATGGTCGATGAGAAGGCCCTCCTTGAGTTCGTCGCCAAACTCACCTACGACGGCCTCATGGAGTCGACAGATGGGGCCAAGGTTGTATGGCGCTACTGGAGGCGAAGGAGATGATAATCGGGGTCGTTGGAAAGATTGCCGCTGGAAAAACGACAATCGCTAAATTCTTCGAGGAGAAGGGCTTCTGCAGGGTTTCCTGCAGTGAGCCGCTGATTGACCTGCTGACCCACAACGTTTCCGAGTATTCTTGGGTTCCGGAACTGCCAGAGAAGGCAGAACCGACGCGCGAGAAACTCATAGAGTTCGGAAAGTACCTGAAGGACAAATACGGCGGGGATATATTAATTCGTCTCGCCGTTGACAAGAAGAGGAACTGCGAAAATATCGTCATAGACGGCGTCCGCTCGCGTGAGGAAATCGAGGCGATAAAGAGGCTCGGCGGGAAGGTCATCTACGTCGAAGCTAAACCCGAGATAAGGTTCGAGCGCCTGATGAGGAGGAAGGCCAGCAAGGACAGGGGAATTAAGACATTCGAAGACTTCAAGGAGATGGACGACGCCGAGGAAAGGCTCTACCACACGAGCGAGCTAAAGGACCTGGCTGACTACGTCATAGTCAACGAGGGAACCTTAGAGGAGCTGAGGGAAGAGGTGGAGCGGATTATCAAGGAGCTGAGCAAGGCTTAAAGGGAGTTGGGAGTAAGGGAAACTGGTGGGAACATGGAGGTTGTGGAGGCGGTTTACGAGAACGGCGTGCTGAAGCCCCTGAAGAAGCTCAACCTGCCGGAGCACGCGAGGGTGAGAATAGTGATAACCCCAGACGTTGATGAGATACTCGACTCCATGCTCATCAGAAAGGTCGAAAAAATCGACTACAAGCGCCTCAAGGAGGCATACTATGAGTCGCTCTGAGATTGGGGAGAAGTATCAACTGCTTCCCAACGATACCCTCATCGTTGCAACCTGCGCGGAACACGAAATTGAGCGCATTCTAACCTTTGACTCGGATTTCGAGAAGGTTCCTCTGGTAAAAGTTGTCAGGTGATTACCGTGAACCTCCTAATCATCGCCCCCTGCCTGTTGAGCCCGTTCTACGTCTACCGCGGGCCGAAGGAGAAGGAATACAGGACGGCAGGAGAGCTAAGGAAGCTGATTGGAGAACTCGGCGACGAATGGCAGATTCTTGCTTATCCCTGCCCGGAGTTCGAGCTAATCGGCTGGCCGAGGCCCCCGATGGGAAGGGAGAGCTTTGAGAGACTCGGCATGCGCGAGAGGGTTCAGGTCATAGCGGACTTCATAGGAAGAATTTTGACTGAAGAGAAGCCGGAGCGGGTGGTTTTCGTCGGCGTTAAAGGCTCCCCAACCTGTGGTGTCTTCCACACAACCTCGAACGACCCCGATTCCTTTGACTACGGTCTGATTCCGGCGTTCTTCTACATGGACAAGGAGAAGAGGCTTGAGGATAGCAGGAAAATCATCGAGCGCTTTTCCTTCGAGGTTAAAGAAGGGCCGGGATTGCTCTTCGAGGAGCTCATGGAGCGCTTCCCGGAGGCAGAGTTTTTAGAGTTCGACAAGGACGACGTTGAGGAGAGCGTTAAAAGGCTCAAAAATGCTCTGAAGTCCTAAAGGGCCACCAGAATCGCGCCGAGAACTATGAGGAGCGCGCCAACCGCTGTTTTCACGTCCATCCTGCTCCCAAGGATGAACCACGAGAGGAAGATTGCCAGCGCGACGCTCGTCTTGTCTATCGCAACTACAGCGGGAACACGGCCGGCTTTAACGGCCATGAAGTAGAAGAGCCACGAGAGCGCGCCCGCTATCCCTGAGAGCGTTATGAAGAGCAGCGCCCTTCCGCCCAGCGGTTCCCGAGTTACACCGCTCACGAGGGCGACGCCGACGAGGAAGACCGCCATTATGACGGCCCTCACGGCGGTCGCGAGCGTTGGGTTAACGTCCCTGAGGCCGATTTTTCCAAAGATTGGAACGAGAGAAGCAAAGAAGGCAGAGAGGAGGGCGTAGAGGATGTAGGTTTTCATTTCAAGCCCGCTCCACCGCGCTCCTGACGAGCTTCTCAGCCTTTCCCATCAGCTCCTTCGCCTTCTCCTCGGTGTGCGCCTCAAGGGTTATGCGCATTATCGGCTCGGTTCCGCTCGGCCTGAACAGAACCCACCAGTCAGAGTTCTCAATCCTTATGCCGTCGATGTCTATGAGCCTCTCGTAGTCGAAGCTCTTCAAAGCTTCCTTTGCTATAATCTCCATGGCCCTGGCCTTCTTCTCGTTGGGGCAGGGTATCTTCGCCCTTAACGTCACGTAGCGCGGAACTTCTCTGGCGAGCTCGCTTATCGGCCCGAGCCTGTCTATCATCTCAAGGACGAGCGCCCCCGCGAATATCCCGTCTGGTGTCAAATTCCACTGGGGAATTATCCACGTCCCGCTCGGCTCGCCACCAAAGATTCCACCGTGTTTGGCCAGTTCATCGGCAACCGCCACATCTCCAACGCGCGTCCTTATCACTTCCCCGCCCAAGGGCCTGACGTAGTCGTCCAGAGCGAAGCCGGCATCGACGGTGGTAACTATCTTCCCCTTCCCGAACTTTCTGAGCATGTAGCCGGCTATGAGCGAGAGCATGACCTCGTACTCAACGAAGTTCCCCTCGTCGTCCACCACGCCGATTCTGTCTGCGTCGCCGTCGTGCGCTATTCCAACGTCGGCATTCATGACCCTAACCGTCTTCGCCAGCCCCGAAAGGCTCTTCGCGTTCGGCTCGAGTTCGCGAACGAAGAAACCGCTCGGGTGAGAGTTGAGCGAAATAACCCTGTTGCCCAGCTCGCGCTGGAGGTATGGGCTGAGGATTGAGCCGGCGCCGTTGCCGGAATCGACGACAACAGTATAGGAATCGTTGAGCTTCACCATCTCGAGGGCCTTCCTTATGTACTCATCCCTGGGGTCGGCCCTCCTGAGCGTCCCAATCTCGTTCCAGGGAACCTTTCTAAAGTTCCCGGATTCGAGGATTCCCTCAAGTTCGGCCTCCATGTCGGGGGTGTAGGCCATCCCGTTGGACTGCCACACCTTTATCCCGTTGTATTCCGGAGGATTGTGGGAGGCGGTTATCGTAACACCCGCATCGGCTTCGTAAAGCTTTATCGCAAAGCCCGTGAGCGGCGTTGGGGACAGACCTATGTCTATCACCTCGACGCCCGTGCTCAGAAGCCCGCTGATTAGGGCCGACTTGAGGGTCTCACTGCTCGTTCTCGTGTCCATTCCAACGACGACCCTTCCTCCCCCGAGATAAGTCCCGACCGCCTTTCCAACCTTCAACGCCAGCTCGGGGGTAACGCACTCGTTGAACAGCCCTCTGATTCCGCTCGTGCCGAAGTACTTCCCCATGAGCATCACCCAAGGTAAGAGTGAGTAATGAGACGAGAAGAAGTAAAGGAAAGAAAATATAACGCTTTCGTCATTTCTTGACGAGCCTGTATATGCCGACCGAGACAGTGTAGCTGTCCACGTTAACGGGCGCCTTGTAGTCAATCCTCACCTGAAACGGTACGCTGGAGCCGTATATCAGGCTGTCCGTCTCGGACTCGGTCAGCACGTTGCCGTTCTCGTCGAGTATCGTTATCTTCTCGACCGTCCCCTCGCTCTCGGCCGTTATCTTGTACTTTCCGGGCTCGAGCACGTGGCTGAGGTAGAAGACGTCGCCACTCACCGTCTCGGTCTTGACCTCGACCGGAACCTTGTCGTAAGCGGTTTCGTAGTAGTACTGCATTCCGAAGATTGCCGCGACGCCGAGGAAGATGAGCAGGAAGAAGCCGACCACCAGTTTCTTCAGGATTCCCAAACTTAGCACCTCCAAACAACAACCCATCTCGCGGAAGAGAAAAGCGGGACAGGGCTTCTAGAAGATACGCGCCTAATCGTAATAAGACTTTCGGAGAAGAAAATTCGAAGAATTCTGAAGGAAAAGCTAAGAACTTCTCCTCAACTTCTCCGCCAGCTCGACGAGCTTTCTTGCCCTCTCAAAGGAAACCTCGTTCTCGACCTTTCCATCGCGCTTGAGCCACGTGCCGACGATGAAGGCATCTGCATACCTCCACAGCTCCGGCAGGTTGTCGTAGGTCGTTCCCGAGCCGACGACGACTGGAACGGGCGAGATTCTCTTCGCGAGGGCGAGCTTTTCTAAATCCACGGGCTTTCCGGTTGCCTTTCCGCTCACCACTATCGCATCGGCCAGACCGCGCTCGACGGTGTCCCTTACCGCGTCCTCGAAGTCAAAGAAGTGGACCGCGTGCTTGACGTGAACGTCGGCGAAAACCTTGATTCCGCTCGGGAGAAGCTTCCTCAGCCTTGCAAGCTCGTGGGCGATGCCCTCGATGATTCCCTGGTCGGTGAAGGCAACTCCGCTCAGCACGTTCACCCTTATGAAGTCCGCTTTAATCGAGTAGGCTATTGAATAGGCCGATATCCCGTCGTTCCTGAGGACGTTAATCCCGACCGGAACGCTCACCTCGTCCCTAACGGCCTTAGCTACCGCCGTGAAGGAAGCGACCGTCACCTTGTCAACTGTCTTGGGGAACGGGACGTCTCCGAAGTTCTCAATCATTATCGCGTCGAAGCCCGCCTCCTCAAGGGTCCTGGCATCCCTCAGGGCGAGCTCAGTAACGGTCTCAAGGTTGCCGTCGTAGAGGTACGAGCCGGGGAGGGGCTTGAGGTGAACCATGCCGATGAGCGGTTTCCTCTCGAAGTCCATACCAACACCTCCCCAACCGTAGGGGGCTTCTCCTTAAACGGTTTCCGGCAGGTTAATATATTCCACCGCCAAATTAGGTTAGGTGGTGTCCATGGGAGAGCCTGAACTTCCGAAGGCCCTCGGGAAGATTATTGAACCCGGGGAGCGCGTCCTCTACTCGGTCAAGAAGAAGGTAAGCCTCGAAAAGCCCAAGTGGCTTCTCGTTACGGACAGGAGGATTATCTACCTCGATGAGAAGATTCTCGGGAGGTACGACGTCAGGGCGTTGCCCTACCAGAAGCTCGAGAGGGTCACTGTCAAGCTCGGCATAATGAGCTCCGAGTTCATAATAGAGGGCGAGGAGAGCATAACGCTGAAGCTCGGCTGGATGGACAAGGAGGAGGCCAGGAAAACGATAAACGCCATCAAGGAGGCCCTCAACGCGATAGCGGTCGAGCCAGTAAGCATAGCGGTCAAAAAGGGCCTCACCAGCGAGGAATGGGTTCTCAACAAGCCGAAGGAGCTCGTCACAAGAACGGCCCCAATCTCGCACACTGCACCTGTTCAGGAGAAGAAGGAAGACCCGATGGACAGGCTGAAGAAGCTGAAGGAACTCTACGACATGGGCGTCATAAGCCAGGAAGAGTACGAAGAAAAGAGGAAGAAACTGCTGGAGGAGATTTAGAGGATTACGACCTCCTTCCCGAGAAGTTCTCTTCTCGATGTTTTTACAACGCCGAGAACATAGCCCCTTTCCGTTGGGTAAAGTGCCAAGACTGTCGTTGCGATTTCCCTGAAGAGGGCTCCGAAGCCACCGGGCTTTGAAGCTATGACGTCGGAGTTGACGAGGTACAGGGCTATCCTGTCCTTCTTCCCAACGAAGCCTGCAACGTTGCGGATTAGCCTCAGGAGCTCCCGGTCCGTAAGAACCAGAAAGAGCTTGTGGAACCCAAGGACGGGGTTCACCATGACGCCATCGGTGGCCTTGGAGTATATCCTCTCGTAGTAGCGGAAGTCGATTGAATGCCTGTCAACGTCTATTGTCCCTATTACGTTTCCAACGTTCCTTGAACCGCCGATTTTGACTACGGGCAGTTCTTCAAAGCCAGAGACGTCGAAGCCGAGAACTTCGAGTCTGGCAAGCACCTCTGGAAAAGTGTCGAGGACGTCATCAATGAGAATCGCCCTGTCGTTTGCCTTTGCCCACCCCACGAGCAACCACAGGAGGAGCTCAGAGGGAGAATCCTGAGTGTACTCAACGAGCACTGTCTCACCGGGTTTGAGAAGGGATAGAATCTCATCAAGCTCATCGCTGGTCATGGGGCATCCCCTAAATAGGGTTAAGCGAGAAAATATAAAAACGTTGTCAAACGAGCCTCCCCTCGACGATTGCCCTCGGTGAAAGAAAACTCGAAATTCTCTCAACCTCTTTTCCGGGTTTCAGCGTTCTGAGAAGCTCGAAGACGTTGCCGACGAGCATGTTGTCCTTGAACGGCCTGAGCTCACCGTTCTCAACCACGTAGCCGAGCTCGACCGTCAGCGAGAAGTCACCACTCACGGGGTTGGCCGTGTGCTCGCCGAAGACCTTCCTGACGACGACTCCTTCGTAGTCCTCAAGGCTCTCCTCCCCGGGCTCAAGGATTAGGTTGCTCGTCCCGATGTACGGGACGCTCCTGAAGGTTCTCAGCGCGTTCCCGGTGCTCTCCATGCCGAGGAATGAAGCGTAGGTGTGGTCGAGGAGGAAGTTTCTAACTATTCCGTCCCCGACGAGAACCGTCCTCTGGCCCGGACTTCCTTCCCCGTCGAAGGAATAGCTCCCCGGCAGTTCCGGAAGGGTCGAGTCGTCCACGAGCGTGAAGGAACCTACCTCGTCGCCGGGCTTCGAGAACCTGCTCCTGCCGTGGTAAACTTCATCGCCGTAGAGGTTGCTCAGGAAGACCTCCATGATTGAAGCCAGAGCGTTGGGCTCCAGAACGAGTTCCCCCGAATAGGGTTCGAGCTTCCTCGCCCTCGCGCTCAGCCTCGCCTCGTCAATCGCCTTCTCAACGGCGCGCTCAAGCTCCTCAACCGGCTGGAGGGAGGTGAAGCTCTGCCTGTAGGAGCCTGTCCCCGGAGGCTCGCTGAGCACCGCGTAGGCCGAAACTCCCATGTAGGTGGAGCGCTCTTCAAGCTCGATTCCGTTGGAGTTGACGACCCCGCTCGTCCCGACAGCAAGGGAGAGCGAACCCGAGAGCGTCTCTTTACCTTTCTTCTCCCGCATCAGCTCAGCGTATTCGAGGGCGAGCCTGTGGGCCTCCTCGAAGGGAATCTCGTCTATCTCCCTGTCGTAGATTCCCTTGACGCGGTTCACCCTTCCACTGGCCGGAAAGCCCCTGAAGGGAACCTCGCTTATCTTCGCCAGCTTTACCGCCCTCTCCACCAGCTTCTTAAGCTCCTCCTCGCTTGGGTGGAGGCCCGTTATATAGGAAAAGCCGAGCCTACCCTTTAAACCAACCCTGAGGCCTATTCCCGAGTAGAACTTTCTCTGGGAGCGCTCAAGGGTTTCCCTCTCGATTCTGAACGAGCCCGAGCGCCCAAACTGGTAGAATACCTCCCACTCGACGTTCTCGCCTTCAAGGAGCTTCACGAGCCTCTCAACGGCCTCAATCATCTCAATCCCCCCACGAGGGCCCTTGTGAGTATATGCGGCCCGCCGTCGTCAACCGGAACCCACTGGCCCTTTCCGCAGTAGCCCGGAAACTCAACGCGCGTGTCGTTTCCGATGGCCCTTATGTTCTTCAAAACGTCGAGGATTTTGCCAGAGAGCGCAACGTCGCGGACCGGTTCCTTAATCTCGCCGTTCTCCACGATGTAGCCGAGCTTCGCCCCGAAGGTGAACGTCCCGTTGGCGGTGTCCACTTCGCCGCCTTTGTCGCCGAGCATGTAGAGGCCGTTCTTAACCTCCTCAAGGATTTCCTCAAAGGACCAGTCGCCGGGCTCGACGTAGGTGTTGCCCATCCTCACGAGGGGCTGATGGGAGTAGCTTTCGGCCCTCGCGTGGCCGTTGGGTTCGAGGCCGAAGTACTCGGCCGTCTCCCTGTCGTTGAGGTAGCTGACGAGAACGCCGTCCTTGATAATCTCAACGCGCCTCGCTTTAATCCCCTCGTCGTCGTACGGGTAGCTCCCAAACTTGCCCGGCAGAGTGGGGTCGTCAACGACGTTCAGACCATCGACCGCTATCTTCTCCCCGAGCCTTCCAGCTAAGATGCTGTCGCCGTTCTTGACGGAGTCTGCCTCGACGGCGTGACCCAAAGCCTCGTGGATGAAAACCCCAGTCAGCTCTGGGTCGGCTATGACGTCCATCTCTCCGGAGGGCGGTGAAGATGCCCTCAGAAGCTCAAGGGCCTTCTCCTTTACGTGGGCCGTCCAGTAGTGGAGGTCAATCCCCTCAACCAGCTCCCAGCCGAGGGTTCCGCCGAAGCTCTTCCAGAAGTCCTGCATCTCGCCGTTTTCCTTGGCCGTTACCGAGAAGCCGAGCCGTATCCTCGGGACGACGGTTCTTATCTCGCTCCCGAGGGAGTTGAAGTAGAAGGTCTCGACGATTGAGTCGCCGTAGTTGACGGTCCTGCTGACGATTTTCTCGCCCCTAAGAAGACCGTCGATTTCCTTGACGAGAGAGAGCTTCTCCTCGATGTCAACTTCAGTGAAGGGCTTCTTGACCTTAAGTTCGACCTCGTCTCTCACGGGCTCGCCGAGGTAAATCCTCGCGTTCCCGCGGGAGAGCTTCGCTATCTTCATCGCCGTTTCTATTGCCTTCTCAAACCTCTCGCGGTCGTTGGCGCTCGAAAAGCCCCACGTTCCGTTGAAGGCCCTCGCGCCGATGCCGAGCTCGGAGTTGCTTGAGAGCTCCCTCAGCTGGCCGTTGCTCATGACGAGCCTCCTTGAGGTGACCTTAACGAGCCTGATTTCATAGTAATCGAGACCGTGTTTTCTCGCGAGCTCCTCAGCCTTTTTAATCAGCCACTCCATACTCTCACCGCAGGGCATAAAAGGGGAAGGCCTTATATCACTTGCCATAGAGGGATGAACCACAGGGTTTAAGGGTTGAAAGATGGAGCGGAGGAACGAGATACTGAACTACATCCGAAACAGGCCCGGCGTGACGTTCAGAGAGCTGGCAAGGGAGCTGGGACTGGGCATCGGCGACCTTCAGTATCATCTCGGAAAGCTCGAAAAGGAGGGCAAGGTGTTTTCACGGAAGGTTGGCAGGAGGCGCTACATATTCCCGGCAGGCTTCGAGGAGGAAGCCCAGAGACTGCTGATGGCGATATCAACGGAGACGAGGAGGAAGATACTGCTCCTGCTCATGGAGGGCCCTATGAGCCAGGGCGAAATAGCGGAAAGGCTGAAGGTCAGCCAGCCGACGGTGAGCTACCATATGCGTGAACTCGAGAAGCTCGGCGTCGTGAAGGCCGAAAGGACCGGAAAGAGCGTGATATACACGATTAACTACGACCCGGAAACCCTGGTGAGACTGATTAGGGACTACAGGCCGGGACTGTGGGAGAGGCTGGCAGATAGCCTTATAGACCTCCTCGCTGGAATGGGTGAGGGTGAATGATGGAGATGCTCCTCGACGTTGCGATAATCCTGCTTGCAATGGCGCTGGTTGGGGTCAGCTACCTGGCCTACCGCAAGAGCCACCTTAGGGCAACGCTCTACCTGGCGCTGGCGTTCCTGCTCTTCGCCTTTAAGAAGGTCGTCGAGATTTCAGCGGAGAGCAGGGCGCTGGGAAGGGACATCGGATTAATCGTTGACTTCCTTGAGGTGCTCGTCCTCCTGCTGTTCTTCCTGGCCCTCTGGAGGCGTTAAACTGTTGAACCACAAACGCTTTATTTGGCCTTTCTAATTCTCCAAACGGGTGAAAGGATGAAGAGAGCGGTCGTTTTAGTTCTGGCAGTACTCCTTCTGCTTCCGTTAGCGACGCCAGTGATGGCCCAGTGTCCAAGCGAGGGACACACGGTGATAATGCACGCTCCAGCCGTCGCCAAGACCTCAACCGGTGAGCTGACCGGTGTCGTCACGGAGTTCGTGATTACGGTAACTCCAGGAAGCGGACACGTCTACATAGAGACCTGGCCATTGGCTCAGGTTGACATGCAGGCCAGCGCCAGATTGGCCACTCAAGTGGCAGGAAGGGTTCTCGGAGTCAACATGAGTCACTACGACGTTTTTATCCAGGTTCGCGCGAACACCTCAATCATCGGCGGCCCTTCGGCTGGAGGAACAATGACCGTCGGAATAATCGCGGCACTAATGGGCTGGAAGGTAAACCCAAACGTCATGATGACGGGAATGATTAACCCGGACGGCAGTATCGGTCCAGTCGGCGGAATCCTTGAGAAGGCGGCCGCCGCACACCAGGCCGGGGTAAAGCTCTTCCTGATTCCCGAGGGCCAGAGGATTCAGTACGTCCAGGAAACCCAGAAGAAGGAAATCGGCGGCGTTATCGAGATAAACACCGAGACCAAGCCAGTTGACGTCGTCAAGTACGCGGAGGAGCGCTGGGGGCTCAAAGTGGTGGAAGTTAAGGACATCTACGAGGCGGTATACTACTTCACGGGACACAGGCTCCCGAAACCGAAGGCCCCCCAGAACGTCCAGATTGACACCTCCTTCCTCAGAAACGACGCCCTGAGCGACTACAAGAACACAACCGATTACTACCAGAGGGTCATGAAGGAACTGAAGGAAAGCAACGTCGGCTACGACACCTACATGACGCTCCTCGCGGCTTTGAACAACGCTGGGCAATTGCTCAACCAGTCGAAGGGGTACATAGACGAGGGTCTCTACTACACCGCCCTTAGCAAGGACTTCCAGGCGAGGATAGTGATAAGGCACGTTGACTGGTACCTCCAGACCAACACCCCAAAGGACGTTGAGGAGCTCCTGAAGAACACCAGCGAGACAATCAAGAGCGCCGAAGCCTACGTCGAGAACCAGAGCATTAGAGGAATCACGATGCTCCAGGCAGTTGCCGCGGCCGAACAGAGGATAGAGGACGCAAAGAGCAACCTTGACCAGGCGTGGAAGTCCTACTACTCGGGGGACTACTGGGACGCAATAGGAAAGGCGGCCTACGCCTACGAAAGGGCAAAAACCGCAATCCTGTGGACAGACCTCGGGAAACGCTTCGCCAAGGGCGAGCCCATCAAGAAAGACCTAATCAAAGCCACGGCGAGAGACTACATAGACGAGTCCGACCTAATCGTCGCCTACATCGAGTCCATGTACGGCGACGTCCTCGGAAACAGCCTCACCGACACGATAGAGAAGGCCCAGCAGTACTATGACGACGGAAAGTACTCCGCGGCGCTGTTCACGGCCATGCAGGCGCGCGTTCAGGGTGAGGTCTTCCTCGACACCCTCGCGATAACCAACTGGACCGTTCTGATGGACAAGCTCAACATGGTCAAGGGCGACGCCAAGGCCGCGATAGGCATCGCCGAGGAGAAGGGAATAACCCCCATACTTGCCATAGCCTACTACGAGTTCGCCCAGAGCTTTGAAGAGCTCGCGAAGAAGAACCAGAGCACGGACGACCTGCAAACGGCCATGACTTTCTACATGTACGCCAAGGAAACCGCAAACCTGTTCCTCTCAACGCCCCTCAGCCCGATTCCAAACGTTCCAGAGGAAAACGCAACGGTTCCGGAGGTAAGCGTTCCGACTGCAACCAGCTCACCGGCCCAGAGTTCCACCGGCTCTGCAACGGGCGAGGCGGACTACGGGCTCATCGGCCTGTTCGCGATAGTTGCCTTCGTCGTCGGTCTGGCGGTTGGAAGGAAGCTTTAGCCCGGAAGGGCCTTCACCCCCCTCTTCTTTAACAACTCAACCTCCCACTCGGCAAGGCTCGGGCAGACGGTACAGCCAAGCCGGTAGAAGCCCTCGTAGTAGAGAGGGTGCAGTTTAAAGCCCCTCATGAGGATGAAGAGCTGGACCATGAACCCGCTCCAGAACTTTATCGGCATAACCTCGAGGATTCTTCCGAAGTCCGTCTTTCTCTCAACGACCGGCGGTTTAAGCCTCCTCCTTGCGCTCTCCCCATCTCTGTCGCCGACGAGAAGAACCGGGTTTTCAAACTCCGAAACGACCGAATAGAGGGCCTCAACCTTCTTTCTCGTGCACCAGCGGTTCCGATGGGTCGGCATGCCGTACTCCTCGATGGGCATCGGAACGTCAACGCGGATGAGGTTAACGCCGAGCCTTTTCGCGAGTTCTTCAACGTATTCGTCCGTTCCGGGCATCTCGTACTCCATTCTAACGTAGACTGCTGTAACCTCGTCGAAGACCTCTTTCGCTAAAATAAGTGTGGCCGTCGAGTCCTTTCCCCCGCTCCAGGGAACGACGATGTCGTAGTCCTTAAAAGCCCTGAGGAAAGCCTTCGATGCGCTGGCAAAGGCCTCTATGTATTCCCTGTTGGCGGAGATGAGCGAGTCGAGCGAGACGTCCTCGGTGCAGGGGCACTTCCAGAGAACCTCCGTCGGAAAGCCGAGCTTCTTGCTAACCTCAGCAACCCTGTTCGGGCCGGAGAAGTAAATTTCCTGGTTCATAGTCTTCCTCAAGACGAGCGAGTTCTCGCCGAGCTCGACGTCGAGGAGCGAGCGCATAGCTTTTCTGAAGCCGTCGCCAAGGGCGAGGTAAACGTCATAGTCCGGGTTAATTTCGAGGCCGAATGGGTTCTCGGGGTTGAGGGCGTAGGTTCCCTTCCACTCGATGCCGAGGCGAAAGCGGGCCTTTATCTCCTCGATGTGGGAGTAGAGCTCGTCAACGCGCATGTTTCTAACGCGCTTCGTCCTCAGAACCCTCGCGTAGAAGGGCTTTCCTGACTCCCTCAGAACCGGCAAAAGCTCCTCCATGAGGTCTTTCTCTTTCTCGCCGAGGAGGAGAACCGGGATGTATGGCCCCTCAAGAATTCTCTCAAGGTTCTCAAGGACTTCCTCCTTGGTTCTGCCCCCGCCGAGGCTCTCAACCCTCAGGAAGCCCCCGTAGTTCCTCTCGTTTATGTAACTTAGAGCCTTCGCGTCCTTCCTTGCCCTCGCTATGAGCGCGAACATGGAAGGGGTTAAAAGGGGAAGCTTAAAAGTCTTCGCGCCGATGAGGAAAACTCCCTGCCCTGAGCGGTGATGAGACCGGCTTTACCGAGGCTACACCAGCGACGCAAGGAAGGCCCTGTAGATTTCTTTCACCCTTCTCATCGACGAAACGCTCACCCACTCGTCGCTCGCGTGCCAGTTGCCCCCCTCCGGCCCGAAGACGAAGGTTGGCTTGCCGAGGTAGGTCGCGAAGTAGTTGAAGTCGCCGACGCTCCTGCCGTAGGTTACTTCCGGGTCGAGGCCCGTTACAGAGAAATACGCCCTCTTGAACAGCCGGACCTCGTGGAGGTTCTCCCTCACAACGTAGGGGAGCATGTCCGGCGTTGGCCTCGGGAACTTCTCAATTTCGAGCTCAGCTTTAACGCCAACCCTGTCCGCGAGCTTCCTCAGCTCGGCCTCAACGCGCTCCCAGTCCTCCCCTATGACGGTGTGCCTGTCAATTATCGCCTCCGCGTAGTCCGGGACGCTCAGGCCGTCGGCTTCGCCCTTCATATAGAGCGTGCAGTACGAGCCCCTGCCGAGCTTTATGTGGCTCTTCGTCTTTATCCGCCCAAGGTTCGAAACTAACTTTGCCAGCTCCTCGATGGCATTTATTCCCAACCCCGGCCTTGCGGCGTGGGCCTTCTTTCCTTTGGCCCTAACGGTGATTACGAAGCGACCCCTCGCGCCGAGCATCAGCCTCTCACGCGTCGGCTCCGCCACGAGAACCAAATCTGCATTCTCGAGCTTCCCGCTCTTTATCAGCTCCCAGGTTCCGCGCGAGTAACCTTCCTCGTCGCTCACGGCGGTGAAGATTAGGTTCGGCCTCTCCCGCTTTGAAAGCTCACCCATCTCTACGAAGAGGCTCAGCAGAACGGCCAGGCCAGCTTTCATGTCCGCGCTTCCAAGGCCGTAGAAGCGGTCGCCGTCGAGCTCTCCCTTCGGATTCCTCGTCCAGCCCGGCGAGAGGTTTACCGTATCCATGTGGCCGTTGAGCACGACCGTTAGGCCCCTACCGGGGAGATATGCCAGCACGTCGTCGCCAAAGCCCTCAACAGGAAGTGTTTCGACCTCAAAACCGTGTTCTTCCAGCAGAGACGCTATGAAGCGTGAAATTTCCCCTTCCCTGCCGAAGGGAGACTCAATGGCAACGAGCTTTTTAAGGAGTTCAAACTCGTCCATCCCTATCACCAACCAGCTCCTTAACGAAATCGGAGAACTTGGCCTTTCTATCAAAGTTTTCTGCCCTCTCCAGCTCTTTCTTGAGAAGCGATATGTTCTCTTCGATTTCGGCTGAAAGGTCCTCAAGTATTGCCCTCATATCAGAGTCCCCGACCTTTCCGGCCAGATACCTGGCGGCTCGAAGCTGGAGCTCCTCAAGCTTTACCGCCTCCCTGAGGACGTCGAGGTAATCTCCGACCGTGGAGAGGGAGACCTTAACATCCTCACCGGAGGTCTCGGAAGAAAGCGCCTGAGGATACAGCTTGAGTGCGATTCTGCAGAGCTCCTCCACCTGCCGCCCCTTTGCCTCAACGAAGCGTGAGAACTTCACTCTACCGTAACCCCGGGGAAGTGAATCCCTCATCGTGGCATAAACTGCGAGAACACGTTTGGACGTCGAAAGAAGGTACCCTAAAACGTCCTCTGGGGGAAGTTTGGACACGAGCTCGAGCAACTCTGTTGTGTCTCTGGACTCAAAGAACCCCTCAAGGGAGCCCATGGCACCACCTTAATGGAGTTGGAAAAGGTGCGTAAAAACGTTTTGTTGGTGGACCGGGCGGGATTTGAACCCGCGGCCTCCGCCTTGCGAGGGCGGCGCTCGTACCAGGCTGAGCTACCGGCCCACTCCCGGTTATAGTGGAGTGCCCGGGGTTTTAAAAAGTTTTGGTATATGCCATGTGCTCAGTGGTGACCGCTCTCATCACCCCCTCAGGAGGGCTTGGGCATCATCATCGCTGGGCTTAAAAGCTCATGGAACCTTTTAACCCTGGTGGTCGCTATGCGCTTCATCCCGCTCATCGTTGCCAAACCGGAGGTTCAGATGGCAATAGATGAGGCGATAATGATTGCCAGAATCGAGGGGAAGGTTCCCGACACGGTGAGGCTGTACGCCTTCTCACCGAGTTCGGTGACGATAGGCCGCTTCCAGAGCGTCGTCCACGACGTCAACCTTGAAGAGGCCAGAAGGCTCGGCATTACCGTCGTGCGCAGGATAACTGGCGGAGGAAGCGTTTTCCACGACGAGTTCGGCGAGATAACCTATTCAGTCGTCGTTGGTGAAGACCTTCATCCAGCGTTGAGGAACGTCGAGACGAGCTACCGCTACTTAGCCGGTCCTCTCGTCGATGCCTTAAACGACCTCGGGCTTAACGCGGGCTTCTCCGGCCTAAACGACATCGTCGCCAACGGGAAGAAGATAAGCGGTTCGGCGCAGACGAGGAGGAAGGGGGTAATCCTCCAGCACGGCACGTTCATGTACGCGACGCGCGTTGAAATCCTCGGAAAAGTCCTGAGGGCTTCCAAGGCGAAGCTCGCTGACAAGGGCGTTTCGAGCATCTGGGAGCGCGTAACGACCCTGGAGCGCGAGGGAATAAAGCTGAACCGCTGGGAGGCCTACGAGCTGTTGAGGGAGAGCTTTTTCAACGCCTTCGAGCTAGAGGAAGGCGAGCTGACCGATTACGAGCTTGAGCTTGCCGAGGAGCTCATCGAGAAGCGCTACGGAAATCCAGAGTGGAACGAGATGAGGTAAGACAGAGTTATCAAACGGGGCTCCCAACTTCTTCCAATTTTGTTTCGAGGACCGCCTGCCGCAAGGGACGCTCTGGAATCTGGTAAACGCCCCGTTTTGGCTTTATTAAGAAGCCACTATCAACGAGGTTCTTGAGGACTTCCTTTGCCCTCCTCTCAGAGATTCCCACGATGGACGTTATTTCAGTGACAATTTCCTCGGTCGTCACACCATATGAGGGCCCCTTGGCAACCCTCTTCAGGGCGATTATATACGCGGGAGACCTGTATATCCTGATGAAGTCACTTAAATCCTTCTTCCAAAGCTTGACGGCATGATTAACAGCCGTTGTTAGTGCGTCCCCGTGAGACTTCCCCTTAACCCTCAGCTTGCCGTAATACGCCAGAAAACCCGGAACGTTTGAAAGCTCCCGGGCGGCCTCGTAAAGCTCCTCCTCTGAGGCATCCGGAAGGCCCTTCCTCAGGTATTCAACGCTTTCCTCAACCGTCCATCTGGAAATGTGAATCTTCTCAACGTATCTTGCGAAGAAGGGTTTATCCCCAGAGGGGTTTATTATCCTCTCCAGCAGGCCGGGCATCGAGCTCGAGAGGACGACCGTCACGTTCTCAAAGCCGTCCGAAATCGTCTGGAGCATGCCGAGCATGTTCAACGGGGCAAACCTTGGGAGAACTTGCGCCTCGTCAAATACCACCACCGTTTTCTTTCCCAACCTGTTTAGGTGCCTGAGAAGGTTTAGAAACGCATTCTGGAACTCGGCGATTCCCTTCGGTTTAACGTCCATCTTCACGATTCCAAGGCTCAGCGTGGCGGAATATTCGAGCCCCTCTGGTATGTTCGTCGAGACAGGGACAAGTTCCCTGTAACTTATTGCCTCACGCCCCATTCCAAAGGCCAGGTCGTAATAAAGGTAATTGTACTTTGAGCGATGTTTGTTGAGAAAGACGTTGATAACGCTGGTTTTGCCAACTCTCCGTGAACCCAGAATCGCCACGAAGTCGCCTTCATCAACGGTTTTTCGAGTTCTTTAAGCGCCTTCCTGTGACCTTTCCCATGAAGGTTTTTCTCGTCTCGTATCGGCCGGGTGCTGAACAAAGTGAACACCCCATCACTAGTGACGGGCCATCACTTTTAAAGGTTTCCAATTCTAAAATCCCCCGCCAGCTCGTAGAACAGCTCGTCCTCACCGAGCTCCTCGCGGAGTTTTTCAAAGTTCTTCATCAGCCTCGGAAGCCTGCCCTTCGAGCGTCTCAACATCGAGTTGCCGATTTCGAGGGCGAAGCGCAGGTAGTCGTCGCTTACGAGGATTTTTCCATCCCTGCCAAGTGGAGCGGTTAGATACTCGGTGGCGTTTATCTCGACGAGGTAACGGTTGGAGATTACCTTGAAGGTCGTGTACTTGAAACCGCTGGCGAGGCCGAGTTCGTGGAGCCTCTTTGCTTTCTCAAGGTCCTCGGCGACGACGTGGAAAATCGGGGGCTGGCTTTTGAGGAATATCAGTCCCTCCTTGGCCTTCTCCAAGGCCTTCTTTGCCTCGGGGAACGTCATCTCGCGGTGAACCTTAATCAGCCACCTGCTCAGGGGTTTGGCGCCCAAAGCTGGCTCCTCGATGATTCCAATCCTGCCCGAGCACGAGCTCGTAGTGTAGATTCCTTTGATAGAGTTAATGAGCAGGAGGAGGTCTATTATGTCCTCGTCAACTTTACCTTCTCTCATCGCCGTGAAGAGGCTGACCAGCGCTTCCCGCTTTGCCTTCATTCCTCAGCCCCCGGTGAGGTTTTCAATCGGTGTTAAACTGCACGCGCGCCCTAATATCGGGTGAAGGCGGGATTTGCCACCTCTGCTCCCGCCATCTGACGAAAACTTTATAAAGCTAACCCAAAAGCTTAAGCTGGACGTGGCCGGGGTGGTGTAGCCTGGTCAGCACAGGGGACTGTGGATCCCCTAGCCCGGGTTCAAATCCCGGCCCCGGCCCCAGAACTACAAACTTCGCCTGCGCGAAGTTTGACCAAGGTTCGTGGTTCTTCTCTAAGAATGCAATTCTAGGAAGTTTGCACTCTCAAGAGGCGATATTTTCAAGAGAGTGCACGACTGTTTTTCGGCTCCTTGGATAGAAGGGCGCTCCTTTCGCCAAACCTTCCCAAGGCTGTGCAAAAGTTTCATCGGAGTTAGAGGTGCCATTGAGAATGCCCCACCGCTGCCCAGACCTAAAAACTTTTAACCTTCTACGTTCTGTTAAGCTTTGGTGTTTACAATGAAGAGCTTTCTAACCGAACAGCAGATTAAGATTCTCCGCCTCCGCGCGAGGGGCCTCAAGCAGAGCGAGATTGCCGAGCTTCTCGGCACGAGCAGGGCCAACGTTAGCATACTGGAGAGAAGGGCCCTGGAGAAGATTGAGAAGGCCCGGAACACCCTCCTAATCTGGGAGCAGATTAACTCGAAGGTGAGCGTCGAGGTCAAACGCGGCGAGGACATCTTTGACGTTCCCGACAAGCTCTTCAGCAAGGCCGACGAGCTCGGCGTCAAGGTGCCCTACAGCACGGCCGAAATAATAGCCTTCCTCGTCGAGCACGCACCAGTTGACGACAGGCTGGCGAAGAGGGACTTCACTCTCTTCCTCGACGCCAACGACAGGCTTCGCGTCAGCGAGTGCATCTTAGATGACTTCGATGAGATACGGAAGAAGGATGGCGGTAAAGACCCCGTTCAGGGCCATGGCTAACCCGCTCACGGCTCCGGCCAATTCGTCCTCGGTTATTATCCTCGCCGTCCCAAGGCCGTGTGAGGAAACCCCCGTTGCCAAACCCCTCGCTATTCTGTCCCCCACCCCAAAGACGTTCAGCAACTCCGGCGCGAAGGCGTTGCCGAGCAGTCCGGTCGTTATCACCAGGACTGCCGTCAGCGATGGGATTCCGCCTATCTTCGCGCTCACGCCTATGGCTATGGCAGTCGTTACACTCTTGGGGGCTATGCTTCGAAGAACGGTTTCGCTCGCGCCGAGTAACTGGGCCGTCCAGTAGGCGCTCAGCACCGCGGTGGTTCCGCCGATTAGAATTCCCAGCGAGATTTCCTTTGCGTACCTGGCTATGAGCCCCCTGTTCTTGTAGACTGGGATTGCCAGGCTCACGACTGCCGGTCCGAGCAGGAACTTGAGGAAGACCGCACTCTCCATGTACGAGTCGTAGGAAACGTTTCCGAGCTTGAGAACCACGGCGATTGTAATTATCGAGAGCAGGACTGGGTTCGTGTAGAACGCCTTTCTCCTCGCGTGGAGCTCCGAGAAGACGTAGAACACCACGAGCGTTAGGGCTATCCCGTAGGGGTTCATCTCCGAACGACCTCCACGGTTTTTGCGGTCACGAAGAGGGTGACGACGAAGCTGATAACCAGAGCGACCGATATCGGAACGAGTTGGGCCTTTATCAGGCCGAGATAGGTGACTATCCCGACTCCCGGCGGGATGAAGAGGACGCTCATGTTCTTCACGAAGAGCTCGGCCTCGTTTTCAACCCATTCGAGCTTCATGGCACCGCTCAGAAGCGCCGAGAGCAGGAACAGCATCCCGAGAACGCTACCCGGGACAGGAAGGTTAAGGCCAGAACTGACCATCTCGCCGAGCGCGTAGAAACCGAATATTATCGCCAGTCCTCGATAGGGCTTCATGGATTATGGTACGCATCTTCTCCAAAAAGACCTTTCGGAAGAGGTCAGAAGAAAAGGAAAATACGAGAGAAACCATATCAGAGCTTGAACCTGCTGATAATATCGCGCAACTGGGCCACGATGTTTTTGAGGTCGTTTGCTGCTCTTTCGAGTTCTTCTGTTGCTGCAGTCTGCTCTTCAACAGCAGAACTAACCTCCTCAGCACTGG
>NZ_SNUV01000005.1:0-14876 GCF_012027685.1 Thermococcus sp. 9N3
TCCCCATGGAAACTCAGTTGTCCAATATATTAGATTGGACGGATGTATCCCAAGGATTTGTACTAGAGGATGGTTAGAATCATCAATAACTCTTGCGAGATATAGATTTAGGTGTAGTTCATGCCTCAATTTCTGAGGAGGATGTGTACTAGAATTGTTGTTCTCTAGGAGAGGGTACCGAACATCGACTCCGTTATGATCCGTTATTGGATTACTAGTGTTTCCAGGATATCTCCGGCACTTTAGATTTAGAATTCTCTGCCCAGGTTCTGATGCCAGCATGTATGCAATTTTACCGGCCTCTTCTGGAAGTAATGTTCTTATTGACGAGCCCTTTCCTGGCCCCATCGCATTATCTGACCTGCTAATCCACAATAGAGGGTATATTTCTGTATCTCCGTACACACGGGTATCACCAGCAGTTTTTTCGAACACAATAAGGGGACGTGTTAAGATGCGTAGAGGCAAAACAACTTTAGAGTAGCTACCACCATTAATATTAACAACTCCATATGGTTTCCCACATTTTGGACAGAGCTTTGGACGAGCGTTGCCCTTAACAACTAAGTTTCCCTCTCCAAAGTCAAAAGGAAAACCGCAGTTTGGACATCTACCCAGAATTTCGTATCCGGCATAGGGGATGTTTGTTGTATCCTTAAATGGTTCAGATGCTATTAGGTATATTCCTCTAAAACCCCTCCTATCTACTACTGTGTGCCCCCTCCTTTGGGGATCGGCCTGGAAAAAGAAGACTAGATCCCCCGGACGGACACTATAAAGATATGCCAGCATTGAGTATCTCCTCTTACTTCTTGCAGTAGATATTACTGGGTTACCACTATTCCATTTGACCTCATGAGGGTCCGGAACGGCGAGAAAACAGAGATCCCGGTGGATCGGCCATGTAAGCCCATTTATAGTGAAAAGATGCGCTCTGAAACCTTGAGATAGATACTCCTCAACAAACTCCTTAATCCTTTCAGGATTTTTCAAGGAAACTTCTCTCATCTCTTCGAAGCGATTAGTGAATTCCCCGTACACACTATCGCCCCCTAACAGCTGCCTTGCCTGCAGTCTATTTATTCTACCCTATATTTAAGGTGTTTGCTTTAACATATTTGTCCAGTACTATACAATATTAACCAGAACAGCTTCTAGTGGAAGTTTCACTAAAACTCTCCTAATTACTACATAAAAAATTTAAACAAACTTTCATAAAGTGCATACAGGGGAGTAAGAATGTTTAAAGAAGTCATCCAAAGACTCCATGAAAGTATGTCATCAAAAGATCTAAAAGAGAGAGTACTTGTAGAAGGTAGAGAAGTCTTTGATCATGTCTTAAGATCTGCTGGTATAACAACAGGAGAACAAGCAATACAAATTGCTATTGACGAATTTTCTAGAAAGTTTCCAGAAAATCCCGAAGCTATAAAACTCTTCAAATTAACGTTGCAAAAAGAGCTTACTGGGATTAGAGGAGCTCGCCTTGTTAAATCGAAGATAAAAGTACTTAGAAAATCCTGGGAAATCGAAAACCAAACGATATTACAAGATCAAAGGAGGAAAAGGGTTGTGACTCTCCGTCTCACAGAAGAGGAGTATAAACAGTTAGTAACCCAAGCTAGAGAGGAGGGTACTACTTTATCTGGATATATTAGAAAAAAACTTGGATTAAATAAATAACGGATTTTTAGCGGTATTATACTTAGTATCGGAAGTTAGTTTAGGCTCACACTTCAATAAGACTCCAAGGAAGTTGAACGGAGCTTTAGTTAGTTACAAATTTGAAGACTAGAAACAGGTCTAACGCCTATAAGCTCTACCCTCTTGTTCTGCCTTAGCCAAATAAATAGAATTTTATTCATTATCACTCCCGTAAAATTCTCACTCTATCTGATATATTCTTGATGATTTTATTGATTCCCCCCAACCAAGAATAAAGCCGGGTGGTTGAATAAGTTTTAAAGAAATGGTTATTAGGGCCTTCGTTGAGCTTCCCAAGGTGTGAGTTTATGGGCATTCGCTCGTGGTTGCTCAGACCATACCTTGACAACCTGGAGGCTCAATCGAAAGAACTTTTAAACCTCAAGGCTGAGATTGAGTACCTCAAGGAGAGACTTAGAACCCTTGAGGAAGTGGGCCGGAGAGTAGAGCTCTTAGAGGAGAGACTTAGAGCTTTTGATACTCTTATTGAGCAGGAAAAAGACACCAGAATATGGCTTAGAAGTCTAATAAAGGAATTAGAAGAGGTTAAATTGGAACTTGAGGCTATTAAACTTGGTTCCGCTCCGAAACAATCTTTAACATCGAGTTTTTCGGAAGATGAGGAAAGACAATTGGTTTTGGCCCTCATAAAGAAGGGCGCGCATTCGCCCTCAGAACTAAAACGATTAGTCCCCTTTGGTGTTGGAAAACTCTATCGTATCCTTAGAGAGTTAGAAAAAGATGGTCTGATACGGAACGTTGGAAAAAAGAGAAATCGGAAGTATATTCCTGTAGAAACTTGATAATTACTTTGTTCTGCTTTCGTTCCGCTTGGAATATCTAATAATTTTCTCACAAAATAAAAATTAGAGCCAGATTTCAATATGCCCTCTACATTTAATCCGGTCGCACAATAAAAACAATGGCAATCCTATCAAGACCCATAAATATATCGCTGTTCTAATGACACTCCAGAGAGGTCCTCCAGTAGAAGGAGACGTTATTACCCAGGCTATAAGTGAGGCAATAGTACTCTCCACAAGTCCTCGAGCGAATCTAGGGAGGACACTACCCTTGTAGGAGGACTCAGGGGGAATTCCCATACCTACCACCACCTAACTATGCCATAAATATAGCACCTCCTTCTCAATGTCTCTAGACAATACTCCCAAGCTTTGGTGGACAGTTCCTTAATATGTCAAAGAATCAGTAGAACAGCTGCCTCCTTAAACACTAAAAACAACACCCTAGCACTCTATAGATTATGGTGCATAGTATTCCATTATATATTACGGTACTATTAAATATAAGGTTTATTTTAAAGAAAAATCGATAAATAATCTCCTTATATTTGCTAATATCAAAAGGAACTTGAGATACCCCGAAAAATCTTCAAAAAAACACGCTAATGTACATAAGCACACATTATATCAAAAATATAAATCAAAACACGAGGGGAGCTTCCCCCCGTATCCCCCTGAGTCCTCCATTTCCCTGTTTTATACTATCTCACTAAGATAATATAAACCTTTCCAAATTACTGCCTATAAAAAGATATTACTAGCTCTTCTTTTCATAAAATTGGAAACGGACGTTTTCCATTTAATAGATAAACCTTTTTCATAGCTCGAGTCAAGCCAACATACCAAACCCTACGCTCAGCGTCTAGCTCCTCTCTGGTTTTCAGAATACTAGACCACTTCCGGGGTAAATCGTTGATTAAAAACACTACGTCAGCCTCCCGGCCCTTAGAAGCGTGTAGAGTGTCTAGGTAAATCTCAGCATCCCTAGGAACACTAACCACTTGGCTTTTCTCCTTCATAATCTCCTTAATCAGCTCTACGGCCACCTTTCCATGTCTAGGGCTTAAACTCTCTATCTTCTCCAAATCCAACACCGAAAACGGGTCATCCTTAACTTTCAGAATGTCAAAAGGCATAAGGCCCTTCTCTATGGCCTCTATTGTCTTCTCCATCTGCTCGGCGATTTTCTTATAACGCTCCTTCTCCGGAAGTTTTTCACCTAAATGCCAGTCTATAAGCTCGGAATAATAGAGAACAGTAACCAAATCGGCTATCTCTAACTCTTCTCCTCTCCTAGCCTTAAGCAAAGCCTGGACCAAATCCCGGAACGTCCCCCACTCTTTGGAACCAGCTTCCCAAATACTACGGTAATCTACTTTCAGATGCCTAAAATGAACACCGGCTAAAATCAACTCCTTTCCTAGCTTAAGGACCTGGCGGTTAGTCCTAACCAAGATAAAGATACTATGGCCCTCTTGGGCCTCCCTCACCAAGTCATTTAAAAAATCCGGAAACCAAAAGAGCTTATACTTAAAATCGCCTAAATCAGTCCTCGGAACTACCGTTTTCTCCTTTCTATGACGAGTTTTGCTAATCACCGTCATGGCCTTGGCCTGAACCACTATCGGAAGCCTATACGACCGCTTAAGGACAATCTCCCGGCCCGGAACGTAGTTCATAAGCCTAGGGTCCGCTCCCTGGTAGCTAAAAATCGTCTGGTCATCATCGCCGGCGATAATCACTAAGTCCATGTAGTTGGCTAAGAGCCTAAAAATCTCAAATTGAAGAGGGCTTAAATCCTGGAATTCATCCACAATAAGCACCTTAGGGCTGTATTTGTGCCCCGGAAGGTTTCTAGGGTCAATCTCACCGCTCTTAAGGCCCTCATAGGCCTTAACTAGCATGTCATTGTAGTCTAGGATACCCTTTTCCGTTTTGTACTCCTCCCAAAGAGGGGGATACTTCCAAAGCTTAGGGGCCAACCTCTTCAAAGCTTCATGACGGGCCTTAGGCCCTTTAGTGGGGTAATAGACGTTATAGGCCCAAGTCAATGCATTCCAAAGCCGATTACCGTCATTAAAGACATTGGAATAACCCATTTCCGAACTCTCGAACCTTAGGCCATTCTGCCGGCAGAAAAGCCTAAACCAATCCTCCGGGCTTAAGCTTCCGAAATTCTGAGTTATAACGCCATCAATCGCCCCACTATCAATAAGGAGCCTAAACGCAATCCCATGCACCGTAGAGTAGTACCGACCTGGCTTATTCTGGCGGTCCTTAACTTTAATCCCTGTTCTCGCCTCAAACTCCCTTAGAGCGGAAGTTTGGAACGTCATGAAAATAACGTCCTCGGCCCCGTATTGGCCAAAAGGAAGGCTAAGGCCATAGCTCTCTAAAAACTCCGTGTGGTCGTGGAAGCCTATGAGGTGCTCAATGATTCTAACCAACGTGGTGGTTTTCCCTGTCCCAGGAGGGCCATAAATCTTAATAACGCTCTCCTCCGGTAGGGAAAACTCAAAAGACGTAACCGGTAGGGCCTCACTCATTCGGCCCCACCCCTACGGTCCTTTGCAATTTGCCCCCATTCATTTCCACCAAGCCTAAGTGCATGAGTCTAGCTACTGCCTCCGTTACCTCCTCCTCGGACTTCTTAGCTTTCTTTCCAAGCTCTATTAACTCGGTTAAGTCCCTTGGCTCCTCAGTTGCCGTTAAAATCAGCTTCTCTAGGGAAGTTAAGTTTACACCAAGGCCCTTAAGCTCCTCCTCGGGTTTCTTTTGCTCCTCAGTCCTCGGCTCCTCCAGGGTCGGAGTCTTGACCTCAACCTTTATCCCCTGCTCCTCCAACCACTTGACTCGAATCATCCAAAAGTCCCCGGTAGTCCAGGGGTTCTTTTCGCTGGAGTCCAGATACGTGCTTTTTCTGACCGGTAGCCCCTCTCTCCTTCCCGCCACCGGAGAATTAGGGAGCTTCTTTAACGCTCGAATCAGCTTGCTAGTAGTGTAACCCTCTAATCCCTCAATCCCCGGCAACATAGATGCTATTAGCCTCGACGAAACAAACAACACCTTTTCGGCTTTATCCAAAAATGGCTTGTCTTTTGCCCTCAATTCCCACGGCAAAACCCCATCTTCTACGAGAGCCTCCATAATTTCCTTAAATCCGCTCTTAACGCTCACCAGCTCGCTAACGTAGTTTTGAACAATCCTGGCCCTATCCAAGAGGGCATCTAATATCTCTAAAGCCTTCTCGGGCTCTATCCTCTCCTTATAGAGGCTCTGGAGGAAGCCGGCGAATTTTTGAACCAACTTCGACCTAGGGGAAAGGCTAGGAGAGTATTGCTCAAAAAACGGCTCGATACCCTCTAGCTTTATCTCCAAGTAATCGGCCCCGTAAAGGTTTACCTCCTCAACACTAGCCAAGACCTCCTCAACTCTGCTGGTCGGAGTGATAAACGGGCATTTAAGGTTACAAATCTTAAAGCTCGTGGCCCTCTCTACCTCTTGGACCATGGGACACTTAAACGGCTTAGCTTCCTCATAGAACTTCTTAAACCGCTGAAGTATCTCCGCCTGTTCCGTTACGTCAATAACATCCCCGTAGAGTTTAGTAACCATGAACTCGAAAAGCATTATCCTCTTATCCTTCCCTATCTGAATTCTGCCCGTGCTGTAACCCTTAGCGTAGTATTTGAACCACGACGCCAGGACCCTAAGGGCCTCGTCAATTATACGGCTCCTTTTTACGTCATAGAACAGGGGCCTAAACGCTATGGCCTCGATACACGGCGGAAGCCTCATTTGAGACGGCTTAATGAGGTCTCTAACTATCTCTTCATAAAACCCCCTGAGACTCTCCTCGGTGTAGCCAAAACGCCTAACTAAGATAACGGCTAGCTCCTCTCCTCTAATAGGCTCTTCAGGGTCTATGCCCAACTCTCTAATGAAACCCTCAAACGCTACATCATTAAAGCGAATTCTCCTACCCTTTTCTAAGTAATAGAAGTGGTCAGGCTTCGGGAAGTTAGCCAGCGCAACCATGTTAGTATCTTGTTTGAGGGCCTCCATGATGTAGTGAGCTAGCACCAAAATCTTCCGACTCTCGGAGAAGTCTGCCCATTTAACCTTAGACCTTAAAAGCTCAAACTCTTCCTTCGTCTCCTTAAGAAGCTTATATCTCTCGTAAAGATTGTTAGAGTGCTCCATTTCCCATTTAAGGTTTTCCTCCTCAATCCTACGCCTCAAGGCCTGGATACTAATCTTAATTTCATCAGCTCTCTCCTTAATCTCGTCCTCGGTAAAGTTTTCGATTAGGTATTCCCTATCAACGTCAAAAGTGGTTATCAACGTCCTGACTATAACCCTCTCCATCGGACCTAAGCCGGCTTCCTTGAGGTCTTGAAGAGAAACCCTTACCACACTCGGATTCTCGGCCTCTATTTTGTCCAAAACCTTCAGAATCTCCTTAAATGGATTAATCAACCCCCGGTTGCTACCGCCGGAAACCGCCGTATCAGTAGATGGTAAACTTTTTATGTTCTTATTCTCCATATCCATATGACCGACCTCCTAAGATTCTTCTTAAAGGGGGATACACGGGCCATGAGGGGGCCGTTGGGGGACGGCCCCTTATTATCACGACTCATTCTTTTAGCGCCTCCAACATCTTCTTGGCAACTTCATGGGCTTTTTCAGGATTTAACGCCATGACCTTCCCTATAGCCTCTAAAAACGGCTCTCTATCTTCAAATTCTTCCTTTCTTTCTTGGAGAATCTCTCCCATCGCCTTTAGAATATCTGCGTGAGTAATATCTTTAGGGTCCTTTCCGCTCTCAATAGCCTTCTTTTGAGCGAGATACCTAAGCTCAATAGCCATCGCTAGCCGATAGTAGAGGTCCTTAACTGCCTCAGCTACAATCTGGTTTTTGCTCCTGTAGAGACCTAAGCTTATGAGGTCATCCATGACATCCAAAAGGTCTACTGGCAACTTCATTGAAGTCGTTCTAGTCTTCTTACCTTTAAAGGGGGATACACGGGCCATGAGGGGAACCTCCTAAAACTAATACCTATTGTGCAAGCTTATATACCTTACCCCCAGCTACATAATCACTTAGACAATCGCCGGATTCAAAATAAAGCAATTTAGGGATGATAAGCAAAAATATTATCAAAATGACAACAAGGCGCAAATACAAGTATATTTATACCGGCTAACTGCGGTCAAAAATGGCATTATTTATACCCATAAGGTTCCTTCTTGATATTTTGTCAATTATCACTTGAGAAACCGAGTTGGAGCTCTCGTGATAGACCTCCCATTTTCACCTTATTAGCCGGAGATGGTTAATCAACCCTCCGGTCCTGACTTTTCTTTCTTTTACTATCTACTGGTGTAATGAACATTAATGGGTATACTGGACTTAATGGGTATAATGGACAAACTGGGCAAAATGGGAAAATCGGCCTGTCATTTATGTGCATTCAAAAAAGTTCGCAAAAATCCCCATTAAACCCAGTAAACCCATTAAGCCCATTAAACCCAGTAAACCCATAACCAACTTTTAGGAGGTTTCAGCGTGAGAAATGTGGGTCTTTGGGCCCGGTTTAGTGGGGATATCCCCTTGAATATCCTCAGATTGGCGGTTACCACGATATTATGTAACCATGTCGGGGTCGATTCAGGGGTTAAATGGCTCGGTTTTAGTTACCACTACCTTGAGAAACCACCCATAATGGGTTTTTGATTTTTAGTGTGGCTTTACCCAAAGGCCTTTTAGAGTTGTAATAAAAACGAAATTGGAGAGCTCTAAGAAAGCTCTAAACGAGCTAGGGAACTCTTGAGAATGTAGTAGTAGCGTTCGCTGATTCTTCCTTCCAATCGGAGCTGTTGGAGTTTTGCCATTGCTTTTTCTACCCCTTCTTCCTCTGCGATTTTTGTTATCTCGTCTTTGATGCTCTTTTTCGTGATGTGCACTTCGGGTCCGACCCATTTCTTTTGGATGGCGTAGAGGTAGCCATCATGGGGTATTTTGTCGAATTCGAATCCCCCATACCCTCTCCCTCGAATTTCAATGATTCCTTGGCCGAGGCTCAATTTTGCTGGTGCATTCTTGTCCGGCATCGTGGACCTCTTTGGTGCTATTGCTCCTCGGAGGTAGATGAACCCGTCGAATTTTTTGAGTGTGCGTGGGTCCACGTGCCCGGGGTCATGCGTCGTGCCGAAAAGCCAGATTAGTTTTTCTCGAAATTCTGCTAGGCTGTGTTGGATGCTTTCTAGGGCCCTCCATAGCAGGCCCGAGGACCCCGAGGGAAAGAGGTCGTCAATCTCGTCAATGCAGACGGTCATGAACCTTGCGTCAATGCGCCGTGATAGGTAAATGAAGAAATCGAACCACCAAAAACGCCCGTTTAACCATTCGGCTGTCGTATCTGCCATTTCCTTGAGTTTTTCGCTCGGCTGATGGTAGGTCGGCTCGTAGATGATGTTAATTTTTCCCGGTTCTAAAGAATTGTAGAGGTCTTCGATGCTTTTGAATTTTGAAACTTCAATGCTCTCGGTTATGTCTTCGCCATTTGCTTTCCCTGGTTTGAGTTTGAAGAGTTTTAGTTCGTCGTTTTCGTGAACAAAGACTTTAGTAAGCTCCCTGGGGAGCCTCGGCCAAAAGTCTCTTTCTCTCCCTCTCCAAACTACTATATCGCCGATTTGGAGGGACGTTAAGGCTATTGTGGCCAGTAAAGTGCTTTTTCCCTGCCCCTTTGGTCCCAAAATGAGAAATGAGAGTCCGCCTTTCTCATAGTCTCGGGTGAGTAGTTCTTTCCAAAGTTCTTCGCCTTTTGCTCGGAAGAGGGCTTGCCCGCCTCTCACTGATGAAACCCCCTAACCCCCCATCTGTTTTCTTAAATTAATTATGCCCTGCGCCTTTCTCGGCCTTTTCCGGCTCTTGGCCTGGGAGCCTAACCGAGAGTTTGAACATGCTTTGTTCTCCGAAAATGCCTTGCTCCAAAAGTTGTATTAGAATCCCCTGGACGAGGAGAGTATTTCTAAAAGCCGTTTTCCGATACCGTATTAGCCCGTCGTTGGGCATTGGGTTGTCAACTTCTCTCGCGGAGCTACTAACGACCTTCTTAAGCCAGGTGATGATTTTTTCAACGTCCTCTCTCTTTGTGAGTCTCTGTCGTTTTCCTGAGGTTCCTATTACTACTGGCAACTTTAGTTCGTGTTTTATCAGTACAACCTCAAAAAGGTCGAGGATGGCCCCTTCCAGGACGAGGCGTCTGTGGACGTTCGCTTCGTTCACAAGGCCCTCTAATAGAGATTGAATAGAGCGAATAACTTCATCACTCATTTTTCTTCACCTGTAACATGGAGATTGATTTTTTCGAAATAACGGCTGTGGGAACTTCTATTGTCTGATTCTCTCTTATCAACTGCCCGTCTTCGAGGTAGATAAACATGCCGTCCTCTCCGCTGAGTGTTCCGACTACTACATCTCTATTCTTTCGTTCGACGATGACTTTCTCACCCCACAAGCGTCTAAACTGAATAAGCCCCATGGCCACCACCCTCTAAGAACGCTTTAGATTTCTCAAAAAGCTCTAAAGCCATTGCTTTTGCCTTTTCTGGGTCTTCATGGGCTATACTCACGTGAAAGGCCTTTCCTGTAGGCGTTGAGATAGTCCACTCTATTGAATAGACGTGCTTGACGACCAAAACACCGTCTTCTTCCTCGATTATCCTACTAGCCTCCTCTTCCACCATTCTAACGCCTCCTGTTCTTTAATTGGCCTCAAAACTCCCGGATTGAGCTCGTAGTAGAGGTGCCCGTTCCACCATACCACGGGCGGGTGGATTTCCTTAGCCTGCTGGTCTATGAGGTGGAAAACGAGGTTAGGTTGTTCCTTCAGCGAAATCCACGGGTTCATGAGGTAGTAGTTTGGTTTTTTCCTGTTCTGTGGTCTAATTTTTCGAAATGTTTGCATTTTCACCCCTCCTCTGATAAATTACGATTTTTCTCTGGCCATCTACGATGATGGCCGTCTGTTCGAGCTTTTTCATAAGGCTCTCATACCGGGCTCTGCTAATCGTGTGTTTCAAATCTCACACCCTCTCCCCTGTAGTTCTTCAGTTAGCCTTCTCCTTCCTGTTTTTATCCTTTTTTCAATTTAAAGCGAAAATTTCGGCGAAAGGAGCTATTAAAAGTGATATTGAATTCGATATCGAAAGTGATATTGAAAATGAGATGTGTGGGGAAAAAGCGGATTTATAAGTCTCCGAGGGCCTTGTAGAGGCGATAAACCCTTTTTCTGAAGGTTGGGCTTAGTTCGTAGCCTTTGAGGGTTTTGGCGATTATGCCGAGGTCTATGAGTTCTTTTAGGACTTCATAGGCGTGAACGTAGGAAACGCCGTTCTCTTCGGCAATTTTGAATATTATTCCGTCTTTGCTTCCCATTTCATAGGCATTTATTCTCCCGTTGTGCTCTGAGAAGGCTTTTAGGAGTGAATTGGCAACCCTGCGTTTTTTCTCGGTTCTAAGCTTCCCGCTGACAAGTTCAATGAAGTTGAGGAATTCTGAAATGGCTTTTTCCGTTTCTGGCTTCATTTTTACCTCACCTATATTTAACTTTTTGATTAAATATTTAACCCTTTCCTTAAACATTCTTTAGGTAATATTCCCTTGTGGAGAGTTTTTAAGTTATTAAGGCAGTATATTGGTCTCGATACTCAAAAAACGCATTTTTACGGCTTTTTATTTTGCCAAAAGCTGTGAGTTGGCCTTTTTGGTTGGTGGCATTGCCGGGGGAAAACTTACGAGCTATTTAAGAGTTTAGTTAAATAATATAAATGGGTGGTGTGGAACCAAGATTATTGGGGAGTCTATTCCTATGAAAAACTCGCTTTCTAAGTTTCATTATCTAGCGGAAATTAAAAGAGCTCTTGAACAATGAAGAGAGTCTTGTTTGGGAAAGGAATGTAAGGAAAATATAGGTGTGTCTGTTGACTATGAGGATATCGTTATGAAAGCAAAACATTAATGAAGCTATCAAGGTTTGGTATGTCGATAAGTGAGGGGATTACACTAGAATATAAAGTGGGGACTATGGAAAGTTGACCTGAATATATAGAGAATATATAGACATGTGAAGTTCTTATTTGTGTAATACCAAAAATCTTATAAATATTGTAATACCAAAAAAGAGGTGGATAATCTTTATATTTCCTAACGCAATGGGATGGAGGGGATTGTATGTCTGTTGACTCTTTGACAAATGACGAGTTAGAGATTATCTCTAATGAAACGCTTGAAAATCTTCGAATTAAAATATGGAACCTTGAAGAGAAGTTATCCAACTATGGGTTTCAAAAAGGACGGGGAATTGAAACATATAGCAAGGGAGAGCTCCGAAAAATACTAACTTTGCTATCTCCTTCAAGAAGGAGGGAAGCTCTCAATATAATTTCAAACTTGATAGATATCCAAGAAACACTATATAAAACATTATATGCATTGGCAGGTGCAACTGAAATCGTAAAAAGTGTAGATACTGATACTCCTGAGATCAGGCTTCAAAAATTAAGAGAATGGATCAATAACTACAAATCGGGTTCTAAAAATCTGAAAAAACAACCCAAAGAAAATAGGAAGTCTTTTTCTGTGTGGGTCAAAAAAACATTATATTTGTGTATTAAAGCAAAAAATGATCCAAACATTATGGATGATATCGAGAAGATACTAAAGAAAGCATACAAACGAAAATATGACCAGTTTAGGGTATTGTTAGCAATTGTGGATATCTGCAAGGAGTTTGATCAGGACATCCCAATGTTGAGTGTAGATATGTCTCTTAATGAGGCCATCAAGTACTGTATCGTTGCAGTCTCAAAGGTGCCTGAGAATTCACTTTTGAGAGAAGCAAAAAGGAGGTACAAATCATGAAAAGCCACTTGGTATTTGTGGACTTGTTTTCAGGAGTTGGAGGATTAACATATGGTTTCAAGCTAGCAGGATTTAGACCGGTATTTGCGCTTGACTTTGATTATGATGCTATGAAAATCTACATCCGAAACAATCCAGAAGTAAATTATATAGTAAAGGACATACGGAAAGTTAGTGTTAGGGAGATCTTTGAGAGAGGTCAATTTAGCAAAGGGGATGTGGATGTCATTGTTGGAGGTGTCCCTTGTGAAGGGTATTCTCTATTAAATCGGAGATATAATCCCACAGATCCCCGAAATTATCTGTTTCTGGAATTCCTTCGTATTGTGAGGGAAGTTAGGCCAAATGCGGTTCTTATAGAGAATGTTCCGGGGTTAGCTAGGAGGAAAAACGGCTCTTTTAAAGAAGCAATTGAAAAAGCTCTCGAAAAACTCGGATACAAAGTTAACTCGTTTGTTTTACTTGCAACTAAGTATGGGGTTCCCCAAAAAAGGCAGAGGATATTCTTTGTAGGTGTTGATGGTCATGAAAGAGTTGATCCACCATCCCCTATAGAGCATGCGTTGCTGCTTCCAGAGGATAGTGATACATTTACGGTGTGGGATGCGATTTCAGACTTACCTCCCCTGAAGTCTGGAGAAAAGAAGACAGATTATGAGTCTCCGCCAAAAAGTGAGTATCAGAAAATCATGAGGAAAGGGGCAAAAAAGTTGACTTCTCACGTTGCACCTAAGCATCCAGAATGGACAATTGAAAGAATAAAAAATACTCCTCCCGGGCATCCAATATACAAAACGTTTAAACAGAGAATCCGGCTTAGTTGGAATGAACCTGCTCCCACAATTCCAGCGGGTGGTATCAGGCCTCAATGGTTCTTCGCCCATCCTGAGCAGCCTCGAGGACTTACAGTCAGAGAGATGGCACGCCTCCAGTCTTTCCCCGACAAATATCTCTTGGATGAGGTTTCTATAGTAAAGCAGAGGGTGCTAGTAGGGGATGCAGTCCCCCCATTTCTGGCATATGCACTTGCAAAGAAACTCCTTGAATATTTGTGACATGGGGGGGCCTGTGGTGCAGGAACTGGAGAATAAACTTGAAAGAGTAGTCAGCATCCGACTTAAAGAGTGGTATCTAAAGAACTCGGGGGATAAGAAATTTCCCTGGAGAACTTTGCAGGATCCCTATAAGATTCTAGTCGCCGAAATGCTACTACAAAGAACAAGGGGAGAAAATGTTGGTATGTTATATGATAAATTTATCTCTAAATTTCCAACCCCTATATACATATTACGGGTTGACATCAGAGAGTTAGAAATATACTTTAAAGAATTAGGACTGAGATATAGGGCTAAGAGATTATACAATATTGCAGAGCTTATACTACGGAAGTATAATGGTCGAGTACCCTGTAATTTCAGAGAGTTACTGACTCTCCCTGGGGTTGGAGTATATATAGCATCTGCGATCATGAACTTTGGATGTGGTAAGCCGACTCCTGTTGTTGACGTGAATGTTATGCGTGTTCTTAACAGGATGTATGGGATTGAACGTGAGACCCTCGCAAGAGCAAAAATTTGGCAACTCTATAAAAATGCAGATCCTAGAATAATTGGATACAGCTTGATAGACCTTGGTAGGGAAGTGTGTACTCTCACTCCTCGTTGTGAGAAATGCCCTCTAAAGGATATTTGCCCTAGAAAACCAATTTCGTCTCAATGGCGAATGCTAAGAAAGATTATTAAAGGGGATAGAATCATACTAAAAGAACAACCGGTTAAGAATTCCAAAAAGTTGAAATACTAAGAGAAAGCAGTTCTAAAATCCTTGTAAATAGTTGTTAACAATGTAGTCTCTCTCAACTTTTGTTGCTGTAAACGAAGTCGGGAGCGGAGGAATTCCTCGTATAGGTCTCCTGACTCTGTTAAACTGTAGATCTCTGGCGTAGTACAGCCCATTCTGTTGGAACACTCCTATTGGTCTATATTCAAATAAAATAGGAACATCTACTTCAAGATCGACACGTTGCCCGCAGAGATTGTGTAGCTGGATCGGGCTAGTATACCAGGGAACAGCCCTAAGTCGGACTCTAAAACCTATTAAGATTGGAATGACTTTTATTTTTTTGATATTTCTATTTGCCATTGCATGGAAAACTACTCTGGCAACCCAGGGAGCATAAAGAAGGACCTCTGCCAAGGCGTGTCTATCAATTGAGTCTTTTTTGAATTCAAATAGGTATATCTTAAGTTCATTTCCGGAATCCGTTCTCTCAAGCTCGATAGCCACAAAGTCCGAGGTGTCTCCGGTGTATCCCCATGGAAACTCAGTTGTCCAATATATTAGATTGGACGGATGTATCCCAAGGATTTGTACTAGAGGATGGTTAGAATCATCAATAACTCTTGCGAGATATAGATTTAGGTGTAGTTCATGCCTC
>NZ_SNUV01000006.1:0-12598 GCF_012027685.1 Thermococcus sp. 9N3
CAAGAGCCGCCTGGACTGCCAGGTCGGCCCTGACTATTCCGTAGCCGTAGTAGATGTCCCATCCGGGGTCTCCGAGGTCGTCGGCGGTAACGTGGAGGATTCCCCTGACGGTGTTGGTGTTCATGTCATCGAAGGTTCCGACCGGGAGAACCTTGCCGTACTTGTTGTAGTAGGCCGCCTGGATGAGCGCAACGACACCGCTGACGTGCGGGGTGGCCATTGAGGTTCCGCTGAGGCTCTCATAGGTGTCGTCCGGGTAGGTGCTGAGCACGTCAACGCCCGGGGCGCTAACTTCGGGCTGGAGGTTGCTGAAGTAAGCTACGGCGTCGCTCGAGTCGGTGGCTCCAACCGCTATGACCTCCGGATAGATGGCCGGGTAGCTCGGCTGGTCGGCGGCCTCGTTACCGCTCGCGGCGACGATGACGACGCCGTAGTTGTAGGCCTTGATTATCATGTCGTGGAGGTACTCATCGTCGCTCGGTCCTCCGAGGGACATGCTTATGACCTCGGCGGCGTCATCATCCGGGTCTCCAACGATTATTCCGTCCCCGTCCTTGTCAAGTATTCCGTCCGGACCGAGAAGGGCCTGCTCGATTCCTATCGCTATGTCGGTGTACGCTCCACTTCCCCTGTCGTCGAGAACCTTTATGGCGTAGATTTCAACGTTCGGGGCGACTCCGACGACGCCGATGTCGTTGTTAAGCGCCGCGATGGTTCCGGCGACGTGGGTTCCGTGGCCGTTGCCGTCGTACCAGTCAGCGGGGTCGGTGCTGACGGTTCCACCTATGGTGCTGACGCCCCAGGCGATGTTGTCCTTGAGGTCGGGGTGGTCCCAGTCTATTCCGGTGTCTAGTATGGCAACCTCGATGACGCCGTTGCTGGCGCCGGTGGTTATACTCCATGTGTCGGGAGCCTTAACGCGCTCTATTCCCCAGGGAATCTCCTGGGCGGGCTGTGTGGGCTCTGGAACGAGCCACCTCGGCCCTCCCCTGTAGAGCTGGGCCTGGGCGTCGAACTCGACCTTCTTAACTCCCTCAAGCTTGGCGAGCTTTCCAACCGTGTTGGGAGGAATGTCAATGACGACGGCATCAATCAGCTTGAACTCGTAGACTATTTTACCGCCAATGCCCCTGACGGCGTCTCCCCTGAAGTCGTCCCTGTCTATAAGGGCAACCACCCTAACCGTGTCGCTGCCCTTGGCAGCGGTTGGCACAGCAAAGAGGGACAGAACCAGTGCCAGAACGAGCAGTCCGCCAACTACCACCCTCCGCTCCATATTAGTTCACCCCTGCATGTTTTAGCGCACTCATATCAAATCTGGTCTACTTAAGTCTTTTGTAGATTACATATGTCGCACTGTCAACAAAAATAGACTGTCTCTTCACATGTGCTTTCCGTTCCCACTTCCCCCTGTCATTTTGATAAACACCAAGTTTTTAGATAGGTATGCCAAAAAATTTTCGAGATATCTCCTGGTTAACTGCCGAAAGCCCCATAAACACGCTTTGTAATGTGCCACCATGCCACATTACTACGGTCTCAGAATCCTGCTCGACGAGAACGTCTATGAGCCGGCGGAGGATACGTTTCTCCTCGCCGAGACCCTTGAGGTTAAGCCCGGTGAGATGGCGCTCGACGTTGGAACCGGGACGGGAATTATAGCCCTCCTCATGGCGAGGAAGGCTAAATACGTCCTCGGCGTTGACGTGAACCCAAAGGCCGTAGAACTCGCCAGAAGGAACGCCCTGCTGAACGGAATCAGAAACGTCGAGTTCCGCCTGAGCAACCTCTTCGAGAACGTCTCGGGAAGGTTTGACGTGATAACCTTCAACGCCCCCTACCTGCCGGGTGAGCCTGAGGAACCGATAGATTTGGCCCTCGTCGGTGGGGAAACCGGGAGGGAGGTGATATACCGGTTCATCCGGGAGGTGCCTGATTATCTGACCGAGAACGGCAGGGTTTACCTCGTCCAGAGCTCGATAACCGGGATTGAAGAAACGCTGAATCTTTTCCGGGAAGTCGGCCTTAGGGCTGAGGTCGTCGCCAAAAGGCACCTCTTCTTTGAGGACATCGTGGTTGTTCAGGCCAGGCGGTAGCGCCTTATCTCGTGGAGGAGCTTCACCTTGGGCCTCTCGCTCCCTTCCTCGGGCTCCTCGCCAGGGAAGAGAACTATCTCCCTCGGCTTGAGCATGGGTTCGGGTTTTATGCGCATCATGGTTGTGGGCTCGGCCTTGACCTTTTAAACCTTTCGCAGATTGACGAAGGAATTTTCGACGATGCACAGTCGCGACCAATCAGGTTTTTAAAACCTCTCCCGAGTTTGGGTTAGGTGAGACTAATGGCGATAGTGGTTAAGGCCAACCCGAACATGCCCGAGGAAATCGCGCTCCTCTTCAGAAAACAGCACTACGAGCTCGTTGGCAGGCACAGCGGAGTTAAGCTCTGCCACTGGCTCAAGGAGAGCCTCACCAAGGGTCGCTTCTGCTACAAGCAGAAGTTCTACGGCATAGCGAGCCACCGCTGTTTGCAGATGACGCCCGTCTTGGCCTGGTGCACCCACAACTGCATCTTCTGCTGGCGCCCGATGGAGGGCTTCCTCGGCACCGAGTTGCCAGAACCCTGGGACGACCCGGCGTTTATCGTCGAGGAGAGCATAAAGGCCCAGAGGAAGCTTCTCGTCGGCTACAAGGGCAACCCCAAGGTTCCGAAAGAGAAGTTCGAGGAAGCGTGGAACCCGAAGCACGCGGCGATTAGCCTATCGGGCGAGCCGATGCTCTATCTATACATGGGCGACCTCGTTGAGGAGTTCCACAAGAGGGGCTTTACGACCTTCATAGTCACCAACGGAACCGTCCCTGAAAGGCTGGAGGAGATGATTAGAGAAGATAAGCTTCCAACGCAGCTCTACGTCTCGCTGACCGCTCCTGACATCGAGACCTACAACCGCGTCAACGTCCCGATGATTCCCGACGGCTGGGAGAAGATAAAGGAGACGCTTAAGCTCATGCGCGACGCGGAAACGAGGACGGTGATAAGGCTCACCCTTGTCAAGGGCGAGAACATGCACAGCCCCGAAAAGTACGCCGAGTTGATTAAGATAGCGAACCCGATGTTCGTCGAGGCCAAAGCTTACATGTTCGTCGGCTTCTCGCGGAACAGGCTCACAATCAACAACATGCCGAGGCACGAGGAAATCAGGGCCTTCGCCGAGGAGCTCGTGAAGCACCTGCCCGGCTACCACATCGAGGACGAGTACGAGCCGAGCAGGGTCGTTCTCATCATGCGCGACGACGTGGACGGCAGAGGAAGGGGATTGACGGGAAGGTTCATTTCTGATTGATTCCACGCCACGTGGAAAACTTTATTTATCTTCCCCACCATTTTTGGTTGGGGTGTGAGTATATGAACAGGATAGCGGCGGTTTTAATGGTTCTCCTCCTGGTAATTCCCGGCGCTTACGCTGGCCAAATCAGCTGGAGCGTTAACTTTCTCGAAGATACCTCTTCCAACGTTCAGAGCGTTCGAGAAATGAGCCTCGTTCTCATGGCCCTGTCCGGTGCCCAGAAAGCCGTTGGCAACACGTCTGCCGATAAAATCGACTCCCTCGCCATGAGACTGCTCTCCCTTCAGAACTCCGACGGCGGGTGGGGTTACCTTCCGAACGAGACAAGCAACGTGGTTGACACTTCTTATGCCCTTATTGCCCTTCTTAAGGCAGAACCTTACGTTTCTCCGGTTCACCGCTCCGCTCTCATCGAGGGTGTTTCAGGTGCGGTGTCGTACCTTCTCACGTCATCGTCCGGTAATGGCTGGGGCTACGTCCCGGACAGTGCCCCCGCCTTCTACCCGACCGTCATGGCCGTCTGGGCCCTCGGTGAGTACGGCTACTACTATACTGAGAGCCCAATAAAGAACGCAGTCGGCTTCCTCCTCTCCGCCCCCTCGACCCTCCCTGCTCCTCAGGCTCTTGCGCTCAAGGTTATAGCCCTCCACGCCGTTAACTACCCTGTGCCCGACGACATCGTCTCCAACGTTGAGGAACTCCTCAGGAGCGACTCTATAACGACCCTCGACAGGGCCATGCTCACTTATGCCCTTGAGCTCGTCAGGCCCCTGGACTTCACCACCTCCTTCTTCGTGAGCAAACTGCTCGAACTCGCCAACGTTTCCGGCGACTACGCCTACTGGCTCTCGTCGCCAACGTATCCCCTCACGACTCCCGAGGTAGTTAAGACGTCTGCATTCGCACTCATGGCCGTTGCATATCTCGAGCAGTACACCCCTCAGCTTCCTGCTGAGCAGAACCCCTACGTTGCCCCGTGCTCCGCCCTTGAGTCCCTCCAGAACGACGACGGGGGCTGGCCCCTTGTTAAACCCGGCCCGTCAAACGAGAAGGCAACTTACTACGCCCTCCTCGCTCTCAAATACTGCGTTCCGACCAACGAGTCCGTCGAGAAGGCTCTCTCGTGGGCCAGGGAAGCTCTCACCGTCGATGGGGCGAGGATGGTGAGCACCCACAGGTTCTCCCCCGCTTACTTCTACGCCCTTGAGACACTGCTCCACTTCCACGCCCTCTCGGCGGAGGAAAAGGAGAAGGCAATCAACGACATAATCTCCTCCCAGCTTCCCTACGGAATTGGCCTCTGGGGCAACAACCTCGGTCCCCAGCCCTACCAGACTGCACTCGCCGTCAGGGCCCTCGTTGACCTTGGCGTGCCCGCCAACGACTCCCTCATCCAGCGCGCAGTTAAGTGGGTTCTGGGCACCTCCAACGGGGGATGGGGAATCTACGTTTCGACGCCCTACTTCTCCTACATGCTGAGGCCCGACGTCATGACGACCGTTTCAATAATCGAGGCCCTTCGGGGAATCGTGCCCGAGGACGAGCTCAAGCCCCACGCAGACTGGCTCGTTTCCCAGCGCGTTGACGGTGGCTGGGCCTACTGGAAGCCCTACTACGACCCGATGAGCGGCCGCGTTATCCAGGAGAAACCCACCGTTGAGCTGACCGTCCGCGTCACCGACGTTCTGGCTGAGTTCGGCTACAACTTCAGCAGGGACACCCTCAACTTTGTCATCGGGGCCAAGCAGAGCGGCGAAATCAACGGAAAGTCCGTCGAGACGGCCTTTGCAGTGATGTACCTTTCCCGCTACAAGTTCGTTCCGAAGGTCACCCTTGATGACGTCAGGCTGGCCCTCGGTTCGGAGCTCTTTACACTCGTGACATCCGGACTCTCCAAGAACGAGACCGAAAAGGTTGTGGGTTCTCTCATCGAGCTCTACGGGAACTCCTTTGTGGTTGCCAACACGACTGAAATCGGTGAGGGTTACTACATAGTCGTGGCGCCCTATAGAAGCTACAACGTCTCAGCATACAACCCCTACCTCAGCTTCCGCGTTGAGAATGGAAGCGTAGTGGTGGCCAACTACACCGCGCCGGTGGATTCCTCGATAGTGCTGGTTCCGGGCTACACCCCGGGCGGAAACGTGCTCTTCGTGTTCTACTCACCGTCGAGCAGGTGGATGGCCGTCGAGCTCTTCACAACGGGCTTCATACGCTACATTCACGGTGATGCAATGGTGCTGACGTACGAGAACGACAGGTTCATCCAGAAGGTCGTGGGGTGAAGGCCCTTGAGGGCCCTGATAATAGGAATCGGCCAGTGCGGGACGAAGATAGCCGACCTGTTCGCGCTAGTTGACTTCGAAACCCTCGCGGTGAACACCTCCCGCGGCGACCTCGAGTACCTCAAGCACGTCCCACAGGACAGGAGGATACTCATAGGTGAGAGCCTCACAGGCGGTAAGGGCGTCAACGCTAACCCCATACTGGGCAGGGAGGCAATGAAGCGCGACCTGCCGCTGGTGATGCGCAAAATCAACTCCATAGTCGGCTACGAGGACGTTGACATCTTCTTCCTCACCTTCGGCTTCGGCGGTGGAACCGGCGCCGGCGGAACGCCCGTCCTTGCTGAGGCCCTCAAGGAGGAGTACCCCGACTCGCTCGTCGTTGCCATCGGCGCGCTCCCGCTCAGGGAAGAGGGCATAAGGCCCACAATCAACGCTGCCATAACGATAGACAAGCTCTCCAAGATTGCGGACTCAATAATAGCGATAGACAACAACAAGCTGAAGGAGGGCAACGACGACATAAGCAGGGCCTACGAGAGGATTAACTACACCATAGTCGAGAGGATAGCCTCTCTTCTGGCCCTCGTGGATGTCCCCGGCGAGCAGACGCTCGACGCGAGCGACCTCAAGTTCGTCCTCAAGGCCTTTGGGAGCTTCGCCACCGTTGGCTACGCGAAGGCCGAGGCGAGCAAGGTGAAGAGCCTGTCGAGGCTGATAATCAAGTCCTTTGAGAGCGAGGGTCTCTACCTCGACGCCAACATCGAGTCCGCCCTCTACGGCCTCGTCGCGGTACACGGCCCGCCGGAGGTTCTCAAGGCTGGAGACATCTTCGAGGCCCTCGATTACCTCACGAGCAAAATCAGGGGCAAGCAGATTTTCAGGGGCTTTTATCCGGACCCGCGCGAGAGGGAGGTTGAGGTCGTCACGCTCCTCAGCGGAATCTACGAGAGCAGGAGCATCGAGGAAATCGTCAAAACCGCCAAGCAGTACGCGAGGTCCTTCATGGAGGCCAAGAAAGAGGCGGAAACAAAGAAGAGCGAGCTCCTCAGCGGTTTGCCCGACTTCGACGACATCTACCCAGTTCCCGAGGGTGAGGAGTGATGGAGAACATCAAGGACTCGGTGGAGGTCGCGCTCGAACTCGATGAGAAGTCCGTTTACTCGCACATCGCCCACGAAAGCGCCGAGGATATAATCCGGATTATCTCCTCCCTCGACGCCGAGAGGGCAAAGCTTCGTGGGGAGGTCATATACTACACCGACGACTGGGACGCTCTGATAAGGGAGAGGATGGCCAAGGGAAAGCGTCATACGGCCTTCGACTTCTACAACCCCGCCCTGCTCGACATCTGGGAGGAGAAGGTTAAACTCGGGAAGAAGCTCAAGAGGCTTGAAAGGCTCTCCTACGCGGTTCTCGGGACTGTTGTTGGGCTGACCGGCCTTGCGACGGTTCTGACGGGCACACCGTTCATCCTGCTCGGTCTTGCCATTCTCCCCCTGGCGGTCGCCGTAAGGGACAGGGTGAGGAGCTCGCTCGACCTGCTCTACTACGAACTCACCCAGTTCTTCATAGACGAACTCCGGGCAATCGTCACTAAACACGGGCTCACCCCCGAGAAATACAAGTTTAAGCTGTTCACAGGGGGTTATTTTGGCGTAGAAACAAAGAGAACGCCTTCGGGCATATTTGCGGTCGTTGAAGACAAATCTGGGGAGTAACCGTTAAATATGGTTCAATCCTATGACCTTATGGAGGGAGTGAGATGGGGTTAGTCCTTAGAAGGCGCGGTCAAATTTCGCTTGAGTTCATGCTTGTGTTCTCGATAATGCTGATTATGCTACTCTACTCAGTCAAGAACGTGGGGTTTGATTCAAGCTCTCCCTCCTCGGGTACCCTGGCGATTCAAATCGCCCTTGAGGAAAAGAGCGTTGCGAACGTTATAGCCGGGGCAATTGACCAGGTTTACGCCCAGGGTCCGGGGTCAAAGGTTACCGTTTACGCGCACTTCAACCTGCTCCGCAACTCCGAGTACCTCTCCAAGGCATTTAACCTGACATCCCCTCAGGTTCAGTTGCTTTTCATAGGGACTAGGGATAGGCTCTTTCCCATTGGAGCCGAGAACTCTGTAATAGCCGTGGCCGTCGCTGAGAGCGGTTCTAAGCCGACCCTCTCTGGCCCGGACAGAACAGGTGTCTGGGTTCAGACCTACTTCCTGTACAATTCCACGACACAATCAAAATTCATGGTTCCGCTCAACCCGGCAGACGTGCCCGGGACGATGAGAATTGTTGTTGAATGGAACCCTGAGTTGCCGGTTTCGATGGCGTACAACGCCACGTCTAAAACGCTCTACATAAACATCAAGCCGGGTGCCTGAAATGAGGGGTCAGATAAGTCTTGACCTGCTCTTTGCAGTCGCCATAATCTCGATAACCATGCTGAGCGTGATGAACGTTGCCCTGAGCGAGAAGACTGAGACCGAGGTCCTCGGCACGTCGGCCCAGCTGAAGGCCTTTGCCATAGACATAAGAGGAACTGTCGCGAGGCTCTACGCGTCCCCTGGAATCACCGTTGTGAAGGAGTCTCCCGTTGAGCTTGGGCCCGGGGAGTGGATTAACGTAACCCTGAGGGCCGATGGATACCTGCAGATTCGCGCCCAAATCGGTGGTAGGGAGTACGTTGTGGTGGAGAAGCTCCAAGTGCCCCCTGGAACGACGAGCTCGGTCCTGCTGACCCAAACCATGAGGGAGTTTAAACTGTCGTCTAGGAGGTTGCCCGATGGTGTGGAAGTCGTCGTCGAAACGTAGGGGTCAGACCGCAATCGAGTTGCTGTTCATAACTGCGATAATCCTGACCGGGATAGTCTACATTCTCCCCTCCGTCGTGTACTCGAATCAGGCTGTCTCGCTCTCGGATGCCTTCAGAACCGCCGGTTCTGACGTTTGCTCTTACCTCAACACCGGCGTCGTGGTCAACGACTCCCTTCACGCGCCCCTCAACAACCTCGTTGAGCTGTGGAACTACACCCCCCTTGGGTGTCGCTTCGTTGGCCTGTCCGTTGAGACGAACTCCTCCGTTAACGCAACACTCGTCTTCGAGTATCCAGGGGGAGCCTTTCCCAACGCCTTTGAGGGCAACGTGACGCTCTACCTTAAGCTCAGGCTTTCGCGTATCTCGGGCTTTAAGCTGGTCGGCGAGAACCTGTACTACGGCGAGAAACCGGTTAACATTACGGTGGTGGTGAGATGAGGCGAGGTCAGCTCTTGAGTTTTGATGCCCTCCTTGCGATTGTTATAGTGATATTCATGCTCGGTGCGGTTAGTGCTACCTCCGATAATCTCAAATCGGGGATAACGAATCTCCTCGGCTGGTATGACAGGACGAGCGTTCCCGATACGATGCTAGATGTTCTCCTCCAGAGCGCGGGCACCCCCCCTAACTGGAACGAGAACGTCTCTGCACTCGTGGTTCCGGGACTGAGGGCGTCGTCCGGTCAGTATGTTGACTACAACAAGGCTGTTACCTTCTTTGACCTTCTCAAGAACAACGATTCCCGGGTTGAAAACGCCCTTCTCAACCTCAGCCTTGGGCGTCCGTTCCTCCTCGACTTCTATTTGGGCAAGTGGTCATTTGAGGCCAACTTCACATGGAACCCGAACGCGGGAGGAGGTATTCCGCCGGGTTTTGAGGTTTACAACGGAAGCTGTTCAATAAGGGGAAATGCTCAGCTTACCTTTGATAACCCCACTATACTTCCCTGTGACCCGCTGGACGTTAGGGGTGCGGCTCACCTGGTGGCATCATCGGACTTCTGTATAGTTGGTTCGGTGGGTGTTGACACCAGGGGTTCCATTACCGTTGACGTTGGTCACTATCCTCCATATCAGGAGTACCCCTACCTTGCGATAGGTGGGGACTGGAGGATAATAGGTGCCGGTACTGTTCACGTTGCGGGTAATACGTATGTCCTAGGTGCCCTGATAGTTCGTGGAGAGGGTTCGAGGACAATCAACATAGCAAAGGATTTGATAATCTACGGTGATACTACAAACCCGTATGTGATTGACATAGCCGGTGCCTCTGCCACAATAACTGTGGGCATTGCGGGGTACAGCCCCGGAAACGTTTACGTTCGCGTGAACGGTGTCTGGTACGCGTCCAACCAGACGGGAGTCTGGTACAAGAAGACCAGCACTGGATGGGAGAAGGTCTCGGGAACTCCTGCGGGCATTATCCTTCCCTCCACCGTTCTCACAGTCAATGGCTATCCTTTGTCTCCCGATTGGGTGCCCCCTGCCCCTCCAGAATGTCTCAACATAGGTACTGGTCAGCCGCTTACCGTTTCATCCCTCCTTGGAAACTACACCTATCCCCAACAGCTCAGTGCGAGCGAAGCATGGAATAGGGTGTCTTATATGAACGCATCCTTTCTTGTAAATCCAACCAACGTTTCCAGTGTGCTGAAGGCCAGGGCAAACGCGAGTTGGGTGTCATACTCGGAGAGGAACACCGTTATCAGCATGTTCCAGTACAACAGAACCACTACTATCGTCGGCAACGCTTCGGGAATAATCCTGGCAGGTGTCCTCCGCTATGATATTCCAGACTACGCCATGCTCCGCGTGGATGTCCCGGCTGAGAGTGGTTACGTTCTTCTTGTGGCAGTTGATGGAGGAACACTCAAGGCTATAGGCTTTTGGAAGACCTCTCCAGAGGACGCCCTCAATGCCGAAGTTTGGGAGTCGAGCGGCGGAAACGTCAGCGTGGTTGCAACATATCGGGGCTCAAACACCTCTGTAACGATTCCCTGGGGTGTAATATTCAGCGGGCCGGCTGGATTTGGCAGGCCGGTCATGCTGTACCTGTACTCCAACGGCTTCACTGGGCCTGTTACCCTAACCGATGAAGGGGACATCGGTGTTTTGATGACCCCCATGTACGAGCCTCTGCTTGTAAAACTCTGGGTGTGGGATGAACCATGAGGCGAGGCTTTGTGTTCACCCTGGACGCTGTCCTTGCCCTCTTCCTTGTCTTAATCATGATAACCGCAATTACAACGGCCGAGAGCCAAGTTCAGTCTGTTTACAAAACGAAGATGCGTATGGGAGAGCTTGGAGACGCGAACGCAATGCTTAAACTTCTTAGAACGGTTCCGCTAAGTCAGCTCGTCCCGGCTAGCGTTATCCAGGACTGGGAGTCAGGACCTGACCCGGTTCTTAACCTGACCCTGGTCACCCCGGATATGAGCCCTCTTGAGATAGCCGCCACGTACTGGGCCGTGAGTCCAATTTATCCTGGCCAGGATTACAGAAAGAAGGCCTCTGTAATCCTCGGCTACATTCTGAACTCGACTCTCAGGGGCTACAACTACGAGCTCCTTATAAACAACTGGACGAACGCGTTCATGAGCAAGGGGGCCTATAACTACTCCCTCGCTAAGGACGTGTCCTCAGCGACCCTTGTACTCAGTGGTTACGCCTACAACCAGACTCCCAGGGGCTACGTTGCAAGGGCATTCCTCAGCAAGCTGAAGGCCAAGGTTACGAGCTACGTTTACCAGGGCGACTATATCGCAACCCAGCACAGCGGAAAGCAGATTCAGATAACGTACATAATCCCCACCAGTCAGTTCCCCTCTAATACCACTATTCTCAACGTTGCTTGGTACGTGGAGCCTGCTTATACTTTCTCCTACTACGATGTTTACCTCAATGGCCAGTCCCTTGATGACTGTCTCTCCAGCAGTAGTGGATTAGTTGGCTATGGGGATAAGCTAACTTCAGATTCTTGTCCTGAACTCGTTACATTGGTGCAAAACGCCGTTGACAGCGGCTCCGATTCCGAATTTACCGCCGTGGTTTACAAGAGCAACCAGATTTCTGGTGAGGACGGTGCACAGTACATCGTGATAAATTACTCAACCTCTCAGGCCTCGACCTTTAGATATCCGCACCACTACTATTTTGCCGACGTTAGGGCCAACGATTCAATTCACATAGAGAAGTATGTTTTCGTTCCTGGAAATTTGACAGACCTTTCAATTAAGATTGCAGGCGAACACATAAAGTTCGTAAAGGCGAGTATCCGTGTTTACGGCATTGACTCTGAGTCCTTTACCCTCATCAACGAAGGCGGCTACTTTGTAGCGGACAACGCTACCCTTGCATCAGTAGTGGAGCAAATGGGCTTCAACTACTCCGACCTATCGGGAACCTACTTCACGATACTTCTGAACGTTACGTGGGATGGACTTGGAGAGCTCCACCTGGATGGCAGGAATTCTTACGTCTATGCAGACTACATACCCTTTACTGCAATGAGCCTGTATTCTGTGGACATTACCAGGATTATATCTAACTACTCCAACAAAACTGAGTACGATGATACAGGATTCTATCGTGATGTCTACTGGTACTGGGACATTCCCGAATATGCAACTCCTCTCTACACTACGTTTCAGTTCCCCTGGCTCCATATTATAGGACCAAACTCACCATGTATGCAGCGGGTTTCCATCCTCATGAATTCATCCACGAATTCTTGGGAAACACTCTACTACGCCCCAACTTATAACACATTTATAAGCGCCTTCGCCAGATGGGGATACACAAGGGTTACCCGGGATTATCAGGGCAATCCAATTGAAAATGCCCTCCATGGTGGTCTTAATTCACTGCATTTGGAGTTCGGAAGCTGTTACTATGTTTCGCCGGAGAACGCCCTTGCTTCAGTCGTTTATCTCCTCAACGCCTACGCTCCCTACGGCAACGTCAAGCCCTACCTCATGCAGGGATATCCGAACATCAAAGCCTACAACCTAACCTATGCGTACGATGTAGGCGGTTCCGTTGAGTACGGCTCTATAATAGTTGGCGATACGAAGGCGATAGCCAGTGGAGAATACGCCAACATAACCGCCTGTCAGCTCGACCCCGATAAATACGCCGTTGACGATGCCGTTTTGAGG
>NZ_SNUV01000007.1:0-572 GCF_012027685.1 Thermococcus sp. 9N3
AGCTTGAACCTGCTGATAATATCGCGCAACTGGGCCACGATGTTTTTGAGGTCGTTTGCTGCTCTTTCGAGTTCTTCTGTTGCTGCAGTCTGCTCTTCAACAGCAGAACTAACCTCCTCAGCACTGGCAGTAGTTTCCTCAGCACTGGCAGCCAAATTCTCCAAAGCACGCAACGCCTTATCAACCTCCTCCTGCGTACGAATAATCTGCTCCTTCACCTCACCCATCCGACCACTAGCCTCCTGAAGAAGGTCAGCAATGTTCGTAAGATACGTGACGGTCTCTCTGAGCGTTTCCGCACTCTCACCCACGACTGAGACACCGCGCTGGGTGCTCTCTACTGCGTCTTTGATTTCGGTGGTTATCTGGTCGATGATGTTCTTGATGTTGTCTGCAGCCTGTTTACTCTCCTCAGCAAGCTTCCTAATCTCCTGGGCAACTACCGCGAAGCCCCTACCAGCTTCTCCAGCCCTCGCTGCTTCAATAGCCGCGTTGAGGGCGAGTAAGTTAGTCTGCTCAGCAATATTCGTAATCACATCCGTAATCTCCTCAATACTCCTACTCATCTCCGC
>NZ_SNUV01000008.1:0-518 GCF_012027685.1 Thermococcus sp. 9N3
CCAGCTTATTAGGGAGAGGTATGGGGATGAAATATTTATATGGGTGGATGATAAGCCATGGAGATTTATAGGCCGTGGAGATGAGAATACTGAGTATGTGTGGTATTATTTCCCTCCTACAGCAAAATATGTAAGTGAAGAGGTTTTAAATCAAATTCCTCATCTCCATGTAATCCAAGATCTCTGGAATATTTTTGATGTAGTACGACGAATAAGGCAAAAGAGAGGTGTTTAATTTTCTCTTCAACTTTTTTACATTGAAAATTTAAAAACACATTTGTATAATCTGTTACCATGAAAATAGAATTTCTTCCCCAGAAAGCTATCAAAATTAAAGACAATTTGATAATAGCCGATCTTCACTTAGGTTATGAAGAGAGTTTGGTTCAAGAAGGTATCTATCTTCCAAAGGCTTTTAATCAAATGCTCACTTTGCTTAAAGGTTTAGTGTTAAGGGAACAACCCAGAAGGCTTATCATAAATGGTGATCTCAAGCACTCTTTTAGATCGGAAGAGCG